>JAJXWO010000029.1 GCA_021781535.1 Deltaproteobacteria bacterium | reverse complement strand
TCCGTCGAAATCCCACCAGCTGAGGTATGCGGAGAAACCAGAAGTCCCATCTCTTCCAGATTTGCCATAACGTTGCGCACTGTTGCCGATGAGAGCGTCAAGGCATGACGGCGTGCAACGGCACTGCTGCCGACCGGTTCGGCAGTAGCAATATAATCCTCAACTATAGCTTCAAGTATCTGTCTGCTCCGCGCAGAAAGCTCTACATCCATATCATGGCCCCAAATAAATAGCACTCATCACAGGTGAGTGCCAATAGTCTCAAAGTAATAAGCGACCCTGTTTTTGTCAAGGAGATTTCAGGAGATTTATTGGATTATATATGAGCGCATATCCCTCATGAAATGGCATATATCCTATCTTTACGATACTTTTATCACCATCCGATGAAACTGATTTTTACCTATACCGGAAGCTGGATTTTTTGATAACAGATAAAGTATGTATAAAAGCGTTTTCCGTCTTGACTAAATCACTACTATTAATTACTTTACCGTTGCAAAAATTAATTAAGCAGTGCTGTTTGTATCCACTCCTGATCTTGCATATATCTGAATATAGATTATTTTTTTCATATCCTGCGGAAGGCTGCCTACCTCATATGATCAAAAAAATACTACTCATCGATGACTCACCTATTTCCCGAAGGATCATGAAAAGCTGCATCCCTAAAGACCGTGGTTATGAACTCTACGAGGCCGGCGATGGCCTGGCAGGATTCGAAACGTATAAAGAGGTCCGCCCTGATGTGACTTTCATGGACCTCACCATGCCGGTTATGGATGGTGCCGAAGCGACCGGAAAAATAAAGGAATTTCACCCGGAAGCTGTTGTGATTGTCTGCACAGCCGATATTCAGATAAAATCCATCACAAATGTATTAGGACTGGGGGCTCTCATGGTTATAAAAAAACCCCCTTCAAAAGAATCCATTGAAGACGCACTATCAAAAGCCGAAGCGCACATCGGATAGATATATGGACTATTGCCTCAATACTATTTCGGATGAAGAAAAAGAGATCCTTCAGGAGATAATGAACATTGCGTTCGGTAAGGCGGCAGCAGACCTTGCCGAGGTCATCAACATTTTCGTTGTGTTAAGCGTACCGTATATCGAGATGCTGATGGCGCATGACCTGCCAGTTTATATCAAGTCCCAGGTCAGTGAATATGGCCGTGTCAGCATTGTTGAGCAGAACTTCTGGGGGGAATTCAAAGGAAGTGCCTTCCTTGTTTTTCAGGCCAGTGCCGGCAGGGAACTTATTTCTCTTTTTGGTGATGGGACCGGTGACTTTGGCTCGGAGTCGATTGATGCACTGGAAAAGGAAACACTGATGGAGGTGGGCAATATCCTCATTGGTGCCTGTGTCGGCAAGTTATCAGAACTTCTTGGCGACTCCGTAACATATTCGCCTCCCCGCGTCGTTACCGAAAACACTCCCAATGATGCGATCCCGGTAAACATCTTTGAAAGCGGCTCTGCGGCAATTGTATTGAAAACGGTTTTCTGTTTTAACGAGCGAAATGTACACGGATTTCTGTTTCTCGTTACCAGCCACGACTCAATTCTCTGGTTGAAAAAATCTTTGGCAGCCTTTATGGAGCAGTACGAATGACGTTGAATGAACTTACCCAGATCTTTGACACCGTTAACTTTGGTCTGGTTGTTCTTGATAGAGATATAAAGATTCAGTACTGGAATCGCTGGATGTCAATGCACAGCGGAATCCCTTCCGACCAGATTATTGGTGAAGCACTTTTTGACTTTTTCCCGCATTTAAGCACTCCCAGTTTCAACAAAAACTGCAAGGCTGTCCTCTCTTTTGGCAATTTCGCTTTTTTTTCCCAGAAGCTGCATAGCTTTCTGTTCCCCTTTAAACCGGACAGCTCGTTCGGCTATCGTTTTGAACTGATGCAACAAAGCTGCACCATGGGACCACTCCGGTCAGACGACAATTCGATCTCCGGTCTTTTCCTCATTGTTCAAGATGTTACGGAACTTGCAACCTACGAGCAAAAACTGATCGAAATGAATACGAAAGATGCACTGACCGGCATATATAACCGCAGATTTTTGGAGTCACGGTTGTCAGACGAGTGTGAAAGGCATCGCAGACATTCTCGGCACCTGAGCTTGATAATGATTGATATAGATTTTTTCAAGAAGGTCAACGACACCTATGGTCACCAGTGCGGAGACGTGGTGTTGCAAGCCGTTGCATCAAAGGTAGTGTCAGTCATCAGAAAGACAGATTTTTTTGCACGCTACGGCGGCGAAGAATTTTGCTGCCTGCTGCCGGAAACAAGTGCTGAGAACGCCGAAGTTGTGGCAGAAAACCTTCGGATGAGTATTGAGGAGATGACAAACAGCTTCGAGAACCATTCGATAAAGGTCACTATCAGCCTCGGAATATCCTGTTTCGTCACAGAAGACTCCCCCGAGACGCTCCTTAAAAAGGCAGATGAAGCCCTCTATCAGGCAAAACATTCAGGCAGGAACCGGTTTGTACGATTTTCACCGGCCTGATGCTTCCTGTAACAACAAAGGGGAAACCTTTCGGAATCCCCTTCATTTTCAATTCTCTCCACCCTGTCGTCGGCATTAAGGGCCTCCGGCGAGTTCCTTAATTGTGGGAGTTAATATACTGTTTCAGGCAAACCTGCGTACTGAAGGCAGCACACCACAGCAGGGAACAACCCCCGTACTATGTAGCATTCCGCCCGGGCGTTGCAACCGTCGAGCAGAGTAGAGAGAACAAACTTTCGATCAATTATTACTCCGATGGATCAAACATTTCAAGCCTTTTATCCGCACGTTCAGCGGCTCTGCAAGAACATTGTCAACTGACCAATCTCATTCATCATTTGTTCAAAGCCGGGAAAAGTAAGCGACTGTGGCCCATCGGAAAGCGCCTTTTCCGGTTCCGGGTGAACTTCGATCAGAACGCCGTCTGCTCCAGCAACCAGAGCAGCTTTGGCCATCGGCGAAACAAGCGAGCGTTTACCGGTTGCATGTGACGGATCAACCATGATCGGCAGGTGCGACATCTCCTTGATCAGTGGCACAATCGAGAGGTCCAGAGTATTTCGGGTAGCGGTCTCAAAGGTACGAATTCCACGTTCACAGAGGATGACCTGGCTGTTGCCTTCTGCAAGGATATATTCGGCCGCCGCGAGAAACTCTTCCACTGTCGCACACATGCCGCGTTTCAAAAGTACCGGCTTACGGATTCTCCCCAGTTCGCGCAGCAGGTCGAAATTTTGCATATTGCGGGCGCCAACCTGGAGCAGATCAGCATACTCGGCAACCAGCCCAACATTGTCCGGGCTCATGATCTCGGTCACAATCGGCAAACCACTCTCTTTTCCGGCAATTGCCAGCAGCTTGAGCCCCTCTTCACGCAAACCTTGAAATGTATGAGGTCCAGTGCGAGGTTTGAAAGCGCCCCCACGCAGCATATCAGCTCCGCATTTCTTAACAAAAAGGGCGGTCTTGATGATTTGATCCTTGCTTTCCACCGCACAGGGACCACCAACAACAACCGGCCGACAGCCTTGGCCGACTTTGATGCCGGCAACATCAACAATGGTATCATCAGGATGGAAATCACGCGAAACGAGCTTGTATGGTTTTGACACGTGGATCACCCGCTGTACTCCCGGTAGTTCGAGTATTTTGCTGTCATCGACATATCCATGATTACCCAGCACTCCAATAGCGGTTCGTTCACTGCCCGGAATCGGTTCAGCCCTGAACCCCATCTCTGCAACGATTCTGGTAATTGCATCAACATCTGACTGGGTAGCATTGTGGTTCATTACAATCAACATCTGATTATCTCCCGTTCGGAATCCAGTACAATTCAATTAACAACTTCTACTCATGGCGCTCCGACAGCTTCTGAAGCTTTTCCATCTGGTGTACTACCACCCGATTCCCTTGCACTTCAATAATCCCTTCATCCTTCAACTTGCGGAGAGTTCGGGAAATTGTCTCGCTCGCGGTTCCCAGACGGGATGCAAGTTCACCCTTCTTGATCCCCAGATCAATATAGATGATACCGCCAAATTTGGTCGAATCCTCAGCTGCGCGCCGCACAAGGAAGGATGCCAGGCGTGAAGTAACATCGGCAAAGGAAAGCTCTTCAATCTGGCGGACAAACTGACGCAGCATAAGCGAGAGCGATACGACCAGATTAAAGGCAAAGTTGGGATTATGGCTCATCAGCTCCATAAAGCCCTGACGCGGAAGATACAGCACCTCCCCCGCTTCCATGGCGCGAGCTTCGGCAGGGTATTTGCCATCCCCAAAAAAGGCAGCTTCGGCAAAGGTTTCGCGCGGCTGGACAAAATGGAGCACTTTTTCGCGCCCATCCGGTGACATCCGGCAGAGCTTGATGCTTCCTGATATCAGCAGATAGAAACCGGTAGCTTCCTCTCCTTCACTGAACAGGGTTTCCCCCCTCACGAAGGCGCGTCGAACTGTAATAGCAGCAAGTTCAGCAAGATCGGCATTATTCAAACCGGAAAAAAGCAGCGGTTTTTTTAGTTGTTCAATCAGTTCCATGAAAATCCCGGATTTGCTCTCTATTTCAAAAATGTCGCGATCTTTTCAGCTACCTGTGGCGTGGTGAACCCAAACTGTTCAGCCAGAATTTTGTCCGGCGCTGACGCACCAAAATGCTCTATTCCGATAAAGAGCCCGTCACACCCGATCAGGCACCCCCACGAGGCACTCCGTCCAGCCTCAAAAGCTATCCGCGGAATACCGGCCGGAAGCACCTGGTTCCGATACTCTGCCGGCTGGGCGAGGAAGGTTTCCAGGCAGGGCACCGAGACAACGCGGACTTTTATGCCCTGCGAGGCCAGCGTTGCAGCCGCTTCTGCTGCCACATGCACTTCGGAACCGCTGGCCATGATAACGGCATCAGGTGTACCATCCGGAGAAGAAACAACGTATCCCCCTTTGAGCACGTCACCCGCACTAAACGAAGCTGCCCTGGCGATCACCGGGAGTTTCTGACGGGTCAGGATCAGCGCGGTCGGGCCGTTATATTGCAGGGCAGCCTGCCAGGCCAGAGCAGTTTCAATCCCATCTGCCGGGCGAATGACCTGCAGGCCAGGGATTAAACGCAGTGATGCGACATGTTCAACCGGTTGGTGCGTCGGTCCGTCTTCGCCGACAAAAAAGGAATCATGGGTGAAAATATAGATCGACTGTGCTCCCATCAAGGCTGAAAGCCGGACTGACGGGCGGCAGTAATCAGAAAAGACCAGGAAGGTAGCGCCATACGGGATAAAACAACCATAGAGTGCCATGCCGTTTATGATGGCGCCCATAGCATGTTCACGAATGCCGAAGTGAAGATTGCGTCCGGCAAAACTGCCGGCCTGCACCGAGCCAGCTCCCTTGATGTCACTGTTGTTAGAGGGAGACAGGTCTGCCGAACCGCCAACAACAGAGGGAATAAGCGCTGCCACCTTTTGCAGCACCGTTCCAGAGAGAGCACGGGTAGCGCCGTCTTTGCCGGCAACGACCGACAACAGTTCGTCAGTCAGATTTGCGGGCAGATGTTTATGCCACATCTCATCCCACAGTTTGGATTTTTCCGGATTGGCTGCATGCCATGATGCGAAGCCACGCTGCCAGGCGGCGTAATGCTGTTTCAGTTCTTCGACCCGTAGCTGGCAGGTGTCATGCACATCCTGCGGAACCTCAAACGGAGCGGCATCCCATCCCAGGTTGGCACGGACTGCCGCGATCTCGTCCTTGCCAAGCGGCGAACCGTGTGCACCGGACGAATCCTGCTTGGCGGGACTACCGTATGCAATATGAGTGGTAGCTATTATGATCGAAGGTTTGCCGGTTTCAGACTTGGCTGCGGCGATCGCAGCGACAATCTGATCATTGTCGTGACCATCGATTTTTTGAACATGCCAGCCGCTGGCAATAAAGCGCCCTTCCACATCCTCCGACCAGGCCAGGTCGGTCTTCCCTTCAATCGTAATGCTGTTACTGTCGTAGATGTAGATCAGGTTGCCCAGTTTGAGGTGGCCAGCCAGCGCAGCCGCTTCATAACTAATTCCTTCCTGCAAACAACCGTCCCCAAGCAGAGTATAGATGAAGTGATTAATCGGTTTGAAATCAGTAGTATTAAAACGTTCCGCAGCCATCCGGGAAGCGATGCCCATGCCGACACCATTAGCAAAGCCTTGTCCCAATGGCCCTGTAGTGACTTCAACGCCGACCGTGTGGCCGAACTCCGGATGCCCCGGAGTCTTGCTCCCCCACTGGCGAAAGTTTTTGATCTCTTCCATCGGCAGGTCAAAACCGAAGAGATGTAGCAGTGAATAAAGAAGCATTGAACCATGACCTGCTGAAAGAATAAATCGATCTCGGTTGGGCCAACGCGGATCCTCCGGATTAAATTCGAGGAAATTGCCCCACAGGGCGACAGCACAGTCAGCAGCTCCCATCGGGAGACCTGGATGACCGGAGTTAGCCCTCTCTACCGCCTCGGCAGAAATCATACGGATGGCGTCAGCGCAACGCCGGGCCTTGACAGCGGGAATCATAATGTGGTGCATGGATAAGTTCCTTTCATCTGGTTATATAAAATGGTTAAAACCCTCAATCTGTGCAGTGTACCGGCTGCCGTCACGATTGACAACCGTCACCTCTGGAGAACTTGTTACTATACCAATACGTGTCGCTGCAATGCCACTATTTTTCACATAGTCGATAATTTTTTCCCGTTTTGAACGGTGAGCAGTAAAACAGAGTTCGTAATCCTCTCCTCCGGAAAGCGCCAGATGGTAAGGAATAACAGGAAGATGTGCAGTGTGCCTGCGGAAGCTGGCGGAAAGCGGGAGATCATCAAGTTGAATACAGCCTCCGACGCCCGACTGTTCGGCAAGATGCCCGTAATCAGCCAAAATGCCATCACTAACGTCAATCATGGCAGTTGACACTGCAGATTCAGCCAATGCCAAAGCAGCAGAGACACGGGGGGTCGGGTCGAGCAGACGATTAATAAGAAACTGTGGGTCGTCTCCGATTCCGTTCGATGACCTCCGTTTTGGTAGCCGATTACCAGTCAACGGGGCAGAGTCGGCATCCTCCACTATTTCCAGTCCCAGCGCCGCATCACCCAACGTGCCGGTAACCCAGATATCATCATCCGGCAGCGCACCGGAGCGCCGCACAATCATGCCCGGATATTGCTCTCCCATGATTGTCACTGAAACGGTAAGACCTGAGCGTGACGAACAGGTATCACCACCGATCAGGAAAACCTGATTTTCTGATGCCATTGCGAGAAAACCGCGCATAAAATCATCTACAAACTCCAGTGGAAGTTCCGGAGGGATAGCCAGAGAGAGTAGCGCCCAGCACGGGATGCCGCCCATGGCAGCGATATCGGAAATACTGACGGCCAATGATTTGCGACCCAGACGGTAGGGATCGTGCCATGAACGACGGAAATGTACATCCTCCACCAGCATATCGGTAGAAGTGAGCAACTGCATGCCAGCCGTGATGGCGGTCACCGCAGCATCATCACCTATACCGGTAATGATATTTTCATGTCCGGAAACGCCAGCAGCAATGCGGGAGATCAGGCCAAATTCACCAATAGTGGAAAGTGTACATGGTAATTTATGGGTCACGGTTGTGTCTCTTCTGGAGATATCTGGAAGTAGAACGGAACAGTTTCAGTCCCTTTTTTATGAGCTGCCCATTGTACCGTACCGAGCTTTAATGGCAAGCAAAAACCATTAAGTAGGGTTGTGAAATAATGTTGCAACCACCGGAGTGTTATGCTAGTTTTTAGTGGTTTACACACACTAGAATAGTAATAAAAAGGAGCTCTACGTGAATTTCACTACCATAACAAAACTGATTACGGCCACCATTTGCGTGGTTGCACTTGTCGGCTGCCAAGGAGGCGCCACCTCTGACGAGTCACAATCTCAGGGTAAAAAAGAGGGTAAGGTTCTGGCAGATGTCAATAGTGGCACCATTACCACCGGCGACTTCGACCGTGAGCTGAAAAATCTGCCTGAATACCTGAAGGCAATGGCCGATACCCCCCAAGGGCGCAAAGAGATGCTCGACACCATGATCATCCGCGAACTCATTTTGCAGCAGGCAGCGAAGGATGGCCTCGACAAGAGCCCGGAAATTGCAGAAAAGCTTCAGGATCTCAAAAAACGTCTGATTGTGGAATCGTTTCTCAAGAAAAAAGTTGAGACCGAAGCCAAAGTTTCCGATGAAGACCTGAAAAAGTTTTATGAGCAGAACAAAGACAAATTCAAGTCCGGAGAGCAGATCAGGGCAAGCCATATCCTGGTAAAAACTGAAAAAGAAGCACAGGACATCCTGGCCAAGCTTAAGGCCGGCGCGAAATTTGATGAGCTGGCTAAAAAATACTCCGTAGATTCTTCCGCTGCAAAGGGTGGTGATTTGGGCTGGTTCGGCAAAGGCAGCATGGTGCCTGCTTTCGAAAAAGCTGCCCTCGCGCTTAAGGAAGGGCAGATTTCCGGTATTGTCAAATCCGACTTCGGCTACCACATCATCAAGCTGACCGGCAAACGCCCCGCCGGCATCCGCCCCTTTGAGGAAGTAAAAGAGCAGATCAAAGGCGCAATTATGCCGTCTAAACAGCAGGAAATATTTCAGAAGATTAAAGATGAATTGAAAAAAACCGCCAAGATTACAATAAATGAGGATGTTCTCAATAGCATTGGCGCAAAAGCCGACGAGAAAAATCCTGCTGAAGCTGCCAAACCGGCAACTCCCGAAAAAAAATAGTGGCTGCCAGGCCTCGTGTCGGCATATTCTAAGCGGATAAAAACCGGAAGTGCGGGAACATATCCCCTCTTCCGGTTTTTACATCTATGGAAGCAAAAGGGTTTGAAACCATGAAGCAATATAATTTGGCAGCTGTGGCAGCCATTCTGGCTCTGCTTATGACAGGCGGGTGTGCCGGAAACAATGCGGTTGTCACCAAGGCTCCGGCAGCAACAACGCTCACAACAAACAAGCCACCTCTCGCTTCAGACGAGATAAAGAAACCATACAAAGTTATAAATGCAATTGCAGCAATTGTGAACGACGAGATAATAACTCTGTATGAGGTCGACCAGCAAGCGCAGCCTGCGATCAATGAAGCGGAGAAAAAAGGAGCTTTAACCAACGAAGCTCGGAGCCGTATTCGCCACACAGCCCTTGACCTGCTCATTGAAAAAAAATTGACCGCACAGAAAATCAAGGAATTGAATATCCACGTTTCCGAAGAGGAAATTCAACAGGCGATTGATGATGTGCGCAAGCAGAATAATATTCCTTCGCAGGAAGCATTAATAACGGCTCTTGGCAAACAGGGCCTTACCATGGATCAGTATCGTGCACAACTCCGGGAACAGCTTGAAAAACTGAAACTCGTCAGCATGGAAGTCCGATCAAAGGTGGTCGTGAGTGAAACCGAGATGCGTGACTATTACACGGCCAATCTGGCAAAATATACCGGAGAGGAAACCTACCGCGCCCGGCACATTTTTTTTAAAACGGGTCCGAAAGCCTCTCCAGAGGAGATAACGCGCGCCAAAACCACTGCACTTGCGGTCCTTGCAGATGCCAAAAAAGGCAAAGATTTTGCCGAACTGGCAAAAGAATTCTCAGAAGACCCGGCTGCTCGTAAAGATGGCGGTGATCTGGGCAGCTTTAAAAAAGGTGATATGCAACCGGAACTGGAAAAAGTCATCCTTTCCCTGAAACCTGGCGAGATCAGCGGTCTCGTGTCCACACCGATCGGTTTTCACATCATTAAACTTGAAGCGCGGGTGGCAGGCACAACCAAACCATTCGAGAGCGTTAAAGCGGATATTGAAGACATCCTCTACCGCAAAAAGTCAGAAGAGCGCTTCAGTCAATGGCTTAAAGACCTGCGCGCCAAAGCCAGTATCGAGATCAAGAATCTGAATGGTCTGTTGTAACGCAGTAGATCACATGACAACCTTGATTTGAAATTGAAATTAAAACAGCCGCTCACCCGATACCGGGGAGCGGCTGTTTTGTGCGTCATGTCCCGTACCGTTTTATTCCCTGCGCCGCAGATACGCCAGAAACTCGTCACATGAAAGCTGTTTTTTTCTGACCAGATGGGCAATTTCTCTGCTCATAGCCTGTTTTTCTCCAACCTTCATGTCATCTTTCAGCAGTACAAACATGGGTGTATTGCTACTGTACGGGTCCAGACGAAGCCGTTCCTGCAGCTCGAATGCCGACATATCCAGCAGCATCTGGCTGCAGAATGCCAGGTACACTGGATGGATGGAAGCAAGGGCCAACGCTTCCTTGCCGGTATACCCCCTAATAACCTCGAATCCTAACGCTTCGATCGCCTTCGAAAGTTTTTCTTCTCCGCTCCGCGATACCACCAGCGATTGCAGATCCCAGGTTTCAGCTTCTTCAGTCAACCCATAGACAGCTAGTCGATTCTGAAGGTACTGCGCATCAACCGGAAGTGTAAAAAACCCGGCGACTGGAAATACTCCGCCGACCTTCCCCTTTTCACTGAGAAATACCGGGAGCACCGGGATATCGCGGGTTATCGGCGAGTTTTTGATTTTTAGCAATATTCCCCATCCATCTTCGGAGAACGGGGAAATATCCAGCACAATCCCCAATGGCCGCCCTGCCTCAAGGTTTTCATACTGTTCAACCTTACAAATGTACCCACCTGCGCCTAGATACGAGGAAAGGATCTCTTCACGTCCACTACCGGGCTTTATACCCAATATCCAGAGTTCCTTGCGTGGTTCAGTGTTATCGGCCATATCCGCTCCTGTCTGCAATGCAATTAATCAAGGAATGTGTTCTCATACCAGAAAATTGAGCCAAAAACCAGACTAATAAGCCAGATGATGTCAATACCAGACCAGACCAGGCGAGAGAGGAATAGTACGGTTTTTTAGAGAGGGGTAAGGATGGACGTGCGCAAATACCACCGCTCGTATACGGCAGTGAAACTATCACACTGAATAGAGTTCAAGAATGCGTTCAATGATATTTGTTGTTGATTTGCCATCCACAAAGTCAACCAGCTCTACCCGGCCGCCATTCGCTTCAACAAGGTCTCTTCCGACAACCTGATCCAGCGAATAATCGCCCCCCTTGGCCAGAATGTGCGGCTCAAGAGCGGTTATCAACTCTAATGGGGTATCCTCGTCAAAAACAACGACATAGTCAACGCAATCCAGGGCTGCCAGAAGATGGGCACGTTCATCCTGGTCAATCAATGGCCGCTTCGGCCCTTTCAGACGACGCACGGAGGTATCACTGTTGAGCCCCAGTATCAGCAGGTCGCCAAGACTCCGGGCTTTTTGCAGATATTTTACGTGTCCTGCATGTAGCAGGTCAAAGCAGCCATTGGTGAAAACAATCCGTTTACCCCTGCTTTTTTCCGCCGTCATCAAGCCAACCAGTACATCCAGGCTCTTTATTTTTGCGTAGCTGTCCTTGTGAGCCCGCGAAACAGTATCGATGATTTCCTGCGGTGTAACGATTGAGGTTCCCAGTTTGCCAACGGCAATACCTGCAGCAACATTGGCCAGGCGAGCCGCTTCAGCCATAGTGAAACCGGCTGCGATGCCGACTGCCAGCGCTGCAAGCACCGTATCACCGGCCCCGGAAACATCAAAAACCTCGCGGGCAACGGTAGGAATATGGACAACGCCATTCTCCCGCGAGAAAAGCGACATTCCCTCTTCACTACGGGTAACCAGCAGGTGCGACAAACCAGCCACATTCATGATAACCTCTGCGGCCTGTGCCAGAGAAGCGGTATCGGTAATGTGAATTCCGGATGCAGCCTCTGCCTCCTTGCGATTCGGCGTCAGCAGCGTTGCCCCGCCATAGCGGGCATAATCCGTCCCCTTTGGATCAACCAGAACCGGTATGTTGATCGCAGCAGCAGCAGAAATTACCGAGGCGATGACGGCGGGAGTCACTACTCCCTTGTTGTAATCTGATAGCACGATAACCTTGAATTCTTTGGCATTGGCGGCTATCCAGGCACAAAGCTGCTGTTCAACAGCAGCCGGCAATGCGTCACGCGATTCTCGATCAATACGGACGATCTGCTGATGAGCTGCAACGACTCTCGTTTTCCGACTGGTCCTGCGCTCAGGATCCTGAAAGATCGCCCGGGTATCAATATGGTGATAGCAAAATTGCCCCAGCAGCTCACGACCATTCCGGTCATCGCCAACGACCGAACAGACAGAGACCTGTGCTCCCAGCGCCGCCAGATTATTCACCACATTTCCGGCTCCACCCAGACGCAGTTCTTCGCGAACGACATCAACCACCAGCACCGGGGCTTCCGGCGAAATACGATCCGCCTTGCCCCACAGGTACTCGTCCAGCATCAGGTCACCAACTACGAGACAGCGAATTTCTGCACTATGGGCAAAGAGAGTTTCAACAGTTGAACGATCCATACGTCCTCCATTTTATCAAGCAAACATCCTCTTCTCCAGCAAATCGCAGACAATATGAATGATCGTGATGTGACCTTCCTGAACCCTCGGCGTATCAGAGGTCGGCACAACAAGAGCCACATCGCAGACACTCTTGATACTGCCACCGTCCGTGCCGAGCAATCCGACAGTGGAGCACCCGATTTCTCGCGCCAGTTCCAGCGCCTGCAGCACGTTAGGAGAGTTGCCGCTTGTGGAAATGCCAACAACCAGGTCGCCCGGAACCGCCAAAGCTTCAACCTGACGTCTAAAAACTTTGTCAAACCCATAATCATTACCGATAGCCGTCAAAATAGAAGTATCCGTTGAGAGAGAAATCGCCGGCAGACCCCTCCGCTCCATCTTGAAACGCCCGACGATCTCCGCCACAAAATGCTGGGCATCAGCCGCAGAGCCTCCGTTCCCCATGACAAGCAGCTTACCGCCGCGTTCGAAGGTTCTCACCAGCAGCGTCACCATTTCGGCGATCAGGGGTGACAGTTCCTGCTCAATTCGGACGATAATTTCCCGATGGGCCGCCAATTGAGATGCGATCTCTGTTATCATTACACGCCCTCCTGAGGTTGTTCAGTAATGTTTGTAGTATGGATGCGAAGAGCGCGGAGCAATTCATCCTGTGAGATGGCACTATCAACGCCCGGAAATATGGTCCCGCTGCTTCCACGTACCATGACAAGATCAGGTGATACACCCTGCAGCATTCTAATCTTCTTTTGAATATCCCGCAACGGGAACAGGTTTGATATCCGTTGCAGATCTATCCCGGTATGCAGGCAATTCCAGCCATTTTTCCGGAAGTCGGCATACTGGCGACGATGTAGCAGCAGCGTAAAACGATGCCCTTGACGAGCGCCATCAAGAAGTTCAGCAATAGTATCGCCCAGTGAACCGGTATTAGCATCAGAGCCAAAATACACGCAATAGTGACTTCCTGCCCCCCACCGGGATGTGTACACTGACCGGCTATTCTCAGCCATCGTATTCCTGCGTTGCGCCGAACCGAACTGCCGTCCGGCAGAGCAGGACAAACTGACGCACGAGGTAATACAGGTGCGATACCCAAAAGCAGCGACGCGCCGTACATACTCTTTCACGCACCATTCGTTGCCGTCGAGACTCTCATCAAAGGTACCGGCAACTATCCGCATCTCGGTACGCAACAGGAGCGTCGCCAGAGAGACTGTACAACTCTCCATAACCGTACATCCCGAATCAAGGGTCGGCAGGGGTGGCGCATCCGCCCCCCTGAACAACGGCGACACAATACCGGAGCCGGTTGTCTCAGCGGCGTTCACGAGAGCTTCCAGCCAGCCGGCCTGCACGGACACGTGCGGACGGACAATAACGGTGTAATCGCTGTCTGAACGGGCCAGACCGAGATTTAATGCAGCAACCAGCCCGATATTTTTTTCCGACTTGATAAACAACCCCTGATCGCCCAGTGACTCGGAGAACTCCTCCAACATCAGCTCAGTCTCGCGGCTGCTGCCGTTGTCCACAATAATCAGACGCGCTCCGGGTGAATGCATGAGGATAGCAGCAAGACAGGCTCGGGTTTCAAAGGGATCGTTCCAGACGGGAACAAGTATGTCAATAGTGGGGGAATTCATCATACGGCTTGAAAGGCTCTATATCACAAAGTCGCGGAACATTAACGTTTCACAGGACGAGGGGGAACAATGTGCCCCCCCTCGTTTACGTGCAGTTTCACTCGTTAGCGCTCTCAGTGATCCAGTGGTGAAAAATCAGGATGAAATAGCGACACGGCGCAGCAGATCAAGCTCGTCAAGGACAAGACCTGAGCCAAGACAGACGCAGTCGAGCGGGTTTTCGGCAATAAGTACCGGAACTTTGGTGACTTCACGCAGGAGCAAATCCAGATTGCGCAACAGCGCGCCGCCACCGGCGAGAAAAATGCCCTGATCAACGATATCGGCTGCCAGTTCGGGTGGTGTCTTCTCAAGACATATTCTCACCGTATCGACAATGGCGTTGACCGCCTCCTTAAGCGCTTCGCGGATCTCGTCGGAATTAACTTTGATAGTTTTAGGAATCCCGGAGACCAAGTCACGCCCTTTTACTTCCATCTCCAAAGTTTCCGGCCCTGGATAGGCTTCACCGATCTCGATTTTAATCTTTTCCGCCCAGCGTTCACCAATCTGAAGGTTGTATTTTTTACGGATATACTGGACGATCGCTTCGTCCATCTTATCGCCCCCCATGCGGGTAGACTGGGCGTAGACAATACCTGCCAGCGAAATAACGGCAACTTCCGTTGTGCCGCCCCCGATATCAACAATCATGTTACCGGATGCCTCGGTAATAGGAAGTCCGGCTCCAATGGCAGCCGCCATCGGTTCCTCGATCAGATAAACCTCACGGGCACCGGCCGACTCAGCCGATTCCTTGACGGCACGTTTCTCAACCTGGGTAATCCCGGATGGCACACAAATGACTATCCGCGGGCGTACGAGGGTTTTGCGATTATGAACTTTATGAATGAAATAACGCAGCATTTCTTCCGTAATATCAAAATCGGCAATAACGCCATCCTTCATGGGACGGATAGCGGTAATGGAACCGGGAGTTCGCCCAAGCATCTGCTTGGCTTCCATGCCGACCTTAAGTACTTTCTGCTGGCCGTTAGGCATTTTTTGCACTGCGACAACGGATGGCTCCCGTACCACGATGCCCTTTCCCTTCAGATAGACAAGGGTATTGGCGGTTCCGAGGTCAATGGCCAGATCATTGGAAAACATTCCAAACAAGTAATCAAACATTTTCAGCATTATTTGTGATCCTTTCAGTGATCATATCAAGTGTGTAAAACGGCGAAAAAGAATAGCAGAGTAACTACAAGAAATGCAAGAACGAATACATTTAGTCCGGATTGATAATATCAAATAAAAATTTCACTATTTTTTATTTGCCAAGCATAACGAGCACCATAACCGTCGATCATCTGCGTGTACGCCTATTTTTCTAAGCTGCCTGTGCGGCAGTGAACATTGACGGAACGTTAAAACTTGATCTTCTTCATTTCTAAGCTGCCTGTGCGGCAGTGAACTCGATGTCTTTCCAGTCCGCCTTGAGCTGCTTTTTCTAAGCTGCCTGTGCGGCAGTGAACTTACCGGCATGGTAGCGGTGTATTCTTCTTGTTTTCTAAGCTGCCTGTGCGGCAGTGAACATGAGGGTGTTTGCGACGGAGTTGCCGGTAACTTTCTAAGCTGCCTGTGCGGCAGTGAACAGAGGGTGCCGTCACCGAGCTCGTTGGCCTGATTTCTAAGCTGCCTGTGCGGCAGTGAACGGAACGGGCGTACAGCAAGCGTGCCAGCTTCACTTTCTAAGCTGCCTGTGCGGCAGTGAACCATGCGCTCTGACCTTGGAACTGTAGATTGGTTTTCTAAGCTGCCTGTGCGGCAGTGAACACTGCTGCTCTGCTTGCTGATCAGCACGACCGTTTCTAAGCTGCCTGTGCGGCAGTGAACTGTCTGAGAATCCGAAAACCAAGAAGCCTTACTTTCTAAGCTGCCTGTGCGGCAGTGAACCACTCCGCTGGCCGTCTGAAGAAACAGCCCCATTTCTAAGCTGCCTGTGCGGCAGTGAACGAGGGAGCATTAAAGCACCTACTGCCGTTTTATTTCTAAGCTGCCTGTGCGGCAGTGAACGTTGTACCCCGGCTTTTCTTCAATCGTCTCAGTTTCTAAGCTGCCTGTGCGGCAGTGAACGGTTCCAGTCGCTTTATGTAGGGGCGGATCAGTTTCTAAGCTGCCTGTGCGGCAGTGAACTGTTACGCTCCACGCAAAACCAGCAGGTATTATTTCTAAGCTGCCTGTGCGGCAGTGAACGGATTGCTGCCGCTTCGCTGATGGCGGCAGCCTTTCTAAGCTGCCTGTGCGGCAGTGAACCACCATTCGGGGGCACGCTTGCTGGTGGTGATTTTCTAAGCTGCCTGTGCGGCAGTGAACCATTCCCACGGCTCGGATTGCGCGCGGGCAATTTTCTAAGCTGCCTGTGCGGCAGTGAACACTGGACGGCCTTCATGTTTGCATCCATTTCCTTTCTAAGCTGCCTGTGCGGCAGTGAACGATAGAACACTGACAAGTTGGCGGCCATATTTTTTCTAAGCTGCCTGTGCGGCAGTGAACTTCACGAATAGAAGCCTCAAAAGCTTCTTTCATTTCTAAGCTGCCTGTGCGGCAGTGAACGAGTAATATCACCATTTGTTTTAACGGTAGATTTTCTAAGCTGCCTGTGCGGCAGTGAACTCTTTACCATCACCATACGCGTCGCCCTTGTCTTTCTAAGCTGCCTGTGCGGCAGTGAACTGTCAGTGCCAGAAGGAATAGGATTGTATTGATTTCTAAGCTGCCTGTGCGGCAGTGAACCTGCTGCTGGTGCTGTAGCAACCGCTCAATCTTTTCTAAGCTGCCTGTGCGGCAGTGAACCTTATTCACGTTCATTAAAAATATTGCTTCGTTTTCTAAGCTGCCTGTGCGGCAGTGAACGCCGTTGCTGTCCCGCAAGGCGTAACAATTCTTTTCTAAGCTGCCTGTGCGGCAGTGAACTATCAGTACCAGCAGGAATAGGATTGTATTGATTTCTAAGCTGCCTGTGCGGCAGTGAACTTGGTAATAAAACTGTTGACGGTACATCTACCTTTCTAAGCTGCCTGTGCGGCAGTGAACGTTATGATTTTGACTGAAAACGGTTGTTTTCGTTTCTAAGCTGCCTGTGCGGCAGTGAACGGGAAGAACCGGACATAGTAGCTTGTAAGGGATTTCTAAGCTGCCTGTGCGGCAGTGAACACGCTGACGGAATGGACGTACTTTTTTCGTAATTTCTAAGCTGCCTGTGCGGCAGTGAACTATTACCGCTCCCAACAATGGCGACGCGTATGTTTCTAAGCTGCCTGTGCGGCAGTGAACCAAGGGTAACAAGCCTCTCCCCTTGCAGGCATTTTCTAAGCTGCCTGTGCGGCAGTGAACGAAGTATTTCAGGAGATAGCGAAGGAAATCATTTTCTAAGCTGCCTGTGCGGCAGTGAACCGAGCGGAAGGCCGAGGCCGGATGCCTGCCATTTTCTAAGCTGCCTGTGCGGCAGTGAACGTGTGCGGTCAAATACTCCGCCACCCTCGCGCTTTTCTAAGCTGCCTGTGCGGCAGTGAACGATGACCACCGGACGGACAGCGCACTTTGCATTTTCTAAGCTGCCTGTGCGGCAGTGAACTGACTGCGAAATCGGTGTGCCGCTCCGTTTCTTTTCTAAGCTGCCTGTGCGGCAGTGAACTTTATCGGGGGGTTGTGCTGGCTTCCCTGGCATTTCTAAGCTGCCTGTGCGGCAGTGAACGTGTCTGGGCGTTCAATCTGAACAATGTACGATTTCTAAGCTGCCTGTGCGGCAGTGAACTTTCTGCCACATTTTGTGCAATCGTGACGTATTTTCTAAGCTGCCTGTGCGGCAGTGAACTCCGATGCGTGCAAAGAGCTGGTGTTCGAGATTTTCTAAGCTGCCTGTGCGGCAGTGAACTTCAAGTTCATCATCGGATAGATCAGCAAAGCTTTCTAAGCTGCCTGTGCGGCAGTGAACGGCTCACGGGCAAGCATCTTCGTCTACCACCTTTTCTAAGCTGCCTGTGCGGCAGTGAACTCTACTCATATCATCAACCACGTTCTCTGTCTTTTCTAAGCTGCCTGTGCGGCAGTGAACTCTCTGGTAGACAACCACAACCATTCTTTCAGTTTCTAAGCTGCCTGTGCGGCAGTGAACGCAGTCAACCTGGTGTACAAACCGTCGAAGTATTTCTAAGCTGCCTGTGCGGCAGTGAACAACCAGACCGAAGTCCTCTGTGCTCTTATCCATTTCTAAGCTGCCTGTGCGGCAGTGAACGAGACGATCCAGCCAGGAGAAGATGTTTTCATTTTCTAAGCTGCCTGTGCGGCAGTGAACTGTGAAACAATGCGTCTAATCGCTTGTTATCCTTGAACCAACAAACGGATTTGCATCTTTACCCTCTTATCTGACCATTAAAATATCTTTTATAAATTAGCTACTTACAAAGCACATAAAAAAGAGGGTCAAAACCAGGGTATCGTGGCCACGTCACTTACCCCATAAGCAGAAAATTCACCGGCCACTGGAGAATCTAAAATTTTACCTTGCTGGATAAACAGCCTAAATGATTGCTCGGTAGAACGGCTTTTAAGCTGAACAAAAGGAAGCTTGAGCTGTTGATCCTTACCAGCGTTCATCCTTGTCTCGGCCTCCTCGGCGGTCAGCCACCCTTTCTTGACAGAGCGGCGATACATCCGCTCGACACAGCTTTTTGCCTGCACACGCTTCACAACCCTATGTTTGCAGTTGCCCGGCACCGCTGTTATCGCCGTGACACAAGTATAATCAGTCAAACCTTTCAGCCAGCCAATCGCCATAAGCCTCTCAAGAGCGCCCTGGCTGCCATGCAAACGGACAGTGTCACCCAAAGTCTTTTGCGCCTGCGGAAAACTGACGCCAACCTCGCTGTGACCAGCTTCTACCATTGCGCGGTGAAGCTTGGCAAACAGTGCGTTCATCAGCAGGCTGGACGAAAACTCTGTGTCGGGGAGAATCTTGATATCGATGTAATTATTCATCGCTATTCCTTTTCTTTCTTATCTGTTTTGCCGAACACCCCACCGCGAATCAGCGTCGCAATAACATAATGTTGCTCAGTCTCAGAAAGTTCCTTGTCCTTTTCAACCCATGCGTCAAACAGGTTATAAAAGTCTTTTTTGTCAGTGGGTTGGCGATAGGCCTTACCACGATTCGTTACGGAACCGTATGGTTCAACCGCGATGGGGCCGAATTCAGCGACATTCGGATACCAGGTATCAATGGTACGCAGAGCATTGCCTATCTTCTGGGAATGCATGGCTGCAACACCATTCAAATGATACAAAAATTTGCTCTTATCACCCTTACCACCGCCCATCACCATCTCTTGTGATGGAAACACCTCCTGCCCTGTGCCCAGACAAACAAAGGCATTGACAGTTACAAAAGCAACTTTGTTACCCAACAGACCCTGGCGGATTACCTCTGCCAATTTAACCAGATCGCCTGACGGCGCTGAAAAGCTCCGCAAATCAAAGCTGTGGCTATCAAATGTCCATGTTTCCTGTTCGTGCGTTACCTGTAATTCCACCTTCTCGGCTCCGACACGGTTGCGCCACAAAAAACGACCATTGGCAATATTTTCAGCGTAACGGTTCGCTAATTCCGTAAAAGCATACTGTTCAATATAGCCGTTGATCTTGCCAACCAACTTTGCTTGATAATCAGGGTCATTGCAGGCAGAAGGTGTAACCAGGTCACCTAACACTCGTAATGTGAAAGTAACCCGTAACGTATCAGCATCAAAAGGGAGCGCCGCGACATCAACCGTTTGGATATTCGCATTTTGAATCTTTGCATCCATTTTTGTCGGATCACTCACTTCTGCAGCTTTGAAACGGTTAGAGATTGTACCGCGCACAGATTTTTCATTTAACTGAATCGCGTTCCACCCGTCAGTTTTACCCCTGTCAGCCCAATTCCCTGCGGACATGACGGCGTCTGAATTTGCCAGTTTACGTTCAAATGCCAGTACCGATGCTGTCTTGATTTCTTTTGCCATTGCGTGAATCCTCCCTATTGTGAGTTAGTAGTCAAAATCTTCTTCTTGGTCTTCAATATCTTCAGCCAGTTGTGAATTGTTTTTGCACAAATACCAGCCATCCTGTTCTTGATAATGATACCGCCAGAATAGCTGTTCAATAGATTTCAGGCGGTGTGGGCTGCACCATTCGCCAATGCCATACACCGATTCTGTAAAGGCAAAAGGCGTCTGATTGTCGCGACTGTTTGCTACCTCGCCAGCCTGATAGAGCGGCGAAATAGCACGATAGCCAGAGGTAATCGGCACCAGCCAGCCGCCATAATGTTTGGAAAGATAACGCCAGTTGGCTTTGGTGCTCTCATTCAACTCTTCCCCTTCCACCAAGATCGGTTCTGCCGCCGCTTTCAGGGCAACAAAATCAAGCCAGGCATCCAATAATTCCGCTTCGGGGTTTTCGGCCTGCATTGTTCCAAAGCGCTCCGCCAGCAAATGAGTACGATCAAGCAGAGTAAATCCAGGCAGTAGACGACGCAACTGACGACGGTTGAAACGTGCCAATTCGTCCGGCGCTTCGGGCATTGCAACAATGTCAACCTGCCTGATGGCTGTAATTGTGCCACCTGCCAGACGCATGGTCGGGCACAACAGCTCAAGATGCCGCTTCAACCCGGCAATGCCAAAATCTCCGTTGGCGATAAGGCCATTGCATTCCAGCACCAGCGACACGGTCAACTGCATCCTGCCCTCTTCAATTATTGGTGATGTTTCCCCCTCTTTCGTCAGTGGGTTGCGTGACTGTGCAAAAACATGATCACCACGACCATCGGGCTGATAGCATTGCACCTGATGGTGATGACAAATGACTCCGCAACCATCCAGAGTAAGGCCATGACTGGCTTGCAACTTACGGGACAGCGCATGAGTGTAACCGAGAAAGTTGCTAATGCCGGGGAAGCCGTAGGTAAAACCGGCAATGGCGTTGGCGTTTTCAACCTGTACATGGCGCAGAATAATAAGCGAACTCATAACGTCACCTCCGGCAGATCAGCTTCAAACTCGCTCAACCTGCTGCTTAACAGGCGTAACCGGCGGTTCAGCAAGCGCAGCCATTCCTGATGTTCAACTTCTCCAAACACCAATTGTTCATGTTTTAACCTGCGCTTCAGCCAGAATGCAAAATCATCGGAAATTCGTATCTGCCAGTCACCAGTTGCCCGTTCTTGCTGGAACTGCGGGTCATTTCGATAGGGATCAAGCCACAACTGCTGTTCACGTTTGAGATCAGATGAAACGCTCCATCCGGCAAACTGCGTCAAGTTCTGTACCTCAGCGGCATAGTTAAAAAACGTGTCAACCAGTTCGTCCAGATAAGCTGTCATTTTTTTGCGGATGTTCATGGTGCTGTCGCGATTCTGTATGCTCAATAAATATTGCTGTAAATTCCGAGCTTGTCGCCATGCTCGACGGTCGAATTCTCCGCTGAAAATCGACGTGCTATTGATGGGCGGTTTAGCCTCTGATTCCCATAAAGGTGGGGAGCTGGAGAAGAGAAACGACTTTCCGCCTCGGCTACTTTTACTATTCAATTGCGAAATATTCTGGGGATTAGAGCCACCAAAATTTTGCATCGCTATGTTCAAGTAACTTACATGCTGCTTGTCCAGATACTTCCCGGTTTTCTTTGCATCGCGAATAATTTTGGCTTCCTCGCCGAAGCGGCAAGCGATAATACGTTGGTAAATTTCTTGAGCCATTGAGGAAGAAAATAGTGGGCTCAACAGGTTGTATCGTTGCTCACCAATAGGAAAATATAACTGCTTGGCCAAGGCGTGAGATTTGAGCGATTTATCGGCCAGTGCCAACTTGAAACCACGCACCCACTCTTCAAGTTGTGCCTCATTTTGCGAAAAGACCGCCAAAGCGCTTCTATCGCCACGCTTCAGGCATACCGCCAACGATTCACCAGCAAACTCAAGCTGCAGCAGTTTTGCCACGTCCAAAGCCGCAGCATTTCCCACAGCATCCACTTCCGGCTTCTTTAGCGTTGCCGTTGTCAGGTAAGGCCCTGCAATTTTGTCTTTATCCAGAGCCAACACACTGCTCCCTCTGGCATCAGCATGGGTAAACTTGATAGCATGAGTAGCAAGACTGATCTGCTTTGCACGATTGGCCGCATCAGTCAGCCAGCGGTAAAACACAAAATTTTCTTCAATGTTTTTAAGTTGTGTATCCAATTCAAGCTGTTTTAACGAATCCTCTGAATCGTCAATTGATTCCTTGGCCAATTTTTCAGCAGCCTTCTCAATCGGTTCCATCTTTTGCCGTTTGCGATCATTTATGTAATCCGCAATCACTCCCGCCAGCCCCTCATATTCCATGACTCCTCCTTTTGTTATTTGATTCAATCTCAATCTAACTCTTCAAACACCCCCAGTATCGGATGATAATTCCAGCGATTGCTGGTTCTTGTCTTCAAACGGACCTCACCGAAACGCGCACTAACCTCCTGAAGCTCCATGTCACACTTTTCCGCCAACCGCTGATAAATAAACCAGGTTTCAAGATTTAGCCAAAGCCTTACATCTTGGGCGATAGCGAGGGATTTATGTACAAAATCGCCACTGTCTTTCATGGCAGGCAGACCATTTTTTGGTGGTTGGTTCACATCCAGTTCGGCAAAGCGTGGCGTATCACCTTCCTCATCCAGACAAAGATAATATGACTGGTCAGGAGATGCTTTTCGGAACGGTTGTAAATATTGCAATTGCCCGCACCAGGTCGGCTGTTTTTGCCACCACAATTTGGCGGAAAGATCGACTTTATCTTTTCTGCCAAATAACGTGCGCACCAAACAGGCATGTTCCAATTCAACAAGATTTGTGTATTGAGTCTGCGGTTTCAAGCCGCTCGGTTCTTGAATACGCGGGATGGCACTAATCGTCTGATATTGATCAGGCGTAAGCAACTCATTCAAATCATGGTTGGACAATTTCTGTTCCGCCGACTCAAAGCCCGGTCTGCAATAAGCAAGCTCTTCACCTTTTAACGCCTTGAAGTTTTTCGACAACACCAGCAGATTTGGGCTTTGCGGTTGTTGTTGACGGTGACGCTGGATACGACCTGCCAATTGGATCAATGAACGCATCGAGCTGGGTTCGGCAATGGCCCAGTCGTAGTCATGGTCGCGGCCCACTTCGGCAACCGAGGTAGCCAGCACGACAAACAGATGGTTTTGTATGGAGTTTTGCTTTAATGCCGCCTTTATTTCAGGGATTTCCCAGAGTTTTTCAGGATGATCTGGATCGCGCATCAGCGCCGCATCAAGACGCTCTTCCATATATGAACGCACCGCCAGAGGATGCTGGCTGTGATACACGCAATAGTGAATCTGATACCCGGCTGGCGGAGAAATATTCATCAATTGCTTTGCCACAGCCACCAGTGGCTTGATATTGGCCATACGGATCAGACCGAGCGACACCTGTGTTCCGTTTGCATGCTGTTGATGATGTTGCTGATGCAATTTTGGCATCGTTTCAACAAAAGCCCTCAACATGGCTTGCAGCGCACCTTGCACATCACCGGATGAGTTAATCACCGGAATAAGATCTGCCAGGCGTAAGGCAGGCAAAGGCTTCAATTTGCTGATGCGCTTCTCTACAAATTCGGCATGAGCCGTTTTGAAGCTATCACGCAGGGCATGATCACTTTGCGCCACGCAAAATTCATCGAACCAGGCGCAGCAGACATTGACCGGTAAATCCGGCTGACCGCAGGCTTTCTGATAATCGGCGCGGCCAGCCTGATAGGCATCGAACAGCGCACTGACAAGTGAAGGTGGCAAAGTGGCGGATGAGAGCAACACCCGCGAACCGAGCATGCCAGCCCAGTTCACCAGGCGGCACAAAGCGGGCAGGTCAGCCAGATCAAAATCATCCGGCTCATCCAGCACTAAATCAGCAGTCATCAAGCGCAGCATGGGGGCAATCTGTTTGCCGCCACGCGCCCCTTCAGTGGCGGGTATCAAGTGATCGATGGTACTGACCAGCAGCGGGGCACTGAGCATCTTCAAGAGCGTTGGCGATTCGCTTAACCACTGGCTCAAACGACCATCATCGAGAGTGCCGTCATAACGCACATACTGGTGCTCGGCAAATAATGATTCCGCTGATTCGCTGCCGTTATCTGCCATTATTGGTTCCTGCTTTTCTTCTCGCAGTTCATGCAGCTGTAACACCGCTTGAGAGCCAATCAACACCGCCAGATCATCATAGTCAAGATGCAACCTATCCCGCAGCGCATCACCGGTTTGTAGGGTCAAGGCACGTAATCCCAGGGCGATACTAAAGCGACAGCCAAGTTTTTCATCGGCCAAACCATACATAATTCTGGCATTGGCAAAAGTTTTACCGCACCCGGTTGACGCCATATTTACGCCGAAAAAACCCTGGTCTTTTGACCGGTCTCGAATTCCACACGCCAGGTCGTACGATTTATCCTGCCAACGGAACCGTTCCTCTTGGCTGCGTCTTTTGAAATCTTTGTGGCGGGTAATTGAAGGGAGCGTATTACGCAACTTTGGCAGGCTGGTTGCCATGAGAAAGGCGTTGTGAGACACGCCAATAGTATGCTCATCAAGTTGCTGTTTCCGTTGTTTGGTCTTTGGATCGGTATTGGCGTAGGCAGAATACAGGCTATCCTGCCATTTCCCTGTTGCCGGTAACGATGAGTAATGGTGGTCAGCCAGCATCAAAGCAAGACGGGCAAGGTGTGCCGTAAAACGCTGCTCCAGCCATGAATTCTCAAACAGCGAATGCGATTTGAGCGCACGGTGCGCAATTTCCTTTGCTTTCCGACACCAGGTTTTGCTGTGCAGTGGCAAGTTTTCCAGAACGTTCCAGTTGTCTTGAACCGTCTCAGAAGACCATTCCTCTGTTTGCCACCGCTGAGAATTCCATTCCGGCGTTATACTTTTGTCCATCCACTGATCGATAAATTCTGTTTTTGGGGGATTCTCTCCCTTTGAATAAGCCGGTAAACGGTGATGCGAAACAATAAGCCAGGCAATAGTCCGCGCCAGCAGCGGCAGTGGTTCAAACGGATTCGTGAAGGTGCCTCCGCCATCCTTGAGCAACCGCTCCAACAGCCCTTTCTCATCCCCCTCACCAATAGTGCGCAACTTCTCCAGCCACTCCCGGTCTGATATTCCTCCCACAAACGCCGCAAACATCCGCAACGACACCCACTCATGTCGATATGGTTCATAGGTTTTTCTTTTCCCGCGCAACTTATCCTGAAACAACACATTCGCCTTGCCAAAATCATGAAAAAGCCCGGCTATTGCCGCCAGCAGCGCTATAACCTCCGCCGTATGCCACTGGTTTTCACGCTGTGATCTGAGGATATCCCGCCCGGTGCTGTTGGTCGGCACCGTGCCCTGTTCGTTGAAAGCACTCAGGCTGCCGACGATCCAGAGCAGTTCGGTGCGATTGGCGGACTTTATCCAATGGCAAGCCACGGCGGTATTACGCTTGGCCGTTTTGCGTAGCATCTTCCGCAGGGTCGTCAAACCTTGCTGGGTAATGGCGGTCTGCCAGGTGCGCTCGCCTTTGCGTTCCGCAAACTGGTCCAGAATGCGGCGGGTTTCATCCAGAGCCCGTTTGCTGCACTGGGAGACGAGCATCACATTCATTTGCGCACCTCGCTGAGAGATTCGGCGACGTCTTTGATGGTGTCGATCATCACATCGAGCGCTTCTGCCCGGTTGAAATTTTCGGTACAGCGTTGGCGGAACTCCCGCTCATCTTCACCCTGCATTGCGGCAATAAAGGCCTGCGGCAGAATCAGGGCATCCTTGATCAGGTCGGCGACATCAAACACCAGACCGCCGCGCCTGGTTTTGCCATGCAGCACCGCTAATCCGTGGGGCAGACCAAGCACCCAGGCCGCCGTGGCACCCAGTCCATAGGCAAGATAGTTGCCATGATCCAGAAATCGATTGGCGATATCCGTACCGGAGCCTCGCTTGGAGCGGGTAAAGTCGCCATATTTGACCGCATTGACCGCTATTTTGTAGAGCGCCTTGGTGAGCAGCGCTTCCTGCGCCAGAATGTCGCTGTTGTTGTGGCACTGATCCAGCGCCGCTCTGGTGCTGTTCAGCAGCGCAAGCAACTGATCGCTATTGACCGTAAAACCATCTTCACGCTGCATGCGCGAGCTGAGCCACTGCGTTTCAATCTGCGTCAGCCGCACCAACTGAAACGCCTTGGCGGCAGCAAGCCGCTTTTCGTCGTTAAACCAGAAGCTCACCCAATGTTGTAAATATTCAGTTGGCCGATATTCGCTTTGCGGCGTCAACCAGGAGACATCAACCTGCACTTCGTTAGCCGCAAACAGAGGGGAACCGCCACCGCCGCAAAAACCGACCAGCACGCCAGCTTTTGCCAACTCCCGCATCGCCATCTGCGTGATGGAAGTGCCGGTGCCCAGCAACAGGGAGGTGGTGTTGGCAATAGGGATGTTCCAGTACAGGGAGTCTTTGCCCTCTTCGGTAACATACTCAACCCGGCCGCCGTTAACCAGTACACGACAATGTTGGAGGTAGTACATATTTGCCCGCTTGGAGTGCATGATTGTTTTCAAATCAGAAGGAGATAAGTCTTCCATTTTTTATTGGATCCTTTTCAGATAATTTCCGTCTCTGATATAGTTTTCATATTTCTCTTCAAGTCATAAAATCAGTACAAATTTTGTTTCGTCAACAGATTAAGAACCAGCCGGAACAGCATCACCACATCCATGCATGCCGCAGCTAAGCAAGGTTTACTATGTTCTTTTTCACCAGATCAGCGCATCTCATTCATCTCAATTCGGCCTGTTTGCCATAGCAGCTTTTACCCACATTAGCTATTATTTTTAATAATACTTAACGTTTTTCTTACGATAAACATAATTATCTATCAATTTTGACCAGGTGGCACACCGCCTTCATGCTAGCGCTATTCTGTAAGCCGAAGCTTACCCATTCATTAAATACCCTCATCTCTCGGCAAAAACTCCGACACCCCCACACCACTCCATCTTTTACCAAGACTTCCGATTGCCTATCCAAACAGCCTACCCGAACAAGCCGGTCTTCTTGACATTACTGCTCCATATCTGTAGTCTAGTACAGTTTTACGAATAAGAAACGGAGACCACATCTCATGGAATATAAAGACACCCTCAACCTGCCACAAACCGATTTCCCGATGAAGGCCAACCTGAATCAACGGGAGCCGGAAATGCTTGCAAAATGGGAACAGAGCGGACTCTATGCCAAGCTGGAAGCGTCTGGGACAGACAAACCTCTCTACGTCCTGCATGACGGCCCTCCGTATGCAAACGGGCATATCCATATCGGTCATGCTCTCAATAAAACCCTCAAAGATATCCTGCTTAAAGTCAAGCGCATGGAAGGTTTTCGCGCCCCTTACGTTCCAGGATGGGACTGCCACGGTCTGCCAATTGAATTGCAGGTGGAAAAAAACCTGGGCTCGCGAAAAAACCAGATCAGCAAGCTGGAAATGCGTCGGGAGTGTCGGACGTATGCAGCAAAATTCGTCGACATCCAGAAAGAGGAATTCAAGCGTCTCGGCATTCTTGGTGATTGGGAAAAACCCTACCTGACAATGAACTATGAATACGAGGGACTGACCGCAGCCGAACTGGCCCGTTTTGCCCACAACGGCGGACTCTACCGCGGTCGCAAGCCGGTACACTGGTGTTCCTCATGCGTAACGGCGCTGGCCGAAGCCGAAGTCGAGTATGCCGACCACACCTCCCCCTCCATCTATGTCCGCTTCGCCCTTGAGAATGACGTGTCCGCTGTTATTCCAGCCTTGGCCGGCAAGCAGGCGTACATTGTCATCTGGACGACCACCCCCTGGACGATTCCGGCCAACCTTGCCGTGGCGCTCCACCCGGAGTTCGACTACGTTGCATTGGAAACCGAGAAAGGTGTGCTGATCGTTGCAGAAGGCCTCAAAGATTCTTTCCTGGCAACAGTGGGCCTCACAGGGACAGTCATAGCAACATTCAAGGCAGATGTGCTGGAGCATAAACGGTGCAAGCACCCGTTCTATGATCGTGATTCCATCGTACTATTGGGTGAGCATGTAACACTGGAAGCCGGTACCGGATGTGTCCACACCGCACCAGGGCACGGCCAGGAAGATTATGAGCTGGCGCTTAAAGAGGGGCTTGAAATTTATAATCCGGTTGACAACCACGGCAAATACCTGGCGAATGTCGAATTCTTCGGCGGGCAGCAGGTTTTTCCCGCCAACCAGAGCGTGATTGACAAACTGATCGAGGTCGAGGCGCTGCTCCAGACTTCACCAATCGTCCATTCCTACCCGCACTGCTGGCGGTGCAAAAAGCCAATCATCTTCCGTGCCACCGAGCAGTGGTTCATCAGCATGAAGGCGAACGATTTGCGTGACAATGCATTGAAAGCCATTGATAAGGTAGAATGGATTCCCAAATGGGGACGGGAGAGGATCTATGGTATGATCGAAAATCGTCCCGACTGGTGCGTTTCCCGGCAGCGCTCCTGGGGCGTACCCATCACCGCATTTTCCTGCACCGCCTGCGGCGAATACATCGCCGATGGCACAATCATGGACCACGTAGCGGAAATTTTCAAAAAGGAAAGTTCCGATGTCTGGTTCGACTGGAGCGCCGAAAAACTGCTCCCCGCCGGAACGGTCTGTCCGAAATGCGGTTCGGCATCACTTGAAAAAGAAAATGACATCCTGGACGTCTGGTTTGATTCAGGTGTTTCGCATGCAGCCGTGCTGGAACCGAATCCCGCGTTGCGTTCACCGGCCGACATGTATCTGGAGGGGAGCGACCAGCATCGCGGCTGGTTCCATTCATCACTGCTGGAGAGCGTCGGCACCCGGGGAGTTGCCCCCTATAAAAACGTCCTGACCCATGGTTTCGTACTGGACGGCCAAGGGCGCAAAATGAGCAAATCCGTAGGCAATGTAATGGCTCCTGAAGACGTCATCAAGAAGTTCGGCGCCGACGTCCTCCGCCTCTGGGTTGCCGCGATGGACTACCAGGACGATACCCGTATTTCGCAGGAAATCCTGACCAGGGTGGCAGAGGCTTATCGCCGTATCCGCAACACCTGCCGCTACATTCTCGGCAACGTAAACAACTTCGATCCGGCAACCCAATCGGTAGCATTCGCGGAGATGCCGGAAATCGACCGCTGGGCCCTGCATCAACTTGAAATATTGAAGGAGCGGGTCCTCACCGCCTATCAGGACCTGGAATTCCACGTCATCTACCAGGAAGTCAACGGCTTCTGTACCACTGAGATGAGCTCGTTTTACCTTGATATTCTTAAAGACCGCATGTACACCAGCAAGTCAGATTCTCTGGAGCGCCTCAGCGCCCAGACGGTCATGTTCCGGATTCTTGACACATTGGTGCGTATCCTCGCTCCAGTGCTCTCGTTTACCTCCGATGAGGTCTGGCAGTACATGCCGGGACAACGTGAGGAAAGCGTACATCTGGCTGAGTTTCCTGTCCTCACCCCCGAGTGGAAAAATGACGCTCTGGCGGATCGCTGGGAACGTATTATAAAAGTTCGCTCGGATGTTTCAAAAGCATTGGAACTGGCTCGCGTCGCCAAAACCATTGGACATTCCCTGGACGCTGCCGTAACGATCTCCGCACCTCCAGAGTTGTTCGCATTCCTTCAGGAGTATGCAGCCGAATTGAACAGTATTTTTATCGTATCCAAGGCAGTACTGGCACACGATCTTGAAGGTGAATACTGGACATCGGAAAATCTTGACGGCCTGAAAGTCCAGGTGACTGCAGCACCCGGTGAGAAATGTGAGCGGTGTTGGTATTACAGCGAAGAACTGGGCACCGATGCCGGACACCCCACCATCTGCCCCAAATGTACCGTTGCCGTCTCGTAAATAACCACAGTTTTCAACTGAGTCACTATCACACCCCCGTGAATGCAGTCATACGCTGTATTCACGGGAGGCACGGACATAATCAATGAAATCTCGATACATACTGTTCTCCACTATCTCCATCGTTGGCATACTCATTGATCAGATCACCAAGACAGTCATTGATCGCACCATGCAGCAATTTGACTCGATCCCGATCATTGTAAACTTCTTCAACCTTACCTACGTCAGGAACAAGGGAGCCGCTTTCAGCTTCCTCTCCAATGCATCGTGGCGTCTGCCGTTTTTTATCACCATTTCAGTCATTGCCGCGCTTGTTATTCTGATCGCCTTTCATCGATTGCGTGATGACCAAAGGCTGGCACATGTTTCACTGGCGATGATTTTTTCCGGCGCAGTCGGCAACCTTATCGACCGGATACGTCTCGGAGAAGTGATTGATTTTCTCGACGTTCACTGGTACCTGCACCATTGGCCGGCCTTCAACGTCGCCGATTCTCTGATCTGCATCGGGGTTTTTCTACTGGCGGTTGATATGATCCTGGAAGAAAAACGGTTGAAAAAAGCTTGAGTATAAGACTTCTATCAAACACAGAGGCACAGAGGGAATGGAGAAAAATTACATGACCACTGTAAAGGTGATGCTGTTTTTCTTAAAAAAATCAAGAATTTCTCTGTGTCCCCAGTGCCTCTGAGTTTAACTGATTTTCTTTGATTTATATTTTTACTCCTGACATTAATCGCCAGCTCGGGGATTTCCCGTGTAACGCACACCACCAATAAAAACTTCCTGCGGAATGCCCTCCCGCATAACCCGCTCCAACAATCTCTCCTCACCACCGTCGCAATTGCCGACCACCTGAAAATCCGCCCGCCTGCCGGACTCCAGCAAGCCACAGGTTGCCGAAACACCGAGAGCTGCAGCCCCGCCGGCGGTAACCATGTGAAACACATCCTGTTCAGAAAGCTCGTTCGGAAAGACCTCCAGCGCAAAACGCAGCTCATCCCATAGAGAAAGGGAGTTGTTGCTGGCAAGCGAATCAGTGCCAAGCGCCAGGGGAATATCGAATTTTTTGAACAGAGCAACCGGGGCACGTCCGACGTCCAGCAGCTCGTTACTGCGGGGACAGAGGGCAACATGAGTACCGCGCGACTTGATGATGCGAGCATCGGCGACAGAAACGTGGACACAATGCACCGCCAGCGTCATCGGCGTCAGCAGGCCGTAGCGATCAAGCAATTCAGTGGAACTGCATCGAGCCGGATGCCCCAGGAAGCGTTCCCAGCCGACAAACGGGTAGAACTCGGAAGCAAGATCACCGGTCTCGTCAAAGATAAAGTTTGCCTCAGAACGGGATTCGGAAAGATGGATGGCGAGCGGCAGGGCGTTTGATGCGGCGACATCCCGTATAGTTGCCAGATGTTCGTGTGCGATCGTATAGGGAGAATGGGGAGATAAGCCCGACAGCAGTGTGTGTGTTTCACGTTGATGTGCCGCTGCTGTCGCGGCAGCAAGTTTACCGGTAAAATGGCCGGTTTCCTGCCCCAGCAGCTCAAAGTAGAGCCGGCCGGCAAGTGAAGATTTATAGTAAAGTTCAGCCATTGCCGGATTGGTAACGACCTCGCCAATAGCAGTCGTCCCCGATTCCAGACACATCCGCACCCCCTCTCGAATCGAAGGTTGGTAATCCTCCACCGTCAAACCACGCGCAATTTTGATCAGCTGGATTATCCAGTCGGTAAACCGGCGAGGATTGTAATCGACTGAAGAGCCGAGTCGCCAGGAAGGAAAGTGAGTTAATTCGAGATGGGTATGGGCGTTGACAAACCCGGGGAGCAGAACGCAGCCCGGAAAATCAAGCACCGGTGCCGAATGAGAACGGCGCAGCATGTGCAGAGGCCCTGTGGCTACGATCATGCCGTTACGAACAAACAATGCCCCGCCAGCGACGGGCGGGGCATTGGGATTAATCAACCAGGAAGCAGAATAGATGATTTCTTCAGTCATGAATCACCTCGATTCAACTAATACTCTAAACCGGAAATCTTTTATTTCACATCCCGACAAGAAGCCATGATCAGGTACGCGCCGTGCGTGCGGGAAGAGTTTTTGCCGGAGCGGTTTTTTTCTGCTTTTTTCCGGCAGCAGGGGCAGAAGGCGGATACTTTTCCAAAGCAAGTTTAAGGGCATCTTCAACTTCTGAAACTGCAACAATTTTAACCTTTTTCAGGATTTCCGGCGGTATATCTTCCAGGTCCTTTTTGTTCTGTTCAGGAATGATTACCAATCTCATACGGGATCTGACCGCTGCCAGTATTTTTTCCTTTAGGCCACCGATCGGAAGCACTTTGCCGCGCAGCGTCACCTCGCCGGTCATAGCAACATCTTTTTTAACCGGGATGTGACACAGTATCGAAACCAACGCCACCGTCATGGCAACTCCGGCCGAAGGGCCGTCCTTGGGTATGGCGCCGGCCGGAACATGAACATGAATTTCATGTTCCTCAAAGATTTTCGGTGCGAGATGCATCGCCTCGGCATGAGCACGAACATACGAGTGTGCAGCCTGTACGGACTCCTTCATGACGTCGCCTAACTGCCCGGTCAGAGTCAAGGCCGTTTTGCCCGCCATCAAGCTGGCTTCGATATGAAGAATCTCGCCCCCGACCGGGGTCCAGGCCAGGCCATTGACAACCCCTACCTCGTTTTTGTCCAGATCTTCCTCTCGTAAATATTTCGGAGCTCCCAGATAGCTGTGAATACCCTTGGCCGTCACTTTGACAATGCGGGGGCTCCCTTCCGCCACTTTCCGGGCCACCTTGCGGCAGATTTTACCGATTTCCCGCTCCAGATTTCGCAAACCGGCTTCACGGGTGTATTTGGAGATTATCTCCATTATTGATTCATCATCGAAGCTGATGTGCTTGGACTTCAGTCCGTTGTCCTTGATCTGGCGCGGGACCAGATAGCGCTTGGCGATTTCCAGTTTTTCCTCTTCGGTGTACCCGGCCAGATTGATAACCTCCATTCGGTCGCGCAGAGCCGAAGGGATCGGATCCATCTGGTTGGCGGTCGCCACAAACATCACGTTTGAGAGATCGAACGGCTGATTGATGTAATGATCGGAGAATGAGTGGTTCTGCTCCGGATCAAGCACCTCAAGCAACGCTGATGAAGGGTCTCCCTTGTAGTCGTAACCGAGCTTGTCCAGCTCGTCCAGCATGAAGACCGGATTGTTGGCGCCAGCCTGTTTCAATCCCTGCAGAATACGCCCCGGCAGAGCACCGATATACGTGCGGCGATGACCTCGAATTTCGGCTTCATCACGCACGCCGCCCAGTGAAATACGGACGAACTTGCGATTCATGGCGCGGGCAATGGACTTGCCCAGCGAGGTTTTTCCCACACCGGGAGGACCGACAAAGCAGAGAATCGGCCCTTTCATCTTTTTCTTCAGTTTACGCACCGCCAGAAATTCCAGGATGCGTTCCTTGATCTTGTCCAGATAGAAGTGGTCATTATCCAGAATCGTCTTCGCCCGGGCAATATCCAGGCTGTCGCGGGTGGACTTGCTCCAGGGGAGCTCCACCATCCAGTCAAGATAGGTTCTGACAATGCTGGCTTCACCGCCGTCCGGATGCATGTTTTCCAGGCGGCTCAACTGTTTGAGCGCCTCTTTCTGCACCTGCTCAGGCATTTTTGCCGCTTCAATCGCCTTTCTTATTTCAGCCAGTTCTTCTTTGCCTTCGTTGTCGCCCAGTTCGCTCTGGATAGCTTTCATCTGCTCGCGCAGGTAATATTCCTTGTGGTTTTTACCCATCTCTTCGCGCGCGGCGTTCTGGATTTTGGCCTGCACGCTCAACAGCTCAACTTCGCGGTTCAGAAACTCATTCACCTTGGTCAGACGAACGATCGGATCGTTTATTTCCAGCAGCGTCTGGGCATCGGCAACTTTCAGGCCGAGGTTACTGGAAACCAGATCAGCCATACTGCCCGGATCCTGGATATTCTCCAGAATAACCATCACTTCGGGCGAGACCTGCTTGCCAAGTTCGATGACCTTGGTCAACTGTTCGCGCACGGTGCGAATCAGCGCCTCTGTTTCCAGCGTGATATCTACAACCGTCGTGTCGTGCTGCCGCTCAACGCGAACCGTATAGAAGGGCTTATCAGTAACATATTCCGTAATGCGAGCCTTAGCCAGACCTTGAACAAGTATCTTGACACGGCCATCCGGCAATTTAAGCATCCGCATTATCATGGCAACCGTGCCGACCTCATATATTTTATCGGCAGGAGGATCCTCGTCACCAACATCGTGCTGAGTCGCCAGCAGGATCATCCTGTCACCCGCCAGAGCGCTGTCCACGGCTTTTACCGACATTTCCCGACCGACAAAAAGCGGTATGATCATAAACGGGTATACCACGACGTCCCGGATCGGCAACAGCGGCAGCACCTCTGGAATTTTCAGTTCTTCCGAGCTTTGCTCGGCATCGTTCTCTATCTCTATCAATCTAAATCTCCTTTATCGGCACGGACCACTCACATATTTTTGGACATAGTACCCGCAATACCCCCCGGCGGTATTCAGCCCTGATCGCAGCGGGGTTGACGTTACCCGGTATATGCACCGCGTGATGAAAGCGTCCATGACTCCGTTCCACACATATAAATTTGCCTTCGTTCTGTTCCCGGGGCTTGCACGCTTCGAGGGTCAGCGTCAACCCGCTGATCTTCAAGGAAATTGCGTCCAGAGTAAAACCGGGCAAGTCAAACTCGATAATGACGTCCTGCCCCGTTTCATACATATCCATCTTCGGGCGTGTTTCATTGTCCTCAAAAGAATCCCGCAACTCAAGGGCATGCAAAAGACTGCGCATCTCGCCGACATGCCGATCGAATATTTCCTGCGTAAACGGTTTCCTGCCTGAAAAACGTGGCATAAATTCACCTGAAGATGAGTACGTAAAACTTGAATATCCTCCGTTCTGCAAGCAGCAGAAGATACTGTGGTTAACGCTCTATCCCTGTTCATTCGAGTGAGGGTAATACAACCAAAGTGGCGTAATTAGTCCAAAAGTAATCATTACCTCAGGCATTGTCAAGGCAGTCATTTCACCTGATAGTGTATTTTTAGGTGGGTTTTGCAGTTTCTGATCCAGCATCAAATTAGAATTTGACTTTGATCATACTATGCAATAAATAGAATAGTTTATTTGATTGCGACTAACCGGAACATGGGGAACAGGTCATGGAAAAATGGTCCATCAGTGAATCTGCCAAGATTTACAATATCGACAACTGGGGTGCTGATCTCTTCTCTATCAATAAAAAAGGGAATATTTGCGTTCACCCTTCATCAAATTCGAAGCAGTCCATCGACTTGCGCGACCTTGTAAACGATCTGATCAAGCGCAAAATCAACCCTCCCATTCTGCTCCGTTTTATGGACGTATTGCAGGGGCGAATCGCATCAATCAACCGGGTCTTTAAAAACGCCATACAGGAAAATGATTACCCAGCCAAATACCAGACATTCTACCCGATCAAGGTTAACCAGCAGCGCCAGGTGGTGGAAGCTATCGCCGGCTACGGGAAACGCTACAACATCGGCCTCGAAGTCGGCTCAAAACCTGAGCTGGTAGCGGGGATCTCGATTTCCAGCGGCAACAACCTGCCGATTATCTGCAATGGCTACAAGGATGCAGAGTACATCGAAACGGTGCTCTATGCCTCCAAAGTCGGCTTCGACATTACGCTGGTCGTCGAGAAGCTGTTTGAACTGGAAAAGATTATCGAGATCTCCAAGAAAACCGGCATAACGCCGAAACTGGGAATCCGGGTCAAACTTTCCTCCAAAGGAACCGGCAAATGGGCCACCTCCGGCGGAGAAGACGCCAAATTCGGCCTACGCATGTCGGAAATAATCGCCGCCATCCGGATGCTGGAAGATCAGGACATGCTCGGCTCGGTCAAATTGCTGCATTCGCACATCGGCAGCCAGGTCACCAAGATCGACAAGATCAAGACCGCACTGATCGAAGTTGCTCGTGTCTACACCGAGATGCGGAAGTTGGGCGTTGGAATTGAATACATTGATATCGGTGGAGGTTTGGGAGTCGATTACGACGGTTCCAAATCAAGCTATTTTTCCAGCGTCAACTACACCATTGAAGAGTATGCCAATGACGTTATCTATCAGATCAAGAACATCTGTGATGAAGCGGGAGTCGAATGCCCCAATATCATTTCCGAGTCGGGACGGGCTACCGTTGCTCACTACTCGGTGCTGGTCACCAACGTCCTCAACACCAACACCCAACACCTGATGCCGGATTTTGAAGAGATTCTGGCTCAGTCTGAAAAAGTAGCCCCTACCGTCAAAAAGCTGATGGACATCTATAAAAGCCTTGATCGCTATTCACTGAGAGAGGACTATCACGACACGCTGCAATTGATCAATGAAGCGGTGAGCCTTTTCAATTTGGGGTACCTGACGCTCAACGATCGGGCAATTGCAGAATGGCTCTACTCAAAAATCATCAAAAAGATCAACAGCATCGTCGAGAAGATCAAACCGATCCCGGAGGAGCTGCAAAGTTTCCAACTCTCCATGCGGCAGACCTACTTTGCCAACTTTTCGCTATTCCAGTCGATTCCCGACTCGTGGGCGATTGACCAGCTTTTCCCGATCGTGCCGTTGCAGCGCCTCAACCAGAAACCGGATGTCATGGCCTCGGTTGCCGACATCACCTGTGACTCGGATGGCGAGATCACCAGCTTCGTCGGCGAAAACGGCCGTTCGAAATTTCTGCCGCTGCATAAGATCCGTAAGGACGAAAATTATTTTATCGGCTTTTTCCTGATCGGTGCATATCAGGAGATTCTGGGAGATCTGCACAATCTGTTCGGCGACACCAACGCGGTTCATATCACGTTCAACAAAAAAACCGGCTACATGATCGACACCGTCATTAATGGCGACGCCACCTGGGAAACACTGAAGTATGTACAGTACAAAGGGCCGGAAATTTTGAAGCGCGTCAGGGACAACCTGGAGAAAAATGTCGCCTCAAAGAAGATCTCCATCGAAGAGAGCAGCCACTTTGTCGAACTGCTGGACAAAACACTGCTTGGATATACCTATCTGGGGGAATAAAACTATGAGCAAAGTCCTAATAATCGGTGCCGGCGGTGTCGGCCAGGTCGTTACCCATAAATGCGCCCAGCGGCGCGATATTTTCAGCGAGATCACTCTGGCCTCGCGCACTAAATCCAAATGCGACGCTATCGCTGCCCAGTTGGGGGGCAGCATCAAAACCGCTCAGGTCGATGCCGACAATGTGCCGGAACTGGCAGCCCTGATCAGACAGGTGCAACCGAAGCTGGTGATCAACGTCGCACTCCCCTACCAGGATCTGCACATCATGGACGCCTGCCTCGAAACCGGTGTCGACTACCTCGACACCGCCAACTACGAACCGCTCGATACCGCCAGGTTCGAATACTCCTGGCAGTGGGCCTATCAGGAACGCTTCCGCGAAAAGGGGCTGATGGCGCTGCTCGGTTCCGGCTTTGATCCGGGAGTCACCAATGTCTATACCGCCCTCGCTGCCAAGAAGTATCTGGATGTGGTGGAGGAGATTGACATCATCGATGCCAATGCCGGCAGTCATGGACAGCCGTTTGCGACTAACTTCAACCCGGAGATTAACATCCGCGAAGTAACCGCTACCTGCCGCCACTGGGAAAACGGACAATGGGTTGAAAGCCCGCCGTTGACGACCAAACATTATTTCGACTTCCCGGAAGGGATCGGCCCGATGAACATCTACCGCCTTTACCATGAAGAGATGGAATCGCTGGTAAAGCATATCCCGACCATAAAAAAGGCCCAATTCTGGATGACCTTCTCTGACAACTACCTCAAGCACCTGGAAGTATTGCAGAACGTCGGCATGACCCGCATCGACGAAGTAGAATTTAACGGCCAGAAAATCGTACCTATCCAGTTTTTAAAAGCGCTCCTTCCCGATCCGGGCAGCCTTGGCCCGCTCACCAAGGGAAAAACCTGCATCGGCGTCATTGCCCGCGGCATCAAGGACGGCAAACGCAAGCAGGTCTATATCTACAACATCTGCGATCACGAAGCCTGCTACCGTGAAGTACAATCCCAGGCGATCAGCTACACCACCGGTGTCCCGGCCGTAGTCGGCGCGATCATGATGCTGACCGGCAAGTGGCGCGGCGCCGGGGTCTTCAACATTGAGCAGTTTGATCCTGAGCTGTTTCTTGAGGTACTGGGACCGATGGGGTTGCCAACGGTGGTCATTGAAGACGGCGAGTGGCCGGAGTTGTAACTCATCACAACTACCGTGCCCCCAATGACAAAAGACGCTGGTAACCTCACCAAAAGCCGCACGAACGCCGATCAGGCGGCCGTGCGGCGCAGCATACGCGACCAATGGCTGATGTTCACCCTGGCCCTGGTTATTCTCGCGGGAGTTTTCACGTACCAGAGCCTCACCTCCCATCACACCATTACCGATCAGGAACACCAGCGCCTGCAGACCCAGACCCGGGTCATTGCCTCAAATATTGAACATCAGCTTGAGGCGACAAACCGGGCATTGACCTCGCTCATAAAAGACATGCCCTACCTGCGCAGGCATGAAAACTTACAATTGGCCAACCGTCGTCTGCAAGCATTGGCCGAGGCCATGCCCGGCATCCGTACCATGTTTGTGCTTGATGCAGAGGGGACGGTGGTCGCCTCGAATCGGGACGAGCTGATCGGCAGGAACGTACACACCCGCGATTATTTTGCAACCCCTGCACACGACAATAATCCCTCGACATTGTACCTGTCGCCGCCGTTCAAGACCGTACTCGGATTATTCCTCGTCGATATTTCGCGCACTATCCCCGCAGCAAACGGCAGGTTTAACGGTGTCGTCACCGCAGCGCTTGATCCGGAATATTTCCAGGTTCTGCTGAGTTCGGTACTCTACGCACCCGACATGTGGAGCGCCATCAACCATGGGGACGGCATCCGCTTTATGTTGGTCCCGGATGAGGATGGACTGTCAGGAAAGAATCTGGCGCTGCCCGGCACTTTTTTCACTCGTCACCGGGAAAGCGGCAGAGTCGAAAATGTGCTGACCGGAAGATCCGTCAGTTATGCCTCGAAACGAGTCATGGCGCTGCGTACCGTCCAGCCGCACAAGCTGCGGTTGGACAAGCCGCTCTATGTCGCCTGCAGCAGGGATTATGCAGCAATCTACAAAAGCTGGCGCAGCGCTACTCTCAAACAGGCAGTTGCCTTTGTACTAATCGGTGTCACTTCAGGCTTCGGCCTGGTACTGCTCCAGCGGCGGCAGCGGGAAATGGCATCCCTGGCGGAGCAAGCCCAGGATTTAATGAACCTGCGTGCAGAAGAGCGGCACAAGCTGGGCATCCGCTACCAGACACTGCAGGCGGTGGCCCGCGACGGCATCCATATCCTCGACCAGGACGGCAACCTGATAGAATCGAATGCCGCCTTCCGCCAGATGCTCGGTTACGCTGCTGATGATAATCTGGAACTGAACGTCACGGACTGGGATGCCGGTATCCCTCCTGAGAATTTGGTTGTAAAGGTTCGGGAAATGATTCATACCCCGGTAATCTTCGAGACCAGGCACCGGCGTCGCGACGGGACGGTCTTCGATGCCGAGGTCAATGGCTGTGGGGTTCAACTGGACGGCACGTGGTATCTCTACGCCTCTTCCCGCGACATATCCAAACGCAAGGAAATGGATGCCTCACTACGGGAATCCCAGCAGTTCCTGGCCGACATTTTCAATTTTTTGCCCGATGCAACATTTGTTGTCGACCTGGATAAGAAGGTTATCGCCTGGAACAGGGCGATGGAGGAAATGAGCGGCGTTGCCAAGGAGGAGATGCTGGGTCAGGGTGACCATGCCTACACCGTCCCCTTCTACGGCGATCGGCGAAACCAGCTGCTCGACCTTATTGATGTCGATGACGATGAGCTCATGGCAAACTATCAGGGAGTCACCCGACGAGGAGACCGCCTCTTTGGCGAGACCTTCTGCCCGGCGCTGTATAACGGCAAGGGAGCCCATGTCTGGGGCGTTGTTGCCCCCCTGTACGACTCTGCCGGAAAAAGAATCGGCGCTATTGAGTCGATCCGGGACATCACTGCCATCAAGAAGACCGAAGCCAACCTGGCCCGCTCCAACCGGGAACTGGAACAGTTCGCCTATATCGCCTCTCACGACCTGCAGGAGCCGCTGCGCAAGATTGCCGGTTTCACCGAGTTGCTTGCAATCCGTTCCAAAGGCACCCTTGATGAAAAAGCCGAATCCTATATGGCATACATCGTTGACGGCGCCACGAGGATGAGCAGCCTGATCAACGACCTGCTCAGTTACTCACGGATCATGAGCAGCACCAGGGAGCTTGCAGAGACCGACTGTTCTGCGGTACTCTGCAGGGTGCTTCGAGATCTGGAACTGGTTATCAAGGAAAACAACGCCGAGGTCGTCTGTGGGCCATTGCCGATTATTCTTGCCGACAAGAGTCAGCTCGGGCAGCTCTTCCAGAACCTGATTGGAAACTCCATCAAATACCGGGCAGCTGCTGCGCCCGTGATAACAATCAAGGCCGTCAAACAAGGTACCGACTGGCTCTTCTCCGTCGCCGACAACGGCATCGGTATCGCAGCGGAATTTAACGAGCGGATTTTTGCCATCTTCCAGCGGCTGCATACCAGAGCCGAATATCCGGGCACCGGTATCGGCCTGGCGATCTGCCAGAGGATCGTTAAACGCCACGGAGGCAGAATCTGGGTCGAGTCCGCAGTCGGCACCGGCTCAACCTTCTTTTTCACGACACCGGTATCGCCAAAAGACGGGGAGACAATAATATGAGCGAGAATTCCATGAATACTGTCCTGCTGATCGAGGATGACCCTGGTGATGCGCTGCTGATTAAAGAGATGCTTGAACAAGAGGAATGCAAGGCGCAACTTGTCACTGTTGAACGCCTTTCCGAAGGTCTGAGCTTTCTGCAGCAGAATGTTTGTGATATCGTGCTGCTCGACATGAATCTGCCCGACAGCAGCGGCCTTCCCACCTTGACCCGTCTGCTGGATACTTCCCCCGCCATACCGATCATCGTCATGACCGGCCTCTCTGATGAATCCTTTGGCACTGATGCGGTCAAGTCAGGGGCTCAGGATTACCTGGTAAAAGGAGAAATTGACGGCAGGATTCTGAAGCGCGCCATGTTTTATGCCGTTGAGCGAAAAAAACTCGAGATCGCCCTGAAACAGACCAGAGACCTGTTCAAACGCCAGGCACGCATTGACTATCTGACCGGTATTTATAACCGGCTGATGTTCTCTGAGCTGCTGGAGGCGGAACTGCAACGGGCCAGGAGATATGGCTCCGAATTGTCCCTGATCATGTTTGACCTGGACAACTTCAAAAAGGTCAATGACACCTACGGCCACAACATGGGTGATCATGTATTGAAAGAGGTTGCCCAGCTTGTATCTGACAGCATCCGGGCCCATGATATTTTTACCCGCTGGGGAGGGGAGGAATTCATGGTGCTTATTCCCAAAAGTGATCAAAGCCAGGCAGTCATATTGGCTGAAAAACTGCGCTGTCTGTTAGCAGCCCATGACTTCGGCAATGGTCTGCAGGTTACCTCCAGTTTTGGTGTTACCCAGTTCAGGGTTGGTGATCATGCCGATACCTTCACGTCCCGATCGGATAAAGCCATGTATCTGGCAAAACAAAAGGGCAGGAACCGGATTGATGTGCTGTAATGTGATAATCCGCAAGAAGATATCGCGTTGACCGGAGGCGGTTTCTCATGAATGGAAGAAAGGTTGTGGACATACTCCTGGTAGAAGATGACCCGGGTGATGTTGAGCTGACCCGCGAAGGACTTGCGGCGGGAACGGTGCCCGTACATCTGCATGCGGTTGATGACGGCATCAAGGCGCTCCGTTTTTTGAGACGGGAGGAGCCGTATGCCGACGCCGTCAGGCCCGACATCATTCTGCTTGACCTCAACTTGCCGCGCATGGATGGCAGAGAGACACTGAAAGAGATCAAAGCTGATAAACGCTTGAGAAGTATTCCTGTTGTCGTGCTGACAACCTCTGAAGCTGACACAGATATCATTAAATGTTATGATCTCGGTGCAAGCTGTTACATCTCAAAACCGGTCGGCTTTGATGAATTTCTGAAGGTCGTGCGGTCGCTGGAAGAGTTCTGGTTTACCGTTGTCAAAATGCCACCCAAGGATTAGTACTACAGATGACCGGTATTGATATCGACAAAATCCTCCACCTTTCCCCCTCACCCGCCTACGTGGTTGATTTGGGACGCCTGCGCCACAACCTGGCGATTCTGGACGACGTGCAGCACCGTAGCGGTGCTAAAATCCTCCTGGCAATGAAAGCCTTTTCCATGTGGAGCGTCTTCCCGCTCATCAGCCGTACGCTGCAGGGCGTCTGTGCCAGCTCCCCCTGGGAGGCGCGCCTCGGGCGGGAAGAGTTCGGCCGCGAGGTGCACAGCTTTGCCGCCGCCTTCAAGGAGAGCGACGTCACCCAACTGCTGCGCATCTCCAATCATCTGGTGTTCAACTCCTTTGACCAACTGGAGCGTTTCCGCCCACTGTGGGAGGAGGAACAGGGACGCGTCTCGGTCGGCCTGCGGGTAAACCCGGAGCATTCCGAGGGGCACACCGAGATCTATGACCCCTGTGCTCCCCATTCGCGCCTTGGTATTCCGCGCAAGGAATTTGACGGCCGTTCCCTGGAGGGGGTCGAGGGACTGCACTTCCACACCCTCTGCGAGCAGCTTTTCGAGCCGTTGGAACGTACCGCGCAGGCGTTTGAGGAAAAGTTCGGCGAGTTTTTGCCACAGATGAAATGGATCAACTTTGGCGGCGGGCACCACATCACCCGCGAGGGTTACGACATCAACGGACTGGTGGAGCTGATTCGCTATTTCAAAGAAAAATACGGCGTGGAAGTTTACCTTGAACCTGGTGAGGCGGTCGCCATCGGCACCGGCATCCTGGTGGCAGAGGTTCTTGATGTAGTCAATAACGGCATGGAGATCGCGATCCTGGACGTCTCGGCAACCTGTCATATGCCGGACATCCTGGAGATGCCGTACCGACCCGGCATCAACGGCGGTTTCGAGCCCGGCGAGAAGCCCCACACTTACCGTCTGGGCGGTGCCTCCTGCCTGGCAGGGGACGTGATCGGCGACTGGTCGTTCGAACAACCGCTCCGTCCCGGCGATCGGCTCGCTTTTGAGGATATGGCCCACTACACGATGGTGAAGACCACCACTTTCAACGGCATTCAGCATCCGCACATCTGCACGTTCGAACCGGGAAACGGGGTGTTGAAGGTGGTGCGCAGCTTCAGCTACGAAGACTTTAAACAACGGCTTTCATAGGAGACCATAATGTCAATCAACACAAGAATATGGATGACCGGCTCACTGGAATGGTACGGTTATATCGGCGAAGAGGAAATGTTTCTGGGACAGCGTTCCTTTCCCAATCCGCCGGAAGAAGGAGATGCCTGGACCACTGAGATTGGCGATATGTTCAAGATTATCGATGGTGAAATCACCCTCGTTGGCAAGACAGAACCGCCCAAGAAGTACTGGTGACACAACCCGATGCTTCCCCGCACACAACAGTTGTTCTCCCCATGACAGACCTGCTGCATATCATTGAAGTCGCCATTCCGCTCTACCTGGAAAAGACCTTTCACTATTGTGTACCTGAACGTCTGCAGCAAGAGGCGCTATCCGGCCGGCGGGCTCTGGTCCCCTTCGGGAACCGTAGGTTAACCGGTTATATTCTGGGAGATGCCGCTCCGTCCGGGATAACCAATCTGAAAGAAATTATAGAACTATTGGATAGCGAACCGCTCTGGACTGCAGGTGAGCTGGAATTTTTCCGCTGGATCGCATCCTATTACCAGCATCCGCTTGGTGAAGTCGTACGCACCGCCCTCCCCGCCGGTATCAATATTCAGACGCGCAAAGGAACGTCCGGCGAACAAGGTGATCTGACCGGAGGAAAACAGGCCCGACGTGAAAAGTTTTATTGCCCCGGGCCTGTTCTGGAACCAACCCGACAACCAAGCCCAAAAGCACTTGAAATATTGGCCGTCATTCGGGATGCGGGTGACATTTCAGCGGGAGAACTGCGCAAACGCTTCGGCGCATGCACGCCACAACTCAAACGCTTAATTGAACTCGGCGTGAGTACCGCGGAAGAGCGTGAAGTTTACCGTGATCCTTTTAAAAACAGCAGTGTCAAACGTGACGAGCCCCGTTGCCTGCACAGCCATCAAAAGGGGGCTCTGGACGCAATTTCTGACAGTCTCGACCAGCAACGGTTTGCGCCGTTCCTGCTTTATGGTGTCACCGGCAGCGGCAAAACCGAAGTCTATCTTCAAGCCATCTCGCACGCTCTTGAACGCGGGCAGAATGCCCTCGTGCTGGTGCCTGAAATCGCCCTGACACCGCAGCTCACCGGACGCTTTCAGGCCCGTTTCGGCGGCGGCATCGCCATACTGCACAGCGGCCTGTCCGACGGCGAGCGGTATGACGAATGGCGCCGTATCCGGCGGGGGCTGGCGAGGATCGTCATCGGTGCCCGCTCGGCGATTTTTGCACCGCTGGACAAGATCGGCATCATCATCGTCGATGAAGAGCATGAAGCGTCGTTCAAGCAGTCCGACGGCCTGCGCTACAATGCCCGTGATCTGGCGCTGGTGAGGGGAAGAATGGGACGGGCCGCCGTTGTGCTTGGTTCGGCAACACCTTCAGTGACAACTATCCACGCTGCCCAGCAGGGTCGCCTGACACTGTTGGAACTGCCGGAGCGGGTTGAAGGACGGCCGATGCCAACGGTCGAACTGGTGGCGATGAAGGGGAGCAAAGAGACCCTCTCTCCGGCACTGTCGGCCTGCCTGGCGGAAACCTACGAGCAGGGACGGCAGGCGATTGTTTTTCTCAACCGGCGCGGATTCGCCACCTTTCTGGTCTGCACGGACTGCGGTAAACCACTGACATGCCCCAACTGCTCAGTTACACTTACCTACCACCGCCAACGGGGACAGAGCCTCTGTCATTACTGCGACTATGCCGTTCCGGCGCCCGGCACCTGCCCTTCGTGCAACGGTACCACATTGAGTGAACTGGGAGCAGGCACCGAAAAGCTGGAATACCACCTGAAAGAACTGCTGCCGTCAGCGCGGGTTCTCCGGATGGATAGTGACACGACTTCCGGTAAGGGGAGCCATGAGCGCCTGCTTTCCCGGATGAATGATGGAAGCGCCGATATCCTGGTCGGCACCCAGATGATTGCCAAGGGGCATGATTTTCCGGAAGTGACGCTGGTCGGGGTGGTGAACGCCGAGGCGAGCCTGGGTATGCCCGATTTCCGTGCTGCCGAACGCACCTTCCAGCTGTTGTCACAGGTCATCGGAAGAGCCGGCCGTGGAGAAAATCCGGGGCGGGTGGTGGTGCAGGCAGTTGATACTGACCACTATGCAATCAAGTCTGCAACCGAGCACGATGCTGCCGGGTTTTACCGGGAGGAGCTGGAGTTTCGCCGCGAGGCCGGCTATCCCCCTTTCGCCTTTCTCGCGGCATTTGCCATATCAGGCATGTCAGAACAAGCAGTTTCTGAACAGGCTGACACGACTTCCCGTTTGCTTGCGCGGCTCAAAGCGGAACTGAAGGTTCGCGTCGAGGTTCTCGGACCGGCCCCCTCCCCCATCTATCGCCTGCGCAACCGATTCCGCCGCCAGATTCTGCTCAAGGGCGCCAACCGAAGGGATCTTCACCGCTTGATCTCATCCTGGCGGCAACAGTCAAGCGTCATGTCGACAGTTCGCATTTCCGTCGACATTGACCCGGTTGACATGATGTAAAAAAAGAGGCCCGCATTAACTGCGGGCCTCGTATCATACGTTCCATTTGAGAGGTTGTAATCTGTGTATCCATCTTGAATGGTGTCTATCTTTTCGAATCAGAAGGTAAAACTCATGGCAACCTGAACCTTCGCCTCTTGAGGTATATCCGACCCGCCTATTTTGAAGGTGTCTGTTGCAAATGCCCCATCAACATCAAGCACGAACAGCGAGAAACCTCCCGTTAAAACCATGCCGATGTTAGATTCCGCCAGGTTTTTATACGCACCGCCCCGAATTCTCAGCCATGAATAGGGGTGCACCTCCACGCCGGCGCCAAAGTTACGGCTCCTTACCGAACTGCCGACAACCGTTCCGGGAGCCACGGTATCATTGTTGGTAAGGTCGAGATCGGATGCAAGTGTCAACCAGCTATAGGGATCTATTGCAACACCGAAACGTACCTGCGGCTTGAGTTTAACATCTTCGCCGTGCATTATGGTTGTTCGCGTGGGATCATTGTCAACCGGCACATCGTAATCAGGAGCGTCAAATGTAGGAGAGTTAAGGTTTTTGGCAACCAGACCGACGCTCAGCCAGTTGTCATATTTGTAGAGAGCCCCGAGGTCGATACCGAAATTGACAGAAGACTTGCTGTTTTTGGTGATATCATCCACCAGGTCGCTTGAACTGATATTTTCGCCTCCCGGACGATTAACAAGTAGAACCTGGTTTTGATAAACAGTTCCGGAGATGATTTTAGCCGTAGCACCAACGCCTAGTTTCCCGAATTTGCCAAAATCAAACGGGTGTCCGTAAGATAATGGCACCTCATAATACATGATAGCCTTGGTCATTGCAGAGGTGGTGTTTTTATTAAAGGTATTTGCACCGTCTTTTTCCAAAGCAGGAATAAGTGTTGTTGTCAACGAGTCATAAGATGTGCTTGCCGGGATGCCGCTGCTCTTGAGCTGCTCGTCTATTGCATAAGCCAGTTGCTGAGATTTAAATGGATCATTAAGCGTAGCATTAAATTTTGCTGCAAGTCCTGCCAGTTGCTCAGTTGAAAAATATCCACTGGGTGTTGTATAGGTTTGATTTTTAACTGCATCGTAGAGATCTGTAACAGAAACCGGTGTACTACTTGTGGAGGTGGGGAGAATATTCAGTATATCCGCTTTCGGCTGAATGTATCCCTCAAAGTTACCATAAACACCGAAGGACACATGTTTTATAGCAAAACCGATCGGGACTTGACCATTCAGAGCGATATTGCCGTTGCGTTTACCGATGTCATCTAAAACCGTGATCGTTTTGACCATATCACCAACAGCCGTTGGGCCGTTATTGCTACTGAAGTTTTTCACGTTATCAAAGTTTACGTCGGACAACCTGTCAATATTTTCAGCCAGGCCATCGCTTCCCCTCGCCCCAACTCCAGCACCGGCGTACATGGCAAACGGAGTTTCATTGAAAGCACCGCCCGCCGGATTCCAATAAGCGGTAAGAGCGCCATTGTTTCGAGCGACCCCAGCGCCACCCATCCCCACTGCGCCTGGAGTCTGAAATTCTGTTGCCTGAGCCGTTACCGGAAGTGACAGACATAAAAGCGCTGCCGCAATTTTTGCTCTCCTCATTTTACTCCCTCCTATATTCACAAATTCACCATAAAAAGCGTCAGGATTATAAAGAAATAATGACCTCTGTCAAGCTTCAAAAGGCATTTTATAAATTATCCGGTTGCGCTTCCGGGCACATTTGGTAAAATCAATTGCCAACAATTCACCCCATATATCAAGGAACGCCATGCTTAAAAACGTCCAGTCGTACACTGGCATATCCCTCTTATACGTCGAAGACGAGGCAGCTACGCGCGAGCAGGTCTCACGGGTGCTTTCCACCCGGGGTTACCAACTGGCCGTCGCTGAAAACGGTCAGCAGGGACTTGATGCTTTTCACGAGCATGCTCCGGACATTATATTGACCGACATTATGATGCCTCACTTGAACGGACTTGAAATGGCCCGTGCAATACGAGCTGCGTCACCAGAAATGCAGATTGTCTGTATGACCGCTTTTAGTGATACTGATTACCTGATCGATGCCATTGATATCGGCATCAACCAGTTTGTCCTCAAACCGGTTGAATTCAATCGTTTGTTTACCGCTCTGGACCGTTGCCAGGAGATGGTCGAACTCCGAAAACGCCAGAAAAGACTCGAGACAGAGAATCTGCGCACAAAAAAAATCGAGGCCATCGGCATCCTTGCAGGCGGAATGGCCCATGATTTCAACAATCTGCTGCAGGTCATCCTGGGCTATGTCTCGTTGGCCCGGATGAATGCGGAACCAGGGAGCAAAACAGAGTCGCTGCTTGAGGTTGCAGAACAAACCTCCAAAACAGCCCGGGAACTTGGTGCGAGACTCCTGACTCTTGCCAAAGGCAACGCCGCATTTATTACGCCGGTACACGTGGGACAACTTATCAGAGAGGGAGTCACGGCCGAACTTGAATCGACTTCATCAATAGATCTGAATATTGATCTGCCTGATGACCTCCCGCGTGTCATGCTTGATACCGGCCAAATACAACAGGTGATTACCAACCTGGTCCTCAATGCCCGGGATGCCATGCCGATTGGAGGAACGTTGTACGTATCGGCGTCCACTGTTTCTCTAACGGCTGCAAATGAACCGGATCTCCCGCCAGGCATGTATCTGCACGTTCTTTTCGAGGACACCGGAACCGGCATTCCGCCTGAAAACCTGCCGAAAATATTTGATCCCTATTTCAGCACGAAAGAGATGGGATGTCAGAAAGGGATGGGGCTCGGCCTGTCGCTATGCCACTCCATCATCAAACGCCACCATGGCCATATACATGCCGAATCCACCCAGGGCGCAGGGACCAGTGTTCATATTTACCTGCCCGTATGCCATTCAAACGAGTGAACGTACCTGTTTTCCCGCGCTTACCACGCAATCACGCCACTGCGGTCAACCTGATGACGCATCACACAGCACCAATTTTTCCTGACTTGGACGTTTTTCTATGCATCACGGCGGAATTTACGAAGAAGAAATAACCGGCAGAGCCTACGACACCTCCCTGCTGAAGCGTTTTACTCGCTATGTGGTTCCGTACCGGTCGTCGGTCATGGCCGTCCTGGTTATTCTGCCGCTTGTTGCAGCGTGCAAACTGGCGCAACCCTGGATTATCAAGCTCGCCATCGACAACCACATCGTCACCGGGAAACTTGCCGGGCTGGGAAATATTGCCCTCGGATTTCTTGGCATTCTGCTCGTAGAATCGCTGCTTTCCTTTCTGGAGGTGTACCTGCTGCAGTCAGTCGGACAGCGGGTCATGTCGGATATGCGCTCGGAACTGTACCGTCACGTCATGCATCTGCCGGTTTCATGGTTTGACCGCGTACCGACCGGGAGCGTTGTCACCCGCCTGACCAGTGACATAGAGGTACTTGGCGAAATGTTTGCGTCGGGTATTATCACCATCATCGGCGATATCCTGCTGTTGATCGGAATTATCTCCGTCATGCTCTGGATGAATCTGAAACTGTCGCTCGTGACCTTTTCCGTCCTCCCTGTTCTGCTGTATGTCGCCTATACGTTCCGGCGCCGCATGAGAAAATCCTTCCGGGAAGTTCGTGCCCGCCTGGGGAATATGAATGCCTTTCTCAATGAATGCATCTCCGGCATCAGCATCATCCAGAGCTTTAACCGGGAACGGGATGAGGAGCGGCGCTTCAGCCAGCTCAACGCATCATATCGCGACGCCAATATACCGGTTATCTTCTGGGATGCGTCGTTATATGCGATGGTTGAGGCACTCTCATCAATTGCTGTAGCGCTGATCATCTGGTACGGCGGTGGTGAGATCATGTCGGGATTTCTAACCTTCGGCGTACTGGTGGCCTTCATCCAGTATATAGAAAAGTTTTTCACTCCGATTCGCGATCTGTCAGCAAAATATTCTGTCATGCAGGGAGCAATGGCAGCACTGGAGAGAATTTTTGCCCTGCTGGACACGCCCGTGACAGATCAAAAAGCACCCCTGCCCCCCTGTGACAACGAGGGGTGCCCGACAGGGCGGGGGGATTTGCTTCCACTCATCGAGTTCCGTGATGTATCTTTTTCCTACCAGAGCGGTAACGACATACTGAGCGGCTTCAACCTTACGGTCCATCGCGGCGAGCGGATTGCCATCGTCGGCGAAAGCGGCGGCGGCAAAACCACCATAACCCGTTTGCTGACACGCTTGTATGATATCGAGCGCGGCAGCATTTTTTTACAGGGGACCGACATTCGAAAGTTCGATGTCAAGCAGATACGTCGCCGGATCGGTGTCGTACTGCAAGACCCCTGTCTTTTTGCCGGGACCATCGAATTTAATATTTGCCTGGGGGACGAACTGGCCCGGCAACGTGTTCGGCAGGCAGCGGCGGCGGTCGGGGCTGACCGCTTTATCGACCGACTGCCGCACGGTTATGAAGAAGAGGTCCGGGAACGGGGGAGTAATTTTTCTGTCGGCGAAAAGCAACTAATCTCTTTTGCCCGTGCTGTCGCCTTCGATCCGGAAATACTCGTACTGGATGAGGCTACCGCCAGCATCGACAGCAGCTCGGAGCAGATGATCCAGGCGGGGATAAAGGGATTGATGGAAGGACGCACCTCGCTGGTTATCGCCCATCGCCTCTCCACCATTCACGATGCAGACCGGATTATCACCATTCAGCATGGAGTCAAGACTGAAGAGGGTACTCATGAAGAGTTGCTGCGCTCGGGCGGTATATATTCCAGATTGCACCAACTGCAGTTCGGTGAGCTGTAAACACAATCCTGAAGCAACTGATATTGCATCTGCCATAAGAACCTGATACCTTATTTTAAACTACGTTTCAGGAGTTCTCCCATGTGCACAACCTGCGGCTGTTCCACCCCAGATCATCATCATGACCACGATCACGACAGTGCTCACGGCCATCCACACTCACACTCCCATGGTGACAAACATTCTCACACGCATGGCCCAGAGTCCGGAGCGCGGACGACCATTGCCATTGAAGAAGATATCCTGGGTAAAAACAACCGCCTGGCGGGCTTTAATCGTGCCCTGTTCAAAGAAAAGGGAATTTTCGTCCTGAACCTGGTAAGTTCACCCGGCTCCGGCAAGACGACCCTGTTGGAACGGACATTGCGGGATCTGTCTCACACGCTGCGTTTTGCTGTTATTGAAGGTGATCAGCAG
>JAJXWO010000028.1 GCA_021781535.1 Deltaproteobacteria bacterium | reverse complement strand
AATACCGATAAAACTGATGTATGCAAGGTATGACTTCTGCTTACCCGGTACAAATACATTGATCAGCAGAAGAGCCATAGCCAGCACGGAGAGAAATATCTCCGGTAGAATCGGCGTCATATTGACGACTGGAATTAAAATCATGTCCATCTAAAATATCCTCCGGTCGGATTGACTCGTAATTTGTTTATTTTGCTTCGTGTGGGTTAACAACAGGTTCTGCAGGTGGTGACGATGGAACCTCGACAGCAGGATGTCCGGCTGGCAACTGATCCATACCGGGGTGACCGGCAGGCATTTGCTCCATTCCCGGATGACCAGCAGGCATCTCGGTATCAGGAATCGCCTGGGCATTGACCGATGAAACATGAACCTGTGCTACAAGCTTGTTGATTGCCGGTTCCATTTTATCGATGAAAGGCTTCGGGTAAAGACCTATGAAGAAAATCAACACAACAAGAGGAACCATAATTGCTACTTCTCGAACATTCAGATCAGATAATTTCTGGTTTTTAGGATTATCAAGTTCGCCAAACATAACACGCTGAAAGACCCACAGCATGTAGACCGCTGAGAGAATAACACCGCTCGTAGCGACAATCGTCCACCAGCGCAACTGGCTTTCAAATGCGCCGAGTAAGATAAGGAATTCGCCGACGAAACCATTCGTTCCGGGTAAACCGACCGAGGAAAAAGTGACGATCATAAATATTGTCGCAAATACCGGCATCTGTTTCGATAAACCGCCAAAATCTGTAATAAGGCGGGTATGGCGACGTTCGTATATAAAACCGACAATAAGAAACAGTGCGCCTGTCGAAATACCATGGTTAATCATCTGTAGCATCCCGCCGGTTATACCCTCTGTATTGAAGGCAAAAATTCCAAGCATTACAAATCCCAGGTGGGCAACAGATGAGTAGGCGACAAGTTTCTTAACGTCTTCCTGTACCATGGCAACAAGTGCTGCGTATATAATTCCGATAACCGCGAGGGTTGCGATCAGTGGTGCAAACTTCTGAGCCGCATCTGGAAAAAGCGGGATAGCAAAGCGCACATACCCGTAGGTACCCATTTTCAACAGTACAGCAGCAAGAATAACTGAACCGGCTGTTGGAGCTTCAGTATGGGCATCGGGTAACCACGTATGCAGTGGAAACATCGGAACCTTGATTGCAAAGGCGAAGGCAAATGCCAGGAACAACCAGATTTGCGTTGCCATATCAAGCTTGAGACTGAAGAAGTTCAACAGACCAAAGTCAGTAATACCGGCTTCCATTCCTTTAAAGTAGAGGAAAATTAAAGCTACCAGCATCAGGAGAGACCCGACCATGGTGTAGATAAAGAACTTCACTGCTGCATAAAGTTTATTTTTGCCACCCCAGATACCGATCATGAAATACATCGGAATCAGCATAACTTCCCAAAAAATATAGAAGAGGAACAGATCCAATGAGATAAATGCGCCCAGCATGCCGGTTTCAAGCAACAGGAGACAGATCATGTACTCCTTAACTTTCTCATCAACGGCAGTGTACGTTGAAAGAACTGCAATCGGCATAATAAAGGTGGTCAGGATAACGAGCCAGAGGCTGATTCCGTCAATGCCGATGTTATAGCGCATAATGAAAGGTCCGGCCGCAATCCAGGGTACATTTTCTGTGAATTGAAACTCAGCATTGGACTGGAATCCTGTCAGTATGATCAGCGACACCAGGAATGTCACAATTGTTACCCCAAGGGTGACATTCCGGAGTACTCCTTTGCTGTCTTTAGGGATAAACAGCAGCAGCAGGACACCCAGTATCGGCAGGAATGTCGTCAGGCTCAGTACGTTACTCATGAATTCGTGCTCCTTTATACAAAGTGCTTAAGAATTAGTTATTTAAAAATGAAGTAGCCAAGCATTACAACTACACCCAACGCCATGGAAAATGCGTAATTATAGATGTAGCCTGACTGGAGATAGCGGAAGATACCGCTGAAACCCATCACGGTATTGGCAACACCGTTGACAACACCGTCAACAATCAAGACATCAAAACCTTTCCAGAGAAACTGGCCGAAAGCCTTGCATGGGTTAACAAAGAGATAATCATACAGTTCATCAACATACCATTTGTTGTACACAGCCCGGTGCAGAGCCGGGAAGGTGGCTACAAACTTACCCGGAAGTTTGGTGTTCTGTACGTACATGGTAAAGGCGATGCCAATGCCGATGATTGCGATAAGAACCGACAAACCCATCAGCCCCCATTCAAGCCCATGACTTAAATGACCACCATGCTGAGCATATGTGCTGCCGTATTCCGTTGACAGCTCAAATACAGGGTCCAACCAGTGTTCGAAGTAGTTAGGCAGCAATCCCATGAGTTTCGGCATACCAAGATACCCGCCAAATGCTGCGAGTGTACCAAGAACCATTAAAGGTATTGTGATAACGAGAGGGGACTCATGGAGATGACTCTTGGCCCCAGGATTAATCCGGCATTCACCGAAAAAGGTCATGAATACGAGTCGGAACATGTAGAAGGCGGTAAGGCAAGCGGCTGCAGCTCCAATACCCCATAGTACAATATTCAAATTACCGTGGTAGGGGTTGGAAAAAGATTGCCAGAGTATTTCATCCTTGGAAAAGAATCCAGAAAAGCCTGGGATACCGGAGATAGCAATTGTAGATACCAGAAATGTAATAAATGTAATCGGCATTGCCTTGCGAAGGCCACCCATGTTGCGCATATCCTGTGCATCGTCATGAGAATGGACTTTATGCAGTGCATGATGCATTGAGTGAATAACCGAACCGGAACCAAGGAACAGACACGCTTTAAAGAAGGCATGGGTCATCAGATGGAAGATACCGGCACTGAATGCTCCGACACCCATCGCCAGAAACATGTAGCCGAGTTGCGATACCGTGGAGTAGGCAAGAACCCGCTTGATATCGTTTTGTGCCGTGCCGATAGTCGCGGCAAAGAGGGCCGTAGCGGCACCGACAACTGCAATGACCATCATGGTATCGGGCGACTTAATAAAGACGAAACTCATCCTGCCAATCATATAAACACCAGCTGTAACCATGGTAGCAGCATGAATGAGAGCAGAGACAGGTGTCGGACCTTCCATGGCGTCGGGCAGCCAGGTAAAAAGGGGAATCTGGGCAGATTTACCGGTAGCACCAAGGAAAAAGCAGAGCGTAGCAACCGTCACAACACCACCGTAGGGTAACAGATGCGACGCTGCTTTGATTTCCATGAAGTTGACAGTCCAGATATTATGATTGCTGCCAAGCCACCAGTAGAGTGTAAACAGACCGATCAGAAATCCAAAGTCGCCGACGCGGTTCATTACAAAAGCTTTTTTAGCAGCGTCACCGGCTGATTTTTTATGGAAATAATATCCAATCAGAAGGTAAGAACAAAGACCGACACCTTCCCAGCCAATAAACATGACCAGCATATTGCTGCCCAGCACCAGCAGGAGCATCGACATGCAGAACAGATTCAGATAGGCAAAAAATCGGTAAAAGCCCTCTTCACCATGCATATAACCAATCGAATAGAGGTGAATCAGCGAACCTACTCCCGTTACCACCATGATCATGACCACTGAAAGCGGATCGACGAGGAAAGCCATATCAGCTTTGAAGTGACCCGAGTGGATCCATGGAAAAACGACCTTTTCAAATACTCTTTGCTCCGGTGGTAGACCGATCATCTGCATGAGTATTCCGCACGATACTAAAAATGAGAGGAAGATCATCAGCGTTCCTATGCCGCCGATTATTGCCTCATTTTTGATCTTTTTCCCGAAGAGTCCGTTAATCAGGAACCCGATGAGTGGGAAGAGCGGTATTAGCCATACGTTGTCAAACATGTAAGACTCCTTTTATGCAATCATTAAACGTTGTCGTAAAAGTTGGACTGCTGTTCTACCACTTCATCAAGTTGGCGTCGGTGACATCAATCGAATCTTTATTATTGAAGAAAGCAATGAAAAGTGCGAGACCAACAGCAGCTTCAGCAGCGGCCACGGTCATGATGAAGAAAACGAATACCTGGCCGTCAAGATTGCCGAGATAGCGGGAAAAAGCCACAAACGTCAGGTTGACGGCATTAAGCATCAACTCGATACACATGAAAATTACAATTGCATTCTTGCGGGTCAGGACACCAATTGTGCCGATTGAAAAGAGTACGGCGCTTACGATGAGATAGCTGTTCAGGTTTTCCATGAAATAGATCCCTCTTATATTTTTTTCTTAGCCAGTATGACCGCGCCGACGATTGCAACTAACAGGAGTATTGAAGTGATTTCAAACGGCAGGAGAAAGTTTGTAAACATTTCTTTACCGATCAGCTCTGTATGACCAACTTGTTTGATCATATCTGCGCTGTAAGGACCTGTTGGGAGTGCAACACGACTTTTGAACAATACATATGCAAGATTAACAAATGTAAAGAAGCCGATAATTGAGCTAAAAACAATCTTATGCGAATGCTTTTTTGAAGCATCAACCCGGATATTCAGCAGCATGATTGTGAACACCATCAATACCATGATTGCTCCGGCATACACCATCACCTGAACAGCAGCCATAAACGGCGCATCAAGCATGACATAGTAGGTAGCCAGACAGAAAAAAGTCATTATCAGCGAAAGGGCACTATTAATCGGGTTCTTGCAAGTGACCACCAGTATAGCCGAAATTATAGCTACAAATGAAATGATCAGGAAAAAAAGGGTTTCCATGCACTGCTCCTTTATTACTTTTCTAAAAGACGTTCTTTGGAGTAGATAAAGTCCTGACGGTGATAATTTGCCAACTCGAATTCACCGGTCATCTTGAGAGCGTCAACCGGACACGCCTCAACGCAGTAACCGCAGAAAATACAGCGCAGCATGTCAATTTCATATACTGCGGCGTATTTGTCGTGATTAGCATCTTCAGCAGCTTCAACAGTGATGCATTTTGCTGGGCAGACTGTCGGGCACAGATAACATGCAACGCATTTTGCCTTGCTGTGCGATACTTTCAGGCCGTGAAGACCACGAAAGCGCTGTGATACCTTGGGTCGCTCAGTCGGATACTGGAGCGTAACTGGCTTCATGAACATGTGCTTAAACGTAATTTTCATGCCGTTTATAATCGGTGTAATCGGATTCATATATTCATCCTCGTCTCTGGAATAACGTTATTCATTCAGCGGATATCAAACAAAATAGCCGATGATTCCTGTAACTACTATGTTTACAAGTGCTACTGGAATAAAGACCTTCCAGCCAAGATGCATTAATTGATCATACCGGTAGCGTGGAAGTGTTGCACGGATCCACATGCAGACAAACATTAAAAAGTATACTTTTGCAATGAAGTAAACAGGTCCAAGCAGTGGGAAGGCGGCGGTAAGCGGTCCGTTCCAGCCACCGAGAAACAGTGTAGCGGTCAGCGCACATACCGTTACCATGTTTGCATATTCTGCCATGAAGAACATTGCATATTTCATTGATGAGTATTCAGTGCAAAATCCAGATACAAGTTCAGTTTCCGCCTCAGGTAAATCAAACGGCGTACGATTGATCTCGGCAAGAGAACAGATAAAAAACATGAACGCAGCAAGAGGTTGTTTAAAGAGATACCACTCAAAGCCACCAAAACCAGACTGGAGTGCTACAATTTTGTTGAGGGAAAGTGTACCGGAGAGCATGAACACAGAAATAATAGCCAAGCCTGCCGCCAGTTCATACGAAATCATCTGTGCGGAGGCACGTAAACCACCCATCAAAGAGTATTTGCTGTTTGATGCCCACCCTGCGAGCACAATTCCATAGACGCCCAGTGATGACATTGCCAGAATATAGAGTACTCCGACGTTAATATCATAAACTTGGCCTGCTGCCGTATCATAGTAAGCGGCGATCTGTAATGGGATCTTGTAACCGGCCACCTCAATGACGCCCCCGAAAGGAATTACGGCAAAGGTAATAAAAGCAGGTATAAGAGCAATAAGCGGCGCCACCAAAAAAGCAAATGTACTGGCCTGAGAAGGTATGATCTCCTCTTTGAAGAAGAGCTTGACGCCGTCGGCGATCGGTTGTAGTAGTCCGTGCCAGCCCGTGCGCATGGGTCCCAATCGAACCTGCATATGGCCGATAATTTTGCGCTCGGCGTACGTAGCGTAGGCCACGGTCAGCAGCACAAAGACAAAAGCCACCAGGACCTTGGCAACCATGGCGATGTAATACATCATCGGCAGTCCTAATATCTCGATTCCCATCTGTCCCTCTTTCCTTGCTAGTATAAATTAGTTACTACAGCTACTTAGTGTAAATGACGTTTTACTTTGCCACCGTAACCATGGTTACGGGTGCCCCGGTCCAGATTGAATTTATCGGAGCAGAACTGAAATGATATGGGGTAAACACGACACCAGCAGGCATACGTGAGGAAACTTTAGCTTTTAGCTGCATGCTCCCGGCTGCTGAGGAAACAGTGACGAGATCGTTATCTGCGATTTTATAAACGGAAGCATCCGCACGTGACAGCTCAAGATACCCTTCAGGGCAAACATGCATCGGCCCTTCACCGTACTGTGACAGCGTACCGTTGTGATACAACACGCTACCGGTAACAAGAGCGAGTTTACCGCTCTCTGTGGCTGGAGAAGGTGTCGAATTGGGAACAACGAAGGCAGGTTTTGTTGCAGCTGTTGCAAAAGCACTGTCCTTACGGAGTGTTATATGGCTTAATCCAGTATATCCCGGCGTGTGTGCGGCAATTTCTGAAAACTTTTCAGCAGGTGTCACCGAAGACTGGCCCCCAAGACGGGTTATCAAATCCGAAAAGATTTCATAATCAGTTTTTGTCTGAGCATTCTTGCGAATTGCTGGTTTTATATACTGAACTCGACGATCGGTGCTGGTAAAGGTACCTTCCTTCTCGGCAAACGAACAGGCAGGAAGAACAACATCAGCCATAGCAGCGGTTTCCGTGAGAAAGAGTTCTGATACAACCATAAATTCAACAGCATCGAGCGCAGCCTTGACTTTGGTGTGATCCGGGTAGGAAGTAAGAGGATCCTCTCCGGCAATAAAGAGTGTCTTGACATTTCCACTCACACAGGCATCAAGAATCTGCAGGCTATTCAAGCCGCCGTCTTGAGCATAAAAGCCCATGTCTACAGCGCCCTGGCTGTTGTTTTTCTCGGAAAGGCAGAGTACTCCGCACCCTTCTTTACCGTATTTACCGGTCAGTATAGCAAGGTTTGCAGCTGCGCTTGCTAAATCGGCATTGTGTCCGGCATACCCCTGGCCAACCGGAAATACAATCAGGGATTTCTCGGCAGTAGCATATTCGGAAGCAAGCTTCTTAATATCAGCAGCAGTTAAGCCACTCTGAGCAGCGACAGCATCAGCACTGAACTCGGACAACGCCTTTACTAACTCTGCATACCCCGGAACTGTCGCTGCAGTGTCGACAGAAAGTTTCTCGTCGATAATCGTCTTGGCAATAGCATTCAGCACGGCGACTTCACATCCGGGACGATGGACCAGCGTTGTTGCATCTGGAAGTTTTGAAAGCTTGCCGCGTTTGTCAGAAATGATTGACAGCTTCACACCTTTATTTTTAACGGCCATATTTACTTCAAAGCCAACAACCGGATGTGTTTCATAGGCGTCAGTTTTGATGATGAGAAGCAAATCACTTTTTTGAATATCAAGAATGCTGGCTGATGAAGCGCTCTCACCAAAACTGCGCATAAAACCTTCAGTCAATGCAGAATGAGCAAAACCGGCAGAATGATCAAAGTTCTTTGTTCCAACGTTTTCCAACAGCAACGTTTTAAAGAGGGCAAGCTCTTCATTTGTGAGGCGGGGCGTAGCGAGAGCAGCAACAGAAGTGCCGTTTTTAAGGCGCCCTGCAACAAGTTCAAGAGCCTCATCCCAGCTTGCTTCCATTAATTTGCCGTTCTTCCTCACCAAAGGAGTGGTTAAACGCTGGGCACTATTGATAAACTGGTAGCCAAAGCGGCCACGGACGCACAATTGACCTTTGTGAAAACCCTGATTCTCATCATAAATTGTTGTAAGAACCTTGTTATCTTTGACGCCAAGGGTCAAGTTGCAACCAGTTCCGCAGTAGCCACAGACTGACGTATGTTTGGTTAAAGCCCAGAAACGAGCCTTATGCTTGAAAGGTCGTGCCAGCAATGAACCAACCGGGCATACTGAAATACAAGAACCGCAGAATTCGCAATTCAAGGCATCATCAAATTCACATCCTATTTTTGTTTCAATACCACGGTCAATAAATGTCAAGGCACCAAAACTTACAATCTCATCACAGATTCGAGCACATTTGCCGCACAATACGCAACGGTTCATGTCTCGTTCTATAAGAGGATTGTTATAGTCTATAGAATGGTGAAATTTCTCATCCTTGAAACGGTTAGTGTTAACTTTATATTCATAGGTGAGGTTTTGCAGGTCACAATCGCCTGATTTATCACATACCGGGCAATCAAGAGGGTGGTTGAGCAGCAGCAGTTCAAGAACCATTTTGCGTGCTTTGACAATATCCGGGGTGGATGTGCGGATAATCATCCCCTCAGTTACCGGAGTTGTACACGCTGGAATCTGACGCCCTTTCATCTGCTCCACCTCAACCAGACACATACGACATGCGCCGAATGGTTTCAGTTTTTTATCGTGGCACAGAATCGGGATTTTAATTCCGTTCAGCTTGGCTGCTTCGTAAATAGTCGCAGTCTTGGGCGCAGTAACCTGCTTATCATCTATCGTAACATTTACCATCTCAACCTCTGTTCAGTGAGTTTGACCGTGTGCGTAAGGAACTTATTCAATGGCCATAAAACGGCAGGCATCGTAGCAGGATTTACACTTGGTGCATTTTTCCTTGTCAAGGTATGCAATTTGCCCTTTTTCCCAGACAATTGCGTCAACAGGGCAGGCTTTCTTGCAGGCGCCGCACTTAACACATTTATCTTCAACAACCTGCCACAGCAATAAATCCTTACAGCAGTTGGAGGGGCAGCGTTTTTCTATAATGTGCGCTTCATATTCATGGCGGAAATAGTTGATGGTTGACAAAATCGGATTTGGTGCTGTTTGTCCGAGACCACAAAGAGATGCTTTCTTAATTGCAACACCCAGATCCTGAAGTGTATCAATATCAGACAGTTCGCCACGGCCTTCAGTAATGCGCTCAAGAATATCAAGCATGACTTTCAGACCAATACGGCATGGAACACATTTACCGCAGGACTCTTCCCTTGTGAAGTTGAGAAAGAAGCGAGAGACATCTACCATGCAGGTTGTCTCGTCCATGACAACCAGGCCCCCGGAGCCCATCATGGCGCCCGCTTTGATCAGGGAGTCATAGTCAACCGGCGTATCAAGAATCTCAGCCGGGATACATCCTCCGGACGGTCCTCCAGCCTGGACTGCTTTGAACTTGCGGTTGTTAGCAATACCACCGCAAACATCATAAATAACTTCACGTACTTTCATCCCGGCAGGAACTTCCACAAGACCGGTATGCTTCACTTTACCAGTTACTGCAAAAATTTTCGTTCCTTTGGTTGTTTCAGTACCAAGCGAAGCGTACCAGTCACCACCCTTGTTGATGATGTGGCGGACGTTACCGAATGTTTCAACGTTGTTAATATTGGTTGGCTTGCCCCACAGACCGCGAACTGCAGGAAACGGTGGTCTTGGACGGCTCATGCCGCGATGTCCTTCAATGGATGCCATCAAAGCCGTTTCTTCGCCGCAGACGAAAGCACCGGCACCCATCTTTATGCGCATGTCAAAATCCATGCCCCACCCCTGGATATTCTTCCCCAGGTAACCGTTTTCATAACAGACATCAATTGCGTGCTGAAGGCGCTGAACAGCGAGGGGGTACTCGGCGCGAACATATACATATCCAAAGTCACACCCGATAGCGTAAGCAGCAATCATCATTCCTTCAATAATACAGAACGGGTCGCCTTCGAGCAGCGAACGGTCCATAAAAGCGCCTGGGTCACCTTCGTCAGCATTACAGATCAGGTATTTATGTTCACCAGGGGAAGCTTTACAAAAGGACCATTTCATTCCGGTAGGGAAACCGCCGCCCCCACGACCGCGAAGACCGGATTTCTTAACCTCGTCGATAACCTCTTCCGGCTTCATGGTTTTTACGCACTTCTCGATTGCCTTGAAGCCATCTTCTTCCTTGTAGGCATCAATACTATCAGGGTCAATCTGCCCACAACCGGTCATAACGACACGCATCTGGGCATCAACAAACTGATTATAGTACGGCTTTGCTTTGCGCTTTTCTATAATTTCATTATTGACGATATGCTCGTCAATAATCTTTTCAACCTCTTCAGGTTTAACGAAATCGTAGGTAACGCGGCCCAATTCGGGAGTGATAACGTCAACCAGTACGTCATTGGCACAAAGACCACGACAACCGGTTTTAATAACGTCGCACCGCTTGCCGACTACTGCATTAACGCCCTTTTCAGCGAGTAGCTTTACAAAAGCTGCCTCGACATCTTTGGCACCCATTGAAATACCGCCGGTCCCCTGGCAGATAAGAATCTGTATTCCTGCGTTTTCGCTCATGACTCAATTGTCCCCTGCTGGATAGTTTCGAGCTACGTGCTACTTCAATGGTCTCTGATTATAATCAGCCACAATCTCGTCGACTTTTTGTACTGTCATCCCGCCGTAGGTAGAATCATTGACCATCGCTAACGGCGCCATTCCACAAGCCCCTAGACACGCAACCTTTTCAAAAGTATATCTCAGATCCGGTGTGGTCTCTGCATGGCCGATGTGCAATTTGTCAAAGAATGTCTCAACTATTCGGGTCGCACCTTGAACGTGGCAGGCTGTGCCAACACAAACACGGATGATAAATTTGCCACGCGGCTTCAGATGAAACTGAGCATAAAATGTGAGTACGCCGTAAATCTGGCTCGGATACACATTGAGTCGCTCGGCCACATGATCAGCCACAACACGCGGAACATAGCCGTATTCATCCTGAACACCCTGTAAAACCGGCATCAGGTTTCCAGGGATATCTATATATTTATCAATGACCGCATCGGCTATGGATAGATCAACTTCTGGTTCCTGCTCTGTGCCCTGCTGCGCTACTACGTCACTCATGCGCCCCATCTCCTTTGAATCGTGCGGAGTTATCTGTCGATTTCACCAAGAACAATATCCAGAGTACCGATTACGGCTACCAAGTCAGCAATCATTGAACCAACACTCATCTTTTCGATGGCCTGTAGATTCACAAATGAAGGCGGGCGAATCCTCATACGCTCAGGCTTGTTGCCGCCATCGCTGACAAGATAGAATCCAAGTTCGCCTTTCGGGGCCTCTACGCCCTGATATACTTCACCTTCCGGTGCATAGAAACCTTCGGAAGCAATCTTGAAGTGGTGAATAAGTCCCTCGATACTGTTGTAAACATTTTCCTTAGGCGGATAACAAACCTGGGGACAATCAGCCAGTACCGGGCCCGGCTTGAGTTTATCAAGAGCTTGACGGACAATTTTACAGGCTTCGCGCATCTCAACCAGGCGCACTTTATACCGATCGAAAGTGTCGCAGTTTTCACCAACAGGAACCTTGAACTGGTACTTTTCGTACCCACTATACGGATTATCTCTCCGCAAATCCCAATCCACCCCGGAACCTCTCAAGGCAGGTCCGGTAATACCGATATCAATTGCATCATCAGCTGAAATAACGCCGTTGCCAACTGTACGCTTGAGCCAGATCGGGTTAGTTGTCAAAAGGCCTTCATACTGGTCAAGATAACCTGGCATTGAATCAATGAAATCACTGACCTTTTTAACAAACTCTTCCGGAACATCCTGCGAAAGTCCTCCGACGCGGAAAAAGTTTGACGTCATACGGGCACCGGAGATCAGTTCATAGGTCTCCATAACAGTTTCACGCTCACGAAATGCATAAATAAAAACTGTCATGGCACCGATGTCGAGGGCGTGACAGGCCAGCCAAACCAGATGAGACTCAAGCCTCGTCAACTCGGCCATAATAATCCTGATCGTTTCAGCGCGTTCCGGCACTTCGACGGCCATCAGCTTTTCGACAGCCAGTATATATCCAAGATTGTTGCTCATTGGCGCCAGATAGTCGAGTCGGTCAGTCAACGGAAGAATCTGGTGATACGTACGATGCTCAGCAAGCTTCTCGACGCCACGGTGCAAAAAGCCGATGTGAGGAGTAACCTTGACGATCACCTCGCCGTCAAGTTCGAGAACGAGCCGCAGAACCCCGTGTGTACTGGGGTGTTGTGGACCCATATTTAGTGTCATTGTTTCAGTAGTAGCCATGTATCGCCTCTTCTATGATCGGATTACAGAACGATGTAATAAAACTATGACAAACGCCCTTTATAGGGCTCACGGTCCGGTCCCTGTAGCGGATAGTCCTTGCGGAGAGGGTGTCCTACCCAGTCATCAGTCATGAGAATTCGCCGGAGGTCGGGATGCCCGTCGAAGGTAATCCCAAACAGGTCATAAACTTCACGTTCAAGCCAGTTTGCTGTTTTCCATACCGTGGATGCAGTCGGAATACGGCAATCAGCTTCAGCCACCGGCGTTTTGATACGCAAGCGATCCTTGTTGGGGATAGAGTAGAGCAGATACACCATCATGAAGCGCTCTTCTTTTTTTCCCAAATAATCAACTGCAGTAAGGTCAGTAAGCAGGTTGTACTGAAGTGACTGTTTAAGGAACGAAAGGATTTCGATAATGGCATCCTTCGCTACGGTTACCGTCACTTCTCCTCTGAATTCGACGACATCAATGATCGAAGTGGTGAATTTTTCCTTCAGCTTCAGTACTGCACGATTGTTTTCTGCCATGATATCCAACCCTTTTGTGGGATTTTGTGTGTATTCGCTACTACCTACTTACTGGTGATCAGGCCGCCTCAGGAATATAGCGCTGCCCCAAACCGATAGCGGAGCCGAATGAGTTCCGCTCTTTCATAATCTTGTCCTGCAGCTTCATCAGGCCGAACAGGAGCGCCTCGGGACGAGGAGGACAACCGGGGATATAAACATCAACCGGCAATGCCTCATCGATTCCCTGCACGACACTATAGGTATCAAAAATCCCGCCGGAGCAGGCGCATGCACCCATTGCAATAACCCATTTTGGCTCAGGCATCTGCTCATACACCGTCTTGATGACCGGAAGCATTTTTTTGGTTACCGTTCCTGCAATAATAATACAGTCGGACTGGCGGGGTGAGGCTCGAAAAATAATCCCGAAACGGTCCAAGTCATTGTGAGAGGCACCGGTAGCCATCATCTCAATGGCACAACATGCCAAACCAAAGGTCATCGGCCAGATGGACGACTTCCGTGACCAGTTCACAAGTGCATCAAGTGATGTGGTGATAACGTTATCGCCAAGCGGATTATCTACTCCCATTCCAGCGCTCCTTTTTTCCAGACGTAAATATAACCCACAAAAAGAATGACAATGAATACACCCATCTCAACCAATCCGAACACACCCAGCTTCTTGTAAAGGATGGCCCATGGGTACAGAAACACAGCCTCGATATCGAACAGAATAAACAGTACGGCGATCATATAAAACTTGATCGAATAACGTTCACGAGCCGTTCCTACCGGATCGCAGCCACTTTCGTACGGCTGCAGCTTCAGTTTCGACGGGTTTTTCTGCCCAATCAACGATGACATGACAAGAGAAACAAGCCCGAACCCTACTGCCACGAGCACCAAAAGTAATATTGGTAAATATGCACCGAGCATTGATAGCCCTCCTTACTGCGTACTGTATACTGTATACAAACGCTGCTTGTAATAGGTTATTTGAATTTCTTTGTCAACAGTTTTTTTACTCGTGTAAAAATAAACACAGAGGGGCTGAATTTGTAAATTACAAATAAAATTAAACCTTTACCATTGACACCACCGGCTACTGTATGATAGATACGCCTCTTTGTCAGACTAATTTTCACAGCTAATTTTCCCCGGAGGTGACCCCATGAATCATGAACGCTCCAGTATTCTTTTCCAGCAGGCAAAAACGTCTATTCCCGGCGGAGTCAATAGCCCTGTGCGTGCCTTCAAATCTGTTGGTGCCGACCCGCTGTTTATTAAAAAGGCGAGCGGCAGCCATATACATGATGAAGATGGAAATGTTTTTATTGACTATGTCGGCTCGTGGGGACCGATGATTGCCGGCCATTGCCACCCCGACATCATAGCTGCCGTGCAGGACACAATGGTTAGCGGCGCAAGCTTTGGAGCGCCGACAGAACGGGAGACTATTCTTGCTAATCTTGTCATTGATGCAGTACCTTCCATCGAAATGGTCCGAATGGTGAGCTCTGGCACCGAAGCAACCATGAGTGCCATACGGCTTGCTCGCGGATATACCGGACGTGACAAGATAATGAAGTTCTCCGGCTGCTATCACGGCCACGCTGATTCCCTTCTGGTCAAGGCCGGATCAGGTGCTGCAACTTTTGGAGTCCCCGACTCTCCCGGCGTTCCGGCCGATGTTGCCAGACTTACGCTCACCGCCGAATACAATTCGCTTGATTCAGTCAGAAGTCTGGTTGCAGCACACAAAAATTCCATTGCCTGTATCATTGTTGAGCCGGTGGCTGGCAATATGGGGACAGTGCCTCCACGTGAGGGTTTTTTGGAAGGCCTTCGCGAAATTTGTACTAATGAAGGGATCATTTTGATTTTTGATGAAGTCATGTCCGGCTTCCGAGTTGCTTACGGTGGCGCTCAGGCGCTGTTTGGTGTTACTCCGGACATGACAACTCTTGGCAAGATCATTGGCGGTGGTTTACCGGTTGGAGCCTTTGGTGGCAAACGCGACATCATGGAAAAGCTCTCCCCATCAGGCGGGATCTATCAGGCCGGTACCCTGTCCGGCAATCCCCTTGCCATGTCGGCGGGGATAGCAACACTGAACATACTCAAACAACCGGGATTTTATAAAGCTCTGGAGGAAAAAAGTCGTACTGTTGCCGATGGCATTGCCAAGGCAGCCAGAGATGCCGGATACCCAATCTACGCTACCCGTGTCGGCAGCATGTTTTGTGCATTTTTCACCAGTGGCGAGGTTTTTGACTGGTCAACCGCCTCCAGATGCGACACCAAGGCTTTTGCTAAATATTTCCTTGCCATGTTGGATGAGGGCGTCTATCTCGCGCCTTCTCAATTCGAAACCGCATTCATTTCTGCTGCGCACACCGAGTCCGATATCGAGAAAACTATCGCAGCGGCAGCTAAATGTTTCAAACAGATCTCGTAACGATTTGCTTTCGTTTCTGTTTGACATATCAACCATACCTATGGTATTGAGTACCGGTTTTATGCCGCTTCACCAAGTGAGTTTTTATGGTCGGTAACAATCGTCAGCTTTTCCGAAGTCTTGCCATGGTTTCCAGCATGGGCATTTCTGTTGTACTGGCGATCGCTATAGGCGTCTGGTTCGGTTTGACCCTTGACCGCTGGCTTGATACAAAGCCGTGGTTCTTTTATATCTTTTTATTCATAGGAATTGCCGCCGGTTTCAAGAATGTGTACGTTATCGCCGGCAGGGAGATCCGTAAAAGTGATGATAACGATCAATGAGGACAACCTCTTTGCCGTCATCATCAAGGGTAGTATGGGGTTGCTGGCTTTTCTGACCCTGTCCGGATGGGCTTTCTTTTCCATAAAAGTCGGTTTGGGCGCTCTAGCCGGCGGATGCATTGCGATTGCTAATTTTTTCTGGATTCGTAATGTTCTGCAACGTATTCTCGGTCAGCTGCCTGCGAAGGCAACCACATACGCTCAACTCAGATTTATTGCCCGTTTAAGCCTGACCGGATTTCTTTTGTATTTTATTATAACTTCAGGCTGGTTTTCACTCGCCGGACTTTTTATCGGGCTTTCGGTAATTGTAATCAACATAATTGCACTTTCACTATACAGCGCCCTGCGCGCAGGAGGTTAGCTCCATGGTTCACCCGTTACTTTTTCTTGAGTTTTTCCGTAATTTGCTTGCTCCTCTTCACATTAGCGAAGCAAGCGTTGATGCAATCAGTTACACATGGCTGATCATCGTACTGCTTCTCGTCCTTTCGCTTTTGGCCACCGCAGCACTCAAGACGGTTCCAAGTGGGCTGCAGAACTTCATGGAAACCGTTGTCGGCGGCATTGAAACCATGATTGTCGACACCATGGGTGAACATGGCCGGCCTTTTTTCCCGTTGATTGCCACCATCGCTATTTTTGTACTCGTATCAAACCTTATCGGTCTGATCCCCGGTTTTTTTCCCCCGACTGCAAACATCAACACAACGGCTGCATGTGCGGTAATCGTCTTCGTTTCCACTCATGTGGTAGGTATCAAGCACCATGGCCTGCACTATCTGAAACATTTCTGCGGACCTATCGCCTGGCTTGCTCCAATCATGTTCTTTATCGAAGTCATCGGCCACCTGAGCCGCCCTGTTTCACTGACACTTCGTCTCTTTGGCAATATGAACGGCCACGAACTCGTGCTGATGATCTTTTTCGGACTGGCCCCTTTCCTTGTTCCGCTGCCGATGATGCTGATGGGTGTACTGGTTTCGTTTATTCAAGCCTTTGTATTCATGCTCTTGTCAATGATCTACATCCAGGGTTCGCTGGAAGAGGCACACTAATAATTCAACATACTTACTCCTATACTGTTTAGGAGACAAAACCATACGGAGGTAGTAAAGATGAGTTTTTTCACGATGTGCGTTCTGGCAGCAGGTATTGGTATGGCACTGGGCACAATTGGCACCGGCATTGGCCAGGGTCTTGCCGTTAAAAGTGCTGTTGAAGGCGTTTCCCGCAACCCCGGCGCATCCGGCAAGATCCTGACCACCATGATGATCGGTCTGGCCATGATTGAGTCCCTGGCAATCTATGCACTTGTTGTCTGCCTGATCATCCTGTTTGCTAACCCTTACAAAGATATCGCTCTGAAACTGGCTGAAACTGTTGCCAAGTAATTTTTGATTCAGGTAACGATCGAACGAGAAAGGGCATCCATACATGGGTGCCCTTTCTCGTTTATATACGCCGATATTCATTTCGATCGATGTTTATTCGTCGTCTTTTAACATCCCCTCAACTTCATTTGAAGCGGCACTTTCTGCAACAGTTCCCGATTTCAGCTTGATCAGCACCCGCGCTGAATAGCGGTACATCACCCCCCGATCAAGGCCGCTGTCAACATATTCGCCGTTTTCCACCGGCTTCCTGTTAAGTGGCTGATACGATTGGGCAGCTGCAACGACGGACCGATACAGATTGTAGCCAAGCAGAGTGCCCCTTATCTGAAACGGTAAGGATATTTGAAGCTTCAGCTCTGTCGGGAGGGATTCTATCTTCAAGAGAGGGGCGGGGAGTGCCGCGACAACGCTCACGGCTCCTGTTTGAGCCGAAGCGCCATCTACGTTACCGGTAGTAAAGGGAAGAACGCTGTATGAATAGGTACTTCCTGCACTCACATCACCGTCAATAACCACGACGAGATTTCCATAACGCTGGGCATTGGCAGGCAGGTGCTCAACATAGAGTGTTTGAAACAATCTGTAATCATTCATACAGGAGGGGCAGACATCTGCTTGGTCAGCTTCTGTCGTCCGTCTGCTGATTTTCACACCCGCGACATCCCTCACCGGACGTCCTGCCCGATTCTTGTCAGGGATTACAAACTGAAGCTTTACGGCAGAACCGCTCTGTTGGGCGGTAACAGCAGCAGGAGCCGCAGGCACTAGCATGTCGGGATAAATCAGCGGTCCTTTCCTGCCGCAGCCTGATGCCACTATGGACAAGCCAAGAACAAGAGCCGTTCGCTCGACTCCATTCATCGTTTTACCTCTGTCGGCACTAGCGCACCAAGTTTTATCTCAAATGTCCCGACGGCGGACGAGAATCGAACCACATTTTCCTGAATGTCAGTAATTTTAGCGCCCGAAACAATATCGCCTTCTTTAAGCAAAAAACCGTTGATAACTGCTCTTCGCGCGGCACGCGCCTCTTGCCAGGCAATCCCGGACAGTTTGATATCGCCAGGTGCCGGCACCACTGTGACTGTTTGTCGTGGCAGCGGGGCTGATTCCACATTTTTTTGTTTTTTTGATCGCCGTCCTTTCCTGACAAAAGCATCATCATCCGGAATTATTTCTGCTCTTTTATTCACCGTACGAACAGGAACGGGAGCAGGCGGGGGTGCATGAGGTACGGAAACCGACGTTGATTGCGTCTGAGCCGGCACCTGAATACCCGGGACTTTCACAGGTTTCACGACAGCAACAGTCGGAGGAGCAACAGGTCGAGTATCTGCGGTATTTTTTTTACTGTCCCCTCGAAGGAGAAACCAGGTGCCTGCGCATGTTACCAGCGATGCCACAACAACAAGAACAACAATCTTCCAGATTCCGGACCGAGGTGGTGATTGTTTCAGCTCTTTAAAGAGATCACCGGTAATATTGATTTTCCCTCCCGGAAGGGCTTTCTTATTCTTTTCATGTTCAATTTTTTTTAAAGCATCAAGAATATAGCTCATACAGTCAGATCACTTTCCGGCAAACAGCCGTTGGGAAATACGGGACCAGAGCCCTTTACGCTCTTCCGCCGGTTGAAGTTCCGCGATAACCTCCGCAGCAATTGAAGGTGAAACTGACAACATCTCACAGGTCCAGGCCATAACCAGCGCCTGTTCACACGCAACATTTATCAAGCGGGGGATGCCGCGTGAAAAATGATAGATGCGCTTGACCGCCCCCCGCGTAAAAATCCCCGGAATGCGGCTGCCGGACATCTTAAGACGGTGGTTGATGTACTGAAACGTATCTTCAAGCTTCATGGGCGTCAGCCTGCAGCGAACAGTAATGCGCTGGTTGAGCTGGCGCAGATCATGGCGCTGGAGGACATCATTCAACTCCGGTTGTCCGGCAAGTATAATCTGGATCAACTTGTCCCGCTCCGTTTCCAGATTTGAGATCATGCGCACCTGTTCCAATACGTCCGGTTCCAGATTCTGCGCTTCATCGATCACAAGAACAACCGTCCGTCCGGCATGATTTTGTTCAATCAGAAAACCGTTGAGTGCATCAAGATACCCAAATCGGTTTTTTTCGCCAGCTTCAACACCAAGCTCCCGGCAAATGCCCGCCAAAAGCTGTTCTCCTGACATACAGGGATTAAAAATAAGTGCGCTTGTATACCTGCCTGGGTCGAGTTGAGTTAACAGAGTGCGAAGCATCGTGGTCTTACCGGTTCCAACTTCACCGGTCAAGGCGATAAAGCCGGCATGACTATCAACGCCATACAGTAAACGGGCAAACGCTTCGCGGTGAATACTACTCAAAAACACAAAATGTGGATTTGGTGTAATTGTGAATGGTTTTTCTGAAAAACCGAAAAAATCACAATACATGGTGAATCAGTTTCCCGCTCGCACGTTCTGGATTTCACTCCATACACGCTCACGAGCTGTTCCACCCGGAACATTACGGGCATTGACACTTGCTTCGACGGTACAGCATTCAAATATATCGGTATCGATCTTGCCCGAAAAAAGCTGCCACTCAGCCAACGAAAGGTCGACGATATCCATCTGGTTTTCGACACAGTATGCAACCGCTTTGCCGACCGCCTCGTGGGCGTCGCGGAAGGCAAGTCCCTTGCGCACAAGATAATCGGCAACGTCCGTTGCCGTCGAGAATCCCTGCCCGGCGGCCTTACGCATATTTTCAGTGTTGACGCGCATCTCACGGATCATATCTGCGAATATTTTGAGGCTCCCCTTGAGTGTGTCAATCGTATCAAAGAGCGGCTCCTTATCTTCCTGCATATCCTTGTTGTAGGCAAGCGGCAGGGCCTTCATGGTAGTCAGCAACGCCATCAGATTCCCATACACCCGGCCGGTTTTCCCCCGAACCAGTTCCGGAACATCCGGATTCTTTTTCTGAGGCATGATGGACGAACCGGTGCAGAAGCCATCTGATAACTCGATAAATTGAAACGCACTTGTAGACCAGATAATCAACTCTTCCGAAAACCGGGACAGATGCATCATTACAATGGAGGCATCCGCCAAAAACTCAATGGCAAAATCCCGGTCCGAGACAGCATCCAGCGAATTGTGGGTGATCGCTTGAAAACCAAGCTGTTCGGCAACATAGTCACGGTCAATCGGAAATGTTGTACCGGCCAGTGCTCCGGCTCCTAACGGAAGGACATTCACCCGTTTCAGGCAGTCATCAAGACGCCCCTTGTCACGCTTGAACATCTCGACATACGCCATCAGATGGTGCGCGAACAGGATCGGCTGAGCGGTCTGCATATGGGTGAAACCGGGCATAAGCGTATCCAGATTAGCTTCGGCCTGGTTCAACAGGGCATCGATCAGCAGGTCGAGGTAGGTTGAGATCTCAACAATCTCATCACGCAGATAGAGCCGGATGTCCAGCGCCACCTGATCGTTGCGTGACCGCCCGGTGTGCAGACGCTTTCCCGCTTCACCGATAGCAGCCGAGAGACGGGCTTCGATATTCATGTGGATATCTTCCAAACCAATGGAAAAATCAAACGCGCCCTCTTCAATCTGCGCCAGGATTTTCTGCAGGCCATGGACAATCTGCTCCACATCCTCCAGCGGAATGATCTCCTGTTTGCCCAGCATGCGGGCATGGGCGATGGAACCGCGGATATCCTGATGATAGAGGCGTTTGTCGAAGTCGATGGACGCGGTGAACTCCTCCACGAATTTATCAGTGGGCTGGGTGAAACGTCCGCCCCAGAGTTTATCTTTTGACATACTTATCTCCTGACGTTGAAAAACGGGATACGTGCTTACCGGCATTAATTTACTGCCGGAATAGGTATAAATGTTTGTAACTCGACTGAGGTGCGAAACAGCCGAATTCTATCGCCATGCTGTCTCAGGCATCAGTGATCCGTTCTATTTCGTACTCTGCCGCTGGTTCATCAACCGTGATCTTGCGCCACACACCGGACTCATCAACTGCCATGATGGCATGAACCTTGAGCGGCACCCGCGTTGTACGCGGGTCAATCTCGTGCTGCGGAGGCAGGTTGAAATAGAGCAGTCTCGTTCCCTTGCTGAAACGCAAGCGGCAGACCGGCGCACCACCAAAATCATCCGTAGCAAACTCCGAGAAGCTGACCTGCGCCAAACGGTGATTATGATTGATTACCACATAAGAATTGCCAAATGCATGATCGGCGGAAGAATTTTCGATCCTGCTTTCCTCCGACGCGTTGCCAAAAACGGTTACCGTCTCGCGCACTCCCGGAGTATCCTCAAGATATTCACCGTAAAAGCCGCTGATCACGTCTCGATACGCACGATGTTCCGGCTTGGGGTTGCACTGGATCACAAACAGGGCATCCAAACCCTGCCGGGTTGTAAAAAAGAGCTTGTTGGCGTGGTCGATAATCTGCCGTATGTTCGACGTATACAGATCGCGATACAGGTAATCCAGACAGATGATGGCCATGAAATTGAAGCACGCCGGACGACTGCGGAACAAGTAGAAATGCCGGCCACGGTACAGGTCATGAAATGCGTCTATGTACTCCTCACCGCGAAAGGGGTGGCTTTTTGCCTCAAGAAAAACCCGCAACCGGCCGTCGGCTTCCTTGACGGCGACGCAGCACCAGTTGACCGGCATATCCAGTACATCGCCAGAATCGATATCATGGTCCACAAAAGCGATCGCCTCGCCGTTATCCTCGCGGAAACGTTCGAGCAGGAGGCGGTACTCGCGCAGCCGGATATGTTCGACGCCGAACACCGTTACCGTGTTCGGGCGGAAGCGCTGTTCGATTGCCGCCAGTATATCGTCAAAGCGGGAGGCAGGCAGGCTCGATTCCGGAAACAGCAGAAAATGGAGCTTCTTCAGGTTCCCTTCTCCGGTCGCCACCAGATCCAGCACGGAGCTGACCAGGCGCCACTTTTCTTCCGGATCCACCAAGCAGAAGCCGACATCCGCCCGCTTGAGGTGATTAGGTATCTGGGCGACCATGCAGTGCAGGTGGTGCCCCAGGGGAAATTCGAGGTTTACTTTTTTATCAATTATTTCAGGCATCAACGTCGTTCACTATAGTGTGAGAAGAAATTTCCGGGAACACCTTCCCGAGGATATACCGTGCACCGGCGGGCATGGCATAGCCGGCCAGTTCGTGCCGGGGAACCCATACGGCCTCGGCGACTTCATCCTCGTTGTGGACAACATCACAATAGAGGGGACGACAGCGGTAATAGAGGATCACGAAATGACAATTTTCCTCCCCGGGGGTAAGGTGTTCGAAAACGTCAATCAAGTCGTTGACATCTATCTCCAGCCCCACCTCTTCATGCACTTCCCGCTTCAGCGCCTCAAAAATCGGTTCACCGAGATCAATCTTGCCGCCCGGCATGACCCACATATCCTGGAAGGGGGGGATGCTCCGCCTAGTCAGGAGCACCCGCCCATCATCGTCCACGATCACCGCCACAACAGAGGTGACGATGTGTTCTTTCTTGTAGCGCTTCTTCGTCAATCCCTATTTCTTCCTGTTGGCATTCATCAGCGAACGGATGCGCAGGCGCAGCGAATTGATCTTGATGAAGCCTTCGGCGTCGGCCTGGTTGAAAACCTGATCCTTTTCAAAAGTGGCAAAATCCAGATTGAAGAGCGAATCACTCTCGGACTTGCGGCCAACAGTACGGCAGAGCCCTTTGTAGAGCTTGACTCGGGCCACGCCGTTGACGCATTTCTGGGAATCATCGATCAACGTCTGCAGCATCTGACGCTCGGGAGAGAACCAGTAGCCGGCATAGATCTGTTTGGCATATTCGGGAACCAGCCCATCGCGGATGCGCATCACTTCACGGTCCATGGTAATCTGTTCGACGGCCGAATGTGCTTCTCGCAGAATCGTGCCGCCGGGAGTCTCGTAGACGCCGCGCGACTTCATGCCGACTGATCTATTTTCAAGCAGGTCGACACGGCCGACGCCGTGCTGGCCGCCGAGGAAGTTGAGATGCGCCAGGAGCTGTGCCGGGGTCATCTTTTCGCCGTCAACCGCCACGGCATTGCCGTTCCTGAACTCGATCTCCACGTACTGCGCCTTGTTGGGCGCCTTCTCCGGTGACTTGGTCAGGACGTACATCTCTTCCGGTGCCTCGGCCCAGGTATCTTCCAGGATACCACCTTCAAAAGAGATATGCAGCAGGTTGCGGTCCGACGACCAGGGGCGTTTCTTGATAGTCGGGATTGGAATACCATTTTTCTTTGCATATTCGATCAGAGCCTGACGGCTGTTCAGGTCCCACTCACGCCACGGAGCGATGACCTTGATGGCCGGGTTGAAATGATAGTAGGCCAGCTCGAAACGGACCTGGTCGTTCCCCTTGCCGGTGGCGCCGTGGGAAACGGCATCGCATTTCTCCTTCGCGGCGATCTCCATCTGGCGTTTGGCGATCAGCGGCCGGGCGATCGAGGTACCGAGCAGGTAGTGCCCTTCGTAGATGGCGTTGGCGCGGAACATCGGAAACACGAAGTCGCGCACGAACTCCTCTTTCAGGTCGTCGATGTAAACCTTGTCGGCACCGGTGGCCAGTGCCTTTTCGCGGACCGGGTCCAGCTCCTCCCCCTGCCCCAAATCAGCAGAAAAGGCGACAACTTTGCAGCCGTACTCGTTTTTCAGCCACTTCAGGATGATGGAGGTGTCCAAACCACCCGAATATGCCAGAACAATCTTTTTGATTTCCTGTTTCTTGGTAATTGCCATGCGCTTCGTCTCCTTTGGTTTCAGAAATTATTTAATTAACGTGGCCATGATAGCCTTCTGTATATGCAGCCTGTTTTCCGCCTCATCCCAGACGACAGAGTTTTTCCCCTCGATGACCGAATCGGATATTTCCTCGCCGCGGTGCGCCGGCAGGCAATGAAGTACACTGCAGTCCGGCATTGCCAGTGCCAGCAGGGCATCATCCAGACAATAACCGGCAAAAGCCTTTTCCCGCTCTTTCTGTTCCGACTCCTGCCCCATGCTGGCCCAGACATCAGTGTTAATGACATCCGCTCCGGCCACCGCCACCTTCGGGTCAGTCGTCAGCGAAACCAGGCCGGGAGCTGTGGCCTGAGCCCATGCCATGACCTTCCGATCCGGCTCGTACCCCGCAGGGCAGGCAAGGCGCAACTCAAAGCCGAAGATTGCTGCCGCTTCGATCCAGGTGTTGGCCATGTTGTTGCCATCACCCACCCAGGCAAAGGTCAGCCCGGCATACGTTCCCTTGTGCTCAATCACCGTCTGCAGATCGGCCATGATCTGGCAGGGGTGGAACAGATCGGTCAGGCCGTTGATGACCGGAATTTCAGAGTATTTCGCAAACTCATCGACGATCTCCTGCCCAAAGGTGCGGATCATTATCCCGTCGCAGTAGCGTGACATGACTCGGGCGCTATCCTTGATCGGCTCGCCGCGACCCATCTGGGAATTGGCCGACGGCATGAACAGACCGTGACCGCCCAACTGAAAGACGCCCACTTCGAACGAAACTCTTGTACGGGTCGAAGACTTTTCGAAAATCAGCGCGACGGTCTTGCCATCCAGCAACCTGTGCGGAATGCCACCCTTCTGCTTTGCCTTCAGCTCAGCGGCAAGGGCCAGCAGGGCATCCAGTTCATTTTTCGTATAATCGTGCAACGCCAGAAAATGTCGCGTCATTACTATCTCCTATGCTTTTACTTCTGCAAAAATGCCGTCGAGGATTGCAATCATTGCATTAATTTCCTGTTTGGTAACCACGAGCGGCGGCACAAAACGAAGCACTGTATCGTGAGTCACGTTGAGCAGCACTCCCCGTTCATGCCCTTTCTTGACGATCTCGGCACCGGGAATAGTCAGACTCATGCCAATCATCAGCCCTACTCCACGAACTTCCTTGAAAAAAGGGTATTTCTTCCCGAGAATTTCAAGTTCGCCTGTCAGGTATTCACCAATCTCCTCACAGCGATTGAGCAGACCATCCTCAAGAATCGTCCTGACCGTGGCGATAGCAGCGGCGCAAACCAGCGGGTTGCCGCCAAACGTTGATCCGTGGGTGCCGGGGACAAAGGCCGCAGCAAATTTATCCCGGGCCAGCATCGTGCCGATAGGTGCCCCGCCGGCCAGCGCCTTGGCCAGGGTCATGATATCGGGTGTCACGTCAAAATGCTCATAGGCAAACAGTTTACCGGTGCGCCCCATCCCTACCTGAACCTCGTCGAAGATCAGCAGCAGGCCGTGGCGATCGCAGATTTCCCGGACCGCCTTAAAATAACCTGGCGACGGCATATTGACGCCGCCTTCGCCCTGAATCGGCTCCAGCATGATGGCACAGGTGGTGGGCGTTACGGCCGCTTCAAGCGCGGCCACATCATTAAACGGGACATGTTTGAAACCGTGGAGGAGCGGATCAAAGAAGCGCTGTACTTTCTCCTGGCCGGTCGCCGAGACCGTAGCCATGGTGCGGCCGTGAAATGAATCTGCTGCGGTAATAATCTCGTAGCGTTCCGGACCATAGGTGTCGCGGCTGTATTTACGGGCGAGCTTGATGGCTGCTTCATTCGCCTCGGCACCGCTGTTGCAGAAGAATGCCTTATCGGCAAACGAGTGATTGCAGAGCAGTTCCGCCAGTTCAATCTGCTGGGGGATCTGATAATAGTTGGAGCAGTGAATCAGCTCGGCGGCCTGCTTTTGAAGAGCAGCGACAACGTTCGGGTGACAATGCCCCAGATTGTTAACCGCAACACCGCCCAAAAAGTCCAGATACTCCGTGCCGTCTGCATCCCACAACGTGCAGCCTTTTCCCCTGACAGGAACAATCGGGTAGCGGCCATAGGTTCTCATGATGTATTTGTCTGATTTTTCAACCCATTGCTGTGAGTTCATTTGGTTATCTCCGTCCCGATGCCAACATCGGTGAAAATTTCAAGAAGCACGGCGTGCTCCATACGGCCGTCAATAATGTGTGCCTTTTTAACCCCTTCCTTGAGAGCATCGGCACAGCAAACGACCTTGGGGATCATACCGCCGGTGATTGCCTCTTCCTCAATTAAACGGTGCAGATCGGCGACCGATATGCTTTCCAGCAGAGTGCCGTTTTTGTCCTTCACGCCATTTATATCGGTCAGCAGAATCAGTTTTTCAGCATTAAGAGCCGCAGCAACCCTGCCGGCCACCAGATCGGCATTGATGTTGTAGCTTTCCCCTGCCAGTCCGACACCAATCGGTGCGATAACCGGAATATATTTTCCCTGTTCAAGGGTGCTAATCAGATCGGTATTAACCTTTACGACATCGCCGACATACCCGATATCAACCATTTCAACAGAGCCGTTGTCGTTCTTGACCTCCTGCAGCAGCTTTTTTGCCAGAAGCAGCGTGCCGTCTTTGCCGGAAAGCCCCACCGCTCGGCCGCCATGCTGATTGAGATACCCTACGACCTCTTTATTAACCTGGCCGGCAAGCACCATTTCGACCACCTGCATCGTTTCCGTATCCGTCACACGCATGCCGCGCACGAATTCGGATACGATGCCATACCGCTTCAAGGTCTCATTGATCTGCGGACCGCCACCGTGAACAATAACGGTGTTGATCCCCAGTGACTTGAGCAGAACTATATCCAGGGCAAACGACTCCTTCAGCTTTTCATCGGCCATGGCATGACCGCCATACTTGATAACAAACGTCTTCCCGGCAAAACGTCGAATGTACGGCAACGCCTCCATCAATGTATTCGCTTTATCAATTAATTGTTTCATCGTTTACTTTCCCGTCCCCGAAAGGATTGTCGAAACCGCTGCCAACGCTTCTTCCAGCTTCTCCGGGTTGCTTCCACCCGCCTGGGCCAGTTCCGGTTTGCCGCCGCCGCTGCCGCCAACAAGCGGCGCAATCTGCTTGATAATATCGCCGGCCTTGATGGACCCGCTTAAGCCTTTGGTAACGGTTACCAGCAGATTTGCCTTGCCGCCGATGGCGGCTCCAAGCGCAATCACGCCCTCGCCGATGCGATCTTTCAACGTGTCCGACAGGTCACGCAGCGCCTTTATATCCTCAACCTGCACCTGTACGGCAAGCAACTTGACACCCTGTACCAGGGTCGCCTGCGACAGCAGATCTCCGGAAGCAACAACGTTAAGCTTTGCCTGCAGCGTTTCAATCTCACGCTGCAACTCTCTCTGCCGTGCCAGCAGTTTTTCAAGCCGGTCGCGCGAATTGCCCGCCTCCGCCTTGAGCAATGCAGCTATCTCCCTTTGCTCATCCTCCATCTTCCGGACGAAGTCGAGCGCCCCGAAGCCGGTCAAAGCCTCGATACGGCGCACCCCGGCAGCGATCCCCGCCTCTGACACGATCTTGAACAGCCCGATATCACCTGCAGCGTGCACATGAGTTCCGCCGCACAGCTCCATGCTGACGTCTCCGACTCTCACAACGCGAACAGAATCACCATATTTTTCGTCGAAGAGTGCCGTGGCCCCCGCCTCAATCGCTTCAACAATTTCCATCTCGCGGGTTACCACCGGATCATTAGCCATAATGAAGCTGTTCACAATCGTTTCAATCTGGCGCAGCTCGTCATCCGTCACCGCGGAATAATGGGTAAAGTCAAAACGAAGTCGCCCTTGTGAAACCAGAGAGCCGGCCTGCTTGACATGCTCGCCCAACACGTGGCGCAGTGCACTCTGCAACAAGTGCGTCGCGGTATGATTGCGGCAGGTGGCTTCACGCTCCGTGCGGGACACCTTCAAATCAGCGGCATCGCCGGATTTGATGACTCCTTCCGTTACGACAGCGTGATGTACTACCATATCGACAAAGGGGCGGCTCGCACCAGTTACATCCAGATGTGCATGACCGGTTGAGAGCGTCCCGCAGTCGCCTTTCTGGCCGCCCGAATCACCATAGAAGGGGGTCCGTTCCGTGATCACCGCAACAGAATCACCGGCGACAGCCGCGTCGACAGGCACTCCGTCCCGGATAATAGCCAGCACAGGAGCATAGGTCGACATTTCATCATAGCCGACAAACTGGCCGCGGACTCCGTTATTGTGCAGTTCCTTATAGACCTGGGCAATCCCTTCTTCCCCGGATCCTTTCCAATGCTCACGGGCCTGTGCCCGCTGCCGTTCCATGCAAAGCTCGAAGCCGGCTTCGTCGATCGTAAAACCTTCACTCTCGACAATATCGGCGGTCAGGTCGGTCGGGAATCCGTACGTGTCGTACAGCTTGAACAAGACTTCACCGGTAATGACGGTCATTCCTGTGTTCCGCAGGGCGGCAACCTCATCATTGAGAATAGCCAGCCCCCGATCAAGGGTTTCTGCAAAGCGCTGCTCCTCGCTCAGAACAACTTTCTTGATATACTCTTCGCGCTCCTGCAGTTCCGGATACGCATCACCCATGACCTCCCGCACCGCATCAACCATGTGGTAGAGCATCGGCTCGGCGCAGCCGAGCATCTTGGCATGGCGTGCCGCCCGGCGCATGATTCGCCGCAAGACGTACCCGCGTCCTTCATTGGAGGGAAGCGCACCGTCACAGATCAGGAACGTCACCGCCCGGGCATGATCGGCGATAACCCGCATCGAGACGTTATCCTTCTCATCGGCACCGTACCGCTTGCCGGAGAGCCGCTCGATGTGGCGGATAATCCCCTGCAGGATATCGATATCGTAGTTGGAGCTGACCCCCTGCATAACAGCCGAGATGCGTTCCAGACCCATGCCGGTATCGACGGACGGTTTTGGCAGCGGCGTCAGGACGCCGTCACTTGACCGGTTAAACTGCATGAATACGTTGTTCCAGATTTCCATATACCGATCACAATCGCAGCCGACGGTGCATTCGGGACGACCGCAGCCGACTGCAGCCCCCTGGTCATAGAAAATCTCGCTGCAGGGGCCACACGGCCCGGTGTCACCCATTGACCAGAAATTATCCTTTTCTCCGAAGCGGAAAATCCGCTCGAGCGGGACCCCTTCCTGAAGGTGCCAGATGTCGGCCGCCTCGTCATCATCGGTGTAAACAGTTACATACAGACGGTTTTTATCCAGCTTCAGTTCTTTGGTCAAAAACTCCCAGGCATAGGCGATCGCTTCTTTTTTAAAATAATCACCAAAGGAAAAATTCCCCAGCATTTCAAAGAACGTGTGATGACGGGCCGTCCGGCCGACATTTTCCAGATCGTTATGCTTGCCGCCTGCCCGCACACATTTCTGAGAACTGGCGGCCCGGTTATAGCCACGATCCTCCAGCCCGAGAAAACAGTCCTTGAACTGGTTCATGCCGGCATTGGCAAACATCAGCGTCGGATCGTTCTTGGGCAGAATCCCCGAACTGGGAACAATCGTGTGCCCCCGGTCGGCAAAATATTGCAGAAAGCATGTTCGAATTTCTGTACCTGTCATTGATGCCCTCGTTTTGGTTATATGTATCGCCGCGATGGCCTCGCGGAAAAACCGGAATTCATTCTTCAGTCCGCAAAGCCCTCATAATCGCGGAAAACCCGAACCCGCGGCGTTGCAAAAAACCGACTACGCGTCTTTTGTCGCGATCGCTCGCCGCAGAATAGGAAAAACCGGGGTAGCGTCGCTCTGCCGCCGACCTGGCCTCGGAAAGTTCATCACTCTCCGCCAGGAGAGGTGCAAGGGTTTCATCAACGACCTCAGGGGAGAATCCTCTGCGGCGCATCTCCATACGCAGGCGGGCACCGTAATAACGACCCGAGGAAAGCGCCGATTCTGCAAATCGTTCGGCGTAGCGGCTGTCATCCAGCCATCCCTCCCGCTGCAGGCGTGTAATGACCGCTTCGAGATCCGCCCCGGTCATTTCCCGCGCTGCCATCTTTCGCCTTATTCTGGCAACGGTATAATCTCGACCGGTCAGCAGCCGCAAAGCATACTGGTACATCTGGTCAGGCGTCAACGGCTCAGTATTTTTCAATATCAAGCTTGTCCGGCTCTGCAGCAGGGTCATCGGGGCTATTTTCAAACCCCTCCCAGGAAGCGTCCGAGGTTGATGAAATACCGGATATTTTGAGGGCAAAATCATCGGGATTCGAACTCTGCCGAAGCGCTTCTTCATAGGTAATCAGTTTGTTTGTATACAGCCGCATCAGCGACTGATCAAAGGTCTGCATACCATAGGTGACAAAGCCCTGGGCAATAGCGTCATTCAACTGCTTGGTTTTGTCCTTGTCATCAATGCACTCTCTGACACGTGCGGACGCCAGCATAACCTCAACCGCCGGCACACGCCCCTTGCCGTCTGACTTCGGCACCAGCCGCTGGGAAATTACCCCCTTGATAATGCTTGCCAGCTGGATACGAACCTGGCGTTGATGATAGGGTGGGAAAACACCGATAATACGGTTGATCGTTTCCGCCGCATCCATCGTGTGCAGGGTGGACATGACCAGATGGCCGGTCTCGGCGGCGGTCATCGCCGTTTCGATCGTTTCATAATCGCGCATTTCTCCAACGAGGATTACATCAGGATCCTGGCGCAACGCCCCTTTCAGGGCGGCAGAGAAAGTAGGTGTGTCGGTGCCGACCTCGCGCTGGCTGATGATACTCTTATTGTCGCGATGCAAAAATTCAACCGGGTCTTCAATAGTGATAATGTTGCAGGTACGCTGGCTGTTGATGCAGTCTACCATGGCCGCAAGGGTGCTCGACTTGCCGGAACCGGTTGTCCCGGTCACCAGGATCAACCCCCGTTCCTCCCGGCAGATTTTCTGCATGACCGGCGGCAGGTTGAGCCCCTCCAGCGTCGGAATAATAAAGGCAATCGAACGAAAAACCATTGCGACAGTGCCGCGCTGACGATAGACGCTGACCCTGAATCTTCCCAACCCCGGCACGGCATATGCCAGATCGACTTCAAAGTTTTCCTCAAACATGCGCCGCTGACGATCATTCATCATCGACAAGGCGGTGTCGGAAACGAAGTCGGGAGACAGGCGCGCCGCGTTGGGGATCGGATGCAGTCGGCCATCAATCCGTACGATAGGCGGCAGCCCGGTCTTGATGTGAATATCGGAACCCTTGGCCTTAAACGCAATTGTGAGTATCTCGTTCAGTTCCACAGCCTACCTCCGTTGCTATACCGCCTTATCTGCCTTATTAGCCTTGTCAGGTACCGGTGCCGGCTTGAGCAGATCCATCAGCGTGCCTTCAATTTCAGCCAGCGTTTCAGGATGTTCGGTCAACCATGTGCGTGAATTTTCGCGCCCCTGGCCGATACGCTCTTTGCCGTAGGAGTACCAGGCGCCGCTCTTTTCGACGATATTTTTATCAACGGCCAGATCAAGCACATCGCCGGTGCGAGAAATACCTTCACCATAAAGGATATCGAATTCGACTTCCTTGAATGGCGGTGCAACCTTGTTTTTGACAACCTTTACCCGGGTGCGGGAACCGATGATCTGATCCCCCTGCTTCAGCGTCGCGATCTTGCGGATGTCCATACGAACCGAAGCATAGAATTTAAGAGCGTTACCGCCGGTGGTTGTTTCCGGGTTGCCGAACATGACGCCGATTTTCATACGGATCTGGTTGATAAAGATCACGCAGCAGTTCGACTTGCTAATGATGCCGGTCAGCTTGCGCAACGCCTGGGACATCAGGCGAGCCTGCAGTCCCATATGGGAATCGCCCATATCACCTTCGATCTCGGCCTTGGGTACCAAGGCGGCCACCGAGTCAACAACCAATACGTCAATCGCGCCGCTTCTTACCAGAGTTTCAGCAATTTCCAACGCTTGTTCACCGGTGTCCGGCTGAGAAACCAGCAGGTCATCGGTTTTAACGCCCAGCTTGCGGGCATAGCCGATATCGAGTGCATGCTCGGCATCCACAAAGGCGGCTATTCCCCCGGTCTTTTGTGCCTCAGCAATTATATGCAGCGCCAGCGTCGTTTTCCCTGACGATTCCGGGCCATATATCTCAATCACCCTGCCGCGCGGAACGCCGCCGACTCCCAGCGCCATGTCAAGCGATATGGCGCCGGTAGAAATCGCTTCCACCCCCGGAAGTGCCTCGTCATTGCCGAGCCGCATAATAGCGCCCTTGCCAAACTGTTTCTCAATCTGACTCAGGGCCAGTTCAATCGCCTTGTTTTTCTCGAGCGCGTTGTTTTTCTCAGCCATAAGTAGGTATCTCCTGAAGAATGGGGTGTGTAGATTAAAAGGATTGAAAAATAACATATTCACCGGATGTATCGCAAGGTTTTATCGAACCCTGCTGTCATGATATTCCAGTTATCTCGGGTTTATGGCAGATGCCGATCTGCAATTATCATTTGGGATCTCAATAAATCCATGTTATAAAGTACCTCGCTTACCCATTGGATAAAGGCAGCTAATCCTGCCTCAACTCCGTAGATGAGGTAACGTACATATTTAATTTCGCACCCAACTATTTACAGAGGTACCGTCATGAATTTTCTGTTAGACATTTATCTAAGCCTGAAGATCCGCACCCGCATCATTCTGCTCTGTTTATGCTACAGTTTTTGCATCGTCTTTGCTGTTGTTGCAGGGCGTATGCTTTCTCCGACTGTTTCCATCATCTCTACAGCCACATTCGTACTGTTCGGCATGGTTTTCAGCGGCCTGCTCTTCTGGTCAGTCAACGACGCCCTGCAAAGAATCATCGCCTATCTCACCTGCATGGCGGAAGGCAACCTGACCCAGAAAATAGCCGCCAAACGCAATAATGAAATCAGCGTTATAATCCGTTCGATCAACACCGTCCAAAGCACCATGCGTGAAATTATCGGACAGATTTCACAAACGTCAGAGCAGATGGCCCTGGCATCCGGCAGACTCCACACAACTGCAAGCAAAATTGCCAGCGGCACGGAGAAAGTTGCGCAGCAAACAAATTCGGTTGCCGTAGCCAGCGAGCAAATGGCGGCTACTTCAAACGATATTGCCCATAGCTGCCTGAGCGCTGCCGATAACTCAAACCGTGCCAGCGACACTGCCCGCTCGGGAGCAGATACAGTCAGGAGCGCGACCAACGGTATGGAACGCATTGCTGCACGGGTAAAAGATACGGCAAAAACAGTTGAAGGGCTGGGCAACCGCTCCGACCAGATAGGTCAGATTATTGGTACCATTGAGGATATTGCCGATCAGACCAACCTGCTGGCACTCAATGCCGCCATCGAGGCAGCCCGTGCTGGTGAGCAGGGTCGTGGTTTTGCCGTCGTTGCAGATGAAGTCAGGGCTCTTGCCGAACGCACAACTCGCGCCACCCGTGAAATCAGCGAGATGATCAAGGCGATCCAAAATGAAACAAAGGGAGCGATAACTGCTATTGAAGAAGGCGTGGCAGAAGCTGAGAAGGGAACCGAATATTCCATCAGGTCCGGACAGGCACTGGAACAGATACTCTCGCAAATAAATGATGTCACCATGCAGGTTAACCAGATTGCAACGGCAGCTGAAGAACAGACCGCTACCACGGGAGAAATCACTACCAACATCCAGCAGATAACCACTGTGGTGCAGCAAACCGCCAGCGAGGCAACGGAGACCGCTTCGGCATCTTCAGAATTGTCCAGGGTGGCCGAAGAACTGCAACACGTCGTAGGAAAGTTTAAACTCTAAAATTTACTCCTGACAGTTACGGCAAAAAACAGTGCTCCGCCCACCGAGCCTGATTTCGTCAAGCGGCCTTTGGCAGTGAACACACGGCTTCCCGCCTCGGCCGTAAACCGTGAATTTCTGAGGGTAATACGCAACCGTTTCCTCAGCTACCCGGTAGGTACTCCCCTCCCCGATTGATCTTTCCAGCACGTTACGAATGGCTGCTGCCAGTTCGGTACACTCAGTGGGATCCAGAGTCCCGGCGGGGCGATCCGGGCGGATGCGGGCACGGAACAACGCCTCGTTGGCATAGATATTCCCTACTCCGGCCACCACCGTGCTATTCATAATCAGCTGCTTAACGGCAACCTTTCGCCCCCTGGCGGCATCAAAAAGGTATTCGCCATCAAAGGCTCCGGACAGCGGCTCCGGGCCGATCCCTGCCAGGAGCGGATGCTGCCGCGGATCGCCGGTGAACCAGGTGACACTGCCGAATTTGCGCGGATCGTGGAAACGGAGCAGGTGGCCGTCTCCAAAAACGAAATCGAGATGGTCATGTTTTCCCGGCAAAGGTGTACCTCGAAGGAGCTGCAAAAAGCCGGTCATCCCCAGATGCACAAGCAGCCAGCCACACCCGCAGTCAAACAGCAGGTACTTCCCCCGCCGCTCAATGCTCCGCACAATCCGTCCCGGCAGGATCGTCGTGAGCTCCTCCGGCAGCGGAAGCCGGAGTTTTGATACGCGGAGCACCACCTGCGTGAAGCTCTTCCCCACCAATTCCCGCTCCAGCCGACGGCGGGTTACTTCCACTTCCGGGAGTTCCGGCACATCACCCTCCAACAGCTGATTCTATACTGCCTGTCCCCTCTTCAACAGATACCGCCGCAGCCAGTCCAGTGCCGTCCACGCGGTAAGAGTGCGAATCTCATCCCGATTCCCGCTGAACTGGAAACGCTTGGTCCAGCAGCCGTCTGGCGCTGCAAGCGAAATAAAGACCGTGCCGACCGGTTTCTCGTCGCTCCCGCCCTCCGGCCCAGCAATCCCGGTGACCGACAATCCCATATCGCTGCCGGAAACAGTCCGGACGCCCTTGGCCATTGCCGAAGCGCACTCGGAACTGACAGCGCCGCAGTTGTCCAGCACATCTGCCGGGACCCCCAGCAGCCGTTGCTTCGCATTATTCGAGTACGTCACCACACCTTCGCAGAAATACCGGGAACTGCCCGGAATATCGGTAATCCGCTTTGCGATCAGGCCACCGGTGCACGACTCTGCCAGCGAAAGCGTCAAGCACCGCTCACGAAACAACTCTGCAACCGCTTCATCCATGCTGATATCACCTGAAGAGAAACAGTACTCGTTCAATCGTTCCTGCACGGTACGAGCTGCCGGCGCCACAAGATCGTTCGCCGCGTCTCCATTGTCCGCTTCAGCCCGCAATGTCACCTTCATCCAGGGAAACGTGACACAGATACCAAGGGTAAGTCCCTGTTCCGGCCGGGCGATTCCCAGCAACAACTCATCAACCTCTGCCTCACACGGTCCAAACAGGTTCAGACTGACGGTGCGGATCGCGCGCTTTCGGACCACACGCTCAAGGATGAAAGGGATAACCGTGTCATGCAACATGACGGTCATCTCTGCGGGAACCCCCGGCATGAAAAACATGAAGCAGCCGTTGTGCATCAGGTGAAAACCACAGGCGGTTCCGGTCGGATTGGAAATCAGCGCTGACTTGGTCGGGATCATGGCCTGCTTGTCGCTCAAGGGGCACAAAATCAGATTTTCAAGCTTGCTCGACATCAACCGGACATGACTGCGGGCCTCTTCATTAATTACCAGGCGTCTGCCGGTAGCGCGCGCCGCAGCCCGCGAGGTCAAATCGTCAGCCGTTGGCCCGAGCCCCCCGGTGACGATAATTATGTCACTAACCCGTTCAAGATCGTTCAGCGCCCCAATGATGTCCTGTTCGTTGTCACCGACCGCAAGATGCCGCTGGACACGTACCCCTTCCTGGAGCAATCTGGAGGCGATAGTACCGGCATTCGTGTCCGTCAACTGGCCACACAGCAACTCTTCGCCGATGCTCAACGTTGAAATCCTCATGGTTCAGAAACTCCTTTACCGTGCAACCGCTCCATGACTTCTCGGCAGGGAATGTTCTTTTCGCGGGCAATCCGGCGGCAATCTTCGTATTCCGGGGATGCACGCAATACATTCCCGCCGGCATCAATAACCTGCTTGAACCGCACCTGACCGAACTCAGTCTGCTGCTCGACAACCCGCCGCTGCAGAACAACACGATCTGCCCGGTAATACCGCAGCCCAATGGCTGACGTCTCGACCAGCAACAACTGAGCCAGCTGATCAAGCTGTTCCGAACGACAGAGAAACGACAGCATCACAGCGGGACGCCCCTTCTTCATCTGGATCGGCGTAAAGAACACATCCATCACCCCTTCTTCAAGGAGGCGCTCCATAGCGTACCCAAGCAGTTCGGGAGTGGAGTCATCAATATTTGTCTCAACCACAATCACGTCATTATCGCTCGTATCTTCTTTAACGCTCCTCCCGAGAAAAGCACGCAGAATGTTTGGACAATCCGAAAAGTCCTTCGTTCCGGCACCGTGACCCGTTTTCTCCAGCATCATTACCGGATGCTGGCCAAACCTGTCGGCCAGAGCCGCCACAATGGCAGCACCGGTCGGTGTCACCCGCTCTCCCGGGCCGCATTCGCCATGCACCGGCACTCCCTTCAAAAGTTCGGCCGTGGCCGGGGCCGGCACAGACAGGCAGCCATGGGCGGTTTCGACAAAACCGCTTCCGAGCGGCAGTGCAGAAACGGAGATCTGTTCTACCTGAAGGTATTCGAGACAGATTGCAGTAGCAACGATATCGACGATAGAATCAATCGCACCAACTTCGTGAAAGTGCACATCCTCAATCGCTACCCCATGAACCAGCGACTCGGCCTCAGCCAGACGACGGAAGATCAGTCGGGATTTTCGCTTGACCGGATCAGACAAACCGCTTTCGGAGATCATCGCATCAATACCGGCATAGTGCCGGTGGGTATGCTGGTCATGCACCATTACGTCGAACTTCAACGCAGCCACATGCCGTCGTTCAGTACGCCGGGTTGAGAGGGCATAGGAACCGGAAGGAAGCGCCAGCTTGGCAAGTTCAGTTTCCAGATATTCCAGCGGCACCCCCAGATCAAGCAGCGCTCCCACGGCCATGTCGCCGGAGATCCCGGCATAGCAGTCAAAATAGATGATTTTCATTTTATATCCGATTCATCAAGCTTGCGGCGCAGGCCGCACCGAAACCGTTGTCGATGTTGACGACAGTCACCCCGGCGGCACAGGAGTTGAGCATTCCCAATAGCGCCGCGATGCCGCCAAACGATGCGCCATATCCAACCGAGGTCGGTACCGCAATCACCGGTTTATCAACGAGGCCACCGACCACCGACGGGAGCGCCCCTTCCATGCCGGCCACCACGATAATCACTGCGGCAGCAGCCAATTGTTCTCTACGCGCGAGCAGCCGATGAATACCGGCCACGCCGACATCATAGATCTGTTCGACCTGATTCCCGAGAAATTGAGCCGTTACCAGCGCTTCAGCGGCAACCGGGATGTCGGAGGTCCCGGCTGAAACGACCAGGATTGTCCCCCTGCCCCGCGGTTCAGACGGCAGAGACACAAGAGTCAGACAGCGAGCCTCGGCATGATAATGCGCCGCCGGAAAGGCCCGCACAACATTTTTCGCCTTTTCTGAATCAAGACGGGTAACAAGAATATTTCCATTCCTGTCGGCCATGGCTGTAATAATTGCCACAATCTGCTCCGCCGTTTTGCCTTCGCCGAAGATCATCTCCGGCATCCCCTGACGCAAGTGGCGATGATGGTCGACCTGAGCACAGCCGATATCCTGAAAAGGAAGCTGGCGCAAAGACTGGAGAGCATCATCTATGGAAAGCTCCCCTTGCCGGACCGACTTGAGCATTGTCTTAAGAAATTCCTTATTCATAGTATATGTCCCTGTTGCATCGGATGATAATGGTGCCGTTATACCATGCCTGCAAAAGTTTTCTATGCAAAAACCCGCTTTTCACGTCATATATTACCTTATCAAAAAAAAGTTCACCGGTTTACTTTTTCCCGACAGCTATGGTACAAGCATACCTTAATACTGAATCATGCGAGGTTGAAAAAATGGGTAAAACAACAGCAGAAAAAATATTCGATGCTCACCTGGTAAATGAACCGTTCCCCGGTACCAAAGTTTTGCGGTTGGATGCGGTGCTCTGCCACGAGATCACAACACCAATTGCCATTGATGACCTGATCCGGCGCGACAAGGACCGCGTCTTTGACCCAACAAAGATCAAGGCGGTTATTGATCATGTCACCCCCAGCAAGGATACAAAAACGGCGACTCAGGCCAAAATATTGCGTGACTGGGCCCGCCGCCACAATATCAAGGATTTCTTTGATATAGGCGCCAATGGCGTCTGCCATGCCCTCTTCCCGGAACGTGGCTTCATCCGTCCCGGCTACACCGTGATTATGGGTGACTCACACACCTGTACCCACGGCGCTTTCGGCGCGTTTGCCGCCGGTATCGGCACGACCGACCTGGAAGTCGGCATCCTGAAAGGGGTATGCGCCTTCCGCCAGCCCAAGACAATCAAGTTCAATGTCAATGGCGCCCTTCCGAAGGGAGTCTACGCCAAGGATGTCATCTTGCACATCATCGGCAAAATAGGCGTTAATGGAGCCACTGACCGGGTCATGGAATTTCACGGCTCCACCATTGAAGCCATGACAATGGAATCGCGCATGACGCTCTGTAATATGGCCATTGAAGCCGGTGGCACATCGGGCATCTGCCAGCCAGACATGACGACGGTCGATTACCTGTGGCCTTTTATCCAGGGAGATTTTGCCGACAAGAACGCAGCCCTGGCAGAGTACTCGCAATGGCGTGCAGACGCAGACGCCGCATATGACCAGACGATTGAAATTGATGTCGCCACCCTGCAGCCGATGATTACCTTCGGCTACAAGCCGGATCAGGTCAAGCCTGTGTCTGAAATGGCCGGCACTCCGCTGGACCAGATATACATCGGTTCCTGCACCAACGGCCGTTTGGAAGACCTGCGCATTGCCGCGCAGATTCTGAAAGGGCACAAACTTGCTCCGAACGTGCGCGGCATACTCTCTCCGGCGACCCCGAAAATCCAGCAGCAGGCAATCCATGAAGGGTTGATCGACATTTTCATGGAAGCCGGCTTCTGCGTGACCAATCCGACCTGCGGCGCCTGTCTGGGGATGAGCAACGGTGTTCTGGCAGAGGGCGAAGTATGCGCATCCACCACGAACCGCAACTTTATGGGACGAATGGGCAAAGGGGGCATGGTACACCTGATGTCCCCGGCAACAGCGGCAGCCAGCGCCATAGAAGGCAAGATTGCCGATCCAAGAAAATACCTCTAATAAGGAGTCTGTATAATGAAAACTTTCGGAGGCCCGGTCCTTTTTCTTGACCGCGGCGACATCAACACCGACGAAATCATCCCGGCCAAGTATCTGACCGAAATTACCAAGGAAGATCTTAAACCGTATATCCTTGAAGACCTGAAGCTGCCCGGTTTCGACCCGAAAGGAGAAAAGACCAAAAACGCCAGGGTAATAGTCTCCCGTGCCAACTTTGGCTGCGGTTCGTCCCGCGAACATGCCCCCTGGGTATTCGAGGTCAACAGCATTACCGCCGTAATTGCCGAATCTTTCGCACGTATCTTTCGTCAGAATATGTTTAACTGCGGCATGGCGGCCATTGAACTTCCCGCAGCGGATCTGGACCAGATTTTCTCTCACGCAGGCGACGAAGATGCCACGATGAGCATTGACATTGAGGCTGGAACCCTGACTATGAGCGGTGGCGGGGCGCAGAAGACGTTCAGCTTCGAGATTTCACCATTTGACAAGGCCCTGGTCCTGGCTGGCGGCTGGGTTGATTATGCCGACCAGAAGTACTGACCACACAATATCATGATCACAAATCAGCTACCACGACTGATTTGATGGCGCTGGCGCGCCACGCGCCCTGCCGCGTGCATACAAAGAAGAGGCTGACACCGTACAGGTACCAGCCTCTTCTTGTTGTATTTCAGGCAGTTGCTACAGGTACTTCCCGACAATCGGCGCCAGCTTCCGTTTGGTTTCTTCAGCAATGAAGGAACGGTCGGTAATGACCGCGTACTGCATGGCGCTGCCACACGAACAGCTACGCTCGCCGCCGATTGCCGTCACCGCATGACGGATAATATTTTTGGCCATCGCCACATTCTGATGGATGATCTGGATGATCGCTTCAACAGTGACATCCTCATGCGAATCGTGCCAGCAATCGTAATCGGTCGAAAGCGCGATGATGCCGTAGCAGATCTCGGCCTCACGGGCAAGCTTGGCTTCGGTCAGGTTGGTCATGCCGATGACGGAGGCACCGAGCGCCAGGTAGGAGAATGATTCGGCGCGGGTCGAAAAGGCGGGACCTTCCATGCAGATGTAGGTACCCCCCTTGTGCGCTGTCGCCCCGGCTTTCCGTGCGGCAGCGTAAAGTATGTCGGAAAGATCGCCGCAGACCGGATCGGCAAAACCGGCATGGGCAACAATGCCGTCACCGAAGAACGTATCCTTCCGGACCCCTTTGGTGCGGTCATAAAACTGGTCCGGAATCACGATATGCCCCGGGGCGATGGCATCTTTGAGGCTCCCGACCGCAGAGACGGAGATAATCCGCTCCACACCGAGCGTCTTCATGCCGTAGATGTTGGCGCGATAGTTGACCTCGGACGGGAGCAGCCGGTGCCCGCGACCATGGCGGGGAAGAAAGACCATCTTTACCCCGTTCAGTACCCCGGTGACATACTCGTCAGACGGGTCGCCAAAGGGGGTTTCAATCCTGATCCGCTCGACCTGTTCGAGTCCCTCCATGTCGTACAGTCCGCTGCCGCCGATTACTCCGATCGTTGTTTCGCTCATACTGTCAATTCCTTTCGTAATCAATTTATTTCTTATATCAGAGATAAGCATGGTCGGGAAGTCTATTCAATTGACAAAATGGACTTCATAATCGTAGAGTTGCCGACAACCGGGAGCGCTATGATCAATATCGACAAGCTCAAACAGAAATTCAAAAAAATACTTTCGCTGGATGCCCATCCCGGGCATATTTCCGCCGGTTTCGCCGTGGGCGTTTTTATCAGTTTTACCCCCTTTTTCGGTCTGCACACATTTCTGGCCATTGCATTGGCTTTTATCTTCCGCCTCAACAAGCTGACCTGCATCTCCGGCTCCTGGGCCAATACCCCCCTGACGGTCGTTCCGGTTCTGGCCGCCAGCTACAAACTGGGCGAAATGATGCTTGGCAACACACCGGCGGTGTTTCGGGTGAGGAACCTGGAGTGGAGTTCTCTCAAAGGGTATGCCACTGCGATTATTCTGGGGAGTTCGGTGATCGGTTTTTTTGCCGCACTGGCCGGATATGCGCTCTGCTACTGGCTGGTGGTTGCTTTCCGGAAGAACGATCCGTCACTGAAGGAAATTTCCGACGAGATGGAAGTGGTGGGGGAGGAACTGGATTAGGGCATCAGCTGAGCTGACCATACTCCCGTGCTCGTGAGTAGAAAACGATGGAGAGCGCCAGACCTGCTATCGGAAACATGAACGCCGTATGGAGCGCCGCAGCCGATATGCCGGTTGCCACCGTGCCGTACGATCCCACAACGTACCCCATGACCTGTTGTGTCACCGCAGCCCCCATCAATACATAGAAATTAAGTGACGTCAGCGCGGTGCCGACGATACGTACCGGGAACATGGAGCGGATAATCGGATAAATCATCACTCCGCTGGAAACGGCCATCCCGATGGTAAAAAACAGCCCCGCCAGCAGCGGCTGCGGTATTGATTCCGCCCACCCCAGAAAGGCCGTCATCAACAGCAACAGCATCAATTGCCCCGCCAGCAGGGTTTTCTTGTAGGATCTGAAGAAGCGCCGGGCAACCACATCGACACAGGAGCTGCCGGCAATAAACCCGAACGAGGTGAACATCAGCATGCTGCCGGTTGCCCCACGCGACAGATGCAGCACCTCCATCAGATACGGCCCTCCCCACAACGCCTGCAATGCCAGGTAATTGCCATACCAGGAAAACGCAAGAATCCCCAATAGCCAGAAATCCCTGGTTCCGAAAATATCACCCCATGCCGTCATCATGCTTATTTTTGGATGTACCACGTCCCCTTCCCGGACAAAGGCTCCACCCGGTCTGTCCTGTACCTTGACAAACACCAGCAGCGTCACCAGCGCTTGCACAACCCCGGCGACAAGAAAGGAATTCCTCCAGCCGAAGGCTCCGACGGCCAGCGCCAGAGGTGCCGTGGCCGTAAGATTGCCAAGGTTCCCAATCGCCACCATGAAGCCGGAGACCCGCCCGAACTCCTGCTTGCTGAACCAGTGGCTAAAAAGTGTAAAGGTTGCCATCAACACCGATGCCGTGCCGATACCGATGAGAGCCCGGGCGATCATGGCGATTGCAAACGTATCGGCCTGCGAAAACAGTATCCCGCCAAGCGTGGTAAGAACGCCGCAACAGCTGATCACCAGACGGCTCCCCAAACGGTCTATCATCGGCCCAAGAGGGAGCTGCGCAACGGCATACACGTAGAACAGCACCCCGGAGAGCGTTCCAAGCTGTTCCGGGGTCAGATGCAGTTCGCGCGAAATATCACCGGCTACCACCGCCAGCGACACACGGTAAAAATAGACCATGATATACATCAGCGCCAGGGTAGCAAAAATTGCCCAGCGCCGGCGATTAATTGTGGGAGTGATATTCATGCATAGCCCTGTTGCAAAATGCGGCCGAAGCCGCTGTTACTGAAATCGACACGCTGTTAAACACGAATGCCTTATACAAAAAAAGGGGTCAGCATAATCGGCTAACCCCTTTAACACGTATATGGTCGGGATGACAAGAATTGAACTTGCGACCCCCTGCTCCCGAAGCAGGTGCGCTACCAGGCTGCGCTACATCCCGAAGAAGCTTTTTTCTAGCGCTTCCGAGGTATTTTGTCAAGAGGAAAGACAGGAGGAGGGGTGGACAGGGCGATGCGATGGTGGCGGCGGCGAAGGTGGTGTGGTGGGTTGAGAATTCGCGTTGCAGCAATTTGTAAAAGTGACGGGGTGGAGACAGGAGACACCGGAGGGGGTGTTTATTTCAAACTTTACCAATTGTATAATCGCTACTAAGACTTTCCAATTTGAAAACCACCACTTTCCTGAATTTATGTTGCACCAAATAAAAACAGCCACGAGGGAAATCGTAACCGTATAAATAATACAAGCGAGATTCCCCTCTCGTAGGTTTTCGGCAGTGCACAACGTAGACTCAAGCCCAGAAAAACAGGATACGTACGATAACGAAGTTATAACTTCTAACGTACCAAAAACCAGCTACATTCAGTAGAGCCATAATCCGGCAATACCTGGTATACCCATTGGCGTCTTTCGACATTTTTGGGCAGTAGCCTGTGCATGTGCAAACACCTCATGCTAACGAGGAACTTTCCGTAGATGCTCTCGGAGCTATTAAATGTCAACGATACAATTGTTACAACTTCCAACCTTCATCCAGCTTTTTTATTGCCCTGTTACTTTATCTACGCTAGTTTGACTCTAACCAATACGTGGTGGCAGATCATCATTTCCCATATCCTTTAAAAATATTTAAACCAGTAAAAATTATTTTTAACATTTCAAAAAAGAGCATAGAATATCTCTCATCCTTTTATCGCATACACCAGAAAAAGCAGGAACCAATCTATGGATACAAGCGATTATCATAAAATCAGGCAACTGTTCGATGACTACCTGAGGATGTATTCATCCCGCGATGACCTCCTTACCACGTATTTCAGCGATAACTTTTCAGGATTTACCGGTGGCGGTGATTTTCTCGTCAAAGACCGGGAGGAATGGGTCGCGATAACCCGTCAGGATTTTGCTCAGGTCAAAGAGCCACTTACTATCAAACTCAAGGACCTTGCTATCCAGTCACTGGCTGATACGATCGCTGTTGCGACCGGCTTTTTCACCATTCAACTCCCCATTAAAGACCATATCCTGTCACGAGAGACCGCCCGCCTGGTGCTGATTTTTCGCAACGAATCCACAGGATGGAAAATCTCGCACAGCAGTATTTCCATTCCCTACTATCTGGTTCGTGCCGGCGAAGTCTATCCGATGCAGGAACTGGAGGAACGCAACAAGTTCCTGGAAGAGCTGGTTATTGAACGGACACGTCAGCTTTCCGAAGCAAACGCCAGACTGCAACGGACTAATGAAGAACTGGAAAAAGAGATCGTGGAACATAGGCATGCCGAGGAGGCACTGCGGGAGAGCGAGGTCCATTACCGCCTGTTGGCAGAGGAAGCGTCAGACGTAATATGGCAACTGGACAGTGACTATCGTTTTACGTATATCAGCCCTGCAGACGAACGATTGCGCGGCTTCAAGGCCGACGAAGTCATTGGCCGCCATGTTTTTGAATTTCTCAACGAAGAGGGGATCACAGAGCTTCAAAAAATGGCTCGCATCAGGCTGGAGGCAGAACAGCGGGGGAAAATGCTCGGCACTCAGACCTTTGAGGCCCAGCACCAATGTAAAGATGGCAGATGGATATGGGTGGAAATAAGCTACACATCCAAGCGTGATGCATACGGTGCAGTCACCGGGTTCCACGGTATATCGCGAGAAATAACCGAACGCAAAGAACGTGACAAGGAACTGCTGAAAATTGAAAAGCTGGAATCACTGGGTGCTCTCGCCGGAGGCATTGCCCACGATTTCAACAACATACTGACCGGAATCATGGGAAACATATCTTTTGCGCAAATGTTTCTTGACCCCGCCCATAAGTCTCACAGGCCATTGGTTGAAGCCGAAAAGGCATCGGTACGGGCCGGCGAACTTGCCCATCAGCTACTAACCTTTGCCCGCGGCGGTGAACCGGTAAAAAAGTTATTTTCACTGCAGCACCTGATTAATGAATCCATCTCGCTTTTTCTGCGTGGCTCGAACGTAAAGGGAATAATCGAAATTCCCGACTCAATCCATGCGGTCGAAGCTGATGAAGGGCAGATGAACCAAGCATTTCACAACATTATCATAAATGCTGCGCAATCGATGCCGGAAGGCGGGACTCTGACTGTCACCGCACAGAACGAGATGCTGTATAATGCAAATACCATGAACCTCCCGGGCGGCAGTTATGTCAGATTGTCGTTCGCAGATCAGGGCAGCGGAATTTCAGATGCCCACCTGAAAAAAATATTCGATCCCTACTTTACGACCAAGGCCGATGGGAACGGACTTGGGCTTGCTTCAGTCCACTCAATAGTCAGCAGACATGGCGGGCATATTGGCGTCAATTCAGTTACCGGTAAAGGCACTACGTTCACAATCCACCTGCCATCAATCGGCAAGACATACTCAAAACATCAAACGAGCTCTGTCACGCCGACGACCGGTGCTCATTCCGGCGGAGCAATTCTCCTTATGGACGACGAGGAGATGATCCGGGATATGACGGCTGAAATGCTGGAATACCTAGGATACCAGATAACAACGTGTGACAACGGTGCGACGGCAATTACGGAGTATAGCGCTGCAATGAAGTCAGGGTCGCCATTTGCAGCAGTTATCATGGATCTTACCATACCTGGAGGTATGGGAGGAAAGGAGGCGGCTCAGCAGATACTTGTCATCGATCCGAAGGCGTGCCTGATTGTGTCGAGTGGTTATTCCAACGATCCGATCATGTCTGACTACAGCTCCTACGGCTTTAATGCCGCGATAGCGAAGCCATACAAAATGATGGAATTCGAGCAACTGTTGAGCGCTGTTTTGCCTGCACGTTAGCCACACCATCCGATGCCATGTGCCTGATTGTCTTTGCCTATAACTGCCATCCCGACTATCAGCTGATTCTGGGTGCCAATCGTGACGAGTATCGCGATCGCCCTACTGACCCGGCCGGATTCTGGTGCGACGCTCCGCACATTCTGGCTGGGCGGGACAGAGTTGCCGGGGGAACATGGCTGGGAGTAACGACGAATGGTAAAGTGGCCGCCGTCACCAATTATCGCGCCCCGCAAGAACAGGGTGCCGCTTCCACATCGCGCGGCAGACTGGTTTTGGCATACCTGCAGAATCCGTTGATGACGCCCGGTGACTTCCAGTCACTTCTCAATCATGATGGCGCGCGCTACAAAGGGCTTAACCTGCTGTATGGCACCGCAACTGAACTGAATTATTTTACGAACCGGGGCGGCTTTTCAGGTCCGGTCACTCCGGGAATCCACGGGCTTTCCAACCACCTGCTCGACACCCGCTGGCCCAAAGTGGCTGCTGCCACGTCGCGACTCAAAGCCGTGGTGCAAGAGGCTCAGGTCGATCCTGAACAGGTTTTTGCCGCACTGTCAGATCCAACCCCGTTTGCCGATGACATGCTGCCCGACACTGGCGTTGGCCCCGACCGGGAACGGCTGCTCTCGCCAATTTTCATCGGCAACGAAAACTATGGGACCCGTTCTACAACAGTACTGCTGATCAACCGAAGCGGGTTGGTTACGTTCTTAGAGCGTACCTTTGACCGTTCCCCCAATTCTCCAACTCTGTTACGGTACAGTTTTCAAGTCAGGCTTCCTATCTCATGAACTTTCTCTTTCACATGCTGCTTTCCGGAGCAAACGATCAGATTCTCGCTGGCAACTTCATGGGAGACTTCGTCAAAGGCCCACTGACGGACCGGTTTCCCGATAAGATACGGCAGGGGGTTGCCCTGCACCGCAGAATAGATTCTTTCGCCAGCCGAAACGATGTGTTCCAGCAAAGCAGGCGACGGCTTGATCCGCACTACGGGCTGTATCGCGGAGTACTGGTCGATCTGTTCTATGATCATTATCTGGTCAGGGAGTGGAGTTGCTGGTCGGATGAACCGTTTGACCCGTATCTTGCCAGAACCAGATCGGCCATTGAGAAGCAACGAGACGATTTGCCCGAACATTTGCAAAAACTGATACCCGTGATCTTCGAGGAACTGCTGCCGTCCTATGGAGAGGTGAGCGGAATCGGAAGCGCCTTGGAACGCATGTCCCGAAGGGTGCTGCGCTCCAATCCGCTGGCCGGGGGTGAAGCAGAGCTGATTCGGCATTATGATGACTTGGAGTCTGATTTTCACGGTTTCATGCCGCTGGTGCGCTGCTTCGCGGCTGATTTTATCGCTACGGAAACTGATTGTTCGTAACACGGCAGTGGGGGGTGAGATTGTTACCGAAACAATACCACCTCCACAGCACATGAAACGCTGCCTGTTAATTTTATACCGCTATTTTTTGTGCGTGCGACACAGCTTCTCTAGCGGTAATGTGCACTGTTCAACTCCTGAAAAAAAGGCCGGAACAACAACTTTCATCTCGTAGGTGTCATGCTTATAATTGTTGAATCGCCCACCAAGGCGAAAAAAATACAGTCAATCCTCAAAGTAAAAACCATGTCGACGGTGGGGCATTTCAAAGACCTGCCCGAAGCACGACTTGGCGTCGATCCTGTAACCTATGAGCCGACCTTTGTCTATCACGAGAAGAAAGCGCACCTTCCCGAGGAACTTCGAGCTGCAGCACGAGGGAAGAGCGTCATGCTTGCCGGCGACCCGGACCGTGAAGGATATGCCATCAGCTGTCATATCTATGAAGAGGTAAAATCCGTTGCCAAAGAATGCCTGCGCATGGAAATTTATGAAGTTACCGAGAAGGGGCTGAAGGAATCGCTTGCCAAGGCGGTGCCGTTCGAACAGACCAACATGGGCCTCTACAACGCGTTTCTTGGGCGCCGGATTGGCGACCGTCTGGTAGGCTATATTCTCTCGCCAATTGCCAGCAGGCACCTCCGCGGCAGCTACAGCGTCGGAAGGGTTCAGTCGCCGGCGGTTCGCCTCGTAGTCGACCGTGAACGTGAAATCCGCGCGTTCACCCCATCCCCGTACTGGATACTGGATATCCTGCTGAACAAAAATGGCACGGATTTCATGGCCCGGCATATTAAGGGCAAGTTCACCAACCAGGCGGAGGCACAGGCTATCATCGCAGCCATTAGCGCGGAGAGCCATGCAATCGCCGTAAAGGTGGAAAAGAAAGAGGTCAGGCAATCTCCAAAACCGCCGTTCACGACGGTTGATTTACAGGCTGCCGCTGCCGCTCGACTGAAGTTCACGCCGGAGCATACGATGAAACTTGCTCAGGCGCTTTTCGATCATGGCGTCATCACCTACCACCGGACCGATTCCGTTCGGATGGATGATGCCTTTATCGGTGAAATCCGCGAGTTTCTGGGACGGACGCTTGGGGATTCCTACGTGCCTGCGCAACCGCACCAGCACAAATCAAAAAACTCCCAGGCAGAGGCACACGAAGGTATCCGCCCCACGCATATGCATTCCGTTGCAGACATCGAAGCGATAATCAGGAAAGAAGGGCTTACTCCTGATCATTCCCGGCTCTATGAAATGATTTTCAAACGTGCTGTCGCAAGCCAGATGGCAGCGGCACGCTACAACTCGACAGTCATGTTTTTTGAAGTGGCGGGTGCGCGCTTCAAGGCTGCCGGGCGGGTGCTCGTCTTTGAAGGCTTTCTCAAGGTATACGCCGAAGTTGATGACGAAAAAGAAAAAAAAGTGGAGGAAGACAAACTGCAACTGCTCCCCCCGGTGGACGTTGGCGAGTTGGTGCCGAAGGTACAGGAAATTCTTGACGAGAAAAAGAGCAAGCCACCGGGGAGGTTTACGCTGGGTTCCCTGGTGAAGGAGTTGGAGCGGCTTGACATCGGGCGCCCATCCACCTACGCAACAATTACCAAGAACATAACCGACCGGGGTTACATTAAGGAAGAAAAGGGAAAGGTGGTCCCCCTGGTACGCGGAGAGACTCTGATTGACTATCTCAGGAATAAACACGCCTGGGTGATCGATTATGAGCTGACCAGCAAGATGGAAAACTTTTTGGATCTGGTGGTAGAAAACAAGGAACCCTGGCAGCGCTTTTGTAAAGGTGTTCACAACAAGCTGGGGTTCTTCATTCCGCCTGTACGGTCGGCAGGAGACGGTCCGAGCGAAGGCCAGCTCAAGTACGCGCACGACCTTGCACAAAAACAGAGTCTTGTAATACCCGGGGAAACACTAAAAAGCAGCAAGGCTCTCTCTGTATGGATTGAAGGTGTCGTCAGCACAAAAACCCGGCCGACACCTGCAACCACGACTGCTCCAATACCCGCAGCATCCATCAAAAAGAGATCGGTATAGCCATGAACGTCAGTGGTGGTATCATTTATGTGTTTGAAGCAATATGGTAAATCCGGTACGGCACCTCACAGGTGTAGCTGGCTAAAATGTTCTTCGCGGAGATATCATGCTTAACAACCCGCTGCTCCTTGTCTGCCTTGCCATCGGGTGCGGAGCCCTGCTCGGTCGCATTTCTTTTAAAAAAGTATCCTTGGGAGTTGCCGGAGTGCTGTTTGCCGGTGTCATGTGGGGCTATATTGTACCCACGGTCAAGCCGCCGGATGCCTTGTCAACTTTTGGTCTTGCACTATTCGTTTATGCAATTGGTCTTTCTTCGAGCAATCTTTTATTCGATACCTGGTCTCACGGTGGCTGGCGCTATATATTAATACCTCCTGTCGCTATTGGAGCAGCTTTAGGAGTTAACGTGGCAGCTTCTCTCCTGTTGAATATACCCGCAAGCACCGCTGCAGGTGTTTTTGCCGGGGCCCTGACCAATACTCCGTCCCTGGCTGCCGCGACAACGGCCCTCGGATCAAAAGGAGCTGAGGCAACACTTGGCTATGCGATTGCCTATCCGTTGGGTGTTTTAATTCCGATCCTCATGCTTTCATGGCCGTTCAGACGCGAAACGCCTGGAGTCGGCGATTCATTGGCAAGTGTCGCCATTGTAGTATGCAATATCAAGGAGCCTGGTGAGTCAGTAGCAGGACTGTAGGAGCGCTATTCCTTATCTGTGCGCTTCGCGCGATGTGTGCGTGGCAACGAGCAGTTCGCTATTTCAGGGTATTCGGTCATCAAAAACGGCGACATAGTGACAATTGTCGGATTGTTGGATGACGTGCGCAATGCAACAGAGATACTTGGCGTTGAATGCGCCGGCGATGTGCTGAATGACCGAAGTCAGCTCGATTACCGGCGAATATTCGTCTCAAACCCGGCAGTATGCGGCAAGACGTTGCGGCAGGTGGGACTTTTTCGCAATTATGAAGGTATCGTGACAAGAATCAGGCGCGGAGACAGGGATTTTATCCCCAACGCAGAAACGACCATTATGCCGGGCGACCGCCTGCGAGTTATTGCGCCACGGGAAAATATTTCGGCAATCTCAAAATATATTGGCGATTCCTATCATGAAGCCAGCGAATTCAACATCCTGACTTTTGGGCTCGGACTCGCAATGGGCATAGCCCTCGGAACTGTCGTAGTAACACTCCCCATGGGAATAGGAACATTTGAAATCGGGCCGGTGGCAGGTTGTCTGGTTGCTGCGCTGATATTGGGGGCGCTTGGCAGAACAGGGCCACTGACATGGTACCTGCCGTACGGTGCATCAATGTCGCTACGTCAACTCGGGCTGGTTGTATTTTTGTCGTGCGCCGGCATCAAGGCCGGTGCCCTGTTGCACTCGGCACCGATCAATCTTTCTGCTCTCTTCGCGGGTGCCTGTATCACAACGGTAGCCAGCCTGGTAACAATTGTCATGGCACGCATGATTGCCGGTAAATCGTGGCCATTCATCGGTGGTGTCCTGTCCGGCCTTCAGACGCAACCGGCCGTTCTCGGCTTTGCCGTCGGGCGGTGCGGCAATGATCGGGTTGAGGCCGGTTATACAGCTGTTTTTCCACTCAGCATGCTGTTGAAGATCATCTTTGTGCAGATATTTTTATTGGTTATGGAGTCATGATATGGAAGACGACGTTGTTTCCCGTGAAAAGCAGGTTATTTATCCCGAAGAAGGTGTCGACATCCCTCTGGAAAAGATACATCCGGATACGCTGAGAAATATGGTTGCGGAGTTTGTGACGAGGGAGGGGGCCGATCTGGGTGATTCCGGTTACTCGCTCGATGATAAAATTGCCCAGGTACTGAAGCAGCTTCATGACAACAGGGCAAAGGTGGTTTATGATCTCAAGTCGGAGAGCTGGAACATCATCGTATGCCGTTAAATCTTCGTGCAGTCATGCACCCAGCTGCCAGTTTTGAAAAAGAAGTTAAAATTACGTTACAAACTATTCCGACGCTACGATTTCGGTTACAGACAAAAAAGCCCACCGTAGCAAACGGTGAGGCACTTTTGTTTATGAATATAGTTCCTATTTCAAAAGTTTATATAGGTAAGCAAACGTTCCCCCCACTGAGAGGCCGGACAACAAAGCACTATACCGGTGAATCGTTTCAGCAGCATGGATCTGGACCGCGTATGTTGCAGCGTCTGTAGTTTCACCCGTAAAATCAATAATGTCCATCCAGGCTTTGTCCCACTGATATATTTGAAGGTACAATTCAGAACCTTTCCAAAGAAAGATAAAAAAGAACACCGCCACAAAGCAGATAATGCCTTTTGCAACAAAAGAGTCACGAAGTTCATTAAATATTTTCCAAACCATATACATATTGATAATGGATAAGAAAAACCAGATGGAATTTGCCATGATTTTGTAGTTCCTGAGTGAATTCAGGCTTGGCTTCGGGTTCAATATAATCAGAACGGTTGCAACGGCAATAGCCCCTATGGTGGACAGATATACCAGCTTCTTCCCTCCAGATATTTCCAGGGTACGAGTAAATATATAATACTCCTGGAAACCTTGACTGATTACCATAATAGCGATGGCACCGATGACGTAGTGGAGAGCTTCAACCTTGTTATAGGTCTGTGCATAAGGATTGAGCATGTACGCCTGGCTCCAGAAAATCAAAAAGAAACCAACAGAAATACTTGTCCATATGCGTGCAATACCAAGACTAAAATAAAAACTTACCGCAGCCGCAAAAAACCAGAAGACTGTTTGGATGATGGTGAAAGTGTCATATTCTACCGGGTTGTAGATCTTCGGTAAAAAAGAAAAAATAGAATCCATACTACCTCCAGATTAATGACTAACAAATTATACAAAATCCACGGCACAGCTTATCAAGAACCCAATATAAGCATAATATTATTATATACTGCCCATATTAGTTCAACCTGAATCTAAATCAAAGATGGCGCTAATTTTTTAATGAAATAAGGCGCACTATTCAAGTCATGATACCCAGAGACAACTAACCGTATTAACTATATGAAACAGACCGAATCGTCAATTCAAATATTAACGAGTAGTGCATTCGTTTCTTGAGTGCACCATACACCCCTTAACAAGCCTCCGTCAAAGTAATTTCACATAATTATGGTAAAGTAGCATGATAGTAGAATTATGGGCATGGTGCATGAAAATGATCAGGACACATTTGTGAGAGAATAGCGTTTTGGAGTTTTGTAAGTTTTCTGTTGTTTGCCAATTTTTGATGATTATTATATTCTGTTTTAAGATTTTCACAAACAAAAGCCCCGCTCTTTTTCAAGAAGCGGGGCTTTTGTTTATTATTCCCGGCGGCGACCTACTTTCCCACACAGCTACCCGTGCAGTATCATCGGCCCTGAGGGGCTTAACT
>JAJXWO010000054.1 GCA_021781535.1 Deltaproteobacteria bacterium | reverse complement strand
AGATCCGGTTACCAATACCCTGATCCGGGACGGCATACCGTTTATTATCAATCCGTATGATTCCCATGCACTGGAAGAAAGCCTGAGGCTTAAGGATCGTTACGGTCTGTGCTCAGTTGCACTATCCATGGGGCCTCCCAATGCTGAAGCCACGTTGCGCAAGGCGTATGCACGTGGAGTTGATGAAGCGATACTGCTGTCTGACCGTTGTTTTGGCGGAGCCGATACCCTTGCCACCAGCAAGGTACTCTCGGCCGCCATCGAGCGTCTCAATAAACAGGACGAGGTCGGCATCGTTTTCTGCGGCAAGCAGACCATCGACGGTGACACCGCTCAGGTCGGACCCGGCATTGCATCCCGTCTGGGTTTCAGCCAACTGACCCTGGTAGACAAAATCGAGTCCATAGATTTCCTGCGCAAAACTATCAAGGTGCGGCGCAAACTGGAAGGGCGGCACGAAATAGTTGAAGCTCCGTTGCCGGTTATGATTACGGTCGTCCGGGAGCTCAACCGTCCCCGTTATCCGGTAGTGTCGATGAGAATTGCAGCGGATGAGATGAAAATCAAGGTTTGGGATAATACCGTTCTCAAACTTGACGTCAATACGATCGGGCTCAAGGGCTCGCCGACCTGGGTCAGCAAGATATTTTCGCCTGAGCGGGATCAAGGTGAAATCATTGGCGATGGTATTACTGATCCGGTAGGGACAACTAACCTGTTGATTGACAAGCTGCTCGGCAAAGAACTGCTGACAGTATAACAAACCCATAATAAAAAGGTTTGACCAGCTATGAGCGAATTGAAACCAGAACGTAAAAAGCCACGCGGTGTCGCCACTCTGATCGAAGGCACCTGCATCGGCTGCGGTGCCCGTTGCCAAAGTGCATGCCCGGTCAACTGCATCGAAATGACCGACTCCGGTGAACCGATCATCGAAAGTGCAAAGTGTATCGGCTGCCTGAAATGCGTAAAAATATGCCCGGCGACCGCCCTGGAGATCTACTTCACGCCCGAAGAGCAGAAGTTGCTGGCCGGGTTGGCCCAGGAGTCCGGCGGCGCAGTTGAAGAGGAACTTGACGAAGAAGGTCAGCGGATTAAGGAAATGCTTGCCACGTATCGCGGCGTATGGGTCGTTATCGAGCAGTATGAGGGCGTAACGGCCAAAGTTTCCTGGGAATTGCTGGGGGCCGGAACCGACCTGGCCAAAACCCTGAGGGTTCAACTCAGTGCGGTCATTATTGGCGATAATGTCGGACATCTTTCCAGTGATGCCTTCGGACATGGTGCTGACAGAGCGATTGTCCTGGATGCACCGGTTTATAAAAACTACCGCACTCAACCCTATTCAGACGCGATTTGTCATCTGATTGCAAAACATCGCCCAGAGGTGATTCTGATGGGTGCAACTGCACAGGGGCGTGATCTGGCCGGTGCGGTGGCAACCGTGGTCAAAACCGGGCTTACCGCTGACTGTACCGGATTGGGAATCGATGGCACGCGTAACTTGATGCAGACCCGTCCCGCCTTTGGCGGCAACATTATGGCGACCATCATGTGCGACAAATACCGACCGCAGATGGCAACCGTGCGGCCACATGTCATGCAAATGCCCGAGTTCAGGCCAGGCAGAAAAGGCGACGTGATTCGAGAGGTGTATGCCCCGCTCGAAGAGAATGTTCTGGTTAAAATCCTGGAAATCATCAACGACCGTGACGGTAAGGACCAGGTTGATGTCGCTGCCGCCGAGATCGTCATTTCAGGTGGGCGCGGCCTGATGAACAAAGATAATTTTGCCCTGCTTCAAGAGCTTGCCGATGAACTGGGTGGTGTGGTTGGAGCGTCACGCAGCGCTGTCGATGCCGGATGGATCTCTCATAGCCGGCAGGTCGGCCAGACCGGCAAGACAGTCCGCCCGAAAATATATATTGCCTGTGGCATCTCGGGCGCTATTCAGCACATGGTTGGTATGCAGGACTCCGATGTCATAATCGCCATTAACCGCGACCCTGAGGCGCCCATATTTCAGGTGGCCACCTACGGGGTAGTCGGTGACCTGTTCCAGATCGTACCGGCATTCATCAAGAGAATTCGTGAACTCAGGTGTAAAAACAGCTGCTTCGAGCCCAACAGAGAAGCCGCCTGAGGCGTAAATATTGTATGGGGTACCACATGTCTTTACATCAAAGCGTTTTCATAGCCGCATTTTCAGTTTCTGCATTATTCTTTATATTCGGCTGCTACCAGCGTGTGCGACTCGTAGCCATCGGAGGGGCGGAGAATCGATTTGACAACCCCGGCGACCGCCTGCTCGGCATGTTCAGCTACGCCTTTGCCCAGAAACGTGTGCTGGCACGGCCATACGGCGTTAATCACTTCCTGCTGTTCTGGGCATTCATGTTTTTGTTGCTTGCTAATGGTGAGTTTATGCTGGAGGGGTTGATCCCCGGATTAAGCTTTGCGACTATTCTGCCACCGCCACTGCATCATGTTCTGGCACTGGTATTTGATCTTGTTTCCCTGATCGCTTTGGGGGCTGTAGTTGTTGCGTTTGCCCGCCGTCTCTTTTTCCCGCCGGAATATCTGGGTAACGACTACACCAAGCCTGCAAGTTTTGAAGCTCTGCTGATTTTGGCACTGATCGCCACCCTGATGGTGGCTTTCTTTCTGCTAAATGCTGCCCACATCGCAGCGGGACAGACAGATGCATGGCGGCCGATTTCAACGGCGCTGTCCATGCCGCTGCATGGGCTCTCCGATTCAACTGTGTTACGTGTGATTCAAGCTTCATGGTGGGTGCATGCCCTGATTCTGCTGCTGTTCATGAATCTGCTCCCCCGCAGCAAGCATATGCATATCCTGACCGCCATCCCCAACTGCTATTTCCGGAGCCTGGAAAAGCCTAATACGCAGCCGCGAGAAACCTTTGTAAAAGGGGCCCGCTATGGCGTCTGCAGTGTCGATCACTTCAGCTGGAAAGACCTGCTCGACTCTCTGACTTGTACCGAGTGCGGCCGCTGCCAGGATCTCTGCCCGGCCCACAACACCGGTAAGCCGCTCAATCCACGTCGCGTTGTCCATGACATCAAACTCAACCTGCTTAAAAACGGTCCTGCGATAAAGAAGGGGCAAGGTAGCGAGTTGCCGTTGATTGGCGAGTCTGCAAACGGAACCATCAGCGATGAGGCCATCTGGTCCTGTACCACCTGCGGGGCCTGCACCTCGGTATGCCCGGTGTTGATCGAGCAGATGCCTAAAATCATCAAGTTGCGCCGCCATCTTGTTCAGGAGAAGGCGCAGTTTCCTGAAGAGCTGCTTAACCTGTTTGAAAACATGGAGCAGCGCAGCAATCCATGGGGCCTTGCCCCGTCAGAGCGGACCAAATGGAGCAGCCAGCTTGGTGACCGCTCCTTTAAACAAGGCGAAACAGAATATCTCTTTTTCGTTGGCTGCTCAGGCGCTTTCGACAGTCGCAACAAGCACGTTACCGTCGCACTGGCGACGATCCTTGATAGCGCCGGGGTTTCCTGGGGCCTGTTGGGGAAGGATGAGCAGTGCTGTGGTGACAGCGTCCGGCGGCTCGGAAATGAATTTGTATTTGATAAAATGGCCAAAGAGAATGTTGCGCTTTTCAAGGAACGCGGCGTTTCAAAAATCATTACACAGTGCCCTCATTGTTTCAGTACTCTGAGAAACGATTACCGGCAGTATAGTCTAGAAATAGAGGTACTACACCATTCCCAGCTGATAGCTCAATTGGTTGAGAGCGGCAAACTCAAATTTTCCAAACTGTCAGAGCAGGGCAACATTATCTTCCACGATTCATGTTACCTTGGCCGTCATAATGACGTCTACGAAGCACCGCGAGCAGTACTGGCAGCAGCAACCGGCAAGTCACCGGGCGAATTCGACCGCAACCATGAAAATGGTTACTGTTGCGGCGGCGGTGGCGGAAGAATGTGGATGGAAGAGCAGACCGGTGGCAGAATTAATCTGGAACGGGTCAAAGAAGCCATGCAGCTGCAACCAGATACACTCTGCGTCAGTTGTCCTTTTTGTATGACCATGATGGAGGACGGGCTTAAGGATTTGGGCGCAGCTGACAAGTGCAGGGTTAAGGATATTGCAGAAGTTGTGGCGGAGGCGCTGCGATAGACTGCACGACTTGTATTGGAACAGCTGAATTGTGTTCAAGGGAGTAAAAAATCATTGCCTGACTTGGCGGCCAAGCTGCGTCAGGTGCTTGATGGTAAATAGGGGAATGAATAAGACCTTCTTATCTATTTTCTGATACTGGAAAACATTCACTCATTCTGGTTTTCAAAGCCTTATTATTTGTCAATAGGCTTCCAACTTTTACCGCCCAATCGGCGTCCGGATTGACCGACTCCTTAACGTAATATTGGTATGTTATGAGTGGCAGGTGGGGCAGCTTCGGCCCTATAAGTGTCAACTACCAAATACGGTTCACACACCTCCAGGCTACTAGCTTTCCTTCATCCCTACAGCGGACTTTGCAAGTACCAAAGCCGCGTCTGCAAGAACGTGCTCAGCCTGCTTGGAGTTCAGTTTTTGTTGACAGCGCAGTCGATCCCAAGCTTCGAAGGAAAGTAATGTATCTAATGCCTCGATAATGTTACAGGCGGCATCTCCAATGTGAGGTGAAACCACTGCCATGAGTGCTGTCCTGAATATCTGTATTACGGTCTCATTTTGTTTTTGCAGAAATGCCGATTGATGTCTGACAAGCTGGCCTGCGTGGCGAAAAGGCATTATATGCTCAAAAATTCGCGCCCGACGAGCGACCAGCATGCGTAGATCATGCTCCAGGTCACCTGATGGGGCGGTTGGAAAAGGCATCGACGTGACATCGCGTAGCACGCGCTCACTAATCTTCTGATAAAGAGTCTCAACATCTTCAAACTGCCGGAAGATAGTCCTTGTCCCAACTCCAGCCCGCTGTGCAATATCTGCAATGCTTGGCGGCAAATGCGTTTCATTTATGAGGTCAGACAACGCCTGCATGATAGCTTCGTGGTTGCGTGTGCCTCTGCGTACACGACCATCTTTCATGCTGACTGTCTTCTGCTTTTTATCTTTGTTCATAGCCATAGTAAATTATAGCATGTCAATCTTCTCTTGACAAGTGGCACGTCTATTGCCACTATATAATGCTAAAGGGAGAAGTGGGTTATTGACCGGATATTTTCACATGACGAACGGGATACTATTGGTTGTTTCTGATGCAAAGAATAACGAAAAGTTGAGAGTAACTGCGTGCAGCGAGCGGTGTATTTTTGTGGCACATATTTATCGATAATTAAAGGACAGCTGTCGATGAAAAATCATCTCTTGGTGCTCTTGATAGTATCCTTCCTTTTTTTTCTTCCATTCGGTTCCCAAGCCGACCAGGGGCAGCCACGTATTGTCCGCGTTGGGGCCTTCAATTATTACCCGGCCATATTCAAGGGCGCGGACGGGGTCATAAAAGGGTTTCTTGTTGACGCTCTGACCGAGGTTGCGCAGCGGGAAAACATCCGCTTCGAGTATGTCTATGGCTCATTCAGCGAAGGGCTGGAACGACTCAAGACAGGCCGGGTGGACGTTCTCACCAGTATTATTTACACTCCCGAGCGCGCAACCTCTATGGATTATACAAAAACGCCGCTCCTGAGCGAATGGGGTGAGCTCTATGTGCCGCTCAAGTCCGATATTGACGGAATCCGGGATCTTCAGGGCAAAACGGTAGCCGTAATGAAGGGGGACTTTAATGCTGCAGGTTTCATTGATCTGGCCCAAAAAATCGGCGTCAGTTGCCGGTATGTGGAAGTTCCCGGCTTTGAAGAGGTATTTAAGGATGTAGCGGAAAAAAAAGTCGATGCCGGCGTAGTTAGCAACGTCTTTGGCGTGCCGAAGCAGCATGAATACGGCCTTCGTCCCACCGGTATCGTGTTCAGCCCGTTTGATGTTTTCTTTACTGTTGCGAAGGGAAAGAATCAGGATCTGCTGGCACTCCTGGACGGTTATCTGGACAAATGGCGGCACCAGAAGGATTCGGTCTACAACAGCGCTCGCCAGAAATGGTCTCACGGCAGCAACGGTACACTGCATGTCATTCCGCGCTGGGTAATAACGTCAACCGTTGTGCTTGCCGCGCTGGTGCTTGGCGCCCTTGTCTTTATCCTGCTGCTCAAGAGGCAGGTGCGCCGAGCGACTGAGGAGATTCGCCAACGTGAAATAAGCTGTCGGGGAAGCGTGGCAATGGTTAAGCTACTGCTCGATTCCACGGCAGAGGCAATCTATGGTCTGGACACTGACGGTAATTGTACCTTTTGCAATGCCGCCTGTCTCAGGATGTTGGGATATGAACAGCCGGAGCAATTGCTGGGCAGAAACATGCATGAACTTATTCATCACACTCATGACGACGGCACATTGTCTGAAGTCGGCGAGTGCCTCATTGCAGCGGCTTTGCGCCAGGGTGAAGAGCTGCATGCGGATGACGAGGTGCTGTGGCGGGCTGATGGCACCAGTTTTGCGTCTGAATACTGGGCGCATCCTGTGCGCCGGGATGGGAAGATCGTCGGGTCGGTGGTGACGTTTCTGGATATCACTGAACGCAAGCAGGCGGAAAAAAAACTTCAGGATAAAAACAGAGAGCTGGAGCGTTTCACCTACACCGTTTCACACGATCTGAAAAGCCCGCTGATAACTATCCAGAGTTATGCCGGTATGATCAGGCAGGATATGGAGGCCGGCCATCACGAACGTGCCAAGGGTGACATAAAGAGAATAGAGGGCGCGGCCGAAAAGATGACTAATCTTCTCAACGACCTCCTGGAGCTTTCCCGCATCGGCAAGCAGATGAACCCAACGTCTTTGGTTGATATGAGCCTCCTGGTAACCAATGTCCTGTCCCAGTTGGTCGGGCCTCTCAAGCAGCGACTGGTGGATGTTGTGGTGCAACCAGACCTTCCTGCTGTTTACGGCGATCATCGCCGCATCGCCGAGGCGTTGCAGAACCTGGTGGAAAACGCCGTGAAATATATGGGCGATCAGCCTGTGCCCCGTGTTGAGATCGGCTGCCGACAAAACGATTCCGAGGTGGTATTTTTTGTCGGCGATAACGGCCAAGGCATTGACCTGCGCCACCACGAAGATATCTTTGGCCTGTTCAACCAGTTGGATGCTAAAAGCGAAGGTACGGGTGTCGGTCTGGCGCTGGTAAAACGGATCATAGAACTGCATGGCGGCAAAGTCTGGGTTGAGTCGGAAGGGGGCGGGATGGGGAGCAGGTTCTGCTTTACGTTACCATTGCATGCCTGAAAGGGAGTGATGAATGAGCCTTGAAATGAAAGCAACCTTTGGTGAAAAAATTCGGCACTTCATCCGGCAGGCCGCGTTACCGGTTACGGCCATGGTTATTGTGGCGGTGACCCTCCAATATGCCATATCTGCTTTCTTCATAAACGACGCCGAGGACAAAGTACATAACCTCCTGCTCTCTCACCGCGGACTTCACCAATACATTCAGAGGGTCATGCACCCTGAATTTTACAAGGCCAGGAGACAGGGCGCCATCGCCCCTGATTATTATTCTCCCGAATTGTTTTCATCCACATTCATAGTCCGTGTCGATCACGAACTTTACAACGAGGAACGAAAAAAAGCCGGGCTTCCGGAAATATATTACAAGATGGCCTCAAACAATCCGCGCAATCCGGTCAACAGGGCCGACAAAACCGAGGCTTCGCTAATCCGGATGTTCAATGAGAACCGCACTGTTAAAGAGTACCGGAGCATCGTTACCCTTGGCGGCCAAAAGTATCTTTATTACGCTGTTCCCTTTATCGAAACCAATAAGGACTGTCTCAGGTGCCATGGCAAAAGGGAAGACGCACCGCCGGGACTGCAAGCGCTTTACCCCGGTCAGGGCGGTTTTAATGAAAAAGCCGGCGTTTTCCGGGCAATTGAATCAATTCGGATGCCGATCAGCCAAGAGATATCTACCGCCTTTATTCTAACCTGCTCCATTTCGGTCGGATTCGCTGCACTGCTGATGCTGTTCTTCTTCAATACCCGACTCAAATCACAGGTGCAGGCCAAGACTGCAACACTTGAAAAAGAGGCGGAAGAACGGAAAAAACGGGAGGCCGACCTCGAAATTAAAAACGCCGAACTGGAGCGCTTCACCTACACCGTTTCTCATGATCTTAAAAGCCCGATAATCACGATTAAAGGGTTTACCGGCTCGCTGGAAAAAGATTTGGAAAATGGTAACTATGGGCGGATGGCTGGTGATCTGAAACGGGTCAGCGCGGCAGCGGACAGGATGGATGCCCTGTTGCGTGACCTGTTGGAGCTCTCAACCATCGGCCGTGTTATCCACACACCGGAACTGGTAGATATGAATCTGTTAGTGCATGATGTGCTGGAACAGTTGGCCGGGCCTTTGAAAAACAATGCCGTTACTGTTACCGTGCAGTCCAATCTTCCCACGGTGTTCTGTGACCGGCAGCGTCTGGCCGAGGTAGTGCAAAACCTGGTTGAAAATGCGATCCGTTACCGGGGGGATAGGATTGATCCGCAGATACGTTTCGGCATGCGGGAAGACGACGGTACACATATTTTCTTTGTGCAGGATAACGGTATCGGCATTGATAAAAAATACCATCACATTATCTTCGGCCTGTTCAATAAACTTGACCCAAAAAGTAATGGGACCGGCATCGGGCTGGCGCTGGTCAAGCGAATTATCGAGGTACATGGCGGCAAGGTCTGGGTAGAGTCGGATGGGGAAGGCAAGGGTAGTACGTTCTGTTTTACGTTAGCTCAACAGCAATGACACTATAAGGAAGGATAGTACATCATGAATGGTGAACCGTTGACGATTTTACTGGTAGAGGACAACCCCGACCATGCCGAACTGGTGATGCGCAACATGGAGGATTTTCAGGTGGCTAACACTATGTTCCATGTTGAGGATGGCGAGGCTGCGCTTGATTACCTGTGGGGGCGTGGTGAATATGCAGATCGCCGCTCCTTTCCCATGCCCCATCTGATGCTGCTGGATCTGCGCCTCCCCAAGGTGGACGGCCTGGAAGTGTTGAAAGAGATCAAAAGCAATGCTGATCTGCGGGCTATGCCCGTGGTGATTTTGACCACCTCGGATGCCGAGCGCGACATGGCGAAAGCGTACAAATTTCACGCCAACAGCTACGTAACCAAGCCGGTGAATTTTGGGGAGTTCAGCAGATTGTTGAAAGATCTGGGCTTCTACTGGCTGGCCTGGAATAAAAGGCCGTGGTGATGTTTCGACTCCATCAGGGACCGGAGTTGAACCGTAACAGCAACGTTTTGATCTTCATAAAAGGATTCGCCTATGCTGACAGATAACCCTGATATTACTTCAATTCTGGTTGTCGAAGACGAAGTAAATCATGCCGACCTGATTCAAAGATCTTTTGAAGAGATACCGGGAATGTATCTCCTGGGAATTGTCTCTTCCCTGGCGGAAGCCCGCACGGCCATGGAACGGCACATACCACATCTCATCCTGACTGACTATCGGTTGCCGGATGGAGATGGTTGTGAATTGATAGTGGCATCTAAAGGCGCGTGCCCGGTTATCTTGATGACGTCGCAGGGTAACGAGCAGATAGCCGTTGAAGTGCTGAAGACCGGAGCGCAGGATTACATCGTAAAGTCAGTGGAAACATTCCTGTCATTGCCGCGAATCGTACACCGCGCATTGCGTGAATGGGAGATGATGCAGGAACGGAAAAAGGCGGAAGACAAGCTAAAAAAAAGCGAGGCACGTTTTCGGGCGCTGTTTTCCGATGCAAGTGACGGCATTTTAATCATAGATTCCAGCGGCAGGTTGCATGATGTCAACGAATCGTTTGCCCGAATGCACGGTTACAGTCCACAGGAAATGCAGCATTTTAACCTGAAGAATCTGGATACACCTGATACGTTTCGACTGTTTCCCGAAAGGATGCGCCGCATTTTATCAGGAGAAAAGCTGGTTTTTGAACTGGAACATTTTCATAAGGACGGTCATGCTGTACCGTTTGAGGTCTCCTCCAGACTAGTATCGTTCGATGGAGATACATATATTCAGAGCTTTTACCGCGACATTACCGAGCGCAGAAAGTCCGAAGAAGAACGCTATAATTTGGAACGGCAGTTTCAGGAAGCACAAAAGTTGGAAAGCCTGGGGATTTTGGCTGGTGGCATTGCACATGACTTTAACAACATTCTGACAATCATTCTCGGTCATTGCTATATGGCCAACGCTGATATTATTTCAGGAGATGAATATAAAGCGTCTTTTAAACAGATTGAAATCGCCAGTAGTCGTGCCTCCGACTTGTGTCAGCAAATGCTGACATATGCCGGCAAAAACCAGTTGGTACAGACGAATGTAAATATGCGGCTGCTGATGGATGAGGTTGTGAAAATGCTGCAAGCGGCGATCAAAAAAAACGTGACCATAGAGCTTCGTTTGGAACGAGACGTTCCTGAGATTAGAGCCGACAGCAGCCAAATCCAGCAGATAATCATGAACCTGCTCATAAATGCCGCCGAATCAATCGGCAATGACAACGGTACTGTCAGAGTTGTTCTTGAAAAATCTATTATTGATGAAGATCTAACGGATACTGATCTGTTTGGTACAAAAATAAAGAGTGGCAGTTATGCCTGTGTGGAGGTTACGGACACCGGCTGTGGCATGGATGAAAATACACAAAAGCGTCTTTTTGAACCATTTTTTACGACTAAATTTACCGGGCGCGGTTTGGGTATGTCGGCAGTACTCGGCATCATAAAATCTCACCATGGCTTTATTCAAATGATGAGTAAACCGGATATGGGGACTGCTTTTAAAGTATTTTTTCCATTAATCACATCTACAGATTGTTTTGAGACAATAGAAACTGAGCCAATCCCATTTGCCCAAACAAATGGCACTATATTATTGGTGGATGATGAGGAAGTACTTCGTAGCATCGGAGTAACCTTGCTGAAAGCGATAGGCTTTTCCGCCATGACCGCACAGCATGGCAGCGAAGCACTTGAAATTTACAGTGAGCGCTGTCACGAAATCGATGCGATTTTGCTGGATCTGGTTATGCCAAAGATGGGGGGTATTGAAGCTTATCATGAGGTCAGAAAACTTAATTCGACTGTCCCAATTATCATCTGTAGCGGTTACAGTGTTGATTCGGTTGAAAACCTCATTGCCAACGATGAATACTTGTTTTTTTTACATAAGCCCTACAAACCTGAGAAGTTACGAAATATCTTGGTGAGGATCATGAATTAATGGTAATCGAGCAAACGTGATTGGGGGGAGTCTGACTAACGCTCAGGAGGTATCAAAAACGCTGACATTTTCTCTTTATGTTGGAAACAGAGTATAATACTGAAGTTGGGTGTCAACAGATGATGGCACATCATCGAGGAGATAAACTGCATGGTAACATCGCCCGGCTCAATACTGATCACCGGTGCCACTGGCTTCATTGGCAAACGTTTGGCCCAAAGACTTGTTAAGGACGGTTTTTTGGTGCGCTGCATGGTGCGTCAGGCTGCCTCTGCCGTTCCGGATGGCACCGAGATTGTTAGGGGCGACCTGCTTGATCCGGCAACACTCGACAAAGCTCTGGCGGGGATAGACATCGCTTATTATCTCGTTCATTCCATGTCTGGTGGTCGGGCCGGTTTTGAGAGGCGCGACCGGGAGGCTGCCCGGAATTTCGTTGCTGCTGCCAACAGGGCTAACGTAAGGCGAGTGATCTATCTGGGTGGGTTGGGTGAAACCGGAGATGACCTCTCAGAGCATCTTAAAAGCCGTCTCGAAGTAGCTGATATTCTCAAAACCGGCACGTTTGCCACGACCTTTCTCCGTGCCGGCGTCATAATAGGAGCCGGAGGCGCTTCATTCGAGATGGTGCGAGCGCTTGTGGAACGTCTGCCGATCATGATTACCCCCCGCTGGGTGTCAACCCGTTGCCAACCCATCGCCGTTGATGATGTCATCAGCTATCTGGCTGCCTGTCCGGTCGATGAGCGGACCAGCGGGAGGACCTTCGATATCGGAGGCCCAGAAGTGTTGACCTATCGGGAGATGATGGAACGATTGGCACGCATCGAGGGGAGAAAGCTTTATATTATTCCGGTGCCGGTGTTGACTCCGAAGCTGTCATCATATTGGGTCGGTTTCATAACCCCGGGAGCGCCATCGGTGTCAATGCCTTTGATTGAGGGCTTAAAAAATGAGGTAATATGCCGCGAAAGCGCCATCCGTGACCTGATCCCCTTGCGGTTGACTCCGTACGATGAAGCAGTTCAAAAAGCCTTGATGGGATCGTGATATTATCTGGCTAATACGAGGAGCTGGTATGCCCATCCG
>JAJXWO010000027.1 GCA_021781535.1 Deltaproteobacteria bacterium | reverse complement strand
CGGCCGAACCATGGTCAGGATGAAAAAACCATGGGGCGCTCTGATGACATGCTGATTATCAAGGGGGTTAATGTTTTTCCCTCCCAGATAGAGGAGGTGCTGGTTGCCATTGAAGGGTGTGAGCCGCACTACCAGCTGGTTGTGGATCGTAAAGGTGCGTTGGATGTACTGGAAGTTTGTATTGAGGTACGGGAGAATATCTTCTTTGATGAGATGAAAAAGCAGCGCGCTTTTCTTGATATGGTCGGAAAAAAAATCGACTCTGTTCTCGGCGTTGGTGTTACAGTGAAACTGGTAGAACCGAACAGTATACCGCGGCATGAAGGAAAAGCGCAGAGAGTAATCGATAAACGGGTGGGTTGATACACCTGCTGTTACGCCATTCACGTGTAAAGCCGCTCACCAGCTGTGATGCTGACGAGCGGCTTTTTTTCTGAAAGTTTTGAAGCAATCGTTTATACTAGGACGAAATAAACCGCAGTAAAGAAGGAAGCCAATGACTACTAGAATACTATCGGCAGGCGACATTATTGAATCCCGTTGCACCAAATGTCGCAAAGTGCTGAATCACAGAATCGTTGCCATGGTTGAAGGAAAAGTCGTGAGAGTCGAATGCAATACCTGTAATGGCGTACACAACTATTACCCGCCTCCATCGGCAAAAGAGGCCAAAGCCCCCAAAAAAGCGACCGCAAGTAAACCTCGCTCAACCACCGCTGTGCCGCGTGCCTCCAGAAGAGATCCCGTTGAAGTAGAGCGTGAAGAATGGGCGTCACTTTCACCTACATTCGATCTTGGAAAAGCGCTTCCTTACGACATGAACAGCAGGTTCATGACCAAGCGCCTGATAGATCACCCGGTATTTGGCATCGGCGTTGTTAAAACAGTCACTGTTCCGAATAAAATGCAGGTACTCTTCAAAGACGGGATCAAGTTGCTTCGTTGTCAGTATATGTAACGGGACGATTTTTGCCTTGATTTATAGACCTGTTTGCATTACTACACTACTTTCATATCTTGTATACACTACTTCGATCTGTACCCCATATCGAACAGTCACCATCTAGTCCAGATAGTCAGGATAAGTGCGTTAACGAAGTTATTTTCTGCCAAAAAAAACGCAGATAATAACTTCTAACTAACTAAAAAGGAGAGTACCGATGTCTGTCAAACCGTTTGTTTATCAGGATCCGTTCCCGCTTGCGAAAGATGAAACAAAATACCGTAAAATCGAAGGTTCAGAAAAATATGTAACGGTTGAAAAATTTGTTGATACGGATGTTGTGAGAGTATGCCCCGAAGCGCTTTCCATCCTGGCCAATGAAGCGATGAAGGATGTCTCTTTTCTGCTCCGACCTGCCCATAATGAGCAGGTTGCCAAGATTCTGAGTGACCCGGAAGCATCAATGAATGACAAGGGTGTTGCCCTGGCTTTCCTGCGCAATGCCGAGATTGCCGCTAATCTTGACCTGCCGCTGTGCCAGGATACCGGCACCGCAACCGTTGCCGCCAAAAAAGGGCAGCAGATCTGGACCGGTGTCAAGGACGAAGAGTGGCTTTCCAAAGGGATTTACAAGACCTATACCGAAGAGAACCTCCGCTACTCACAAACCGTGGCGCTTGATATGTACGAAGAGGTTAACACCGGCACCAACCTTCCTGCCCAGATTGATATTCTGGCCACTGATGGCGACTACTACAAGTTTGTCTTTATGGCTAAAGGTGGCGGTTCCGCTAACAAAACCATGCTGTATCAGGAGACAAAGGCGCTTTTGACCCCTGACAAGCTGTACAAGTTCCTGGTTGAGAAGATGAAATATCTCGGCACAGCCGCTTGTCCTCCCTATCACATTGCCTTTGTTATCGGTGGTACTTCTGCCGATGCCTGCATGAAAACGGTCAAGCTTGCTACCGCCAAGGAACTGGACGGACTGCCCACAAGCGGTAATGCCCATGGACAGGCATTCCGTGACGTCGAATTGGAGAATAAACTGCTGGAGGCAGCCCAGAAGCTCGGTATCGGCGCCCAGTTTGGCGGCAAATATTTTGCTCATGACGTGCGGGTCATCCGCCTGCCCCGTCATGGTGCTTCCTGCCCGGTCGGTATGGCTGTCTCCTGCTCCGCTGACCGCAACATCAAAGCCAAAATTACCAAGGACGGCCTGTTCGTGGAGGAGATGGACCGCAACCCGGGTCGTCTGATTCCCGCGCAATATCGCGGCAAGCATGAGCATGGCGTCAAGATCGACTTGAATAAGCCGATGAAGGAAATTCTGGCCGAACTGACCAAACATCCGGTGTCAACTCCGCTGCTGCTTTCGGGCACCATCGTGGTCGGACGCGATATTGCCCACGCCAAATTCAAAGAGATCATGGACAGCGGCAAGCCGCTTCCAGAATACCTGTTGAATCATCCGATCTACTACGCCGGGCCGGCCAAGACTCCTGCAGGCAAGGCATCCGGATCCTTCGGTCCCACGACCGCCGGCCGAATGGATTCATATGTCGATGAACTGCAGTCGAAAGGCGGTTCGTTGATCATGATAGCCAAGGGGAACCGTAGCCAGCAGGTGACAGACGCCTGTAAGAAATACGGCGGCTTCTACCTTGGATCAATCGGAGGTCCTGCTGCGGTACTGGCGGAAGAGAATATCAAGAAGGTTGAATGCATCGACTTCCCTGAGCTTGGTATGGAAGCGGTCTGGAAGATTGAAGTAGAAAATTTCCCGGCCTTTATCCTTGTTGATGACAAGGGAACCGATTTTTTCAAACAACTCGGTTTGTAAACAGTTCACATAGTTTCATAAAGAAAGCCCCGTGTGCCAGTGTTCGCGGGGCTTTCTTTATTCTAGAAAAGGAAAAAACACGTTAAATATTTACAAAACTCATTGACGTTGATTCATTCAGGGAGGTATGGTTACTACCTGTATCCGCCAAAACCGAGCCTTGATAAGCAGGATAGATAAAATAACTTCTGGCCAAATATATCATAGTTGTTGCAACGCGACGAAAGGAGGGCAGGTATGAATTATCCGGTCTGGTATGTTCCAGAGTTCGGCGGAGGTTTGCTGATTGCACTGGTTGCAATCGTACACGTTTTTGTCTCTCATTTTGCAGTTGGTGGCGGTCTTTACCTTGTTGTGACCGAATGGAAGGCTATCCGTGAACAGGATCAGTCGATCATGGCCTTTGTCAAAAAGCATACGAAATTCTTCATGCTGTTGACAATGGTTTTTGGCGGTCTGACGGGTGTAGCAATCTGGTTCGTGATATCTATAATTAATCCGGCGGCTACTTCACTCCTGATCCATACCTTTGTGTTTGGTTGGGCAGCTGAATGGGTTTTCTTTCTGGTGGAGATTGTGGCGCTGTTTGTCTATTTCTATACATTTGGCCGTATGGATGATCGTACCCACCAGATAATCGGCTGGATTTATTTTGGTGCCGCCTGGATAAGCCTGTTTCTGATTACCGGTATCATTGACTTTATGCTGAATCCCGGCGAATGGATCACCAATAACAGTTTCTGGTCCGGTTTTTTCACTCCTACCTTCTGGCCGTCAATATTCTTCCGCAGCTTCATGAGCTTCATGCTGGCCGGTTGTTATGGCTTTCTGACTGCCTCCTTTCTGGATAATGAGGAGACCCGGCGCAAGATGGTCCGTTATTCCGGCAAATGGGTGTTGGCATCCCTGGTCCTGTCGGTACCGGCAGGTTGGTGGTATCTCGCGATATTGCCGGACAAGGCCCGCAGTCTTGCTGAAGGCATGTCCCCCACCATAACTCGTGCTGCCACAGTAGGAGAGTTTTCTCTGGTTACCCTTGCCGCTGCTGCAATCACGCTGATGCTGCTAAATTCAAAGTCCCTCACCAAAGTGTTGACTGTAGTTGTAATGATTGCAGCGATGGGCTACATGGGGGCCTTTGAATGGACCCGTGAGGCTGACAGGCGTCCTTATGTCGTTAATGGATATATGTACTCAGATGGAATTCTCGAGAAAGATGTGGAGAGGATCAATCAGGAAGGATATCTGAAAAATGCAAAATGGGTCAAATATAGAGTAGTAACTGAAGCAAACCAGCTTGATGTTGGTAAAGAACTGTTCCAGCATCAGTGTTTTGCCTGTCATACTGTGGGCGGATTTAACAACGATATCCTCGTTCGCACCAAAAATATGAGCTATGACGCTATGCGAAAATACCTGGCTGCCATTCATGAAAAACGTTATTTTATGCCGCCGTTCATTGGGAACGAAGCTGAACAGAAGGCCTTGGCTGTCTATCTGGTTGCCGGTTTGAATAAAAAACCGCTGATTGCAGCTGCGCCTGCACCGATAAAAGAGCAGGGGGCCGCACTCTTTGAAGAGAACTGCACAACCTGTCATGGTTTTGATGTCGTAAAGTCAAAGATGTCCGGTTGGCCGCGAGTGAAGGTACGAAATGCTCTGGACAAACTTTCAGCCTTGAATCCGGCCATGCCTGACTATAACGGTACAGCGGCTGAAAAGGATGCTCTGGCTGACTATATAGTGAAACAGACAGGAGGTGCCAAATGAACCCGGCTACCCTGATACCGACTGCTGATGCGCTTACAGTTCCCTGGGGCTGGTTCCAGTTTCTGCTGATGCTGACCTTCCCTCTGCATCTGTTTGCCATGAACGCCATGCTGGGAACCGCGTTGACCGCCTTCATATGCCATTTACGGCCTGAGCGAGCTTATCAAGAACTTTCCCATGAATTGGCCAGGGCGCTGCCGTTTATTATGGCCTTCACCATCAACCTGGGAGTTGCGCCGCTCCTGTTTGTTAACGTACTGTACGGGCATCTGTTTTATACCAGCTCCATCATGATGGGGCTGTTCTGGCTAGCTGTCATTCCGATTCTGATTATTGCCTACTACCTTGCCTATATTTATGACTTCAAATTCGATAAACTGGGCAACCTGGCCAGGTTTGCCATTCTGGTCGTCCTCTTGTTCCTGATGGCTGTTGGCTTTCTCTTCTCCAATAACATGACAATGATGCTTTCGCCTGCCAGCTGGCTGCGCTGGTTTGCCGAACCGGGAGGAACCTTGTTGAATCTGGCTGATCCGGCTCTGCTGCCTCGTTACCTGCATATGATGATTGGGGCACTTGCGGTGGGAGGGCTCTGTGTTGCACTCTACTCGTCAACCGTGCTGAAGCATGATGCCGGTGTGGCAGAGGCGGGCACCAGGCTGGGGATGCAGCTTTTTACCTTGCTGACCGGTCTGCAGATTCTGATAGGTGCCGTGTTCCTGTTGATGCTGCCGGCGGAGGTGATGAAGCGGTTTATCGGGAATAACATACTTGCTACCGGACTGCTGGCAACGGGGGTCCTACTCGCCATTGCAAGTCTGGTTACCAGCTACCGGCGCAATATTACGGCGACCCTCTGTCTGGTCATTCCACTCATTTATGTGATGGCCTTTATGCGCGACAGTGTACGGACCGGTTACCTGGAACCCTACTTTGATATGGCTACGGTGCCGGTCAATGTGCAGTGGTCGCCTCTGGTCTTCTTTCTGGTGATTCTGGTGTTGGGACTTGTAGTGATAGCCTGGATGCTCTCCAGGCTCCGCGGAGTTAAAAAGGTCGGTTAATACGAAATCTAATAGTCTGTTATTGCTTCAGTTAGCTGATATGGAGATCTGGTGCTATCCCATGGCTGCAACAAGCGGTCCGTATATGCGTTCTGCCAGAGCGGCAAACTCATCTCCCCACGGTTCCTCGCCGCCAAAGCAGAAGGATACCGCCTGGTTCTCGCATTCCCCGGGGATACCTTGCCGCTGATTTCCCCGCCAGTGGGCTTGAGCCTTTGAGAGGCCATCTTTCAGAAAGAGCCAAGACGTTTCCGGGAAGAAGCGGAGCGGTTGTTTCATTCCTTCGCAGTACAGATCGAGCAGATCGGACAGGATTTCTTCTGCATGTTCAAGCGGCGGCAGTTCTAAAGTCGTGTCGGACGCTATCATCATGCTGCGCAGAGGGTAACCGTCAGCCTTGGCGATGTTGAGAAGCAGGTGTTCGAGCCAGATGGCGAGGCGATCTTTTCCCTTCATACGCGCGCAGCGCCAGCGCATGTGTGTGCCGCTCTGGCAGTTTTCCAGAACCGCCTGCAGGTGCACCCTGCCATGAGAAAACGTAAGCGGAAGCGGATTCAGGCGTGTTCCGAGCTGCGCTTCGAGCGTCTCGGCAAACTGGCGGCTTTTTCCCCATGCTGTATCGAAGGCTGCTTTGCCAGCTGACAGCGGCGGTAGAACCCCGCGTGATCGCGCTGCTGACAGGCATTCATCGTACTGCGCCCCTTTCATTATCTGGGTGACAAGCTCTTGTGAAAGAGAGTAGCGTGGGAGCGCGTCAAGCGAAAACGGTTCGGAGTCATCGGTTTCGTCAGCCGGATTGAATGGTTTGACTCGAAGGCGCTGTTCAAGAAATGCAGCGGCCGGGTTGGTCAGGAAGCGCGTCAGATGATGCAGCTCTATCTCTAAGACCGGAGTGCTGTCAAGGTGCAGAGGTTCTCCGATAAATTTACGCCGGGTGCGCCCTGCTTCGCGTCTGGCTTCAATCGCCTCGCAACTGTCACGGTCATAACTGAATAGGTGCGCGGGGTCATGACCATCAAAGTAGAGAGGGCTGAAACCTTGAAGGCGGTGCCGGACAAGGACTGACGCGGGAGTTGTTCCGTCAGTGCGGACAAATCCGCTGGTGACATAGTCCATCAGTTCGGCGACCAGAACCGAGGGGGGGATGGTGCTGTTGTCGCGATTGTTCTGGCCGTTATAGCTGATGAAGAAACGCTCTTCCGCGGCCATGAGCGCTTCAAGGAACAGGTAGCGGTCTTCGTCCCGCAAGGAGCGGTCTCCGCGTCGACGGGCACCGTTCATCAGGCTGAATCCGGGAGGTCTTTCGGTCCGGGGAAACTGTCCGTCATTCATTCCTGCCAGCCAGATCACCCGCATCGGGATGCTTCGCATCGGCAGCATTGCACAAAACGTAATAGAACCCCCCATGAACCCGTAGCCGCCACCGTTCTTGGCTGTTATTTCAATCAGGTGGTCCCTCACGGCATCAAGCGTAATCGGCTGCTTGAAACCATGTAGTGTCGAAGCTTCGCGAAGTGAATTGAGGGCTTTGGCAACAATGAGCGGACCTGCCGAATCATTTGTGTCTGCCAGCAACATGCGGGCAACGGTGGCGGTAACTATGTCTGCCCATTCGGGAAGCGTATGAGGTTTGCTAAAGAGAAGAGTGGTTTCCCGAACCATGATGATAAAATCAGTCAGTTTCCCCAGTGCCTCAGCCTGGCGGCCTGAACAGGAAGAGTAGGGGAGTATCCCGCAGAATGTGGAAGAATCGTCCGGTGCCATCGCGTAACCGAGAAACAGTTTGTCCAGACCGGCCTGCCAGCTGAAATCCGCGTAGCGCGGAAAACCGAGATCGGCGCGGTGATCGTCGTCAAATCCCCAGCGCACGTTGCAGTCTGCCAGCCAGGCTCTGATGTCGACAAGCTCATCTTCATTGAGATCAAAACGGCGCATAATGACGGGGGGTTCAAGAAGATCCATGATTTCGTGGAGGGCAAACCGGCTTGATCCTATGGTAAGGATTTTGAGGAATGCCTTGACATACATGTTTTCCGTGCGAACACTGCGGTCGGCTATTGTATAGGGGAGCGCCGGCCTGCCAGGAGATTTGCTGCCGAAAACGGAGCTTATGTAGGGTGCGTAACTTTCAATATCCGGGATCATTACAACGATATGACGCGGTTCCAGACCGGAAATCTCGTCGAACTGTGCCAACAGGTTGTCATACAGGATCTCCATTTCGCGTAGCGCCCCGTGGCATGAGTGGATCTGCAACGAACGGTCATTTTCACAAACGTTACATTTTGTGCCGCTGGCAGGTCGATTAAACAATGTGAGGATGTCGTTCTGGATGGTTGATAGAATTGACCCGGGGATAGTATCACTACTTTTGGGGATATTATCCAGTTCTTCTACCTCAAAGCCATATTCCAAGAGATTCTCGAAGAATTCCTGTCCCAATGTGCCAAGTGAAGAAAGGAGTGGGTTGCCTGTTTCGTAATATTCTTCGGCTTCAGCAGAAAGTGATGACAGTAGTGCCAATCGTGACTTTCTCTTTTCGGAAATGATTGTACCCCAGTACTGTCCGCAGGGGTTAAGCAGATAACAGGTGATGTCACAGTAGGATGAAAGCAGGCGCAGCGCTTCCAGATGAAATGGAGGGAGGTAAGAAATTCCAAACAGGCTGAAACGTCGTGGCACTGTACCGTTTAGCGGAGCACCGCTGGATACGTGATGCTGCAACGCTCTCAGGAGATCTGCCCGGTCACTTCCGTGGCAGTCGCGGTTTATTGCACGCCATAATTGCGCCTGCCAATTATCATCGCGGCCATCATTCCAGGCGCACACCATTTCCGGGCGGAATATTGTGTATTGATCGAAGCAATCTGCAATGGACCGGGATATCTGCAGCAGGCGACGATCATCGCGGCCATCGCCCAGATAGGCGGCAATCGGTTCGAAGCCATCCGTTTTAGAAAGCGACGGCAACTGCGACGCAATGCGCCAGGTCAACGACGAGTGAGTAAACGGTAACGATGACTTCGACTGTGTAAGCACCGCTGCGAAGCACCGGTCGAGAAGGTCATTGGGAAAGCTGAACTCAATGCCGGCAGATACTCCAAGAGTGGAGGCAAACTCCATGGAGATCCAGCGGGCCATACCGTTGCTGAGGATAACGATACTTTCTTGTTCCAGGGGTGGCAGCGGGGAGGAACGGAGGTTGTCAGCCAGCGCCTTCATCAAGAGGTGTTGGGAATAACTGGTGATGAGTCTAAGTGTCGGCATATCCTGAACTATACCGGAATTGGCTGGACAAACAAGCAGGAATTACGGTATGTGAACGTAAATTTAACGGAGGTATTTTCAGTGCTCAAAAGCATGACAGGGTATGGCAAAGGGGAAGCATCAACTCCCGCCGGCAATTTTTTAATTGAGATCCGTTCCGTAAACCACCGCTATGGCGAAATATCCGTGCGGTTGCCGCGAACCTTTTATGTGTTTGAAAACGAAGTGAAGCGTCTGGCCGCTTCAATACTGAAACGGGGTAAAATTGACATTTCTGTGCAGTGGGATGAGGCTGCTGCGGCAAATTCCGCACCACAACTGGATATGGCTGTCGCACGAGGGTATTACGATGCCTATACCCGTTTGGTGAAAGAGCTTAATGTGCCGCAGGATGCACCTATTTCGTACATTATGTCGCAAAAGGGAGTAATGAAAGAGGTGTCCTGTGTTGTGGATGAGGCAGAATTGCAGCCGCACCTTATGGCAGCCGTGCAGGCTGCTGTCGCGTCGCTTGATGAAATGCGAACCCGGGAAGGCGAGGCGCTTGCCCAAGATCTTCAGGCCAGGCGGAAGCAGGTTGCCGAGTGGTCGGCGCAGATAGGAGAGCGGACACCGCAGGTAGTGATGGAGTATCGTCAAAAATTGAAGATGCGCCTGGAACAGCTGCTTGAAGGTGCTGAGATGGATGAAAGCCGGTTGGCGCAGGAAGTGGCGTTATTGGCTGATCGCTGCGATATAACGGAAGAACTGGTTCGACTTGCAAGCCATTTTAATCAGTTTGATGAGGCATTCCGCGGTTCCGAACCGGTCGGCCGCAAACTTGACTTCCTGATGCAGGAGATGAATCGGGAGGTTAATACGATCGGATCGAAATCAAATGATGCCGGCATTACGAATCTGGTTATCCAGATCAAGGCGGAAATGGAAAAAATGAGGGAACAGGTGCAAAATGTTGAGTAATCTGTGCCATGCGTTGGTGCAGCCCGGCAGTTTACCACGTGAGCAATTTTTGAGAGGCATTTCTGATGAAACGTGAAGGCTTGATTCTTATTCTTTCGGCTCCATCTGGCGCCGGTAAAACGTCCCTCTGCAGGGAACTGTTCAAAACGTTTCCTGATATGAAGGAATCTGTCAGTTATACAACTCGCGCGCCTCGGCAGGGGGAGGTTGAGGGTGAGGCGTACCATTTTGTTACCAATGAAGTTTTTGAACGCATGGTGGAAGAAGACGCCTTTGCCGAGTGGGCCGAAGTTCATGGCAACAAGTATGGCACTGCATTGCGGACTCTTGAAGAGGCCCGAAAAAACGGGATTGATCTGGTCCTTGATATCGACTGCCAAGGTGCTCTCAAATTGAAGGAACAGTTCGAGGGAGGGGTATATGTATTTATCATGCCGCCCAGTATGGAGGAGCTTCGCCGCCGACTCGAACACCGTTCATCTGACGCTCAGGAGGTAATTGACCGCCGCATTACCCGGGCTGCTGACGAGATCAGGGAAGCCCGCTGGTATGACTACATAATTTTCAACGATAATTTTACTGTTGCGTGCCGGGAACTGGCCTCCATAGTCATAGCCCATCGTCGCAAAACCTTCAGAATGATGGAAAAAGTCGGAAAATTGTTTGATATCTGAAGCGAATTGGCGTACAAAGAACGTTCATCTAAAGTTGCAGGAAGGAGGTAGTTTATGGCTCGAGTAACCGTTGAAGATTGTCTGGAAAAAGTTGAAAACAGATTCCAGCTCGTAATACTGGCTTCTAAAAGGGTAAAGCAGCTCTATAAAGGGGCGCAACCGCTGATTGAGTCCAGAAATAACCGTCAGGTTGTCACAGCTCTTCGTGAAATTGCTGCCGGTAAAATCGGTTTTGAAGTTTCTAAAAAACCGCGCGCCTAACCTGCCACTTCGGGTGAAGCTGGAATTTTCCGGTTTCACCCTTTTTTTATCTACTCTCCGTACATTTCCACTTTAATTATTACAGGCGACGTATAGCGCATGATCCGTCTCAATGACATACTTGATAAGGTTTCAGCATATAATCCGACTGCCGATCATAACCTGATTCGCAAGGCATACGTCTATTGTGCCAAGGTGCATCAAGGGCAGACACGGTTGTCGGGCGAACCGTACATTATACATCCGATGGAGGTTGCCGGCCTTCTTGCTGATTTAAAGCTCGATGTCCCGAGCATTGTGACCGGTTTTTTGCATGACACGATTGAAGATACTCTGGCAACATCGGAAGATCTGGTCAGAATGTTTGGTAGTGAGGTTGCTGATCTGGTGGAAGGTGTCACCAAGATCAGTAAGATCAACTTCAAAACCAAGGAAGAGAGCCAGGCCGAAAATTTTCGCAAAATGTTGCTGGCAATGGCCATCGACATTCGCGTTATTCTTGTCAAGCTGGCAGACCGACTTCATAATATGCGAACCCTCGAGTTCCAGGATGAAGTAAAACAAAGGCGAATCGCCCGTGAGACAATGGATATTTATGCCCCTATTGCGAACAGGCTCGGTATTTCCTGGGTAAAGGTCGAGCTGGAAGACCTGTCGTTTCGCTATTTGCATCCGGAAATATATTTTGATCTCGTAAAAAAAATATCACAGAAAAAACATGAACGTGAAGCGTTTGTTGAAGAAGCCAAGTCCATCATATCAGAAAAGCTGGCTTTTTATGGTATTAGCGGCGAAGTTTCCGGCCGGAGCAAGCACCTCTATTCTATCTATCGAAAGATGGAAAAGCGCAATGTCGAGTTCGAGCAGATTTATGACCTGATTGCGGTAAGAATTCTTGTTGACGATATTCGTGAATGTTATGAAGTGCTGGGGGTTATTCATTCGGCGTGGAAGCCGATTCCTGGTCGATTTAAAGACTATATTGCCATGCCCAAGGGTAATATGTATCAATCCCTGCATACCACCGTCATAGGACCCCACGGCGACCGCCTGGAAGTTCAGATTCGGACGCATGAAATGCATAGTGTTGCTGATGCCGGGATTGCGGCGCATTGGAAGTACAAAGAGGGTAAGGGGTACGACGAGAAAGAAGTCAAGCGCTTTGCCTGGTTACGGCAGCTTCTTGAATGGCAGCAGGATTTGCAGGATTCCAAGGAGTTTATGGATTCCGTCAAAGTTGAGCTGTTTACGGAAGAAGTGTATGTATTTACTCCCAAAGGTGATGTGAAGGGGTATCCCAAAGGATCTACACCGATAGATTTTGCCTACAGTGTGCATACCGATATCGGGCATCGCTGTGTTGGGGCAAAGGTCAACGGCAAGCTGGTGCCTCTCAAGTACGAACTGAAGAATGGTGATATTGTCGAGGTTATAACCTCGCCGCACCATACTCCCAGCAAGGATTGGCTCAAGATTGTAAAAAGTTCCCGAGCCCGTAACAAGATCAGGGCCTGGATAAAAATCGAAGAACGTAAACGCAGTATTGTTCTGGGACGTGAGATTTGTGAAAAAGATTTCCGTAAATATTCGATTAATCTCCAGAAAATTCAAAAAAGTGGTGAATTCAAGAAGATCGCTGCTGAATTCGGTTATGCAGCCGATGATGACTTGTTGGCGGCAGTAGGGTATGGGAAAATATCCAGCAACCAGATTGTCGCCAAAATTCTGCCTGAAGAGAAGTTGAAGGAACGTGCCGAACACAAGGAAACGCGGCTAGAGTCGGTTATCAATAAGTTGAAAGGAAGATCAAGCAGCGCGGTTGAAATTGGTGGGCTTGACGATGTCTTGGTGCGTTTCGGCAAGTGCTGCAATCCGGTGCCGGGGGATGAAATTATTGGTTTTATTACACGTGGCAAAGGTGTAACAGTGCATACCTCCGATTGCCAGTTCGCTCTGGAGAGTGATCCTGAACGGCGTGTTGATGTAGCCTGGAACAAAGTTAAATCGGCTGTTCTTCCGGTTAAAATAAGAGTGTTGTGTCATGACGCAAAAGGTATTCTGGCAACGATCACCCTGGCAATAACTAATTGCGAAGCCAACATCGTCAGCGCGCAGATTCAGAGTACCATTGACCAGCGCGGCGAAAATATTTTTGAAGTTAATGTTACCAACCTGGCACATCTTCAGAAGGTTATGAATTCGCTTATGAAAATTAAGGGTGTTATTAAAGTGGAGAGGATCAAGAAATGAAACTGGAAATCGTGTCAACCGACAAAGCTCCGGCTGCTATCGGGCCATATTCACAGGCGGTAAAATGCGGGAATATGTTGTTTTGTTCCGGGCAAATACCGCTTGATCCACTCACCGGTGAGTTGGTGAAAGGAAATATAACCCGTCAGGCTGAGCAGGTGATGGATAACATCACAGCTGTATTGTCCGCTGCCGAGGCGGATTTTAACGATGTACTGAAAACAACGATTTATCTAGTCGATATGGCTGATTTTGCTGCAGTTAATGAAGTCTATGGCGGTTATTTTCCACAACATAAGCCGGCCCGTTCGACGGTTGCCGTACATTCACTTCCTCGAGGGGCATTACTCGAGATAGAAGTAGTTGTTGCTCTATAAAACGTAACAACGAAAAAAAGCCGCATCCCTTGAGGGTGCGGCTGCATGAAACAGCTTGATTTGGTTACTTGATTAGAGGGATTTGGTAACGAACCCTGAACGGATACAACGGGTACATACTTTCACGGTAGATATACTGCCATTGCTTTTGACAGCTTTTATCTTCTGGAGATTCGGGTACCATACCGTACGGGTTTTATTGTTTGCATGGCTGACGTTATTTCCAAAGCTGGGGCCTTTTCCACAAATTTCACATTTTCTTGACATATTGTTGTCCTCCGTTGATTGCTGAAAAAAATTTTATAGCAGACTGACGTGGTTGTTGCAAGAAAAATATGGGGCACTCAATGAATATCATCAAGACATTCTTTACACTCGGCATCATTGGGGTGGTTGTTATAACGGCACTTTTTATTGATTTTACCTATAAAACCTTTTCATATCGACAGAGCACTCATAAAACGGATGCAATAGTTGTTTTAACCGGCGGTAAGGGGCGTGTAGAGGAGGGGATACGGCTTTTTCGTGAGTCACGAGCAAAATATCTGTTTTTTGTAGGTGTCGACCCTTCAGTCAGAAAAAGTGACCTGTACCGCCCGAAACCTGGCGATCCTTCCGCCGATAACGTTGTTCTCGAAAAGTCTTCCCGTAATACCCTTGAAAACTCTATCTACGGACGAGACCTGATTCTACGCAGCGGCGTTCGCTCAGTCCTTCTGCTCACTTCGCGCTATCATCTCAAACGTGCTTCCATACTGTTTCGCAATTCTCTTCCCGCAGACATATCTATAATTCCGTATCCCGTCGATTCAGTGAACCTGAAAGAATCATGGTGGAGCCATGGCGGCAGTTTTCAGTTGTTATTTCGTGAATTTTATAAATACTGCATGTTTCGGCTGTTTTTTATTCTTGCACCGGGAGAGCTTCGGGACAGTGTGATACCAGCGGTTTCAGGAGGGTGACGCCTCTTTCATATTTTATCTTCATCTGTTATAGTCCTGACTAAATTTTACGAATGAAAGGGTATCATCATGCGTTATATCAGCACCCGTGGCGGCATCAGCCCCATTTCCTTTAAAGATGCCGTCATGATGGGGTTGGCCTCGGATGGAGGCCTGCTTCTCCCGCAATCCTATCCTGTTGTTTCCGGCGAGCAGCTTGAATCCTGGCGTAAGCTTACCTATCCAGAACTGGCTTTTGAAGTTATATCCCGCTACGCTGATGATATTCCTGCCACTGATCTGAAAAGCCTGATCAATCATTCTTATGCCGGTTTTAACCATCCTGACGTCACGCCGCTGGTCAGACAGAACGGAGTCTATATTCTTGAGCTTTTTCACGGCGTAACTCTGGCCTTCAAGGATGTTGCACTACAGTTTCTCGGCAATCTGTTTGAATATATACTTGCTGAACGTAAGCAGACGTTGAACATCATCGGCGCTACTTCGGGTGATACCGGAAGTGCCGCCATTCATGGTGTGCGCGGGAAAAAGGGGATATCAATATTTATCCTCCATCCTCACGGAAAAACCTCAAAAGTTCAAGCACTGCAGATGACGTCTGTTACCGATGCCAACGTACATAATATAGCGGTGCGCGGCACCTTTGATGATTGTCAGGATATGGTAAAAGAAATCTTTGGTGATCTGAAATTCAAGGAAAAATATTCCTTGGGTGCAGTCAATTCAATCAATTGGGCACGAGTGCTCGCACAGGTGGTGTATTATTTCTACGCGTGGTTTCGAGTTACGGATGAAACAGCTGCTCCGGTTAATTTTTCGGTACCTACCGGAAACTTTGGCGACATTTTTGCCGGTTACGTGGCAAAAAGAATGGGATTACCTATCGGCAAACTTTTACTGGCAACCAATGAAAATAATATTCTAACCCGCTTCATAAATGCATCTGATTACTCTCTGGGAGGGGTTGTTGCAACTGTGTCTCCTTCCATGGATATCCAGATCGCTTCCAATTTTGAGCGTTACCTGTTCCATCTGTTTGCTGAAGATGCCGGCCGTGTTAAAGAAGCGTTTACCGAGCTGAAAGAGTATGGCCGCATTTCATGCAGTCCAGATGAAATGGCGTTGGTTCGTGAGGACTTTTGTTCTGCTTCGATTAATCAAGATGCCACGCTTCAGACAATCCGTGATTTTTATTCAGACACTGGCTACCTGCTCGACCCTCATACCGCAGTCGGTGTCAAAGCCGCTCTTGACCTGTTACCTTCTGATTCTGCCAGAGTCTGTCTTGCCACCGCTCATCCTGCCAAATTTAGCGAAACCGTGGAACAGGCACTCGGATTCAAGGTGCCGGCACCCGAATCCGTCAAAGAATTATATGGCAAACCTACCCGGTGCGAGATCATGGATGCTGATTTAGGCAAAGTTCGTGAATTTCTTGTTGCGCACATAAGCTAACTGCCCTCGCTATGTCAGAAAAAAAGAATATAGCCCGGGCTGCCGGTATTCTTGGCAGTGCCACGATGCTGTCGCGTATTATGGGCATGGTCCGGGATATGGTGGTGTCGCGCCTGTTTGGCGCAGGTCTGGCCACGGATGCCTTTTTTGCAGCGTTTCAGATTCCTAATATGCTGCGGCGTTTTTTTGCCGAAGGTGCGTTGACTGCCGCCTTTGTTCCGACCTTTTCAGCAACCCTTGCGCATCGGGGAGACGAGAAGGCCCGTGAACTTGCCAATATTTGCTTCACTCTGCTTACAATTATCATGGCGATTATTACTCTGGCCGGAATTCTTTTCTCTCCGGTTATTGTTGGTCTCATGTTCCCCGGTTTCAAGGCCACGCCGGGAAAATACGAACTCGCCATTCTGCTTAACCGGCTGATGTTTCCCTACATCTTCTTTATCAGTCTGGTAGCCCTCTGTATGGGCATCCTTAATACCCTGCGGCACTTCTTCATGCCTGCGATATCGACGGTATTTTTAAATATATCGATGATTCTGGCTGCCCTCTGTCTGCGTGGATTCTTTGAAGCCCCCATTACTGCTCTGGCGGTCGGAGTGCTGATCGGCGGTTGTATGCAACTGATCATGCAACTGCCGATCCTCTGGAGCAAAGGGTTTCCTCTCACGCCCAATTTAAACTTCGGCTCCCCTGAAGTCCGCAGTATCGCTTTGCTGATGCTGCCGTCAGTCTTTGGGGTAGGTGTCTACTATCTGAATATAACTGTTAGCGCTATCCTGGCTTCCCTGCTGCCTCAGGGGAGCATTTCATACCTCTATTATGCCCAGCGGTTGTTCGAATTTCCCCAGGGTATTTTTACGGCATCGGTAGCGCAGGCTGTCCTGCCATCGATGAGCAGACAGGCGGCGGTCGGAGATGTTACCGGTATGAAAAACTCGCTCTCTTTTGGAGTGCGCTTGATGCTCTTTATTACCATTCCTGCCATGGCCGGCTTGATGATCTGTTCAATACCGATTTTCAGCCTGATATTCATGGGGGGGGCGTTTGATTATAAAACGGTTGTCAATGCTGCCTCGGCGCTGCTGTATTATTCATTGGGCCTTTCATTTGTTGCACTAACGCGAGTGCTGGCGCCGGTTTTTTATGCACTGAAGGATACAAAAACCCCAGTATATACTGCGCTTATAACCTTTCTCATCAACCTTTGCTTGAGCCTTGCCCTCATGGGTCCTCTCAAGCATGGCGGTTTGGCTCTCGCAACGACACTTTCAGCGTTTTGCAACATGCTGATGTTACTCTGGCTTCTCAGGCGCAAGATTGGCTCTTTTGGTGGGAGCAGCATCATGGTGACCGCAATGAAATCGGGCGCAGCTTCGCTTCCGATGGCGGCTGCCGTCTGGTATGGCTGCTCATTTACCGACTGGTCACAAACAGGCCATAAAATAATGAAAGCTTCTGTGCTGGGTGGTTCCATTATCTGCGGAAGTGTCATATATCTGCTGACAGTGAAGCTTTTACGCTCAGAAGAAGCGCTTGAAGCGGTCTCACTGCTCCGCAGGAAGCTGAAGAAAGGATAGGTAACAATGTACCGCTCGAATTATATGACCAGTTATGGGGCTGGTAGCGTGTATGCTACTGAACAAGGGGTGGTAAAAGTTGAAATCCCGGATCTGAGCTGTTCTGAACCAGCGTGCCATGGAGTGCTGCCAGGACTGGAACCGTCTGAACTAACCGTTCACGTCGCTGAGCTGCTTCAGAGATATTTTTCAGGTGAGCGTATTGATTTTGTTGACGTGCCGGTGATACTCGACGCGCTGCCTCCGTTTTGTCATCGCGTCCTCGATGTAGTCAGAAACATTTCCTATGGCGAAATCTGCAGTTATGGCCAGATTGCAAGCTTGTGCGGTTCACCGCGTGCGGCCAGGGCCGTAGGGGGGGCGTTGGCTGTTAATCCGATCCCGATTATTATACCCTGTCATCGTGTTATAGCGTCCGACGGCCGTCTGACAGGATTTTCAGCTCCAGGCGGTAAAAACACAAAAATGCTACTTCTAAAGATGGAACGTGTTGAATTCAAAGGATTATTGGCGGATAAAAAACAGTTACTTATGCACAGGATGCCGCTTCGGTAAAAAAATAATTATCTCGATATAAATGCTTGACAGTGTAAACCACCATCGTTACTGCATGCGCTTGTAACTGACTGGAAAATAAAGTAAATCTCGTTGTATAAAAAAACAGCATTTCAGATAAAACTCTTGCAAAAATATGACTTTTGTCTTCCGTTAACATCATTTTCCACAAGTTATCCACATTTTTTGTGGATAAAAATAACACTTCAGTAAAAACAGTTACTTCGTTCAAACTAATTAAGAAATGTTATCATGTTCGGCGTGCTTTGCCTGTTCCCATAACGTGTCCATATCTTCCAGAGTGGCATTCTGCATCTGCACTCCCTGACGAAGTAACTCTGATTCGACGTAACTGAAGCGTTTTTGAAAACGAGTTATGGTTTTTCGAAGAGCCTCTTCCGGATTGAGTGATAAGAATCTCCCCAGATTTGCAATGGCAAACAGTAGATCACCTAACTCGTCTTCCATCCGTGACGGGTTTCCACCTGCCCATGCCTCCTCAAATTCATGCAGTTCCTCCATAACCTTTGCAAAAACCTGATCGGCATGCTCCCAGTCAAAGCCGACCCGCGAGGCCTTTTCGCTTATTTTATGAGCTTTCATAAGAGCAGGAAGGTGATCAGGAACACCAGAAAGAGCTGATGGTCGTTCATTGCCCTTTTCCAGCCGTTTTATCTTCTCCCAGTTTTCAATCTGCTGGTTGCTGTCCTTAATCTCAAAATCGCCGAAAACATGGGGATGACGGCGGATCAATTTTTCACAAAGTGTATTGATGATATCATCTATGGTGAAGTCACCCGACTCTTCTGCAATGGCGGCGTGAAAAACCGGCTGAAGAAGTAAATCGCCCAGCTCTTCTTTAAGATGCTGTGAAGATTTTTCATCGATAGCTTCTATAACTTCGTAGGTTTCCTCCAGCAGATAGCGGGTAAGGCTCTCATGGGTCTGTTCAGCATCCCAGGGGCAACCGCCCGGGGCGCGCAGCTTTCTCATAATGCCGATAAGTTGTTCAAATGTGTAGGGTGGGTTCATGACAATTCCTTTGGGGTGGGTATATTTATTTTACCCAGATATGCCTGCTGAGCAAGCTCTTGTCAATGATACAGGGCGAAATTAAGTAGACAATGCATGACAAAGAATATTATGTTTGCCACTTGAATTCCACTTCGTCCCACTGCAGGAATGTGCATGTCTACAGTAAGACTTTCCGAAAATAATTCAATTGCCATTCCTTCAGATATTTTGAAAAAACTTGGCCTTGCGACCGGTGATTCGCTTGCAGTTGAAGTGGTGAATGGCGAACTTGTTGCGCGTCCTGTTCGCCCTGTTGCTACATCTGCGGCAACGACGACTCCAGGCTCCACTAATAATTTAAAAGAAGCAATTTCTCGCAAAAATTTGGAAACCAACATCCAGTATATCAAGGGAATCGGGCCAAAACTGGCCGCTCTTCTTGAAAAGCGGGAGATTCGCACGGTTGAAGATTTGCTCTATCTGCTGCCGCTGCGCTACGAAGACCGCCGCCGGTTGGTGCCGATCTCTTTACTCTCTCCCGGACAGAGCGCCGTTTTTTCAGGGACGGTACTGTCTGCTGATGCAACGACGACCAAGGGGGGGCGGCGTGTTTTTGAGGCGGTGGTGCGAGATGAAAGCGGCACGATCACCTGCAAGTGGTTTCATGCCAATGCTACCTGGATGAAACGAACGTGGAAGGTCGGGCGTGTCGGCGTCTTCAGCGGCGAAGTAACCCAGTTCGGGTATCAGCGTGAAGTGCATCATCCGGATGTCGAGTGGCTTCCTGAAGGAGGCACATTGCAGGCCCTGCTCGACTCTGATCCGGCTAATTTCGGGCGAATCGTGCCGGTCTATCCGTTATCGGAAGGTATCCACCAGAAATCCATGCGCCGGGTTATGCGTGAAGTCGTCGATACCTTTCTGGCGAATATAACAACTGTCATGCCGCCAAAACTTTGTCCTGACGAATTTCCCCCTCTCCGTGAGGCATTAGGCCAGGTACATTTACCGCCTCTCGACGCGGACCTTGCCGACTTTAATGCAGGTGCCACAGATGCTCACCATGCTTTGGCTTTTGATGAGTTTTTTTACTGGGAATTGGGGCTTGCTCTCAAAAAACGCGGGGTGGCGCTTGAAGTGGGCATCGCTTTTCAGGTAACGCACCGCTATACCAAAGAGCTGGCCCGCCTGCTCCCTTTTGAGCTGACAGCTGCCCAACGGAGAGTATTGTCGGAGATAAAAAACGATATGATGGCGCCGCATCCGATGAACCGTCTCGTTCAGGGAGATGTCGGGAGCGGGAAAACCCTCGTGGCATTGATGGCGGCACTGATAGCCGTTGAAAATGGATACCAGGTGGCCATCATGGCACCAACCGAAATTCTGGCTGAGCAGCACTGGCATACTGTCCACCACTGGTGTGCGCAGATGGGACTGGAAGTAACACTTCTGACTGCTGCTCTTAAAGGAAAGGCAAAGAAAGACGCACTCGAGCGTGTTGCCACCGGCTCTGCTCAAATAGTTATCGGCACCCATGCGGTTATACAAGAAAAAGTGGAATTTGCGAATCTCGGCCTGGGCGTAATTGATGAACAGCACCGTTTCGGCGTCCTGCAACGGGGTATTCTTAAAAAGAAAGGTGGCAATCCCGATATCCTGGTCATGACTGCCACCCCGATCCCTCGTACTCTTGCCATGACGCTCTTCGGAGATCTTGACCTGTCGGTAATTGATGAAATGCCTCCGGGCAGAATTCCGGTTGAGACACGGATTTTTTTTGAGTCACGTCGCGCACAACTCTATGATATGATCCGAACGGAAGTGAGCTTGGGGCGGCAGGTCTACGTCATTTATCCGTTGGTGGAAGAGTCTGAAAAGTCTGATCTGAAGGCTGCTACTCAAATGGCGGAACATTTGCAAGCAGACATATTCCCCGGTTTGCGGGTGGGATTGCTGCATGGCAGGTTGAGTCCGGTGGAGAAGGAAGTGATAATGGCATCCTTTACCTCTCGAGAATTTGATATTCTGGTTTCGACCACTGTCATTGAGGTTGGTATAGACGTACCGAATGCTTCTATTATTGTGATTGAGCATGCGGAGCGCTTCGGGCTTTCGCAATTACATCAGCTGCGGGGCAGGGTGGGGCGCGGGAAAGAGAAGTCATACTGTATTCTGATGACGACCGGCAAATTGTCTGAAGATGGTGAAAAGCGTTTGCGGGTGATGGAGTCAACCTTCGATGGTTTCAGGATTGCCGAGGCTGACCTGGAAATCAGAGGGCCGGGTGATTTTCTTGGTACCCGTCAGGCCGGAATGCCTGATTTCCGTGTAGCAAATATTTTGCGGGACGCAGCACTGCTGGAAAAATCCCGTCAGGCAGCATTTGATGTGCTGGAACGTGATCCGGAACTCAACCATCCGGCGCATGTTTCATTGTATGATGAATTGTTGCGGCGTTGGGGGAAGCGGCTCGAACTCGCCGTAATAGGATAAGGACAGTGATGCACATTGTAACAGGCAAGAATATTTATGACAATATCCTCAAGGCTTCGGTTGTCACCATTGGTAACTTTGATGGAGTCCACCGTGGTCATGCAGAAATCTTTGCTCATCTGAGGCAGAGAAGTATTGATCGAGGGTTTCCTTCTGTTGTGGTTACCTTTGAACCACACCCGTTAAAAATACTCGCTCCCGATTCGGCGCCATCACTGATAACGACTTTTGCACAAAAAACTGCGCTGGTTGCGGAATCCGGTATGGACTATCTGGTTGTTGTACCGTTTTCCAAGGAATTTTCCCGGGTATCTGCAACCGATTTTGTACGCGGTATTCTCTGCACTTCACTTGGCATGCGGCATATTATTATCGGCCATGATTACGCTTTTGGCAGAAACCGTGAAGGAAATTTTAACACTCTGGAAAGCCTTGGCGGACAAAACGGATTTACTCTTGAAGATCTTCCACCGATCGGGGAGAATGGAGTTGTCTTCAGTAGCAGCCTGGTAAGGTCGGCTGTTGCCGACGGTGATATGGAGTCAGCAACCAGAATTCTCGGGCGCTATTACCAAATTTGCGGAACTGTTGTGCATGGACGTGAAATTGGTCAGACGCTTGGATTCCCGACAGCAAACATTGCCACATCCAACGAACTGCTTCCCTCTGATGGCGTATATGCGGTGATGGTCAAGATTGATGATCAATGGGTCAAAGGTGCTTGCAGTATCGGGATAAATCCGACGTTTGGAGCGAACACGCGCACAATCGAAGTATTCCTGCTGGATTATTCCAGTCAGATTTATGATCACGAGATTACTGTTCATTTTGTGCAGAGACTGCGGTCGGTGCAGCGTTTTTCCGATGCCGTCGCCCTTAAAAATGCCATCAGCCAAGATGTAGCAAATACACGTAGCATACTGGAAAAAATGAATACAACAAATATGAAACTGAACAACCGAGCGGAATCCAGTGCGCACTAAAATTGATCTTAAATTCTGGCTCGGCATTGCGGTCAGCCTGTTTTTTATGGTACTGCTTTTCAATAAGATTGATTTTCGATTATTGGGTGCAGCTCTTTTAGCAGCCGATTATCGCTATGTATTTCTGGCCATCTGTTCGACTTTTATCAGTTATTTTCTGCGTGCTCTGCGCTGGCGCTATCTGTTGATCTCTGAGAAGTCAATTCCGCTTTCCTCTCTTTACCCGGCCACAATTATCGGCTATATGGCCAATAACCTGCTTCCTGCCCGTTTGGGAGAGGTCGTGCGGGCGTACACACTTGCCGGACGAGAACAGCTTGAAACTCCTGCGGTGTTTGCTTCTTTGGTAATCGACCGGCTTTTTGACGGGTTTTCGGTACTGCTGCTGCTTGTATTTGCACTGTTTACCGTGCGGTTTCCGGTAGGAATGGAAGATGCGACATTTGCGCTCAGAACGGGAGGGGCGCTCATGTTCCTCCTGTATTGCGGTGTCATACTATTTCTTTATCTGCTGAAGCGGCAGACGATGCGAACGCTTTCGGCTGTTGAATATGTGTTGAAACCGTTCCCAAAGCGCTTTTCAAGCAGCATTATCCCCCTTCTCGGCTCATTTATCGGGGGAATCAGGCTGTCACAACGAATGGGACATGTTGCCGCACTTGTAGCCACATCGGCCGCGATCTGGCTGTTCTGCCTTCTGGCGGTGGATCTGACGTTGAGGTCATTTAATATCCATCTGCCGGTAACAGCTGCGATATTTATTTTAATTCTGCTGGTTTTTGCGGTCATGGTGCCCGCTGCTCCCGGTTATATCGGCACATACCACTATGCCTGTTTCAAGGGTCTCTCTGTTTTTGGCGTCCCGGCAACCGCATCAGTCAGTATCGCTCTGGTTATGCATGCTACGGGTTTTTTTCCGGTCATCGTTGCCGGCTTGTATTACCTCTGGAAAAACAAGATCTCTCTCAACCAACTTCAAGAGGCGGAAAAAGCCAGATGAGATTACCTGGATTCAATACAACCAAATTTGATGTTTTTTTAATTCTTTCATTCATGCTCCCGTTTGCCCTGTACATGGCTACTCTGGCACCGTCGGTAACTTTTTTTGACAGCGGTGAATTTCTGACTGCAACCGCTTCGCTTGGCTCAGCACACTCACCCGGCTATCCGCTCTTTTTAATGTATGCCAAACCTTTTACCTGGCTGCCGCTTGGCAACATCGCATTCCGGATTAATGTTGCAACTGCAGTTTCTTCTTCATTAGCGTGCATGATGGTGTATATCCTGACCACGTTGTTGTTGAAAAAAGAAACATTACTTGAAAATGAACGCTTTAATCTGATGGCGATAAAATTAGCCGGCTTGGCTGCTGCGATTTCTTTTGGCGTTACACCACGTTTGTGGCTGCAGTCCAATCATGACAAGCCGTACCCGCTGCTGGCGTTCATGGCTGCGATTATCTTTTACCTGTTGCTGAAGTGGCAAGAACAGTACCGGGAGGGGAGTGAGCGTCCATCATATATCTATGTTTGCACGTTTCTGGCCGGCCTGGCGATGGGAGTACACCAGATCATTGTGCTGTTGCTTCCGGCCTGGTTGCTGATGATACTACTGACTGATTGGCGCATGATAACCCGTGTCAAGGAATTTGTTATTGCCACTGCTTGTGCATTCTTAGGGTTCTCGGTCCAACTGTATCTGCCGCTTCGGGCATTAAGTAATCCGCTCCTTAATTGGGGGGATGCCAAGACCATGGACCAGTTCTTGTGGCATTTTCTCCGCAAGGGCTATCCCTCCAATCCTCCTGTACGCGACGGGGCGCTTTTGTGGGCACAAATCAAGGCTTTTAATATTCCGCGAGAATTTACCTGGCTTGGTGTGGGGTTAACACTGCTCGGACTTGTGTATCTCTGGAACAGGAATAAAACTGTTTTCATTGCATACCTTGTCTCGATTATGGTCTTCCTGCTTGTCATTGCCGGCTATTTTGATACTCCCATGGAAATGATCTTTCTTACGGAAGAATTTTTTACACCGCTGTATCTGCTTACAGCTGTAGTAATCGGCATCGGCCTTTTCAGTCTGCTTGCGTATGCGATACGTACGGCACGACTGCCGGAACAGATTGGAACTCCGGTATATGCTGTTGTTACCGTGTTGTTTTTTTCTCTGCCTTCGGCATTATGTGCGGTTAACTACTTTGAAAATGATCAGCACAACAATTATATCGCCTTTGATTATGCTACCAATTCACTCCGTTCCCTGCCGCAGAATGCTATCATGTTTACCTGGGGAGACAGTGGGGCGTTTCCACTCTGGTACCTGCAGGGGGTTGAGCGGATGCGCGAAGATGTTGATCTGCCCCACACGCCCCATCTTGTATTCAGCTGGTATCTTGATTCAATGCCGCGTGTTTTTAAAGACAGTAACCTCAGGAAGTTTGACATATCCTCTTTTGGCCCTGATACGATCTTGCGCATTGCTTTAGCCGAAAATATCGGTAAAAGGCCGGTTTATATCGATTTTTCAACTCGATATTCAGTTGAGTTCAAAGATTTCCTGCCGGTTCAGCGGGGGATTGTGTACCGGATTCGGAAAGCTGATGAGCCTCCCGGAATACCGGATATTTCAATGTGGGATAATTATAACAGTCGCGGAATTATGAAAAAACAGTCTTTCCTAGATCTTGACACGGAAAAAGCGATTTTGATTTATGCTAACAGTTACGTGGAAGCCGGCGAGTTTCTCGCAGGAGTTAACAGAAACCTGGAGGCTATCACAATGCTAAGAAAGGCTGAACAGATTTCACCAGAGATGCGGGTTTCCGTTGATCAAATTCGAGCGCGGTATGGTTTGGGACGTTAAGCAGATGTGGGCCGTGCAGGGGAAAACTCGTGTTGTGTGTATTGTTGGGGACCCGATCGGGCACTCGCTTTCACCGATCATGCACAATGCTGCTTTTGCAGCCTGTCATCTTGATTATGTGTATGTTCCCTTTGCGGTGAGTCCTGCGAATCTGGAGCAGGCGGTGCTCGGTTTGAGAGCCCTGGGAGTGAGCGGCTTTAATGTAACCATTCCCCACAAAACGGCCATTATTCCGTTATTGGACCGGTTGGATGAAAGTGCCCTGTCTGCTGGAGCTGTAAATACCGTACAACAGTCCGGAACCTCTTTGGTCGGTTATAATACCGATGGCGACGGTCTGGTGGACTCACTCTCAATCGATCTCAACTTTTCTATCGGCGCGGCGCCAATTCTGGTGGTAGGCGCTGGCGGTGCCGCACGTGGTGCCATAGCTGCTTTGTGCCGTTCCGGCGCAAAACAAATTTTCATCTTTAATCGCTCTCTTGAAAATGCTCAAGCTGTAAAACTGGACATGAATCGCCGCTATCCGGAGACACACATTGAGGTAATACACCAGAGTCATGTCAGCCGCGAATATCTGGAGTCGATTTTATTACTGATTAATACCACGTCACTTGGAATGAATGGCGAGCGGATCAGCGGCATTGATCTTTCATGTCTGTCGAAATATGCAAAAGTGTATGATATGGTGTATTCGCGCTTCGGTACTCCGCTCGTGGAGGAAGCTACTACCTTCGGCTTACGAGCGGTTAATGGTTTGGGTATGCTTGTCGCGCAGGGTGAGCGTGCCTTTGAAATATGGACCGGTCAGAAACCGCCTCAAGGCGTGATGCGGCAGGCCTTGAGTACTATTTGACATTCTTAACTACACCTTGACAACAACGTGCATTATCCCTAGTATGTCGTTTCACACACGTAAACGGAGTAATCATGCAGTCAAACAGACTGGGAGAAATCCTTGTAAAAAACAATCTGATTACCCGTGATCAGTTAGGTAAGGTATTAGAGGAACAGAAACTCTCCGGCAACCAGCTTCGGATTGGCTCTATACTTGTTAATATGAAATTCCTTACGGAGGAGCAGCTTACCTCCTTCTTGTCCAAGCAGTACGGTGTGCCGTGTGTTAATCTTGCCGATTACGAAATTGATCCCGCTGTCATAAAAGTTATCCCGCCTGAAGTTGTCCAAAAGTATCAGTTATTGCCTGTAAACAGGGCCGGTGCAACCCTGGTTGTCGCAGTGAGCGACCCATCCAACCTGTTTGCAATAGAAGACATCAAGTTTATGACCGGTTACAACATTGAAATGGTTGTAGCATCGGATCGTGATATAAAGGTCTCAATAGACAAGTATTATGATCAGTCTGCTTCGCTGGCAGACGTCATGAGTGACATGGATGTTGAGGATTTTGAAATTGTTGACGACGATGAGCAGATTGACGTTGGTTCTCTTGAACGGGCGACAGAGGATGCACCGGTTGTCAAGATGGTCAATGCCATACTCCAGGATGCCATCCGGAAAAAAGCGAGCGATATTCACGTAGAACCCTACGAGAAATTATTCAGGGTCCGCTACCGGATTGATGGCGTCCTCTACGAAGTCATGAAGCCCCCGCTTAAACTTAAGAATGCAATCACTTCGCGTATCAAGATTATGGCAGAGCTGGATATTGCTGAACGTCGCCTCCCGCAGGACGGTCGCATCAAGATTAAACTGGGGGGCGGCAAGGACATGGACTTCCGTGTTTCATGTCTTCCGACATTGTTTGGCGAGAAGATCGTCATGCGCCTTCTTGACAAGGGCAATCTGCAGACGGATTTAACCAAGCTGGGATATGAGCCCGAGGCTTTAGCACATTTCATGCGTGAAATACATAAGCCGTTCGGAATGGTACTTGTTACCGGACCAACCGGAAGCGGCAAAACTGTATCCCTTTATTCAGCCATATCTGAACTGAATAAGGTATCGGAAAATATATCAACTGCCGAAGATCCGGTCGAATTCAATTTTGCCGGGATAAACCAGGTTCAGATGCACGAAGACATCGGCCTCAATTTTTCTGCGGCGCTGCGTTCATTTCTGCGCCAGGATCCTGATATAATCATGATCGGAGAAATCCGCGATTTCGAAACTGCTGAAATTGCCATCAAGGCAGCTTTAACCGGGCACATGGTGCTTTCGACGCTGCATACCAATGATGCACCTGCCACAATCAACCGTCTGCTTAATATGGGGATTGAGCCGTTTCTGGTTGCTTCGGCAGTTAATCTGATCACCGCCCAGCGTCTGGCCCGCCGCGTGTGCAGTGAATGCAAGCAACCGGAGGATATTCCGGTGCAAGCCTTGATTGATGCCGGTGTCCCACCCGATGAAGCATCTTCATATGTCTGTATGCGCGGCACGGGCTGTCCGGCCTGCAACAATACCGGTTATAAGGGGCGTGTCGGTTTCTATCAGGTTATGCCGATGCGTGAAGAGATCAAGGAACTTATTTTAAATGGTGCAAATACAGCTGAAATTAAGCGGGAATCCATGAGAATCGGAATCAAAACAATGCGCCAGTCAGGCTTGACAAAACTTAAGGAGGGAGTAACCTCCTTCGAAGAAGTGTTGAGAACAACTGTTTCTGACGACTAAACAGGGGGCTTGTGATGCTCAACCTACATCAATTACTGAAGATTCTTGTGGAATCAAATGGTTCCGATCTCCATATTACTACCAACTCACCACCGCAAATGCGTGTCGATGGACACCTGTTGCCCATGGATTTCCCTGCGCTGAACCAGGTCGAAACAAAACAGCTGTGCTATAGCGTGCTGACCGATGCTCAAAAGCACAAGTTTGAAGAGGAAAACGAGCTGGATCTTTCGTTTGGCGTAAAAGGATTATCACGCTTCAGGGGAAACATGTTTATTCAGCGGGGCGCCGTGGCTGGCGTCTTCAGGGTTATCCCGTATAAGATCATGACGTTTGAAGAATTAGGCTTGCCCCCGATTGTACCGGAGTTGGCTGCCCGCCCGCGCGGTCTTATTCTGGTGACCGGGCCTACCGGAAGTGGCAAATCTACTACTCTGGCCTCAATAGTCGATTATATAAACATCAATCGGCGTGAGCATATTGTCACCATTGAAGATCCGATTGAATACCTCCACCCTCACAAGGGATGTCTTGTTAATCAACGTGAAGTTGGTGCTGATACCAAAGGTTTTAAAAACGCCCTGAAATATGTTCTGCGGCAAGATCCTGATGTTGTTCTGGTTGGTGAATTGCGCGACCTCGAAACGATTGAGGCAGCGCTTACCCTGGCTGAAACCGGTCATCTCTGCCTTGCGACCCTTCATACCAATTCATGTGCCCAGACTATAAACCGTGTTGTTGACGTATTTCCTCCGTATCAGCAGACGCAGATCAGAGCACAGCTTTCGTTTGTCCTTGAAGGTGTCTTGTCGCAAACACTGATTCCCAGGATGGGATCAAAAGGTCGCTCTCTGGCTCTTGAAATTATGGTGCCGAATGCCGCTATCCGGAACTTGATTCGCGAGGACAAGGTTCATCAGATTTATTCCCAGATGCAGATTGGCCAGGAAAAATTCGGCATGCAGACCATGAATCAATCTCTTTATTCACTTTTTCAGAAGCGATTGATTTCACTTGAAGAGGCGCTTGGTCGTTCTCAGGATCCGGAAGAACTCAAGCAAATGATTAGCAATCCTGCGGCAGGAATGCAGCGTCGCCCCCAGATGCACTGAATAAATGAAGGAGAATTTTAATGCCAAAATTTAACTGGGAAGCTCGCACAAGAACCGGTGGTAACCAAAAGGGTGTTATTGAAGCGGCGACTGTTGATGTTGTTGAAGCACAGCTGAAAAGATACGGCTTCAGTAATATAACAATTAAGGCAGAAGCCAAGGGTATCAATATCAAGTTGCCGAAATTCGGCGGCGGTGGAAAGATAGACGAAAAAGACCTCGTTATTTTCACCCGGCAGTTTTCGACCATGATAGATTCCGGGTTACCTCTTGTTCAATGTCTGGAAATCCTGGCAAGCCAGCAGGAAAACAAGGCTTTTAAGGAAATATTGTACAAGGTCAAGGAAAGTGTTGAGAGCGGTTCAACGTTTGCCGACGCGCTTGGCAAACACCCAAAAGCCTTTGACCAGCTGTTTGTGAACCTGGTGGCTGCCGGCGAAATCGGAGGTATTCTCGATACGATCTTAACGCGTCTCGCCGCCTATATTGAAAAATCGATGAAGTTGAAAAAACAGATCAAAGGAGCAATGGTCTATCCAATCACGATCATGTCTATTGCTGTCGTTGTTGTTGGTGTTATTCTGGTATTTGTTATTCCGACGTTTGCTAAAATGTTTACCGAATTTGGAGGTGAATTGCCAGCCCCAACCAGATTCGTCATTGCTCTCAGTAACTTCCTTGTTAAGTATATTATTGTGCTGATCGGCGGTTTCTATGCAATTGTCTGGGCTATAAAAAAATATTACTCCACACCGATTGGCCGTAAGAATATTGATCGGATGGCGCTCAAGGCACCCATTGTCGGCCCGCTCATCAGGAAAGTTTCCGTAGCGAAATTCACCAGGACCTTGGGAACGATGGTCAGTTCGGGTGTGCCAATTATGGATGGCCTTGAAATTGTTGCTAAAACTGCGGGCAATAAAATTGTTGAAGAGGCAATCTACTCGGTCAGGCAGGCAATTTCTGAAGGTAAAACCATGGCTGAACCGCTTGCCTCGTGTGGAGTTTTTCCCCCGATGGTGGTCCAGATGATCTCCGTCGGTGAAGCAACCGGTGCCATGGATGCCATGCTAAACAAAATTGCCGATTTTTATGATGATGAGGTCGATGATGCCGTAGGCGCCATGACTGCAATGATGGAACCGCTTTTGATGGTATTTCTCGGAACTACCGTTGGTGGACTGGTTGTTGCCATGTATCTGCCTATATTCAAATTGGCGGGGGCCGTTGGCGGTTGAGTATGGGATCAGAACGAAGGCTCAGGCTCTTCATCTATGCCAGAATAATTGTTTCTTTTCTTTTTCTGGCTGCGACTCTACTACTTAATTATCAAGACTTTTCTGCTGGAATCGAACGCTTTCAACCTGGAGTAATCAAGTTGATGGCGTTTTCTTTTGTATTTTCGATCATTTCATTGCTTGCCCTTAATAGACGGAAATTTACCCCGTTTCTTACTAATCTTCAGGTAATCTGGGATTTATTATTTGTTACCGTCCTTATTCTTTTTACTGATGGAATTCTAAGTCCGTATTCTTTTTTATATCTGCTGTCAATCATGATTGCCGGCATGTTACTTGGGCGTCGTCAGGCTCTTTATACGGCGTCGTTGTGCGGTATTCTGTACGGTACAATTATAGATTTTCAATATTTTGGATATCTTTCATTTATAGGTTTAAGTCAGGAAGATGCTTTACAGATTGGTCCGTTACGGCTTTTTTATACAATATCTTTTAACTTGATTGCTTTTGGACTGACCGCCTTTGTTACCGGATTGCTGGCAGAGCGTGCCCGTCTGAGCGAGGAGGCTCTGCAACGGTCGTCAATTGATTATTTTGAGCTTACCCAGTTAAACTCCGCTATTGTCGCCCATAGTGAAAGTGGCCTTTTAACAACGACCGTAACAGGTCGAATCAGGGTTTTTAATCCGCATGCCGAAGCTATTGTTGGGCTCAAGCAGTCTGATGTTTATGATACGCAGATTGAATCGCTATTTCCGCAGTTATCTGATTTTTATGATCTGAGTGGCTGCGCAATGAAACGGGAGTTTGAATATCAGGCCGCTAACGGAACTGTCATGATATTGGGGTACCGTGTAGCTCCATTTACTGATAATAATGGATTGTTGACCGGCTATATTTTAAACTTCAGGGATATTACCGATATGCGGCGCATGGAACTTGCGCTGAAAAAAGCCGATCGACTTGCAGCACTCGGCGAGCTCTCGGCCCGCATGGCACACGAAATCCGCAATCCTCTTGCGGCATTGTGCGGTTCTGTTCAGCTCCTGTCATGTGCTCCAGATATTCAGGAGCACGATGCAAAGCTTCTGGCAATTGTCACCCGGGAAGCCGAACGCCTTGATGCGCTGATATCTGAATTTTTGATGTATGCCCGCCCCGCAACTCCACAGCTTCAAAGAGTAATGTTGTATTCATATATTGAGGAAGAGCTCCTGTTTCTAGTCCAAGATTCCCGTTTTGCCTCCATAAAGCTACAAAATCTTGTACCAAAGTCGGCTGAAGTGACTTTTGATCCGAATCAGCTCCACCAGGTCATCGTCAATCTGATGCAAAATGCCGCTGATGCAATGCCGGATGGAGGAAAAATCCGGATTGAATGCAGCGTTACATCTGTCGCAGTTACTATCAGCATAATCGATACTGGTGTCGGGATAACAGAAGATGCCGCGAAGCATCTCTTTGAGCCTTTCTGGACAACAAAACCGGCCGGAACCGGACTCGGACTAGCGATAAGTTATCGCATTGTCGAAGCACATGGCGGTACTCTCTCGGTTGAATCGCCTCCTGGCGGTGGGTGCAGATTTAATATCACGCTGCAGGTCCATTAATTCATGGCTATTCCTGTTTTATACAGTTTCCGCAATCTCTCCACACGCAGATTAACGACGTTATTAACCGCTTCCGGAATGGCTCTGGTTGTGTTTGTCTTTGCTTCCATCCTGATGCTGTCGGCTGGATTGGAGAAAACGCTCATTGAAACTGGTTCTGACGATAATGTTATAATTACTCGCAAGTCTGCAAATTCAGAGGTGCAAAGCGGTGTCGAGCGCTCGCAGGCAGCCATTATTGAAAGCCTGCCTGATATTGCCACCGATAATCAGGGTTATGCGTTACTGGCCAAGGAGTTGGTGGTACTAATCAGTCTTCCGAAAAGGGGGAGTGATAAACCTGCCAATGTAGTAATACGCGGTATACAGAGTGCTTCTCTGAAACTCAGGCCGCAGGTAATATTGCGTGAAGGGAGAATGCCCAGGCCCGGTTCATCCGAAATTATGGCCGGAAGCAGTATTGCTGCTCGATTCAAGGGTGGGGGGATTGGCGAGATTCTCCGTTTCGGCATGCGCGACTGGAGAGTCGTCGGGATTTTTGATGCCGGTGCGACCGGCTTCAGTTCCGAAATATGGGGCGATGCAACGCAGTTAATGCAAGCGTTTCGCCGGCCAGTATATTCTTCCATTCTTTTTCGTCTACGTGATAGTGCCGCATTTCCTGCTGTCAAGGCCAAGCTGGAATCTGATCCGCGGCTGACGGTGGATGTGCGCCGCGAAACCCGCTATTACCGTGATCAATCAGAGGCGATGGCAAAATTTCTCCGGATTCTTGGTTTATCATTGACAATAATTTTTTCAATCGGCGCGATCATTGGCGCCATGATAACCATGTATGCAGCCGTAGCCAACAGGGTAGGGGAGATCGGTACGCTTCGCGCTCTCGGATTCCAGCGATCAAACATCCTGACAGCTTTTCTGCTCGAAGCCTTTTTTTTGGGGTTGATAGGTGGCATCACCGGGTTGATATGTGCTTCATTTATGCAACTGATTACTATCTCAACAATGAATTGGCAGACCTTTTCGGAGTTGGCGTTCTCTTTTACGCTAACATTTGATATAGCCTGGAAGTCATTGCTGTTTTCAGTCGTAATGGGTTTTCTTGGTGGTGTTATTCCTGCTATCAGGGCCAGCAGGCTCAAGATTGTTGATGCACTGATGGAACATTGAACTATACAATTTTAAGGAAGGCACTCAGGTATGCTCCACAAATTAATCCTTAACAAAACGCTCATGGTAAGTTCACTTATTTCAGTTTCTTTTGTGCTCTACGGAATGGATTATGTACTTCTCGGGAACGTAAAGGAATTGACAATCTGGTTTTTAGGTAATCTTGCTTTTTTACCTGTTTACGTAATTATTGTTACACTACTCATTGAACGGGTGCTCAAGGAGAGAGAGCATCAGGCAGTCATGCGAAAACTGAATATGGTTATTGGTGTTTTTTTCAGTGAAGTAGGCAATCGTCTTCTCAAAGAGTTGTCTGTGTGTGTTGTTTCTTGTGATGATCTGAAACGGCATTTACTCATTAATGCAACGTGGCAGGAGCAGGACTTTTCTGCCACACTCGAATATTTGCAGAAAAGTAATATTATAATTAAGTCGAGCCTCAGAAGTAATCGTATGATAAAAGCGTTACTGGTTGAAAAACGAAGTTTTCTGGTCAGCCTGCTTGAAAATCAGAACCTTCTGGAGCATGAAGAGTTTACTGACTTGCTGTGGGCCGTTTTCCATCTGGTAGAGGAACTTGAAGCACGGGAGACATTTGATGACATGCCGCAGAGCGATATTGACCATATTAACGGCGATATAAAGCGGGTATTTGGACACCTTTCCCGTGAATGGGTCATGTATATGCACCATTTAACGCATGACTACCCATATCTTTTTTCTCTGGCCGCCCGACTTAACCCGATGGTTGACTCTCCCGATCCAGCAGTGTATTAGAAAATCAAAGCTGTCCTTAGTTTTAAAATGTTGCATTGTTCGTTTGATCAATTGCACTTGTTTGATTTGTGGAGTGCTCTTTAAGCCGAGATGAACAAACCCCTTTCCTTGACAGCACCTGACAGTTCTGGTAAAGATACAGCTTAAGGGCGTTTAGCTCAGCGGGAGAGCACTGCCTTCACACGGCAGGGGTCACTGGTTCAATCCCAGTAACGCCCACCACAAATAACAAGGGGTTAGCTATTTAAGCTAGCCCTTTTTGTTTCTTAATAAAGCTCTGTGCGGCACGAGCGATAGATTTTATTCAACCAGGCATCTATAATGGTCAAATGCCAAATCCGGTTCACATTTTTGCTTTATGTTTTATTTCACATCTCACACATGATGAACAACAAAACCTGCCTCCAATAGGCACATGAGTTTTTTGTCTGGTGTTATCTGCCGGAATAGCCCATGGTGATTTTCAAGGAGTGCAAAATAATGAGCGTTATTGGAATCGGTATAATGTGGGCATTTTCATTTGTCGTATTTGCAATTATTACCAAGTGGCCTATGGGCAAAGTAAGCGACCAACGTGCTGCGTATTGGTCTAAGTATGAAGGCAAAAAATAGGTAGTTAGCTTGCAAAAATGAAAAAAAAAGAGCCGTCACCTGTTAAGAGTGGCGGCTTTTTTTACCTGCAACAAAAAAACTGAGCGTCACTTATATGCTATTACGGCGTCAGATTATTGCGTGCTATATGTGGACTGAGCCGGTGTATGTTGTTTTCTCCTCGTTATGTTTCAATCTTCTGCCGGGCATCTTCTCGGTACAGGGTCAAATTAATTGTCTCACCAATTGTGCAACTTTTGTTGCATAACAATAGTTGCCTCCCAAAAGATGCAGTCCAATTATTTCCTGTTTTGCAACGGTAAATATCTTTCCTCTCCTGCAATATTTATTGCTTACTTACGGTATGCATTCTGGGCACATATTACCTAACAACATACCGAAACTACTTGTAAAATTATGTTTTTTTGAATGGCACGCACGATGCACAAGAAATCGGTGAAATAAAGTGTCAACTGCATACTGATCAAGAAAATTCATGTGGATAGCGTAACTACAACGATGTTACGCATGGTTGCATACTGATGCAGGGTCAGTCAGAGGCATGTTGTACGCTGTAATACTGTAACTGGGAGCAAATATTCTGCTTGTGTCACATACAGAGCACTATAAATATATGTGTGGCTGTACAAACATGTGCAAGTGTAACCGACTAGTTTGAAGTGATTTGGGGATATTGTGGCGTTCATCAAGCCTGATTTGTTGGGCACATTACGAGGAGGTAAGTATGAAAAATCTTAATATGTACCTGGTGCTTTTCCTGAGTCTCTGTTTTGTTGCATCCTTAACGGTTTTTAACGAGGCAATGGCTGCTAACAGAGCGGGACAATTTTCCGTGTCTCCTGTTATTGGCGGTATTACCTTCGATGGTAAACAGCACTTGGAAACCAGGCCCTTCTACGGAATCAGGGGCGGATACAATTTTACCGACGCTTTTGGCGTGGAGGCGCTGTTTGATTATGCGCGTACGCAAACAACCAGGGGCGACGGAGATGTGGATTTTTACCGGTATGGTGCTGAGATGCTGTATCACTTCATGCCTGAGTCCACGTTCGTTCCCTATGTAGCCGCCGGTTATGCAGGTGTAAACTTTGATGCTCCGGGGGGAGTTATGTTCAACACTGTACGGGGTGCTTTTGACTACGGTGTCGGTCTTAAATATTTTATTAACGATAACATTGCACTGCGTGGCGATGTACGTCACCTGATATATCGCCATGACGGTACATTACAGGCTGTTGAGTACTCGCTCGGCCTCTATATCCCTTTCGGGGGTACAAAGCCGGCAACAAAGGTGATGGAAAAACCAGTTGAACCGCCACCCGAAGCTGTTCAACAGCAGCCTGAAGAAGCACCGCTTGAAGAAGTCCCGGCAACGGAACCGCAGCCAGGAAAATATAAATATTGCATTTCCCTCAATATTCATTTTGACATAGACAAGGCTGATATTCGGCCGCAATACGGCGCTGAGGTTGCCAGGGTCGGCGATTTTATGAAGAAATACGACACTACCACCGCTGTGATTGAGGGTGATACCGATAATGTGGGGACGTACGAGCACAATATGGAACTCTCAAAACGTCGCGCCGAGAGTGTGGTGAATTATCTGGTCGACCATTTCGGAATTGAGCGTTCCAGACTTTCTGCCAAAGGGTATGGGGCCAGCCGTCCCGTTGCCGATAATACCACTGATGAAGGCAGGCAGAAAAATCGCCGGATCAATGCGATCATCGATTGTGCCTTTGATGTGAAAGGGATCACGCCACCCGATATGCTTTGTATGTTTCTCAAGATAGAATTCGAATCGGGCAAAGCTGAAATCCAGCCAAAATATTATAGTGAAATAGATACGGTTGGTGAATACCTGAAGAAGTACCCGACAACAACTGCCCTCATCCAAGGGTATACTGACAACGTTGGTGGGTATGACTTCAATATGAAATTATCACAGCGCCGTGCCGAGAATGTGGTGAACTATCTGGTGGAAAAATTCGGTATCGACCGTTCTCGCCTCACAGCCAAGGGGTACGGCTCTACCCATCGGGTTGCTTACAACAATACGCCGGAAGGCCGGAAGAAAAATCGCAGAATCAACGCAATTATTGGTTGCACTGTCAAGTAATAACAGAGCCGGCCGGTCCCCATAGTGTCTTAACTGGGCTGGCCGGCTCCAGTATGATTTTTCTATAAGCGTCTCTCAGGTAGAGTTGAGTTAAAACGCTGAGGTCGCGATGGTAGTTTGCGCCAGCCGGAGAAATACATGAAAAGTACCAGTAAACACGTTTTAGGATTAATTTTTACGATCGTAATTCTGGTCATGTCTTTGATAGTGCCTGCGCGAGCAGCCGAGATCACTCGTAGCACCCTTCAAAACGGCCTGCGGGTCGTTATTGTCCGTAATACTCTTGCCCCGGTTGTTGCCGTCCAGCTGAATTATCTGGTCGGCTCCGTGGAATCTCCGCCAGGTTTTCCCGGTATGGCTCATGCCCAGGAGCATATGATGTTCCGAGGTAGCCCGGGGTTATCGGCCGGCCAGCTTGCCACTATTATTGCTGCTACCGGAGGGGAATTCAACGCTGATACCCAGCAAATGGTGACCCAGTATTTTGCCACCGTTGCTGCCGAAGATCTTGATTCCGTGCTCAATATCGAGGCAATTCGCATGCGCGGGATTCTTGATAGCCAGAAAGGATGGATGGAGGAGAGAGGCGCGATCGAGCAGGAGGTGCAGCGGGATCTGTCGAGCCCCGAGTATCTTCTCAGTATCCGGCTTCAAGAAAAAATCTTCGCGGAAACTCCGTACGCACATGACGCTCTTGGTACCCGTTCCTCTTTCGATCAGACCACCGCAGCGATGTTGCAGAAATTTCACTCTGACTGGTACTCGCCAAATAACGCCATCCTGATTATTGTTGGCGACGTTGAGCCGGAACGAACTCTCAAAATGGTGCGGCACCTTTTCGGAGCAATTCCGGCACATCCGGTGCCTTGCCGCCCAGAAGTCAAGCTCCAGCCACTCAAACCGGCCTTTATTGAGCTCGACTCAAACCTTTCCTATAGTCTCGCAGTAGTTGCCTATCGTTTCCCCGGTTATGAGAGTCCGGATTATGCTGCCGGCCAAGTGCTGGGGGATGTGCTGTCGAGTCAGCGAGGCAACCTTTATGCTCTGGTGCCGGAAGGGAGCGCACTCTCAGCCGGATTCGAAAATATGACGCTGATGAAAAGCGGCGTCGGATTTGCTACGGCGGCATTTCCCCAAGGGGGCGATGGTCCTGCGCTTATTGCCACACTTAAAGACATCATTGCCGGTTATATTAAGAATGGCATCCCACTTGAACTGGTGACAGCAGCGAAACGGCATGAGATTGCTGATGCCGAGTTCCAGAAAAACTCAATTTCGGGGTTGGCGTTTGCCTGGTCACAAGCGCTTGCTGTCGAAGGCCGGAACTCCCCAGACGACGATATCAAGGCAATCCGCCGAGTCACTGTTGATGATGTCAACCGTGTTGCCCGTACTTTCCTTACAAATGATACGGCGATTACTGCACTCCTCACCCCGCATCCGTCGGGGAAACCGGTTGAGTCGAGAGGATTTAGCCGCGGTAAAGAGTCATTCATGTCAAAAAACGTTACACCAGCCATGCTCCCGAAATGGGCAGATAAACTTACCAAATCCCTGCCGAAGATGCACGACACAAGAAGACCTTCAGTCTTCCGATTTGCCAATGGTCTGCGTCTCATTGTCGTGTCTACGACGACAAGTGACTCCATCGGTGTCTATGGCGAAGTGAAAAACAATCCATACCTCGAAACTCCTCCGGGGAAGGAAGGGGTAAGCGAGCTGCTAGGCGGGCTCTTCTCATACGGGACGACTACCCTCAACCGCCTCGACTTCCAGGCGGCACTCGATGAAATAGCCGCAGAAGAATCAGCGGGAACCAGCTTTTTCCTGAATATTCTGAAGGCTCATTTTGCCAGGGGGGTGGAGCTGCTCGCCGATAACATCCTCCGCCCGGCCTTGCCAATAGATGCTTTCAAGGTAGTACAAACGGAGACCGCCGCTGCCGTGGCCGGAGAACTGCAAAGTCCTGCCTGGTTGGTTGGGCAGGCGCTCAACAAGGGACTCTATCCCTCAGGTGATCCCACGCTTCGCCATGCCACCCCGGAAAGCATTGCCGCCATTACACTTACAGACGTCAAAGCCTATCATCAGGCAGTGTTCCGTCCAGACCTGACGACTATTGTTGTTATCGGTTCAGTGACGCCGGCGGAGGCAAAAAAAGTTATCGGGAAATATTTTGGCAGCTGGCATACCACGAGCCCCCGGCCGGCAACGGAACTTCCGCCGGTGCCACTCAATAAAACGTCTGCTGTCAGAGTACCGGACAAAAACCGGGTACAGGATGAAGTGACGCTCGCTGAGACTCTTGGCATTACCAGGAAAAATCCTGATTATTATCCATTGCAGGTCGGGCTTCATGTCCTTTCGGGGGGCTTTTATGCGACAAGACTCTATCATGACCTGCGCGAGCGGGCCGGATTGGTTTATACGGTAGAGGCGTTCCTTCATGCCGGAATTACCCGCTCGCTTTTCGGGGTTTTCTACGGCTGCGACCCGCAGAACGTTTCGAAAGCTCGCACGCTTGTTGAACGGAACATCTACAAAATGCAGAAAGAGCCGGTTTCCATGGCCGAGCTTCGCCAGGCCAAGACACTCCTTCTGCGCCAGATGCTTTTGTCAAATACCAGCACCGGCAGTATTGCGGAGGATCTTCTTGGTTTGTCACTGAACGAACTTCCACTTGACGAACCGTCTCGTGCCGCACGGAAGTACCGCACAATCACCGCACACCAGGTCAGAAAAGCTTTTAAACGTTGGATACGGCCTGATGGCTTCGTACAGGTTACCCGGGGGCAACTCTTTACGGAATGATTTTCCGAACGGTGCCTCATGCAGGGAAGTAAGCATGGAATCCATGTGAAAAAACAAATTGCGCTACGAATGCGCACAAGGAGGCATCAAATGAAAAAAATTGTTGGAATTCTAGGAGTGGTAGTTCTTTTTAACCTGACCGGGTGCGCAACACATGATTATGTCCGTTCTCAGGTTGACCCGTTGACAGAGCGCCTTGGCAAGCTTGAATCCAAGGTGTCACAAATCGGTGGAGCTGCAGAAGGTGACAAGGCTGCCATCATGCAGGCAAACGACAAAGCCCAGCAAGCTCTCGACATGGCGAACAAGATGGCGGGTGATGCCACGAAAGCGGATAATGATGCAAAGAGGGCTGAGGATGCTGCAATGAAAGCTGAAAATGCAGCAAAAGAGGCCGAACGGGCTGCCAATGAAGCTCAACGTATGGAAAATAAATCCGAAAAGCTTTTCAAGCTCGATCAGAAAAAATAGCATTATTTGCTTCAAAAGGGGATTTTGTGTGTTATCGGGAACAACCTGAATGGTTGGCATTAAAGTTCATACGATGATCCGATCATATGTTGTACGTACGGCAGCATATCTCTGTTTTGTCTGGGTGGTGGTTCTGTTTCACCAGCGCGCTTTTGCGGCCGAAATTCAGTTTCGTCACGGCGTCGGAGGTTCAACAGAAATTCACACTGTCGGAGCCGATGATTCGCTTGTTGAACTGGCTCGACGTTACGATGTTGGCTACAACGAAATTGAAGCAGCCAATGCGGGGGTTGATCCTTTTATTCCTGATGCAGGAATTACGGTAACAATTCCTGGAAAATGGATTCTTCCGGATATTCAGGCGCAGAAGGGAATTGTCATAAATCTGGCGGAGATGCGACTCTACTATTTTGACGTGCCGTCCAGAGGCTTGGTCGAGACCTTTCCCGTGGGGATCGGTGATGAAGGATGGGATACCCCCACCGGGACATTTCACATTATCGAGAAGATCGTAAACCCGGCGTGGCATGTTCCTGCTTCGATAAGAAAGCAGAAACCGGAACTCCCCCGAATAGTTCCGTCAGGACCTGATAACCCTCTTGGTACTCATGCCCTGCGCTTATCACTCGGCACCGTACTTATCCACGGTACTGATCGCCCGTTTGGCATCGGCAGAAGGGTCAGTCATGGGTGCATCCATCTGTATCCTGAGGATATTGTCCGGCTTTTCAGGAAAGTGCGCGTTGGCACCAGAGTTGTCATAGTCCGGCAACCAGTAAAGGTTGCAACTGTTGATAACCGGGTGCTGGTTGAAATTCACGCAGATGGGAATGAAGAGTTGGAGGAGGAAACGGTGAATTTTCTGGAAAGGAAAGGATTACTCGACCGTGTTGATAATCGCAAACTGCAAAAAGCGCTATTAGTCAGGTCGGGGGTACCGACTGATATAACGAGGAATTAAAAGAGTAGGGAACAGTAGAATTTGTCAATGTCCGTGCTGTTCACAGGGTTACCTGTCTTGACCGTATTCCTCTACTAATAGAACAGCCAAGCCAATCTAATCCTCGCGTGAATCAGGAATTATTTCGTATAAGGAGAACGTCATGGTTAAAAGGAAACTGGTACTGTTAGGTCGTTCAAGTTTGATTTCGTTGGTGATGTTTTTGATGCTTGTTACTCAGGGTGGCTGCGAGAACAGTGAAAAGACGAAGTTTGTCGGTTTTCCCCAGTCATTTGCAGATCTTGCCGAGAAGGTAAAACCGGCTGTTGTCAACATCAGTACAACCTCGACCATAACTGTTCCAGGTGATCCTTTCCGCCAGTTTTTCGGCGGTAACCACGATGGCCAGAGTGATCCATTTGGATTTTTTTTCAAGCACTTCTCTAATGAGGTCCCAGACCAGAAGATGAAACAGCAGAGCCTTGGTTCCGGTTTTATCGTTGACAAGGATGGTTTTATTATTACCAACAACCATGTCGTAGATAATGCGGATGAGATCAAGGTCAAGCTTTCCGACGGCAGGGAGTTCAAGGCAAAAGTTATTGGTAGAGACAGTAAAACTGATCTGGCATTGATAAAGATCTCCTCTGTTTTTGAAAACTTGCCGATTCTGGCTTTGGGTGATTCGGATAAAATGCGTGTCGGCGATTGGGTAATGGCGGTGGGTAACCCATTTGGTCTGGAGCAGACGGTAACCCAGGGGATTATCAGTGCCACAGGCAGGGTTATCGGTTCCGGTCCGTATGATGATTTTCTACAGACAGATGCGCCGATTAATCCAGGTAACAGCGGCGGACCGCTTGTTAATCTCAAAGGAGAGGTTATCGGCATCAACACCGCCATTATTCCGGGAGGACAGGGGCTTGGCTTTGCCATACCCAGTTCGTTGGCCAAATCAATAACCAGTCAATTGAAGGAAAAAGGAAAAGTCGTCCGTGGCTGGATTGGGGTGACGATCCAGACCGTCACTCCGGAACTTGCCAAATCCTTCGGTATGAAGGAAGCGACAGGTGCCCTGGTCGGCGATGTTATCAAGGATGGCCCGGCAGAAAAGGGCGGAATTAAAACCGGCGATATTATCACCTCTTTTGATGGTAAGACTGTCAAAACGGCCAATGATCTGCCTATATTTGTTGCCGAAACGCCGGTGGGAAAATCCGTTGATCTGACGGTGATCCGGCAAAACAAAGAAGTGCATGTGTCCATTAAAGTAGAAGAGTTGACGGCAGAGAAGATTGCCTCCCAGTCAAACGTCCCGGTACAGAGCTTTGGTATGAAGGTGGACAATATTACTTCTCAGTTGCGGCAGCAATTTGGCGTTTCGGAAAAAACGGGTGTCGTTGTGATAAGTGTCGAGCAGGGAAGCCTGGCCGGTGAATCCGGGATCCATCCGGGTGATATAATTAAAGAGGTGAACCGGAAAACGGTCAGAAACCTTGCCGATTATAATGCAGCCATGCGCGGGATCGGCAAGGATCAAGCGGTATTGATGCTGCTGAAAAGAGGGAACCAGACATTTTTTGTAAGTATGGAAAGTTAATGAGCTGTCTTGACATCCGTGGACGTTAAAATAATACGGTAAAAGGAGGATAAACATGAATAAAAATTTCAAAGTTTGTTTTTCAATCATCCCGTTTCTTCTTCTGGCGGTCTTTGTTACCAGATCTCACGCTCAAATAATTCAGAGCAACAACATGGCGTTAACTGACAGTCACATTATGCCGATGGAATCGTCCACCATAACACGGACTGCAATTGTTGCTCTGCGGCGGATATCCCAGGCCCGCTTGGATATTTATCATAAGGCATTGCCAAAGGCTCAACGTGATCTAGCCGAAGCTGTGCGGCTGATGGACACCATCAGAGATGAACTTTCGACGTCAACTGTAAAAAACCTTATTGAGATTGCCCGTACGCACCTTGAATATGAAAAAGCAGAGCAAGTTTTGCATGATCTGCCCCCGATCTATTCTTCTCTGGATACGATCTCGGTCTATATTCCGACTGAAAAAGCCAGGTGGTATATCGACAGGGCAAAGGGGTATCTGGAGAAAAATGACAAACGGGGAGCTGAGAGAGAGCTTGCCCTGGCCGGTAACTCATTGATTGTAATCGAAGTGGAACTGCCGCTTCTTAAAATGCAGCAGTATATTGCAAAGGCACAGGGATACCTTACCGCGAAAAATGGCAAAAAGGCTGACGAAGTTTTGCGTGTAGCGGAATTACGTGCAATGGATCTGTACACTGGAATAAATTCACCTATTTTACAGGCAAACAAGAACCTTTGGCTGACATACCGGAATTTTTCAACAGCGACACCCGCCGATACGAAAGTACAGCTTTCGCAGGCACGGGAATATCTGAGCACGGCTGCAGCTGGTGGTGGAGTACGAGGGAAGAAAGAGGTTACCGAACTTTCGGCGGAATTGGGTGAGCTTGAGAAAAGACTTGCCAGTGATGGAAAAGTTGCGGAGTTTGAAATAAAAGCGGTGTGGGAAAAGAGCAAAGCGCTTGCCGACCGGTCGACGGATTACCTCTCAGCCGGCCTCTCTAAAGAGGAAACAACGTTGAATATTCAAAGCGACCTGATCGAGGCCAAGCTGCATGTGGCATATGCCGAGACCTATCAGGTAACCACATCTGAACCGGAAAAAGCAATCAAGGAGCTCGACACGGCGTATGCTTATCTGCTTAAAGCCTCCGAGAACGATTTGGCCGGTCCGGCGGCCCGCAAAAAAATACTCGGAATTGGTAGCAGCCTTATGGCTCTCAAGGCAAACCCGGAAAAGAGGGATGCTGCTGTCCGGGAACGTTATGATACGCTTAAAGAAGAGTTGAATAGCCTGATTCAAAAAATGTAGGTGGAAATATGAAGAAAATACCGGCCATACGTGCCGCAAAATATATGTGTGTGCTTATTTTGCTGCCGCTCTTAAGTGGGTGCGTGACTAATCCGATCAGCTATGATGCCGCTCTGCCAGCAATCCATGGAGACCTGATAGGAGCTCCTGTGTCTAACGACCAGCTTACTGGCGTTGCCATATCCCAGCAGGGAAGAATCTTCGTAAATTTCCCTCGCTGGGATAAAGATCCTCTGTACTCCGTGGCCGAACTGTTACCGGACGGATCGCTTCGTCCCTATCCGGACTACGGTTGGAACCGCTGGGGCAGAGATGAAGTTAGTCATCCTGAAGCCCATTTTGTCTGTGTGCAGAGTGTGACGGTAGACGCCGACGATTTTCTGTGGGTTCTTGACCCTGCATCACCCGGATTCAGGGGGGTGATACCTGGTGGAGCGAAGTTGGTAAAAATAAACCTTACTACTGATACGATAGAGCGCGTCATCCCGTTTACTGACGCAGTCGCACCTGGTACCAGCTACCTCAACGACGTACGGATTGATCAGGATGGGGCCTTTGCCTACATCACCGATTCGGGCACCGGTGCAATCATCGTGCTTGACCTGGCGACCGAGACAAGTCGGAGACGGCTGTCCGGCCATCAATCCACGAAGGCAGAACCGGGCTATGTCCCGGTGATTGGCGGCAAGGAACTGCGCGATGAAAATGGCCGGGTGCCGCAGATTAATGTTGATGGATTGGCGCTCGATTCATCAGGAAAGTATCTCTACTACCATGCTTTGACCGCCCGGACGCTCTATCGCATCAAGACGTCAGTTTTGAAGAATCCTGCCATTTCGGAAGAACAGCTGGGCGGATATGTGGAACGAGTGACTGAAACCGGGGCGGTAGACGGCATGCTTATGGACTCCGACGGCGACCTCTATCTCACGGCACTCGAAAAAAATGCGATTCTTCGCTATCGGCCTGCCGGCGACATACTTGAAACGATCATCCAGGATGACAGTATCCAGTGGCCGGACAGTATGGACATCTCGCCTGACAATTATCTCTATTTTACGGCTTCTCAAATTCATCTGATGCCGCGTTTTAATTATGGTAGAGATATGCGGATTCGTCCCTATACACTCTTCAAAATCGGCCTGAACTTTTAAGTGTCAGATGCCCATACCTGGGCGGCTTCTATAGATTCTCGATTATTTCTTGCATCAATAATTGACTTGGAGTCCTTATGCGGTAGAATCTATTAGGTTTTTTTACAAGGAGGTTGCCGATGAAGCTTATGCTTCCGCCGTCATCAAAAAACTGGCTCTCTCTGGCTGGTGTTGTGATCGCCCTGACCTCCCTCTTCATGATAGTGTTTCTCTTTATTGTCACCTCCCTTATGAGGGAACAGGCTGTATACCTTGGCCTTGTTACGTATATTCTGCTTCCAGCCATCATGATCGTTGGACTGCTCTTCATACCCGTCGGCATGTTCCTGAAAAATCGCCGGGAACGTCACGAGGAGCACCAGCTCGCAGCCGGTTGGCCAAAGATCGACCTCAATATTCCACACTATCGTCACGCCTTTTTCATCTTCATCATATTTTCCGGCTTCTTTCTCCTCCTCTCTGCCGTCGGCAGCTATGAGGCATTTCATTACACCGAGTCGACGAGTTTCTGCGGGACACTCTGTCATGCGGTAATGGAACCGGAATATACGGCGCACAGCAATTCGCCCCATGCCAAAGTTCCCTGTGCCGTCTGCCATGTCGGACCGGGGGCCGACTGGTATGTTCGTTCAAAACTCTCGGGTCTCTATCAGGTTTATGCCACCGTAGCAGACGTCTATCCCCGGCCGATTCCGACGCCGATTAAGAACCTTCGCCCGGCCAGAGCGGTGTGCGAACAGTGCCACTGGCCGCAGAAATTTTATGGGCATAAATTGCAACTGCAGACCCACTATCTTCCTGATCGGGATAACACTCCCTGGCGTATCGGTCTTAACCTGAAAGTCGGACCGTCCCAGGCGGCGCTCGGACTGATCGATGGTATCCATTGGCATATCAATTCCAGGGTGCGTATCGATTACATTGCTGCCGATTCCGGCAGGCAGCAGATTCCGTGGGTCCGTTACACAAACCTCGATAGCGGAGCAGTGAAGGTTTTTCGCGACAAAGGCCGGACCACCGGCAGCGGTGTGCTTCCTCCTCCGGGGGTAATGAGAACCATGGACTGCATTGATTGTCACAACCGGCCGTCACACCTCTATCGGGCACCCGCACAGTTCATCAATGCGGCCATGACTGCCGGACGGATTCCCGCCACTCTCCCGGAAATCAAAAAGCTTGCCGTCCAGTTCACCAGTGTCACCTACCCATCGGGCATTGCTGCGCAGGAAAGTATCCGAGCAGGAATTCTCCAGTTTTACCAGCTGCATTATCCGGATTTGTTTGCCAGCCAACGTGCACTTGTGGAAAAAGGGGTGACGGGAGTGCAGGAAGAATTTATGAAAAATATTTTCCCTTATATGAAAGTCAGCTGGAAAGCCTACCCGGACAACATAGGCCATCTTTATTTCAGCGGCTGTTTCCGCTGTCATAACGGCAATCACGTAAGTGATACGGGGGAGACTATCAGCAATAGCTGCACATTGTGTCACGATATCAGTATTCAGGGAACTCCGGGAAAGGGCTTGGAAGCGGCCCGTATCGGTGAAAGCCTTAAATTCCGGCATCCGGAAGAGATTGGAGATGCCTGGCAGGATACTCCGTGCTCCGATTGCCACACCGGTGGTAATCCCTGATCGATCTGCCAACAACACATGCGAGTTCATTGCTTCTTTTATTTGTATTTGGCTGGTTTTTACGCAGAATACAGCCTGCTTCAACCGGTTTGATCCGTCGTTGAAGCAGGCTTTCGTTTGTCCTGTTATTTACCTGTACCGTAGTAGGTCGCAATATAGTCAGTGATGATGCCGACGTTTACCTCAGGGATCGGCGCGCCATAGGTTTTGACCATCTTGGTTACTACGCCATGCCATCGTGTCTTCGGGAATTTCTGTTGAGTGGTAATATAGTCGAGGCTATGGCAGATGTTGCAGTAACTGCTCGTGATATCTCTGCCAGGGCCATCAATGAGTGAAACGCTTGGCGCAGGCAGTACTATGGTGCGTTTTGACCCATCCATGACGAAGCCTTTATCGGCAGCCAGCGCCATCGTCGTGTAAACAAGTGAGGCACCGATACATAGCAGGATAGTTGTTTTCATGGTCATCCCCCTTACGTAACTATAAGATTATGCTTTTCAATGTTGTTCAAGAGATAGCCTGATGGATTCCATAGTGCGTCCAACGGTTGAGATTCACCGATGCTGTTGGTAGCCCTCACCATGACATGATAGCTGCCCGGCTTGACAGGTTGCCAGGGATAAAACCACTGAATCCACGAGTATCGCCCAATGTCTTTTCCGAGACGGGCGGGACGCCAGTTCATGCCGCCGTCAACAGAAACAAGAACTTCTTTAATGCTATAGCCGCCTGAGAAGGCAACACCCATAAGTTCAACAGGTTGACCGGACTTGAGCCGACTGCCGTCTTCCGGATTAATCAGCAGTGAGCGGGTCGTCATCCGATTAATGGGAACAGTCTTTTTAGGAGCGGTGCCGGGTTCGACGCACCCGCACGGGTCGTCGGGGATACGGTAGGCGGTTTTCATCCAGAAGCTGCCGGTGGGTTTTACACCAACTTCGATATCCGATAGTGATTTTACCCAGTAGGTGGCATACCATCCCGGTACGACAAGGCGCACGGGAAAGCCGTTCAACATGGGTAGTTCCCGGCCATTCATCTCATAGGCAACAATAATATCGTCCTCAAGTGCCTTGTCCAGTGGCAGGCTTTTCAAAAAGTTCGGGGTTGCGGGCAGAACCGCTTTATCCAGACCTTTGAAGACAACCTCCATCGATCCGGTCTTGAGGCCGGCTCTGTTCAAAATATCCTTGAGACGTACTCCACCCCAGGTCACATTGCCCATGGCACCGTTCAGCCACTGCCCTCCAAAAACCGGAGGGTTAAAGAAGCTCCTGCCGTTGCCGGCACATTGAATGACTGCTGTATAGACAACCTTTTCAAACTTCTTGAGATCTTCCATGGACAGGGAAATCGGTTGCTCCACGTTACCATGAATAACCAACCGCCACGTGGCAAGGTCCACTGATGTCGGTATGTCCGCGAGGTGCCACCGCACAAAAAGAGCCTCATTCGGTGTTATCAGCTCCCTGAAGTATTTGAGCGGGGTCTCCAATTGCGGGGGACGTGAGGTCAGAAGCAGCAATTCGGTCTTTTCAGGAAAGGTTACGAGCCTTCGCTCGCTTGCATACAGAACGGGGGGAACCGTTCCTGTTGCGGCCAAAGCAGTTGTAATACCAACTGTCTTTATAAAATTTCTACGGCTGATACCCTGTGATTTCATAGCATTTCCTTTCGTTTCAATAAGGATATTTTTTTATCCAATTCCCGGAAGACAAGAGCACTTTTCAGACAGAAAAATCACGGAGCTTTGACGATTTTGGTAAAAAGATAATCGTTGCTTGCTACCGGTATGTGGCATCCGAAACATTCCTTGACAAAGGTGGCATCCTTGCCATACGGCTTCAGGGTATTCCCGACGAATCGGGCAAAACCCCAGCCACCGGTGCTTTTGTACTTTTTGGCATCCTTCACCATGAACTCGACCTGTGCAAACATACCCGGTACAGTGGCTGCCGGGAAAAAGGGATGTTTCGTTGCTTTCCAGGCTATTTTTGCCAGCACGCTCCCGTCAGGGAGCGGTTTCTTGCCGGCACGTAAGGCTGCTACGGCAATCTCGTTGCCGGTAATAATGCGGATCTGGTTCTTATCCATCCGGTAAGAGGGGGCAATAACCTTCCATGACAGATAGTCAGGAAAACAGACAATTCCGTTCGGCGCCATTGGTCGCTCCGCCGCAACGACAGAACCTGTGATCAGCACAAATGTTGAACAGATCAAAATGATTTTACGCATGACAACCTCCTTGATGTGAATGTGTCGTTGCTGCTGTAACTATAGTGATTGTTTTATTGTATCAGCGGGTTAACTCTTTGCAATGAGTCACCGCAACAAAATGTGTTTTTTATTAATCTGCTTGACGTTCCGAACTGGTGTGGCTATCATTTGACAGTATATATCATTTGATAGTTATGGAGTCCTTTATGTATCAATTGACAGAGCGGCAACAGCAGGTGCTGGACGTAATCACCGCTTCCCTTGCCGGCGAAGGCTGCCCGCCGACACTACGTGAAATTTCCGACAGTATCGGTACCAAGGGGACCGCTACGGCAATTGCTCATCTTGATGCACTTGAGAGGAAAGGGTATATCAACCGACGGGGCGGTTCGCGGGGAATTATACTCACCAACCGGCCGGTACCGTCCGTGTCGGTACCGGTTGTCGGTACAGTCAGAGCAGGGATCCCCGAACCCGCCGTTGAGGATCTTCAGGGGTACTGTTCCGTAGATTCTTCCTGGCTTCGAGGTGAGGGTTGTTATTTCCTGCGAGTGAAGGGTGACAGCATGATTGATGCCCATATTCTTGACGGGGATCTGGCGTTGATCCGTCCGCAACCGGGTGCAGAAAACGGCGAGATTGTCGTGGCAATTATTGACGGTGAAGCAACCCTGAAGCGTTTTTATCGCGAGGCTGGCCAGATTCGTCTGCAGCCTGAAAACTCGGCTCTGCAGCCGATTATTATCAGGGCGGGCGAGGCGGATGCCGTGGTTGCCGGAAAGCTTCTGAGGATTGTCAGGAGCTGCGAATGAGTTCCGGAAAGTCAGTTCGCATAGCGGTGCTTTTTGAGCCGGGCAAGAAAGCGCAGCCGGTCTGGTTCGAGCTCAACAACCGGCAGCACCGCATCAAGCAATCAACCTACCACTGGCAGGATATGGTCGGCGAGCGGCAACTTCTGCACTATGCAGTGACGGATGGTGAGGCTCTCTATGAACTGGTGTTCGACCCCGCAGATCAATCGTGGACGATTAACAGTCAACGCACCGAATAACATGCCTGATCAACGCACTATCCTTCATATCGACATGAATGCATTTTTTGCCTCTGTGGAGCAGCAGGTCAATCCTGAACTGCGGGGCAAGCCGATAGCCGTCGTTGGTGGCGGCGGGCGGACTGTCATCACTACCAGCTCTTATGAGGCCAGGGCACGGGGTGTTAAGACCGGCATGGCTGTCTGGGAAGGGAAAAAAGTCTGCCCGGAACTGATCATCGTTATTGGCGACAACAGGAAATATACGTACACCTCCGGCAAAATCAACGAGATTTTCCGGGATTTTACTCCGGAGGTTGAGGCGTTCTCTATAGATGAGTCCTGGCTGGACGTCACTCACTCCCTCGGAATTTTTGGCAGTGCCGAAACGATTGCCTCCATGATCAAAGCCCGCATCAGGCACAGCTTCGGTATCACCTGCTCAATCGGCATCGCCCCGAACAAACTCTTGGCAAAACTGGCCAGCGATATGCAAAAACCGGACGGGCTGACTGTTATCGCACCAGAAAATGTTTCACGAGTTCTGGAGCGATTGCCGATCAAGGAACTCTGCGGCATCGGTAAAAAGATGCAACGGCATCTCAACATGATGTCGATCTATACGTGTGGAGAACTGGGGCGGTGCGACGAAGGGCGCCTGACACGGAAGTTCGGTATCATCGGTCCGCGGCTCAAACAGATGGGGCAGGGAATCGACGAGTCTCCGGTGGTCCCGTTTGGGGAGGAAGATGAGGTGAAGTCGGTCGGGCATTCGAAAACTCTGGAGCGTGACATTGATGATCCGGTGGAAATCCGACGCTTTCTGTTGCAGCTCTCGGAAATGGTCGGGAGCAGGGCGAGGAAATACAATGTCTCAGGGAAGACAATACATTTGTACGTGAGGTATGCGGATTTTTTTTCCAGTTGGGGGAAGCAGACAACGCTTAAGAACTATATCAATCAGAGTGACGACATCTACAAAACGGCACTGTCTATCCTTGGTACTGTCGAACTGGAACAGCCAGTCAGGCTTCTGGGTGTGTGCCTGTCTAACTTGAAACACCAGGCAGAGCAATTGCCGCTGTTTGAGGAAGAGAGAAAGAAGCTGTTTGCGACTCAGGCCATGGACAGGATAAATGACCGGTTCGGCAGTATGGCGGTAACCTTCGGGAGTCTTCTAATGGACAAGGAGAGTGCGGGGAGTCATGTTATTCCGCCGAGCTGGCGACCTGATGGAATCAAAAATGTTGATGTTAAATAAGCGCACGTTGAGTGCCACTACATTGTGCCGTCATAAAATATATCCATCTTCGAAAAGTTTTTTATTGTCTGGTATACTTCTCTGAAAGAATAGCTATTCTCGACTGAAGGAGAAAAAAATGAGCATTATCGGTATGGTTATTATGTGGGCATTTGCAGTCATCGTTTTTGTAATTATTACAAGGTGGCCAATGGGCAAGGTGAGTGATCAACGCGCAGCATATTGGACAAAGTTTGAAGGTAAATGATGGTTGTGTATTGTTTCAATAGTTAAATAATGGCATGAAATGATCCCTAACAGTGCTTACACAATATGAAAGTTAGTATGAATTATTTTTTGCAGCTCTTCAGTTTTGATCAAGGCGTGGCGGATTTGCTCTCGCTCAGTCGTTGAAAGCTGATAGGGATTGAGATAATATGAATCGTTCTGAATCCCTTTGAGAGCTTTGATCTGGGTCAGTATTCGCTGTTTGGTGAGGGTGTGATAAGCATCGGTAAGGTCGCCTGCAAAAGACAGAGAAAAACTCCCTTCTGCTTTCAGGAGTGAAATGCGCTCCAATGTATTCGTCGCCGGGATACTCTGATTGATAGCCAGAATGCGGACATTCATGACAAGAGGGGCCCACGCCATTAATTTAACGTTAAACTCTCCCTTATGTTCTCCGGTTCCTTCTGTCCAGATTCGTTTCAGAAAGCCGAGCGCCAGTTTCATTTCCGTCGCTGCCCTGGCCATCCCCCAGAGAACCTGAAAATAATCCCGTTCCATGTCTCTGATCATTTCTATCAAATCGGTAGCAAGTTTCTGATCGCCAGCCACGTAACGGGCATCAGACATCACAATCAAATCCATAACGTTTTTGCCGGCGTCTTCGACTTCGTATCTGACAATAGAAAGGAGCCGCTTGTGCCACTGGCTGAATGAACCTCGCCAGGTCTGATTGGTCGGCATGATGTCGCCTGGGCAGCGTTTGAAGCCGGCCTCCTCCAGCCTGGCAACCAAACGGGCTGAAAATTCTATAAAATAGTGATCGGCTTTTTCACCCCCTCCGTTACCATAAACAATCAGGTTATCCTGGTCAGTGATAAGAGTTTGCTCTTCGCGACCGTCACTTCCCATGCTGATAAGTGCAAAAGGTACTCCAGGCTGCACAAACCCTGCTTCATCCATATCTGCGATAACCGTCTCCATAACCCGGGAGGAGAGAAGATCGCGATAATGTGTACATGACCGGTGCAATTCATTTACAGAGGGAATCAGCAGGAATCGCTCCAGCTCAACCTGGTTAAGGCTGTCATGAATTGCTTTAAGCGGAGAACCCTTGGTTTGTCCAATTGATGCAATGAGCTGCTCGCTGGTATGTCTCCAATCGACAATGCGATCGTGATCCGCTGCAACTGTTGCCGAAATCATCTGCAGAAACGGTTCTATTTCTTCAAACCGGCAATATCGCGTAATGTCAGTCAGGTTCGGTAAGTCCGGGGGGAGAGTGTGTGTAGCCACGCCCATATCATTTTGACTCCACGTAATTAAATAAAAAACCGGCCACAGCCAAGAGAGACTATAGCACAATCTATCAGCGAATCTAATGTCTTTCATTGTTATTTTTATTCAGGTATGAGATAGGAATGTTTGTACGGTGCAACTTTCTTCTTTTACTTTACCGTAGATATCTCCGCAACTTGCTTTCCCCCCAGTTTTCCCGCTTGACTCACTCATCAGCCCGTGTTATCTGAAAAGCCTGTAAATACGAACGGTTATACTTGCAATTATGTTTCGGCATATTGAACATTATTTGATTGGAGGTTATTATGGCCAAACAACTTACCTACACCGTCGGCAGCCTTCTGGATGAGATGGCGCTCCGCTTCCCCGACAACGAAGCTCTGGTCTACCCTGAGCGTGGCTTGCGCTATACGTACAAACAGTTCAATGAGGCTTGCCGTCAGTTAGCCAAAGGGTTGCTGCGACTCGGCATCAAGAAAGGAGACAATATCTCCATTTGGGCCTACAACGTTCCTGAATGGGTTCTTCTGCAATTCGCCTCTGCCAAAATTGGCGCCATTCTCGTCACTGTGAACACCAGCTATAAATCGGCTGAACTGGAATATATCCTGAGCCAGTCTGATTCGACCTCACTCTTTATGGTCGGTTCCTTTAAAGACACTAATTACATCGAAACCCTTGCCAGTATTGTCCCCGAGCTGGCAACGTCCAAACCCGGTAAACTCACCACAGCCAAACTGCCATATTTAAATAACATCATTTTCATCGGACAGGAAACTCCGGCCGGCATGCTCAACTTTGACGGCATCATCAAGATGGGAGAAGAGGTCCCCGACTCTGAATTAAAGGCTGCCGAAGCGAACCTCAACTGCCATGAAACCATTAACATGCAATATACATCCGGTACTACCGGCTTCCCCAAAGGGGTAATGTTGACACACTACAACCTGGTAAACAACGGTTTCCAGATCGGTGAATGCATGAAGTTTACCGAACACGACCGACTCTGTATTCCGGTGCCTTTTTTTCACTGCTTTGGCTGTGTGCTTGGCGTAATGGTCTGCGTTACCCACGCCTCTACAATGGTGCCGGTGGAAATATTTGATCCGTTGAAGGTGCTGCAGACCATCGAAAAAGAGAAGTGCACAGCTGTCCACGGTGTCCCGACAATGTTTATTGCCGAGCTGGAACATCCGGATTTTGCACAGTTCGATTTATCAAGCATGCGGACCGGGATTATGGCCGGTTCGGTCTGTCCGATTGAAGTGATGAAGCGCGCTGTCAAGGATATGCATGTTAGCGAGATTACCAGTGTCTATGGGCAGACCGAGGCTTCGCCGGGTATTACCCAAACCCGTACTGATGATGCCATTGAACTGCGAGTTGCAACGGTAGGCCGGGCTCTGCCCGGCGCAGAGGTGAAAATTACCGACATTGAGACCGGTGCGACACTTCCTCCGGGTAAACAGGGTGAGCTCTGTGCCCGCGGCTATATGGTGATGAAGGGTTATTACAAGATGCCGGAGGAGACTGCCACTGTGATCGATGCCGATGGATGGCTTCACACCGGTGACCTCGCCATCATGGATGAAAACGGCTATTGCAAAATCACCGGCCGTATCAAACAGATGATCATACGCGGCGGCGAAAACATCTATCCACGCGAAATAGAAGAATTCCTCTACACGCACCCAAAAATCTCCGATATACAGGTTTACGGAGTCCCCGACAGGAAATACGGAGAACAGGTCATGGCTGCCGTCATCCTTAAAAAGGGGGTGGTGATGACCGAAGATGAGGTTCGTGACTTCTGTCGTGACAAGATTGCCAACTATAAAATTCCGAAATATGTCAAATTCGTTGATGGTTATCCTATGACCGCTTCCGGCAAGATTCAGAAATTCAAAATGAGGGAAATGGCAATCAAGGAGCTGCAGTTGGAGGATATGGGCGAAACTGCGTAGTAGATACTGACGTTCTGCCCTGATATGAGGCGAGCTGTTGCATTCCATTGCGATAGCTCGCCTTTTTTGTGGAATAGTTGCTCCTGCAGAATATGAAAGGACCAGGTTCCCGTCATGGCCCCATGGAGAGCAGATAGTTTTTGCACATTTGCAAAACAAATTTGCATTTTTGCAAACATCCTCCATGTCGCATCGTACAGCCTGAACTGGCTGGATTATAGTTTCTTCCACCTTCCCATTGAGCAAATCGTCAAAAGTAGTTTTTGCAATGCTGCGAAACTGGCAGAAGTGTGAGTTTTTGTGTGACTAAATATAACACCTCGATAAATAATGCCTTTTTTTGCGAATACAAAATTATATAACATTGGTATGCTACTTGCTGTTAAGTAACAAAGAAGCGACATAAATTATAGCAAAATGAAATAGGAGGAAGAAATGAGTGACGTAAAACTGGGAAATCCTGCGGTAGTCGGTCTGGCTGGTTTCGGAATGACAACATTGGTGCTGCAATGCCATAACTTGGGGTGGTGCG
>JAJXWO010000053.1 GCA_021781535.1 Deltaproteobacteria bacterium | reverse complement strand
GTTCTTCTTGTCCTGTTTATGGCAGAACGTACAATTTCTGGTGGCTACCGGGCCATGTACGTACTTGTCCGTGCCCATATTTTGGTGACATTCGGCCGTGACGCAGCCTTCACTGTCTTTTAACGAAAAACCTGACTTGGCCTCAGACCGCGCAGCACACACCGCCAAAAACAACACGACAACGCTGATGATACGGCTTGCTTGCACCAGAAACTGCTGGTTCTGCCAGACTTTGAACATACTATTCCCCCGTTTAGTTTAATGCGCTGAAAACATAACTATCTGTTGTAATTGCACTTTAGCTTAATAGATACAGCGCTGCCAGTAAGATGAAACTTTCTTGCAAATATGAAATTATGAGCCGTGGATCACCCCATGACAGGTCAGGATGCATGAGCTTTTATTTCCTAACGGGTAATTGAGTTGTATCGGTTTTCCACCGCTCTGGCTGACTATCCCGGGACGCATGTCAAAGTTAATCATGCCGGAGTTTGTGGGGTTGCCATGGGGGTCGTGACAGTAGGAGCAGCGTTCCATTGAGCCAACGGTCAGATGTTTTTTATGCTGTGGAAATTTGGTGGTTAAACCAAAAAGTGTTGTCGAATTATGACACTTGAAGCAAAGCGCAGAATCAGTAAGGTAAGCCGTAGATGAAGTAGGAGACACTTCCGACGTCTCGTATTTAGCAACCAGAATATGTTGATAGACCGAACCGTGAGAACCCCTTGCACCACTTGAGTCGCTGCCGTGGCAGTCGGTGCAGTAGAGCATTATCCCTCTTCCCCAAGGCGCAACCAGCATGCCGTCGCTTATCTTGTTCAGCGGCGCCATCAGCGGGTGATAAGAGGCGTTGGTCGGGTTAAACTTCAGGCGGTTGTCCCTCGTGTTAGTCCAATACCTGATGATGGGTTGGGCGGACTGCAGCACGTTGTTGAGCATGTCGCCGTGGCATTTGAAGCAGATCTGATATTCGTAGGTTGCGGAGGAGAGATAGGCATTGGTATAAAAATCAACACCCGGCACCCCCTGTAGTCTTCCGGGGGCCAGTGGCGCGGACGGTATGCTGCTGTTAACCTGGTGCGGATTATGGCAGTCAACACATTCAACATGCTTGCTGACGGCACCGGAGTAGTTTTCCGCTGCGTCATGGATACCGGTATACAGAGATACCGGGTGCCGGTAGGTCTTGGCCAGGTCGGCGCTGATATCAACGCCGGCGACATTACCATTGTGGCAGACGAGGCAGTTTGTTTCCTCAACAGCATAGTTCAGGAGACGCTGCTGACCAGTGGCGGTATGAGGACGGTGACAGTTGCCACAAGCGTTATCAGCTACAGAGGTATAGTTTGAGTTGGGCCATGGGTCCGGGGGCGTGCCGTTCCAGGATTTTGTGCTGATGGCGTGACTGCTTCCGTTCCAGTTTGTCTTGAGATGACAGCTAATACAGAGCCCTGATGCCAGGTTGGAAACAATGAGAAACTTTCCGTATTGATCATTGTGGGGATTGTGGCAGGAAGTGCACTGCATCTGTCCGGTTGAATCCAGACGCACCACGGATGGCAGTGAAGCAGCGCTTACCAGTTGGCTGTTTGCAGATGTTGCAGCACTATAATCAAAGGAGATCGGGTGATCGTCAGCCAGATTGGTGCCGATGATTGAACTGCGCCCGGTCATAGATGCGGTAAACGGCATGACGGTTGTCTGCGATAGTACTGCACCAGGGGCTATCGTGCCGTCATGGCAGGAAAGGCAAAGGCGTGACGTTCCGGTCGGTTGACCAACGGCAGCTTTGAGGGTTGAGCTTGCGTAGGGAGTATACGCCATCGCCGGGTCTTGACGATTCCAGAGATACGGGATGTCAGGGCGGGCATTGTGAGGGGTATGGCAGAAGATGCATATTTCGGTCTCGGTCGTTGCTTTGACCGAACCGGTGCCACTGGCCGAGAGATTATGCCTGCTGTCGAGAATACTTTTGCTATATGCGGGAACCGTTACGAACGCCATGAAGCCCATTGTCCACAATAAAGTCGCCGTTCTTATGTAAATGCTGTTCATTTGCGCCCCGATTGTTTCAGATACTGGAAAATCTGAACCCGCTTGTTGTAGGTGTCGGCAACGTAAATCCTGTCGTTTTGGTCAATAAAAATGCCGGTCGGCATCCAAAATTCTCCCGCTGCCTGGCCTGACTGTCCGAATGAGAGTAGTAACGCTCCATTCGCATCAAAAATCTGGACATTGTCAAACAGGGTGTCCACGACATAGATGTTGTTGTCACTATCCACTGCTATGCCCTTTGGACGGCTAAAATAGCCGGGGCTATCGCCTGCCTTACCAAATGCGCGGAGAAATTCACCTGTTGGAGAGAAAATCTGTATCCTGAAATTCAAGGCATCATTCACCAGAATTTCACCATTATTGTTTACCACCAGGGTGGTGGGATGGTTGAACTGGCCATAGTCAGTGCCGCGAGAACCAAAACGACCTGTTAGCGCAAGGTTGTTGCGGTTATAGCGTAAAACCGCTGCTTGCTTGGTATCAAGAACCAACAGCTCGTTTGTTGTTTTGTTGAACGCTATACCGGTCGGACGCTCGAGTTCTCCTTTGCCGAACTCTCCGACAGCTCCTGCTTCAGGTAAAGCAAACGTTCTTACCAGGCCGGCTGTGGAATCGGTGACATAGAGATGTCCGGTTTTGCCATCAGTCACAGCGTTGATGGGTGTTTCAAAAAGATGGTCGTCATCCGGCGCCATGCTGAAGGTATTTTTGCGTCTGTTGTAGATCTGTACAGTTTGTAGTGCTGTATCAACCACATAGATGGTGCCATTCGTGTCGACAGTAACTCCGTGTGGTGCCACCAGACCACGGGCAGGAGAGCCAAGTATATAGTCCCAGATACGTGACACCACTCCCTGCTTGATCTGTAGATCCTCCGGGAGGGTAAAGCTGCTGATATAGCGTATCCGGGGCGCTTCACCATCACCATCAGCAGGCCAGGTCGGCGATTCCATTGTCGGCCTTGTCAACTGCTGCCGCGGCCCTGTACAGCTGACCAAGGCAAATGATAAGAACAGCAGCAGACATGTCAGAACTACTCTGCTATGGCTGAACATGTATATTCCTCACGGACGTGGCACTTACCATGTAGTCCTGCCCAGCTCCAGCTGTATCTGCTGGTTGGTGCGCCTTGAGCCACTCAACGAATCGTCCTGCATAATGAACTTGAAATTCAGCTTGGCTGTCCAGAGACGATAATTCCACTCAAGTCCTGATCTGGTGCCACCATTAACAGTTTTCTCGAGAGAGCTGTTAACCTGTTCAAGGTAGCCCTCCATATTGAATCTTAACCAGTTGTAAGGCATCCAGTTCAGCGAAGTGGTCGCACCGGATATCCTTTTCAACTCTGTATGGGATCGGTACTCCGTCTCTCCGTAATAGCAGCGTAACGTGTATTGAAAACGGTTATTGGGGCGCAGCCTAATGGTCTGGGCTAGCTCCCAGCGACGGTAGGAAATATCTGAGCTGCCGTTGTTATCTTCATAGGTGACACCGGTCTCGCTCCAGTCGGCGTCATAACGCATCGTCGTAAGGTGAATGGTGGAGTTGTTCAGCCGTTCAGGTTGAGGCCCGGCCAGTAGTGTTTGTTTTGTATGTAGATAGTGGTAGGTCAAAAACAGGGAACGCTTCAGTTCAACCGCCAGTCCATAGTTCTGGGTCAGAAGCGCGTCGTCATAGGCGGCATCACTGGTGTAATGGTAACTGACAGAGACCAGTTGGCTATCGAAAATGCCGCCAAGCGGCACGCGACTTATCCGCACCGTACTGCCGATGCTATCGATCCGGTAGTCAACATCCTCAATGTAGATAATGGTGCCATCACTGTTGGTTACTACAATTGAAGTGGTGTTTATGCCGGACCTGTCAAGAAAAGTCTCAGCCGTACTACTCAAAGTGTGAGGTTCACTGATAACCTGTGTTGTCTCACTTGCTCCGGTTCTGGTTGTATACAGGTAGTTTGCGCCGGCATTCAGGTTTAGCGTTCCCCAGTTGCCGAGAACGCGCTGATATACTGAATCAAGAAGTCCTGCCACTGCTTTATTCCCACCGCCGTTGAACGAGTTGTTTGTGCCGGTAACCCCGCCGGTGGTAGTCAGGTTTTCGTAGAGCTTATGAGTCAGGCTGCCGCTAAGTGATGTCCATGAACTGTCGAATGTTACAGATTTAAGCTGGCGATAGTTAAGGCTGTATCGTGATTGTAGATTTTTACGGTGCTGCCAGGAAAGGTTCTCGGTCATGAAGAGAGATTTGTTGCGGAAACTGGCTGAATTCTGGTCCATATACTGTAAATTGCTCGCAAGGTTAATCCGGTCGTCAGTGGTTATCCGGTACTGGTTGCTGAAGGTATTGTTTTGAGTCTTTATTTCGTTAGCAACATTATTGGTGCTTTGTTTGTTTATGCTGTATGTGGAGGTGAGACTGCTGTCACCGCTGCCGCCCCGGTGCCTGGATGTCAGATGAACTTCTTGCACATCATTATTGCTGCCATAATAGCTGCTTTGTGTGGCCGAACTGCGGCTGAAGCCGATTGTCGTGGGAAGCAGACTGTATTTAAGGGCAAAATCTGCCCCGTAACTATCGGTAGTGCTTTTGGTGACACCGGTATAGGTCGCCCATGACTGGGTTTCAAGATAATGGGCGAAAAGCGTAAATGTGTACGGTTTCTGGCTCAAAATCACGACATTAGCATGGAAGTTGGCGTTGAAGTTGTTGCCGTTGGAGTCGTTTCCGCTTGTTGATTCTGCTCTGGTTTGTATGTTCTGCTTGAATTCAGGTGAAAAATTCAAATTGAATAGTAGTAGCGCCGGATGGTACACAAACCCTTTAGTCTCCAGATCAAAGCGTTCAGTGGTTCTTTGAGAGCTGTCAGTAGTCTTTTGACCGGTAACGGTTCGCACATCCTGGTCAAATTCATACTTGATTTGTGCCCCCACTGACGGAGTTTCTGCCTGGAAATAGCGCCGTTTAGGCTGCCTGCCTGATGTGCTGTTCCAGGAAAAACTACGCCGTGGCTCAGAGATTACGGACGTTTCAATTTTGTCTGTTTCCACTACGGAGGGCGCCTGCCAGGCTCGTTTCTTAAATAACAGCTCACGATTCGCTGAAGGCAATCCTGCGGATAGCAGGTTGTATGCTTGGCTTGCCGTCCCCAGCTTTTCGCTGACATTCAGGTACTCTTTTAATGTTTCAGGATCAGCATCACCGGCCAGTAATAACCTTTCCAACAGGTAGCGTTGCAGGTGGGAGTCGTTCATGCTACGGGACAATCGCAGCGCTGACTGACGCGCCGTGCTATCTCCCAGTTCAGCCAGATATAACCAATAGACCAAGGCGCGGTTCGGGCGACCGGCTAATTCTGCGGAATCGGCCGCCTTCTTGCGCCACGCAAGTTCTGACGGCCTGGTTTTGATCGCTTGGTCGGCAACCTTCAACGCTTCATCATGTTTACCTTCTGATGTGTGGGTAGCATAGGCCATATCGAAAAGCTTATCCTCAAACTGGGTTCGGACTTTGTCTGCGTTCAACTGTTCTGCTGCACCGGCACTGCAGATAAATGACAGCAAAAAGAGTGAGGCAGTAATGCGGTATATCAGCGTGCGGATCATTTCCGCTCCCTGCCACACAGTTTGAAAAAATTACAGTTCACGTTTCGCAGCTGACTTTACTTCCCGGTAGTCCTGAATCAACAGGTGACGATCCTTGCCCATGTGGGGATTATGGCAGGAAAGACAGGGGGCGTTAGTGTCGTTGCGCATCGGTATTGCCGCCAGTTTCTTGGCAGGATGGCATGGCTGACAGAGCTGCTCCACTGGCCTGCGCAGCACACCGCGCTGTTTGCTCTGGTGGGCGTCATGGCAGGCCAGGCAATCCCCCTTGGCGGTGCTGTTATGCAGCCAGAGATTGTCCTTGATTGCCCGCAGACCGGTTTTGTCCGTGTGACACGCCGGGCAGATCCTATCCTTTGGCTGGCGCAAATTACCCGGCATGCCGCCGCCGCTGTAAAATACCTTGTGGGCGTCACTGCCTTTTGCCGCCCCCCCCGGTTGGAATCCAAACCCGCGATTTCCTCCATGACAGGCTGAACAGTTCCCTGCGGCCCAGACAGTATGGGAAAACAGCTGCGGCACCGGCGACGTTTTCTGATGTCCCGAAGGAAGAGCTTTTTGGCTTTTTTCAGTAATTTTGCCGGACTGATCCTTTGGTTTTGGCGGAGAATCAAGCGCCGTCGAGCGATGAGACAGGTTCTCATTCAGGGGTGGGACTCCGGTAAAGAAAAAAGTTAGTACTTGATGACTTGTCTGTCTCGAACATCCGGAAAGGGCCAAAATAGAGAGAATAGCCAGCAGCAGCCTCATGTAACGCTCTGCTGAAGAAAACAATACTGTGATATGCCTTATGGTCATAATCGGGCTATTCCCCGATCCAATCACCGAAACCGTAGACGTTTAATCTGTTATTGCCAGTCAAATTACAGACATAAATCACGTATTTGATTTTGAAGTTTTCGTTTTCGTATTTCCGGAAATAGGGGACATTGACATAATCGATAGCTATACCTGCCGGCAGATACATACTGCCAGGGTCCAGTCCGGCACCACCGAAAGACAACAACAGTTTCCCTTCCGGATTAAAAATCTGCACGTTTTCAAATGCTGCATCTACGACATACAGGTTTCCATCGTGATCAGTCACCACCCCTTTAGGACGTGCCATGCTGCCAGGCGTATTGCCGGCCATGCCGAACTGCCGGATAAACGTTCCGTCCGCGGTAAACTTCTGAACTCGGAAGTTAAAGGCATCGTTAACAAACAGGTTTCCTTGCCGGTCAACCGTGATATGGGTGGGGCGGTTGAATTCTCCCTCTTTGTCGCCAAGTTTGCCGATGGTAGACAACGGCTTGCCGGTAACGCGATCAAAGACCATCACGTGATGCTTCTGCATGTCACAGACATAGACTCGCTCGCCATATATCGCGACATCAACCGGGCGCTCCAGGCTGGTTGCATCTCCCAGTGTTGTTACGAAATTGTCATCACTGTCATACACGACAACCTGCTTCCGTTTAAGGTCGGCAACATACTTGCTGCCATCATCAGCTATCCAGATGCCCGAAGGTGTTTGCAGGGTGCCTTGGCCACCAGCATGTAACGGCCTTATCGTGTTTTTAAGCAGGTCGATCTGCAAGATATCGTTTGAAACCCGGTCGGCCAGATATATTTTCCCTCTTGTCGCTTGTACCGCATAAGGGCGTCCCATCGTCTTGTCGGTCTCCTTGCCGCCGAGGAGAAAATCTTCAAACCCCGGCTTCTTGTCAGTCAGGTCATCCTCGGAAGAGATGGCTGTCAAAAACTGCAGGCGGGGCTTCTCAGGCAGTGCGGGATAAAATATTGATTCATTTTTGATTTGCGGAGCAGAGGTGCAGCTGGTTATAAACATGGCAGGCGCCAACAGGATGGTAACAATGAGAAGAAGCCGGTTTTTGGATGCCATAAAGAAAATCCTATAATGAAGAAAACACTGAGAGATGAGAATGGAAGAGGCCATACCTGTTCAGGCATGGCCTCTGATGAGGCCAACGGTTTTACGTCCCTTTTATTTCTTGTGGCAAGTCAGGCAAAGAGCAGAGCCGGTGTTGGTTGCATGCAACATTTTGGGGATTCCGGTCTTGTTATGCACGTCGTGACATGACGAACATTCAAATTTATCGTTATTAATCCAGCCGGCCGGTAGTGTGCCCGGGTCCGTCAGCTCACCGTCAGCTGTAGCTAGTGCAGTATCATAGGTAAAGGATATTGGATGACTCTTCTTGAGGTTGGTACCCAGATTGCCGGCAGCAGCTATAGATGTAACGCCCGTATGACCAGTAAAGGCGTCAGGAGCTATTGTGCCGTCGTGGCAGGAAAGACAGAGTTTTGACACTCCGGTCGGCTGGCTTATTGTCCCGTTAAATGTCGGACTGGCGTACAATTCGTACGTGGCTACTGTCATTGTATGGTTCCATAGCGGAGCGTCAGTGATTGTGGTGTTAGCATTATGCGGAGTATGGCAGGCGATGCAAATTTCTCCTCCCGTGGAGGCACTCAGGTCATGCTTGGAGCCGGTTATTGTTGCTGCATGTGTGTGAGATGCTTCAGAAAAACCGATACCAACCAGGATAGCTACGGCAATTATGATATTTTGTTTCATTTTCAAGCCCTCCAGTTTTTTATCGCAAAGACAATGCGACTATTTTAAAAACACTATATATACATAAAAAACTAATGATTTATGCTGGTTGCACGATTGCTGTTAAAAGCATGTAGCGTGCCAAGCGCAAAACATCGAAAAATTACGGCATGTTAGCAAAGTACCTATTGTCTGCTGCATAAATTAATCTGCAAAATTTGCACGTATAGTGCAACATCTGCACTTCATAACGAGGTTTTGATTTAGTAACGTAGGTGTGATTGGTAGGTGGTTCAGGAGGAAAGATGCTGCGTCACTAGTATGGTAAAAACTGCTGTAGCCTTGGCTACCATAACAATGTGCGTTCCGATTCGAATTCTCTGGTTCTGTTGCTTATAGGGTCCTTGAAACTGAGTTTTTGCGCAATAAGTTGCAGTGGCGCGTCGAAGTCATCCTCACGTTCGGCCTGCAGTTCAGGATAGTAGCGGTCGTTCAGAATTCCGAAACCGAGGCCGCCCATATGGAGCCGCAATTGATGGGTCTTGCCGGTGAGTGGATGGAGAATAAAACGGGCCAGCGCTCCTTTTACCTCTACCAGATCAACGGCTGATCGGGCATTGACTTTGCTGGACACCGTACGCATACGAAACCACGGTTCACCACGCTCTATTCTGTTTTCGACGCCCCATGAGGTTGTCTCCTCAAGAGGCGTACAGGCCGAGATCGCCTGATAAGTTTTTTCAACGTGGTCATTCGTGAACAGTGAGCCGTAGAGACCCCTGCTCTTCTTATTGACGGAAAAGAGCACAATTCCTGCTGTCTCGCGGTCTATATGGTGGAGCGGAACCAGGTCTTCAATGCTGGTGCTTCTCCGCAAGCGGTTCAACAGACATTCCTCAACGTAGCGGCCGCCAGGGGTAACCGGGAGGAAATGCTGTTTGCAGGCGACCAGAATTTCTTCGTCGAGGTACAGAATCTTTTCCGCAAAAGGGATAAGTGGTTCAGCAGTGACTTCGCGGAAATAAAAAAGGCGTCCAAGCGGGGTATATTCGGTATGGAGTGTTATTGGGCCTGTTTTTTCATCGATTACTTTTCCTTCCAAGATCCGCTTTTCCCAAACATCACGCGGAATTGCCGGAAATCGTTCGCTCAAAAACGAGAGGATTGAAGGGTACGGTCGTTCTGCTCCTGGCATTGTTACAATCGAAGGGTGCGTCGATATTCCCATATGATTTTTTTTGTAAAATTGAACAGTTAATATACCTCTCTGCAGGCAAGTCCGAGCTCTTTCAGGCGATACTGCAGAGTGCGTAGCGAGATGCCGAGCGCTTGGGCCGCCTGGCGGCGATTGCCGCGATATTCTTGTAGCGCAGTGCGAATGGCAGCTTCTTCGCGTATTTTAAGAATCCCGTCACCGTTGGTGCTGGTCTGTTGAGTTCCGAGTAGTACCGGCGGCAGTTCGGCTATGGTGATTTCCCTTGTTGCCAGGATAATGCCGCGCTCTATTATGTTCTGCAGTTCGCGCACGTTGCCGGGCCAGCTGTGCTGCTCCAGCACTTGCAGCGCTTCTTGAGTTATGCCAACCGCGCGCCGGTGGCCTGATGCGACAGAAAAACGGGCACAAAAATATCTCACTAAATCGCCTATCGCGTCCCGACGATCCCGGAGCGGTGGCAGAGTGATAGGAAAAACATCAAGACGATAATAAAGATCCTCTCGGAAGCGCTTTTCAGCGACCTCGGTTGCCAGATTACGATTAGTTGCCGCGATCACCCGTACGTCGGCTTTAATCTGCATCACTCCGCCCAACCGTTCAAAGACCCGCTCTTGCAGTACACGTAATAACTTTGCCTGCAGCAGAGCCGGCATTTCGCCGATTTCATCAAGAAAAATTGTTCCACCCTGTGCGAGCTCGAACTTTCCGAGTCTGGTCTGAATTGCCCCGGTAAAAGCTCCCCGCTCGTGGCCGAAAAGTTCACTTTCAAGCAGGTTCTCCGGTATGGCAGCGCAATTAACCGGTATAAACGGGGCATTGCTGCGCGAACTGGCAAGATGAATCATTCGGGCAATCAGTTCCTTGCCCGTACCACTCTCACCGTAGAGCATTACTGTTGAAGGGGTTCGGGATACATCCTGCACCAGCTTTTTGGTAGTTTCCATGGTTCTGCCGGCAAAAATAAGCTCTTCGGGAGGAAGTCCCGCTTGTTCAATGTCCTTCAGGGAGATGGTGAGACGCTGCAGTTTAACATGTTCAAGAGCCTTTTTAACCGTATACAGCAGAGTAGCCGGATCTTTGAGCGGCTTTGAGAGAAAATCAAAGGCCCCGCTTTTTATGGCGCTCGCGGCCTCCTCAACCCTGCCAAAGGCTGTAATGAATATGAAAAGTGGGGGGGTCGGTTCCATCCGCGCGACTCGAAACAGCTCAAGTCCCGATCTTACTGGCATTTTCAGGTCAGAGATGACGAGATCAAAATGCTCTCGCTGGATCCGCCGGAGCGCTTCGCCACCATCAGCGGCAGTTGCAACGGTATGTCCGGCCTTATTCAGTATTGTACTTAACAGTTCACTAAAGACGTCATCATCTTCTGCAATCAGTATGGTTCCAGGCATTGTGTCATCTCTCCATTGCCAAGGTTACGGTGAATGTTGTGCCCACTCCTACCGTGCTCTTTACCGTCAGGTTCCCGCCGTGAGCATGCGCAATTTTGTTGCAAAGTGCCAATCCAAGTCCGGTGCCCTTGGCTTTGTCGGTCCAGAACGGTTTAAAAATATGTGGGATGTGCTCCGGTGGGATGCCGACGCCGGAGTCAACTATCGTGATGGTCGCCAGGGAGTTGACTCTTTTTGATTCGACCCGTAGCACGCCGCCGTCAGGCATTGCCTGTAACCCGTTTTTTAACAGGTTGAGCAATAACTGGATAATGCTGTCATAGTCAACTGCTGAATATATGGCTGCTTGCGGGATGTAGATGACCTTTATCCCCATTGCATCGCTCTCCAAGCGTATCATCGCCACGCACTCCTGAACCAGCAGCGTCAGGTCGGTTCGTTGTCGTTCAGTGTGGTCCTCTCGGGCATAAGCCAGTAGATCGTCCACCAGTGCCTCCAATCGTAGTGACTGACGCACAACTTTTTTGGCATAGAGACGTGCCTCAGCCATGTCACCGGCCGTCTCAATAAGCTGAACAAAACCCTTGATGCCGCCCAAAGGGTTTCGTATCTCGTGTGCTATTACGGCGCCAAGTTCACCGAGGTGTGCGAGCTCATCTTGCCGTCGCATCTTCAGTTCTCGCTGCTTGTCACGACACAGGAGATACATTATTCCGATGGTAACCAGCCAGAGAGTTAAAGCAAGAAGAGACGTCACCATGATTGCCGTATGCATTCGGCGGATAACCTGGTCGGAACGGTAGGTGTGCAACGCCAGGGTTAACAGGCAGTTGCCGCTGGTAGGATGTATCCGGGTCTGGAGCAGGTAAATATCTTCACCGGTGCCAAGTTCTTTCCGTTCTTCGTGAATGCCGCTTTTGACATCAAGCTTTGGCATGGGGGCACCCCAAATGGTGCCGATAAGCGCAGGGTTAGTGTGAAAAAGAATAATTCCATCGCGGTTAACCACAAAAAAGTAGGCAAGACCTTCTGTACTGTAGTGCGCAAGTATCTCCGGGTCAGGATCTACGGTAGTAAGTGCTTCGATCGCTCTTGCAATTGAGAGCCCCTCGCCGCGCAAACTATCTGCTGCCATCTGTGGTGCAATTCTATAAGCACTCCACGAAAACCACCCGACCAGAATGGTGAAACAAATTGGAATAACGATGAAAAATTTCTCTGGTTTCAACATCATGCTATATATGTGGCGGTATATGCGCCATTGCCGTCGGGGTGGGTGGTGATAAGAAAGTTAGCTGATGCAGGCACGTTTCTGTCTGATGATTTTATATGAGTTTGTGTGGAGTTGTTTCCGAGACGGAGTGTCGACGCCAGACTACTTAAGTACACAAAACTGACACATTTCATAGAGTTAGATGCTCCCTTGACGCAGGTAACCATTTTCCAGGTCGCACAGCACGCACGTTTGAAAATCCGCAATCTTGTATCTTTGTCCCAAGGCGGTCGATCATTCCTGATGAGCTGTCTGTTCCGGTCATGCTCTGGAGGTTAGGCGCCGGCTGCAGCATGACAAGGCCTGTTCCGCAGCCGAGATCAAGGGCATCCCACTCTGTCGAGAGTTGAATGGCGGCTGTTATTGCATCTGGAATCTCGCCTTTCAGTTTGACCCGGCGCGGTTTTTCGTCCCACTTTAATGCCGCAGCGTTAAAATCAATTTTTGCAGTTCCTGAAATGTCATGATTCCGCATTCCTCGATATATCTATTGGCTTATTTATCTGTCTTCAGCCCGGCTCTGCGCCATCCCGACATGTGCCCGTCAAGGAGTGACGTGTTCCGGTA
>JAJXWO010000052.1 GCA_021781535.1 Deltaproteobacteria bacterium | reverse complement strand
ATCAACGATAAGAATTGGGAGCATTTGTTGTGTCGCCATGACTGTGTCACTCATTGTGCAGGCTCCAGCAGAGCTTTTTCAAACATTGCTTCTACATCTTCCCGATGAAAGGGACTCATGCTTCCTCGATAACCGTTTCCTCGGTACTCTCAGCCTCTTCAGTTCCGTCAGCATTTTGCTCACCCTTACGGGCCTTCTTCTCATCTTTCTTCTTCTGACGTTCCAACTCTTTCTTGCGTTTTTCAAACGAATAATTCGGTTTGGCCATGTTATTTCTCCTTTTGCAATTCTAAATCAAGGGACTATCTTCGTTGGTCTCATATTCGGCACGTTACCACACTCCGGTGTGCCTTCGTTGCCTTAATTTCATCCATGATTCGCAATTGAAGGCATATATGCCTATCCTACCTGCAGCCCGCCATATGATGACTCTTGGAAAGGTAATAATCATAGCTGCCTTCATACACCCGCATCTCACCATGATCAACCTCAAAAACACGATCTACCAGCAATCGTAAGAAATGCCGGTCGTGGCTGACCAACACAATCGTCCCGCCGAAATTTTTGAGGGTTTCCAGCAGCATCTCCCGAGAACGAATATCCAGATGGTTCGTCGGTTCGTCGAGAATCAGAAAATTGACCGGGCGGGCCAGGATCGTAGCAAGCACCACCCTGCTCTTTTCACCACCCGAAAGATTTTCGATGCGCTTCTCCACGGTATCGCCAGAAAAGAGAAAGGCTCCGAGCAGGTTGCGTATTGTGCCGATGGTGGCGAGCGGCATATAATCCTGCATGGTTTCGAAGATTGTCTTCCGTGGTTCAAGCAGTTCCATGGCATGCTGACTGAAGTAACCAATCTCCACATTGGCGCCGATTGTCATGGTACCGGTCGTAGCTTCGGTCTGGCTTGCCAGAATTTTAAGAAAAGTTGACTTACCGGCGCCATTCACACCGACAACAGCAATCTTGTTCAGTCGTTTTACCATACCGGTGACACCGTAAAAAACAGGTTTTTCCTGTCCATCAGGCGTCATCCATGTTTTACCGAGACCTTCAAATGCAGCCACGTCATCGCCGCTGCGAGGGGGATCGGCAAAATCAAACCGCACCGTACGTTCTTCAGCAGGAATTTCGATCCGTTCGATTTTCTCGATTTTCTTAACCCGTGATTGAACCTGGGCAGCGTGAGAAGCACGTGCCGCAAATCGGGCAATAAACTCCTCTTCCTTTGCCAGCATATCCTGTTGCCGCTTGTATGATGCAATCAACTGTTCCAGGCGAATATCCCGCTCACGCTCATAAAAATCGTAATTACCGCCATATGTTGTAACAGTCGTATTGGCAACTTCAATGATCCGGGTCACAACCCGGTTCATAAAATCACGGTCATGACTGGTCATCAGAAGCGCCCCTGTAAATTCGTTGGAAAGCCATTCTTCCAGCCAGACAATCGATTCGACATCCAGATGATTCGTCGGTTCGTCGAGCAGCAAAACATCGGGCTTGAGCGTCAGGATACTGGCCAGGGCGATGCGCATCTTCCAACCGCCGCTGAATGATTCAACCGGGTCATTATAACGGTCGGGACCGATTCCGAGTCCGGTCAGAACAGCTTGAGCGCGCGAATCAAGATCGTACCCTTCCATATGTTCAAACGCTTCAACGGCAGTACCATACCGCTCGAGAAGCGCAGCCATTTCATCATCGGACTGCGGCTCGCACATGGCCGCCTCCATATCTTTCATCTCCGCTGCCAGACGTACGGTTGACCCGCAGGTAGCCATAACCTCCTCAAGTGCGGACCGCCCTGACATCTCGCCGACATCTTGGGAAAAGTAACCGATCGTTGTGTTTTTGGGAAGAATCACTTCTCCTGTATCAGGTTCCTCTTCTCCGGCCATAATGCGAAAAACAGTCGTTTTACCGGCACCGTTTGGTCCAACCAAACCGGTATGTGTACCGGGCAGGATCTGGCAGGATGCATCCCGAAACAGAATCTGTGAACCATGCTGTTTAGATATATTTGACAACTGAACCATTTTGAAAGCTTCCTCTTTTTTTGATTAGTACTGCTATGTTACCGTCGCCATCTCATGGCCTGTCAGAGAGTGACCAGCCATACATAAGGAATTATGCCATAATTCCATCCGAGGCAGAGCCGCCGGTAGCCGGAGAAGAGGAGCCCTTCCCCGCCGCTGCAGAGGATTATCGGCGCCTTAAGAGCCATGGAACCATCATGTTGCAAAACATCCTCCATCCGGGAATAGTTTTTCCGGTATCCCCGTTTGGCACGGGCAAGGAACGTCTGATAATCACCATAGCTGTGATATGAAAGTGCAACCGGAATTTTTCCAATTGTCGCCGAACGCGGATAAGAAACCAGTGCCCCGTCAGCACAGCGGGAAACAATCTGTTCCCATGTGACAGCATGAATCCGGTACCATTCCTGCTTTGCCGGATGATTAAAAAACTCCCAGCGTTCTTCTTCGATGTCGGGGGGAACCCAGGTAATGCTGAGCGTTGAACGAGAAATCATGGTGTCTCCGCTGTATAAAAAACCACAGGGATACAGCCTCCCTGTGGTCAGATATAAGAATCTATTATCCAGGCTACAGACTCAGGTCTGCATGCCCATGGTATAATTCATCCCGTTCCCGCGATACGTCCGCACTCTCCAGATACTCTTCAAAACCCATGGTACGATCAATTACGCCACCCGGAGTAATCTCGACAATCCGGTTGGCAACGGTTGAGACAAATTCATGGTCATGCGAAGCGAACAGGATCACTTCGCTAAACGCAATCATACCGTCATTGAGGGCGGTGATCGATTCCAGATCCAGATGGTTGGTCGGTTCATCAAGGATAAGTACATTGGCGCCGGAAAGCATCATACGTGACAACATACAACGAACTTTTTCTCCACCGGAGAGGACCGTCGTTTTTTTCATCGCTTCTTCACCTGAAAAAAGCATTCTGCCGAGGAAGCCACGCGCAAAGGTTTCACCTTCAGTCGGTGGTGAATACTGACCTAGCCATTCAATAAGGGTCATTTCACGCTCAAAGTACTGGCTATTTTCCTTGGGTAAATAGGCGCTGGAAATGGTAATACCCCAGCGGAAGCTGCCGCTATCCGGTTCCAGCTCACCGGCCAGAATTTGAAAAAGAGTCGTTCGAGCAAGGGTATTTACCCCAACAAAGGCGATTTTGTCCCCCTTGCGCACGATCAGGTCAAGATTATTCAGCACCTTAAGCCCATCAATCTCTTTCGTCAGTCCCTCAATTTCCAGAATGATGTCGCCGCAGGCCCGCTCCGGCTTGAAGACTACATGCGGATATTTACGGGATGAGGTCGGCATATCCTCCAGCGTAAGTTTATCAAGCAGCTTCCGACGTGACGTAGCCTGTTTGGCCTTAGACGCATTGGAACTGAACCGCTGGATGAACGCTTTAAGTTCATCAGCTTTTTCAGATACTTTACGGTTTTCGTTCTGCTTTTGTTTTAAGTTTAACTGGCTGGCATGATACCAGAAATCATAATTTCCGACATAAATCTGAATGCGGCCAAAATCAATATCAGCCGTATGGGTACAGACCTGATTAAGAAAGTGTCGGTCATGGGACACGACAATAACCGTGTTGGGAAAACGGAAGAGAAATTCCTCGAGCCATTGTATGGATTTCAGGTCAAGGTTATTAGTCGGTTCGTCCAGCAAGAGAACATCCGGATTTCCAAACAGCGCTTGTGCCAGCAATACGCGCACCTTATCGCCGGCTTCAAGCTCTTTCATCTGCTTGGTCCGCAGTTCTTCCGGGATACCGAGACCGTTCAGAAGTACGGCTGCCTCGGATTCGACTTCATAGCCATTCATTTCAGCAAAATCACCCTCAAGCTCGGCGGAGCGAACCCCGTCCTCTTCCGTAAACTCAGCCTTGGAGTATATCGCCTCACGTTCCGTCATGACTTCATATAATCGTTTGTGACCCATTATGACGGTATTAAATACGGTCTCCTCGTCGAAAGCAAACTGGTCCTGACGGAGAACAGCTATTCTCTCTCGGGGACCAACTATTACTTCGCCCTTGTCGGCATCAAGTTCACCGGCAAGAATTTTGAGAAAAGTCGACTTCCCCGCCCCGTTGGCACCGATTAACCCATAGCAGTTACCGGGAGTAAACTTGATATTAACATCCTTGAAAAGTACTCGTTTGCCATAAGAAAGGGTAATATTTGACGCTGCAATCATGCTGTTCTGGTGCTCCTTTTTAGGTTATTCCGCTCATTTTTGGATACGTACACGCATCACACAGTATTCACTTTACCCGGGTTAAGAAATAAAAAACCACAGGGCATGGTGACCTCTGTGGTTCACGAACCTACGAATATTATCACAAGTTTTCATTATGGGGCAATACATTTCAGATTTGCATACAACGAAACACACGAATTTGCCTGCCTATACAGAATCCTTCATCAGATTGACTTTTAACTACCTGTAATGGTATTCAGGTCATGCATTTCATTAAGCCCTGATAAACAGGATAAGTGCGTTAACGAAGTCATTTTCTGCACAGGAACCGCAGAAACAGACTTCTATTTTACTAAGGAGTTCCCGTGTCAAAAAAACATAACCGCTTATTCACGTTCGTATCAAAATATCCGCGCCTGATACTGGCTCTTGCCATCTTTTTTTCCAGCATCTCAGTAATCTATACAATAAGAAATATGGAATTTCTGACCGGCCGCGACGATTTGATGCCGAGGAACGCCCCTTTTCAGATTGATTACCGTGCATACCGCGCCGAGTTTGGCGATCAGGAAGAGATTGTGGCAGTGATCGAGTCGGACGATGCCGAGAAATCGACCCGAGCCGCCGATGCACTTTACGCAAGACTTAACAGGGATAAAGGACTATTCCGTGAAGTTTTCTACCCCGGAGGCCTTCCTTTCTTCCGCAAAAACGGTCTGCTGTTCATGCCGCTGGACGAGATAAAATCTTTGCGCCACACGCTAACCATGGCCGCACCGGTGTTAAAAGAACTGGCAGGAGCACCCTCTGTCCAGACACTTTTCAACAGCCTGACCGGTCAAATCGATGGCTATTTGAAATCGGGTGATCCTGCTGAACTGGAAAGCCTGACCTTCATGTTGACCTCGTTAAATAAGGGCTTTAAAGCCTTTGAAGGCACATCAAGCGGATTATCCATGGATTCTTTTCTAAAGGGTGGCGGCGACAAACCATCTATGCTGGAAAGTGCCGGAAAACAGCAGATAATCACCATGTTGCCGGTCAAGGAAAAGGGAAGCTTTGTCGCATCAGAGAAGTCAATCAAGGCCGCCCGTGCCGCCCTGAACGACATCCTGAATAAGCCGGAATTCAAGGGGATTCGTGGTGGTCTGACCGGCGTACCGGTGCTGGAATATGAAGAAATGGCTACCAGTCAGCACGACATCGGTATCGCCACGATCCTGTCGCTAACCCTTACCGTAACCCTGCTGCTATTCGCTTTCCGCGGCATCCTTAACGTCATAGCCGCCATGGTCTCATTGATTGCAGGAATCTGCGTATCTTTCGGCTTCGCAACCCTTGCCGTCGGCCATCTCAACATCCTATCAATGGTTTTCGCCATCATGCTGATCGGACTGGGAATTGAGTACGGCATTCAGGTCGTACTACGCTATCAGGAGGAACTAAAAAGAGGCGTCAATGGCATGGAAGCTATCGACATCGGTCTTACTTCCAATATTCGTTCAATCATAATGGCAGCCGCCACCGTGGCCTTGGCATTCGCCACCTTTGCCTTCACCGATTTTAAAGGAATCGCCGAACTGGGTACCATCGCCGCCGGTGGGGTGTTCATCTGCGTGCTTGCCACCTTCACCGTCCTGCCAGCCATGCTGGTACTGTTGGAGCGTTTCCGGAAAGTGCCGGCAACCGTAAACCCTCTCCCCCTCTCTGTAACACCTGAGACAGATGAATTAGGCCGCCGCACCTTCTTGCGGGCTGTTTTCGCCAAACCGCATTTGGTTATTACCGTTGCAGCAACCCTATCGCTTGTCTGTCTGTATCCGACTCTGACCATGCGCTTCGATTACAACCTCATGAACCTGCAGGCCAAGGGATTGCAGTCGGTGGAGTACGCCTATAAGCTGATGAGAAGCAAAGAAAACTCCGGCTATTTTGCCGTTGTGACTGCGAAAAATGCAGCGGAAGCACGCATTTTGACCGAACGCCTGGAGAAACTGCCGGCCGTTGACCATGTTGTCAGCAAACTTTCCTTTGTGCCGGAGCAGCAGAGCGAGAAACTTGCCGAACTGGCAAAACTTCGCCAGGTAATGGCCTCAGTCAGACCGGTCCCGTATGAAGAAAACCTGCAGGTTATGTCCCTCCCCACGGTTTTTGAAAATTTCCAAAACCGGGTGGAGAAGCTTAAAAATTCACTTGAAGCCAGGAAGGCTCCTGAAGCACAGCCGGTCTCTGCCTTTTTGACCACTCTTGACAGTTTTTTCAAATCGCTGGAAAAGGAAAAAGACAGGAATGCGCTCGGGATGTTGCGGGATTTTCAAGGGAGCATGTTTGCCGAACTGCCCGACAAACTGCGGATGATGAAGGAGAGTCTGGAGGCCACACCGATCACAGAAGCCGATGTCCCACAGCAGCTGTTGCAGCGTTTTACCGGTAAGAGCGGCAAACTACTCTTGCAAGTGTCGCCGAGGAAGGAGATCTTTGAGCGCGAACCGCTGCAGGAATTTGTCCATCAGGTCAAGAGCATCGCCCCCCATGCCACCGGAGAGCCGATCATGGTTTTTGAATCACTCTCTGTGCTGCGCGATGCCTACCTGAAGGCATTCATCTATGCGTTCATCGGTATCGCCGCAATCCTGCTGATCAATTTCAAGAGCATTCGCTATGCCGTGTTGGGAACTGTTCCACTCGGTGCCGGTTTGCTGCTGATGATTGGTGGAATGCGTTTAATGGGAGTCAGCTTCAATTCAGCCAACATCATCGTCTTGCCGTTGATTCTTGGGGTGGGCATTGACTCGGCCATCTACATCATCAACCGTTATCGCCAGGGGAGTGAAACGCCCGCCCAGGTTGCCACCCGCAGCGCCGGTGTCGGAGTATTCCTGAACGCCCTGACGATCCTGTTCAGCTTCGGAGCCCTGATGGTAGCACACCATCAGGGAGTATTCAGTATCGGCGCCGTTATGTCGCTCGGCATGGTCGCCAGCGTGGCATCATTTCTGATATTTCTTCCGGCGCTCCTGACACTCTGGGGAAAACGCTGACAAGGTCAGTTTTTCAGCCGGTTTAATCTGTTTTTGTAGATATAATTGGTCCCTTGAATATACGCCAGACCATCCATCAGCAGATCTTCTTGCGGTTGAAGGACGGTAGTTGAGCCATCCTTGCGGACAAAACTGAAGTAATCAGCCTCTTTTTGCGGACCAAGAACCAACAGTTTGTCGTTATGGATGTAGCCAAGTTTTTGATAGGTTGAAATAAAAGCCCGATCATCCCAAGCTCCAGAAGTCATTACGTCCTTGCCAATAAATGCGCTGGTATACTTGAAATTAAGCAGTCCAAGCACCGTTGGGGCAATATCAATCTGGCTCATCATCCGGTCGACAACCTGAGGTTTGATATGGGCAGGAGCATAGATAAAAAGCGGGATTTCATAATGTTTAACCGGCAAGGCCAGTTTTGCTGCGCTATTGCCACAGTGGTCTGCCACTACGACAAAAATGGTGTCATTAAACCACGGCTTCTTTTTTGCCTCGGCCAGCAGTCGACCGATTGAATAATCGGCATATTTAACACCGCCATCGCGGCCGGTTTTCGATGGGATATCAATCTTGCCATCGGGATAGGTAAAGGGTCGGTGATTCGATGTAGTCATGACGACACTGAAAAAAGGTTTTTTCGCAGCATACGAATGATCCGCTTCCTTAATAACCTTTAAAAACAGATCCTCATCACACACTCCCCAGGCATTGGTAAAGGTAATTTCGTCATTTGAGAAATTTGCCCTGTCAACCGTGGAAAATCCATTATTTGCAAAGAAATAGTTCATGTTGTCAAAATAGCCATAACCTGCATAGATAAACTTGTTATCGTACCCTTTTTCTTTCATAATCGAACCCCATGAAATGAAGTTTTCATTGTTGGGGCGCTTTATTATCGAAGTTCCCGGCAGTGGTGGCAGAGAGAGATTGATTGCCTCCAGTCCGCGCACGGTACGGGTGCCATTTGCATACAAATGCGTAAAAAAGAGCGATTCTTTGGCCAGTTTATCGAGAACGGGGGTTAACCCCTTCATATCACCGAATGAAGTAAGAAACTCGGCGCTCAGGCTTTCCTCAACCACCAACACGATATTCAGGCGTTTTTCCGCTCCGCCCGGATCTACGACATGGGTAATAGACGGCCCAGTCGGGTCGACAAAAGTGCTGTTTTTTTCCTTCAGCAGCACTTTCAGACGCGCAAGCACCGCTTTGTCATCCTTGTTGACATAGAACCTGTTATAATCCAACTCGTTATTCCTGAATGCAGCAAAAAGACAATAAATGCCGTTTCCAGCCAGCTCATCAGCATAATTATTCGGAGAAATTTGCGTCTGAGACAAGTCAACAGCTGCAAATGAAAGTATCGGCAGCAAAAGAAACGCCGTACCGACCTTCAGCCGCCCCCCAATGCGCGATTTGTGCATAAAGGAACGTGACAACTGCTTCATTACCGGCATGAAGACAAATAAGTTTAACAGGAAAACAGCAGCAAGAATCCAGTTAACCGGGTATGACTCCCGAATATTACTGATTACTTCATTTGTATAAATCAGATAATCAACGGCGATAAAATTAAACCGGGTGGCAAATTCATCGAAGAAGGTGTACTCGGCAACCATATTAAACAGCATCAGGTAGGTAAGCACAAACCCGGTAACATACGCACACATTTTAAAAAACGCACTATTAAACAGCCTGTCTGACAGAATCACGGCAACAACAACAAACGGGATGGCAAAGTACGAAAACGTCACACAATCAAAGAAAAAACCGACCGCATAGATCTTCACCAGCAGCAGAGGCGTCAATTCTAGCTGAGAAAGCGACTTCACCAGCAAAATCGTCCGGGTTACAGTGGAAGAAACAACTATAATCAACAAAAGAATGTACAACGAATAAAATCTGTTTTTAGCTGGCATATACGCAAATGTCCTTTTTAATTAACCAACCTCTTAATAAGAGTGCCGGCATGGTATTGCAAAATCAGGGGGCGGTTACGGCAATAATTTGACTGCCCTCTTCTCCAGGGTTAATGACCTGAATTTTAAAATTCTTGTTGACCGGCGAATAGGGATGACGCTGATAGACAAGCTTTGTACAGTCAACAAAAATAAGCTTATCTCGTTCTGTCATATCCTGAGCGTCTCCGCCTCCGCCGCCGATCTTTACGCCATCCACATATATTGATGAGTTTTGATTAAAGTTTCTTCCAGTAATAATCAATTCATAATAGTTGACATAATCATTCCCCACTGTAATTTGACCAATTTCAGGTTTGGTTTCAACAACAAGAGTCAGCGGTATAGAACTGTTATCAAGAGAGTTTTTTATCTGCACATGGTAAAGACCTCCCGACACAGCCGGGACAGTGAAAGAAATTGAGCTGGAAGAAATAAGCGTGCTGGAAATCGCCGCCCCGTTAAAGAAAAGCATCGATGTGTTACCAAAATTTTCTCCACGGGCAATAACTTCACGTTCCTTACCCGTAGCACAAGAACTGATCCGGGAGGGTTGCAGAGCGTTAAGAACGGGGCTGACTGGAAGAACCGTAAAATTATAGGATCTGCCGACCGTGCCGTCGGTGCGTTTCAGATAAAGGGCGTATAGACCCGCTTCCAACTGTGGCGGAACGGTAAATTCTGCCTGTTTAGTACCAGTGACCCTGGCAGGAATTTCAACACTCCCCAGAAAAACGGTAGCATTTTCTCCAAAGCCGGTCCCGGTCAGCAGTACCTTTGTACCCGGTTCGGCCTGGGTAGGAATAATGCTGAGAATAGTTATCGGGACTGCTCCGAACAAAGGTTTTGCAGCCGCCGTGTTTACCAATACGGGTCGTTCGACAACGGACGCTTCACACGTCAGACAAAAGCTGAATACTATAATGAGTGCTCGCAAGGATGTAAGTAGCATAAGGACACTTCCAATCAATTAGCATTGAGATATAGTTGTTGACTTATCCTTTAACCGTCATCGACAGCCAGATTCCACTCAACATAAAAATAATATTTGCACCCCAGGCAGCAACTACCGGGGTTAAAACACCGCTTCGGCCATATGAGAGCAATACCGCATTGACGACAAAATAGACAAAACCGATTCCGATGCTGGCACCAATTCCCATTGCGATACCGCCGGAGCGGCTGTTCCGCAAAGCAAAGGGGATTCCAAGCAACACCATTATCAGGGCCGCAAACGGTGATGCAATCTTGGTGTGCATCAATGTCAGATAGCGATAGGCCTGATAGCCGCCCCGCCTCAAATTTTCAGCATATTCTTTCAGCGTACGGATACTCATATTATCAGCATCTTTATCCAGAACCTGTAAATCCTCTATTTTAAGGTTAAGGTTAACATCCATCGTCTGTGCAAGATGCGGAGCATATCCGGTTACAGACAAAAAGTTTCTCATGGCTGTTGACTTCAACTGCCAGTGTCCCTCCCTGTATACTGCCGAATCGGCGTCGATTCTGCTGACCGGATTCATACGTTCGTCAACGTTCCAGACAACAACGCCGCTCAGTGTCCGTGTTTTGGGGTCAAACAAACGTGCCTGCAAAATCATCGACGTGGAACGAAACCAGATATTGTTACGTTTGAAAGTAACATTATCATCTTTTTTCTTGATCTTGACCCGATCAATCAACTCAGTGCGTGCATAACTATGCGGCAAAACAAACTCGGAATTGATCAACAACACAATACTGGCAACAAATCCGAGGGTCAACATCGGCAGAGCAATTTTGAGCAGACTGACACCGCAACTGCGCATCGCAATAATTTCGCTGTCACGTGAAAGCACTCCAAGCGTCAGCAACGTGGCCATAAGGATCGAGAATGTGGCTGTACGGCTGACCATCTCAGGAAGCTTCCAGATAAAATATTGGAAAATATCGCCTGCAGTCCCCCCGACACGCAGAAAGCGCGGAATTTTCTCAATCAAATCAATAACCAGGTAAATCCCTACAAAACCGCTCAAGCAAAGCATAAGAAGCCGTAACCAGGTCCGGGCAATATAGCGGTAAAGAATACCCATATCAGATCGCTTTCCGAAAATAACCAAGAACAGTTTTTAACGGAAACAAGGGAATATTCTTTTCCAATGACGCCATTCGTAAAAAGTACCACCCCATAGCAAAGAAAATCAGATCAGGAATCCAGAGAGCAATTACAGGAGGGATAACGCCTCTCTCCGCCACTGTCCGCACAACCGACATCATCACGTAGTAGGAAAGTATGATTGCAATACTTACCGTAAAACCTCCAGATTTACCTGATCTGCGATTCTGCAGCCCTAAAGGAACAGCAAGGATTGCAAACACGATCGAAGCGAATGGAAAAGTAAACCGGCTATAAAGCTCCGTCTCTAGTTTTAAACGTTTTACGGCAGTAGTTTCAGGATCATCTATCTGATGCTGAAGTTCGGATAGCCACATATCCGGTTCATTCCGGGATATTGCTGCACCCCCCTTTTCACCGATCATCATACTGTATTCACCAAAATGAACCAGTCGGTAGAGTCCATTCTTACCAACAATATGGATAGATCCGTCATATAACGACAGCAAGAGGGCCTGGCTGCCAACAGCACTGGAAACACTGCCGTTTCTAGCAAACACCGTCATGGGATGATCGGAATTGCGACCATCGTAAATAACAACGCCTTTCAACGCATGGCTTTGTTCATCATAATGATCGGTATACATAACGACACCCGGAATATCATCCCAGAATGTTTTTTCGCGAATGGTTGCCGTGATATTCTGCTTCAGCACCTGAAAACTGAGTTCCTTGAAAGCGCTATTGCCCCATGGCACACCAATCGTACTTGCTCCCAGCGCCAGCAACATGGCAACAAGTGCACAGAAGATTACCGGCGGCAACATTTGAAAAAGGCTTATGCCGCTGGCCTTGATAACAACAATTTCGTTATCGGCCGAAAGCCGCCCGAACGCCAGCAGCACTGCAAGCAAGAAGGCCATTGGTATTGTAAAAACAAGGAAGGAGGGGATTAGATACAGAATCATCCTACTGACATCTGCCAGGGGGACGCCACGTGACACGACAAGATCAGTCAGAGTGATCAGGCGCCCCATCAGCAAAACCAGGGTAAATATGACAATACCAAGCAGAAAAAGCGAAGATATTTCACGAATTATGTAAAAGGATAAAATACGTTTCACCGATTGATAATACATGAGCAGGAGAAATGTGTAAAGGGGCGTGGAGTATGCAGAGAAATAATGCTTTCGAATGCGCGACGATCTTGATAAACGGACCAACGGCTACTGATTTGATGGCGCTGATGCTCCACGCGCCACGCGCCCTGCCGGGCGCAACAGAAGAAGGGCCATGCTGGTTGCCATGGCCCTTCAGACTATTCTCAATTCAATTGGATGGTCCTCTAACGCCGCTTCGAGGGATGCGGCCGGAGGAGGGGTGTTTATGCA
>JAJXWO010000133.1 GCA_021781535.1 Deltaproteobacteria bacterium | reverse complement strand
TAACAGGACGACTATTTCGACGGCATCGAGAGAATCCAGCCCCAGTCCCTCACCGAACAGGATCTCATCATCCCCTATTTCCTCGGGTTTGACATCCTCAAGCGCCAAGTCCCGTGCAATCATCTCCTTAAGATCTTTGCGGATTTTTTGCAACTCCAGTTCCTTACTCTCCATAACACTCTCCTTATCAAATTTTGATCCGTTATTCATTGGATTTCCATACATCACGAAATGCAAACCATTGAAAGGGATAGACCTTCACGTACGCTTCCAGCACATCGGCAAACTCTTGCAGGGCAACCCCGATCTCTTCATCCTTCTTACCACGGACACCGGCGGGCGCCGGGATTATGCGGGAAACGTCGACGATATATCTATTCACACCGGTTTTTGCCGACAGGAAAACAACTACAGGGCACTGCACCGCGGATGCAAGACTGAATGCTCCGAACGGAAAATGTACCTTTCCGCCAAGAAACAAGGCTTCGGTAGAGCTAAAACCATAGGTCCGATCCCCCATAATCGAAACGATATGACCGTTTTTGATGGCCTTCATCGCCTCGAGCACACCATTTAGCGAATCATCGGTAGAGATGATCTTGACGTTTTCCTCTTCCTTATCAATATGCAGCGCTTTTTTGACAGCTGCGTTATCTTCGGGCCGCATCATCAGGTAGACAGTCTGGCCTAATCGACTGAGCGCCGTCATGGCAACCTGCCAGTTCCCTACGTGGGCAGTCAGCAGGACAAAACCCTTTCCTTCATCTGACAGGCGCTTTATCTCCTCATAGCCACGTATGTCTATGGCCATATCTTTATACCCGGCTGCTACGGCATACCGGTCGATGAGGCTTTTGCCCTGACTCACGAAGAGAAGATAGACATCGAACAGTTGTCTGATCGTTCCGTGCTCCGGGAAGCGTCGCCTGGTATAAGCCAGTGAGGCTGCAACCAGCGGCCGGTCAACAATCAGATAGTACAGGCCGACGAAATAGAGCAGCCCATATGAGCCTCCCAAACCGAAAAATCTGACAGCGGTACGGAAGAACCAGAAACCGAGCTGGTTGCCACGCTTACGCTCAACACCCTTCGTTTGAGGCATGGGCAATCCGGACCTTTTTTATTGTAGCAGCGGTCACGTACATGGCTGCGCCGATCAGCAGAGCAGCAAGCGGTGCGATGATCAAAGAACCTAAAAACCACTCAAACAATCGTGAAGAAAACTGCTGAAACACCGTCGCAAATGACAAGTTTGTCAACCAGCGGCCATGCCGCAGGTAATACCCCACCTCAATGCAGAGCGCCGGTATAAAGGGCGGTACCGCCAGATGCTGGACATTCAGCGTCACGATCTTGTTCAGGTTAAAGCGCAGCGAAAAATAAAAAATAACTACCGAATGCATGAACAGAATCGGAAGTACGGCTATGAACATGCCAACAGCCGCCGACAGCGCCAATCCTTCGGGGGTCGCACTTTCCTTCAGGAGCATCTTGAGAACCTGGGCCGGATGTCGCAATAACGAGACATCGAGGGTGTTCCGGGTTTCCACCAGCTTCTGGTGCCTGATCGGCAACAGGCGTCTTCCGACCAGCATCGAATGAATCCCGGTCAGGCGCAGATTGTCCAGAAATGGTTTAAAACTTGAAACCCGCTCTTCCGGTTTCGGATACACAACGCCAATATCGACAGTTGTCAGGGCAAGCCCTCCCCAAGCTGCCTTGGCCAAGACCTCGGCCTCAAAATCGAAGTGGTCACCCTTGAAGCTTATCTGATTGATATATTTCACAGGATAGGCACGAAATCCGCTTTGGCAATCTCCGACTATCTTGCCGGTTTCGACCAGCAGCCAGAAGTTGGCAAACGATCTGCCAAAACGGCTGGCAACAGGAACGTTATCCGTAGTAAAGTCCCGGCAACCAATTATGATAGCTGGCGTGTCCTCCTGTATCAACGGCAGGAATTTTCGTATATCCTGAGGAAGGTGCTGACCGTCAGCGTCGATGGTGATCATGTACTGACCACCCTGCGATTCAATGTAGCGCGACGCCGTGAGTATGGCTTGTCCCTTTCCGATGTTTGCGGCATGCTTCAACACCACAACATCGAGACCCGAGAGGATTTCGCCCAGATCGCCATCCGTACAGCCGTCATCAACCACCACGACATGAGATACTATCTCACGGCACGCCGCCGCTACCTGACGCACTGTTTTCCTGTTATTATAGACCGGCAGCGCACACCAGACAGATTCCAGCGTGGCGGGATTATTCTGCTGCATGCTTTTTCCTCTTTCTGGTTCTTTCACCAGAAATCAGCAGGTCCCACAATGGACCGGTATAGCCGAGTTTGTGAAGCATCTGGAGGCTTCCTTCCATTGCATCGGGCGGGAACACGCAATGACGCACTCCGGCAAAGGCTTGCGTCAAGGTTTCCTCCAGCCATTTTGTATCCACTGCCGGTGAGACATAATAGGTCGGTTTCAACAACCCATCGGTAGCTGAAATGATATGTTCCTTGATCGCAATTCGTTCAAGGGGAGTATTGGGAAGAATCCGGATCCCCATAAAAATAAAGGATACGCATTTTTGTAATCCCAGAATATTTTTGATCCCCTCCTGCACCGTCTCTTCGGTCTCGCCCGGACCACCAAACATGAAGAAGTGGGACGTTGCGATGCGATGCCGCGCAAGGAGTTCATTGCATTCCACCACATCCTGGAAGGTGAAGTTTTTACCCATGGCTCGCAACGTCATATCACAGGCAGCATCCGCCCCGACCTCGGCTGATG
>JAJXWO010000026.1 GCA_021781535.1 Deltaproteobacteria bacterium | reverse complement strand
GACTGCAGGTTCCGGCGCGCCTCGATGGAATGCTCGCCGATTCCCCAGGAGGTTGTCTGTCCATTAGGTCCCAGCATCAAGTGCGACTTGATGCGCAATGATCCCATGGGGAAACGGCTGTGACAGGAGTTGCAGAATGCTACGGCGTCATGGCAACGGTAGCACTGCTGCGGGTTGTCCAGCGCCTTGAGTGGATGAATGCTCATGAAGTCGCTGCGGTGGCTCTTCGGTTTGTAATCGCGACCGAAGTTGTCCTGTGACAGCTTATCGCCCGTGCCGCCGCCTTTGTGGCAGTCGAGGCACCATTTCTGATCATGGCACTGGCTGCAGTTGTTACCTGAATTGCTGGCCAGGACCCGGTGACCACGGATAAAATCCGCATCATGGTTCGGTGCAATGCCTTCGGATTTATGGCAGGAGTTGCACTCCCTGATCGTCATGCTTTTGTAATCGGCATGATCGGTCTTTTTGTCGGCATACGACTTCTGCTGGAGGCAGATTAGTCCGAAGCCGAGTAGTGCGAGTATAAAAACTATTTTTTTCACGCGTGCCCCCTTTCTTAGAAGTCGTAGTTGAATACGGCGCGACCCGCCCAGTCATTTTTGTACTGCTGGTTGACGTTGTCTTCGACGCGGACGGATGCGGTCATGCTTTTGTTGAGTTTGTATTTGGTGCCCAACCAGTATTTACGGGCGGTTTCCAGCCCGGTCGCCCGGTCGCGCTCGTAGGTGTCGTAATGGATGCCGCCGGCCAGTTCAAGGGGCGCGATGGGCGTGTAGCTGACTTCCAAGGCACCGCCGTTCAGTTTGCCGCCGTAACCAAGTTGGTAATCGTAGGTCAGGTCGACTTGAACCTTTTCGATCGGGCGGAGCGTGGTGCCAATCGCGTATACGTCGGTATCACCGCCTTCGTCGCCATAGATCTGCCTCGTGTAGCCGGCATTGACGCTGACCATGTCGTTGATGGTGTAGTCGGCGCGGAATACGCCTTCCTGGTAACGACCAACGGCAAAAACAGAGTAAATGGATGAGTTGTCGAAGATGGGATAGCTCTGATACCATTCACCGGTAAAGATAAGGTCGGACGACGGGTAGTATTTGACACCGGCCAGCACTTCGCTGAATACTTCGCTGGTCATGTCAAAGCGGGCGTTGGTGTAGACTTTTAATGAATTCAGCAGGTATTGGTTGAATGTGCCGCCGATCTGGTCACGGGCGATACCGGCATCATCGAGCTTCATAAAATAGCTCAATTCGGCATTGGTGCTTTTGAACCCGGTCAGGTTTGCGGAGATTCCCCAAACGTAGTCATGGCTGGTGGACGCTTCGCCATCAAGATTGAAGATGACGTTGCGGCCGCCCATGACGGAGAAGGCAACCGGACCGACATTCTTCAGGTCGATCTTGCCGCCGTCGATGAGGGCGCTGCCGGCTGCGTAGTTGACAAACTGGCGACCTAGACGGATGTCGGCCTTGTCAAAAAGATTGCTGTAGTCGGCATACAGGAAGTAGAGCCTGCCATTCAGACCCTGACCATTCAAAATATCCTGTGTTCCGCGGCCGTAACCTTGAATTGACAATTTCCCTTCCGGGTCGATCTTTGTGACTGACAGACTGAGATATTCGCCAAATTCAGCCTGTTTATTGCCAGTCAGGTAATCGGTAAACCATTGGTACTGGGTGGAACTTCTGCCGTGCACTTCTGCTGACCAGGCGACGCCAGAGGAAAACAGCAATCCTATACCTGTCAGCAAGCAGAACATTCGTTTTAATGCCATCAGAGACCTCCTTTCACTAGTAGTACAAATCGTTGATACCGGCATTGCATGTTTTTTTGAGCTGCCCACCTCCTTTTTATACAGATTTTTTTGTGCCCCCGACGTTTACCTCGTCTTTTTGAAGCGGCTTTTCATTCGGTGTTTTGCCGTTTCCGCTTTTGATATATCGGGCATTCAAGATAGTTATCCATGCAATAGGTGGCAATGTTGGCCGCCGACCTGCCGGTGACATTGCGGCAATAGCACTCATCAAAGGGATGGCTCGAAAATTCACACAAGCATGGTGTCGCCGTGTCGTTTTTTTCTTTGGCTGACTCGGTCATAGTTGCATGTATACAGCAAAGATAGTGCCAGAGAAGTTATTTGAGTATTTACGGTCGGTTAGCAGAAATTACGGCGAGGGATCTGGTATGCAAAAACGATAGTGGCACCTAAAACAGATAATCAAAATGGATAGTATGCGGTTGGATTGATACAGAGAAGAATTGATGATGGTTGCAGTTTGCCTTGTTTTTTATACGCGGCCATGGTGGGGGGATATTTTTTTCTGCTAATCATTACGATAGAGCTTCAGGAAGCATATCTGGCTACTCATCCCCCGCCGATATGCCGTGTTTTTCAAGTCGGCGGCGAAATGTGTAATAGTTCATGCCAAGCATCATGGCGGTTTTCATGCGCTTGCCATCACAGTAATGCAGGGCCTGCTCGAGAGACCAGCGCTCCAGCATGTCCATACTGCAGGGGAAAGGTGGCGGTACGGGTGCGGTGCTGCCGACTGTCGATGAGGAAACCATATCGGCAGAGGCCGGCTGTATTGAAATATCTGCCGCACCGATGACGCTCCCGTTTTTGAGCGCGGCACGGCGAATGACGCTCTTCAACTGCCGGATGTTGCCGGGCCAGGAGGTGTTGATGAGCAGGCTGCGCGCTTCATCATCTAAAAAGGCCAGATTGCGACCCAGTTCATCGCAGGTTTCCCGCAAAAATTTGTACGCCAGGGGGACTACGGCGTCCGGTGTGTCCCGGAGAGGCGGCAAGGGAATGGTGACGTCGGCCAGTCGATAGTAGAGGTCTTCACGAAAGCGTCCGGCCAAGGCCTCCTCCTTTAAATTGCGGTTGCTGGCGGCAATGATGCGGACATCCACCCTCTTTTCAACCGTACTTCCTACCTGGGTAAATTTTTTCTCTTCGACAAAACGTAACAGCTTTCCCTGCAATTCAGGAGGACAGGACTCTATATCATCCAGAAATATCGTACCGCCATCGGCAGCTTCCGCCAATCCTGCCCGATTGCGGTCTGCTCCGGTGAAAGCACCTTTGACATGGCCGAACAGTTCGCTCTCGGCCAGATTCAAAGGCAACGCCCCCATCTGTATCGTCACAAACCGCGCGTCGCGCCGGGGACTCAAACCATGAATAATGGAAGCCAGCCGTGATTTTCCGGTGCCGGTTTCACCTTCCAGCAAAACATTAAATGACGTCCGGGCAACGCGGGCGGTCTGCTCAACAATAGCTCGCTGGGCCGGTGTATCGCCTATCTGCACCCGCATGGACGCCATTAATTCATCGGAGACTCCCTCTATTTCGCGGCGTTGGAGCAACGGCACCGCTGCTTTGCCGATAACCGCCAACAATTCGTCGGTGTCAACCGGCTTGCGCACAAAGGCTGCTACTCCCAGTTCGATAGCCTTAAGGAGATAACTGGTTTCAGTGAAGGCGGTGCAAAAAATCAGCGGCGTGTCGAATGAGCGCTCCTTCAGGCAGGCGGCCAATTCGAGGCCATTCATGACCGGCATGCGAATATCGCTGATAATCAGGTCAGGTTTCTGGGCATTGATCAGCGCCAAGGCTTCCCGGCCATTGGGAGCCTGGATTACTTTCCCGCAGTACAATTCAAGAAAGGACGCTGTTTCACGGCGCAATTCATTTTCATCTTCAACCAGCAAAACAGTAAGGGACTTCAGGTCGGTCATTGCGTATTCCCCAGCTGTAGTTCTATTCTGAAGGTCGCGCCTTCATGGCACTGTATCTGGCGGAAGTGCCCTCCCAGGCTGTCTTCTATGATCATACGCGACATGTACAGGCCGAGGCCGGTGCCGCCGCTTTCTTCCTTGGTAGTGAAATAGGGGTCCAGAATCCGCGGGGCGATTTCCGGCGCAATTCCGCAGCCGTTATCACTTATATCGATAGTGATGGTGGTATCTTCTCTGACGGATAGCTGTATATTGATTCGCCCTTCTTCCGGTTCTCCCCTGGTGTTACGACTCTCCAGGATGGCATCGCGGGCATTGCCCAACAGGTTGAGGATGACCTGCTTGAACTCGTTGGGAAAACCGTCTACCATCTGCCCGTCGCATCCCTTGCAATTGATTCCCACGACAATGGCGTGGTTGGCGAACTGTTGTTCCAGAAGCCTGACAGCATCATTGATGCAGCGCAACGGCGAAAAAGGCTCCTTCTGTTTTTCAGGGCGGTAAAAACCGCGGAATTCTTCAATTGTGTCCGACATGTACTTGATCTGACGCATGGCATTTACCTTGAACTCATCCAGGTAGCCTGCGGCAAAGCCCTCCTGCATATTACCCACGGCGTGGGTGCGCTGGATTATCATTCCCAGGGTGGCCAGAGGCTGACGCCACTGGTGGGCTATGGCGCTGATCATTTCACCCATGGCCGCCACACAGGAGTGACTCGCCAGCTTCCGCTCGGTTATGTCACGGATAATGAAAACCATCCTGGTTGGAAGCCCCTCATTGTTGCGAATAAACTCACAGTTCGTCTCGATATCGAACAACGTGCCGTTCGGCCGGATCGCACGATAATCGCCCACCCCCGAGAAAAGTCCTTGAATGTTTGCTTGTATATCCGCTGCGGCGCGTTCCCTGTCTTCGGGAGAAATGAATTCAACGATATTATGCCCCAGCAACTCCTCTTCCCGCTCGTAGCCAAACATCGCCACACCTGCCGGAGAAGCCATCAGGATGGTACCATCAGTATCCGTGATCGTAATGTCATCGGGTGAGGCGTTGAGGATGGATCGATATAATGATTCGCTTTCCTGCAAAGCATTCCCCACCTTTTTGTAATCGGTGATCGTGTTTTTCAGGGCCGATGACAGCATGGAAAAACGAAGTGCAATCAGGCTGGCGGTAAGCACCAGTGCCAGGGCCGCTGCAAAGCCGCCATACAGGAATTTCAAATTCGGCACCGGCGGTTTGGTATCATAGAGAAAACCATCGAGGTTGAATCCGGGCTTCATCATGCCCAGTCCGGCATATATATCGGCTATGTGGCGCCAGCGACCGGGGTTCATATGCCCGATCTCCACCAGTGAAGTCTGCATCAACGGCTCCATCTCGCGGGCTTCGAAGCGCAGGTGTTCAATACTGTGTCCATGGCTGTAACGGGAATGAATCAGCTGCACAATTTCTTCCGTGTGCTGCATGGCATATTCCCACCCCTTAATACTTGCGGCCCGGAATGCCCTGACCATCTCCGGCTTCGTTTTGATCAGTTTTTCAGTGGTAAAAAGATTATCTCCGTAAAAATCGATACCCACCGACCGGGGAGAATCGATTTGATATTCACGCCCCGACTTGTTCAACGGAAACATTTCACCGATGACATTGGTCGATACGGCGTCTACTGTCCCTTCCAGCAGATCCCATCCGTGGAATTTCGGGGCCCTCATTATGTATTTATCAGAGGTGACGCCTTCGCTGCGCAGATACGCCTCCAGCTCAGTAGAACCAGGTTCGATCACAATCTTGCGACCGGACTTGTTATGCAGATTTGCAGTACCGTTTCGCTTGAGGGTCATAAGCGCCAGCGGGGAGTGTTGGAAGATATCCGCCAGAACGACCACCGGTGCGCCTTGCTCTCTCCGCAGCAGCAGATCGGTCGCGCCGACACCAAACTCCGCCTTCCCCTCAAGAACCTTCTGCACCGTATCGACACCGGGATCACCGGGAATGAACTCCACATCCAGCCCGGCCGCTTGGTAATACCCCTTTTCTTTGGCAGCATAATATCCGGCAAACTGGAAATGGTGCTGCCACTTGAGCTGCAGGCGTACCGTTTCAGTTGCTGCAGCAGAAAGCGGATACAGCACCGCCAGCAGCACCAGTACTATGTGGTATAAATGCCGGTTCAACAGAGCGGCAGGTACAGGTTTTCCGGGACATTTCATTGTATCTATCCTCTTCATATACATTCAGACGCAGTTACATATTCCGTAACCAAAAAGCTCCATAGTATTAAATACACTATAACAAGGAAAAAAGTAAAGAAACAGCCGCAGGCAAATTGCCGCAACATTGACAAATAGACACCTGATCATTATAGTAAGACTGTCGTAAATTAACACCATCAGAGGAGTTTACCAGTCATGCCGATGTACGAATACCGTTGTACAAGCTGCCTTCACCAGTTTGAATTACGCCAGAAATTTTCAGACCCGCCAGCCAGCACCTGCCCGCAATGCGGCAAACCGGTGGAAAAAATGATATCATCAGCAGCGTTCAGCCTGAAAGGCGACGGGTGGTTCAACACGGGCTACTGTCCGAAGACCGAAGCGCCAAAACCGGCCGCATGCAGCGGATGCGCCTGCTCGGAGAAATAAATATCAAGGCAAATCAACACAGAGACAGACGAGACAGTGAGAAAACCAAGATTAAACGCTTGAACGCTGTAGGGTAAACCAAAAGGTTTATTTTTGACGCACCCATCACGTCTCGTGTATCTCTGTATTTCATTTTTTTGGATCATTTTACAGCATCCCCGGAGCCTCCCGATGAAAGTTAAAAAGGCCGTTTTTCCGGTTGCCGGTCTCGGCACCCGCTTTCTTCCGGCGACAAAATCATCCCCAAAAGAAATGCTGCCGCTGATTGACAAGCCGCTGGTACAGTATGTTGTTGAGGAGGCGGTGGCTTCCGGGATTGAACAGATTCTTTTTGTAACCGGCCGCGGCAAACACAATATTGAGGATCATTTCGATATTTCCTTCGAACTCGAGGCCCATCTTTACGACAAGGGCAAGGATCGGGAACTTTCACGCGTACGCGAAATAGCAGAAATGGTCGACATTTTCTATGTGCGCCAGCACCATGCTCTGGGACTCGGTCACGCCATTCTCTGCGCCAAGGATTTTATCAATAACGAGCCCTTTGCTGTCTTGCTGGGAGACGACATTGTTGATAGCGAGTGTCCTTGTCTCGGACAACTGCTGGAAGTATTCGACAAACAAGGCGGGTCGGTGCTGGCACTGGAAAAAGTGCCGATGGAGAATATATCTTCGTATGGGTGCGTAGCAGCAGATCAAATTGGTGAGCGCACGTTCCATGTAACCGACATGGTGGAAAAGCCGGCCCGCAATGAAGCGCCCTCCGATATGGCGATCATTGGCCGCTACGTGCTGACGCCACGCATTTTTGAGATTCTCCTGGGCCAGGAACCGGGAAAGGGTGGTGAGATCCAGTTGACAGACGCCATCCTGACATTATCAAAAGAAGAAAATGTGTATGGCTGTTTGTTTGAAGGTTTGCGCCATGATTGCGGCGACAAGCTCGGCTTTTTGAAAGCAACTGTCGATATGGCGCTCAAACGGAAGGAATTCAGTACTGAGTTCGAGGCCTATTTGCGCAAGCGATTGGGCTGATTACGTTTTAGATATTGTACCAGGAAGCGACCACAACAAAGGCGAGCCGGATATCGGACTCGCCTTTTGTAATTGATCAGTACGCAGGTAACTACTTTTCCTCAGCAATGGCCTTTGACGTGATTCTTTTCGGCCCCCACCCCTGCCAGACATATTCAGGGTCGATCATCGGATCATAGTAACCGGGCTGAGGGACCATACAAAAAACCGCTTCTGTTATCCCGATCACACCCCGATATAAGGTCATCCCGATCCCCTTGATCGGCCCGACAACATAGCCGACCGCCCCCATTTCCCGCCCGGTCAGGATCGTCTGTTTCGGAAGCTCAACAATACTGGTAACAGTGTTGGTGATTCCCCTTGTAAACTTGACGGCCATCTTCCCCACAATCATTTCCGGCTGCTGGTCAGCGGTCGCCATACCCGGCGCCAGAGCAACAACAACAAACAAAACCAGTGATAGTAACAGAACCTTTTTCATACGGTCTCCTTTTTAAACCCCTCCCAACCTCCCCTTATCAGGGGAGGAGCTTGACACCTCCCCCTTGATAAGGGGGGATTGAGGGGGGTTGGTTTTGAATCTGACTAAGTCAGACTCTTACCACAAAGAACCAGTGCGTGCAAGCATCACAGGTCAAAAAGAGTCGGCTCTTGCGGAAGAAAGGGCTCAAAGCGTTTTTGTACGTGGCGCAGTTTCCCGATATAGTACAACACATTGATATCCGGATGCGCCGGGTCAAATGAATCAACCGATCGACACTGTTCATACGCTGAGACATCCTTTCCGGAACCGCTGACATAATAGCTGATACGATCTCCGGCACGGTATGGTTTTCCCGAAGCAAGAGCTATTTCAAAAACGGCCGAATGATTGCGTTTTCCTGCCCGAAGCTTTTCACGATACACGTCCGGCGATTCGTTAAGTGTCTCGTTGCGGGCCACCCATGCAACATCCAACCCGGTTGAACGGAGCCGGGCACCATACTGGTCAAAAAGCCGCGCCACCGACTCAGCTTTTCCCGTCAGCAAAGATTCGATGACATCCCGTATGAATTCCCGCAAATATGCTTCCAAACCACGGGAACGAAGCGCGCTCCCCTTGATGATAATCCTGCCGTCATACTCCTGCACGGCATAGTTTTTGGCTTTATAAACCAACATTGATCGATAACGACCATCCAGCTCGACATCAATTCCTTCCGGCAGCTTCCGGGAAACGCGCTGCACCAGCTCCACTTCATCACTTTCGGATGTACATGACTGGGGAGGCTTGAAGTAGATGCCGTCCGTATCCACCTCAACCGGTCTGGCGCCTTCTGACACAAGCAGGTCAATCATATTTTTTATCGTGACGCGGCCGAGACGGGCAACCTCGGCAGCAACAACCGGATCGGAAAAGTTATGAAATTCCGCTCCGAGATACCCATAAAACGAATTGATCAGCACTTTGAACACCTGCTGAAGCGACTCAAAATAAAGTCGTTCCGAATATTCTGCAGCGTCCCGCGCCGATTGTTTTGCGGCCAGGCGGAAGCGCCGCAAATCCGCCAGCATAGGAAGAAACAGTCCCAGGCTATCCTTGGCGGGAGCAAGACGGTATGTCAGCATCAATGACGGATAGAGAGACGCCACGTCACAATGGACGATCGGGCCGACAACCCCTGCACACGAGGATTCCGTATAGCCACCTTCAAAAGCGGCAGCCCCCGAAGTCCGGGCAGGAATAGCGTGGCCGCGATACAGATATTCACGGAGAAAAAGAGCATTGATACGAGTGGCGTTACCGCGAATGACGCAGTTCTGAAAGGAATACGGAAACATGCGGCTCTGCAGAAACCAGGGATATCCAAACATCCGAAACAAAGCGATTGTCTACAGGACGTCATCCAGGTTGTAGCGGTACAGTAGCTCCGGATCATTCCGAAATGCGACTGAAATAGCGGAACCGTCCAGGTAGGTACGGTCGGCGGCGGCAACGCCGAAATGCCGGGCAACAGCTTTCAACCCGTGACTTTCAAGGTCACGCCCGGCAACATCATACAACTGCACCAGAAAATAGGTATCGATGATATGCCGGCCATAGACATCCCAGCGCGGGTATTCAAGCATTTTTTCAGCAAGACTCCAGCGGGCATGCGGCGTGATATGAGGGGGCGCACCATTGCGCCCCCAGGTCAGACGGATACCATGCATCTGCGCCCGCCGCCCAATATAGTCGAGGTCAAAACGAAATATATTGTGGCCGGTGATGACGTCAGGATCACAGCGTCGGATCACATCGTTCAGGCCCTGCAGCAGCTCCGGTTCCGTCAACCGATCGCCCCGCAGCACAATCTCCTCACCGTGAGAATCCTTGAGCGCAATTGAAATGATCCGGTCATCCGGCCGTTCGGGATGTGAAAAACCATACCCGTCAGCACATGCGGTTTCAATATCAAGCGCCAGACAGCGCAGCTCGGAGAATTCAAGCCCCTTAAAGAGAGTGGCGCCGCTGGCCAGCATATATTGATGGGAAATATCGGGGAGGAACAGATAGGGCGCATCGGGAGAGGAGTAAGGCGTGCCGGTTTTTGCCGCCAGGAAATCGCGAGCAAGCAGGCACTCACTCCAGGAATCAAACAGAAGCTGACTGCGAAAAAAGTCGTCACCGGATAACTGCCGCACGGCACAGGGAACCCGGCAACCGGTAACCACCGCGGGATCATTGACCAGGATAAACGGTTGAAACGGCTCGTCGTGGAAGTGCACACGGCCGCCGGCCCTGAAAAAGAGCCGGATGAAGTGGCCGACCGGCTCCACCGCTATGATGCCGGGTCGTTCATCATGACCGAAAAGCAGCAGGTTATGTCCTATTGTGCTGGTTGGCATGGGCAAAATCAACCCCACCCCGCTCCCCTTATCAGGGGAGGGCCTTTAAAACTCCCCCCTGATAAGGGGGGATTGAGGGGGGTTGGTTTTGGCAGGACTACAAACCGGCTTTCTGTTTCAACAGCGCGGCTTTGTCAGTCCGCTCCCAGGTAAATTCAGGCAATTCACGGCCGAAGTGGCCATATGCGGCGGTTTTGCGATAAATCGGGCGGAGCAGGTCAAGCTGTTCGATAATTGCACGCGGACGCATATCAAATGTTTCACGTACCAGAGCGGAAAGACGCTCTTCCGTCACTTTCCCGGTGCCGAAGGTGTGAACCATGACCGAAACCGGTTCGGCTACGCCGATCGCGTATGCCACCTGCACCTCGCAACGATCGCAGAGGCCGGCGGCGACCAGATTTTTGGCGACATAGCGCCCCATGTAAGCGGCCGAACGGTCAACTTTGGAAGGATCCTTGCCGGAGAAAGCGCCACCACCGTGACGCCCCATGCCGCCGTAGGTATCGACGATGATCTTGCGGCCGGTCAGCCCGCAGTCACCCATTGGCCCGCCAACAACAAAACGGCCGGTCGGATTGATGAAGTAACGGGTATTGGCATCCAGCAAGTGCGCCGGAATAACTTTCTTGATAACTTCGGCAATGACCTCTTCCTCAATCCTTTTGTGTGTCACATCAGGGGTATGCTGGGTGGAGATAACAACCGTATCGATACGGCTCGGCGTGCCGTCAATGTATTCAACCGAAACCTGGGATTTGGAATCGGGGCGAAGGAAGTCCAGCTGGCCGGACTTGCGTACTTCAGCCAATTTGGCGACCAGCTGATGAGCCAGCTGGATCGGCATCGGCATAAACTCCGGAGTCTCGTTGCAGGCATAGCCAAACATAAGCCCCTGATCGCCGGCGCCCTGTTCCTTGTGCAGCCCCTCCCCTTCGGAAACGCCCTGCGATATGTCGGGCGATTGCTTGTCGATGGAAACCAGCACGGCACAGGTTTCATAATCAAAGCCCATGGCAGAATCGGTGTACCCGATTTCCTTGATGGTTTCACGGACAATCAAAGGGATGTCTGCGTAGGCGGTGGTTGTGATCTCGCCCGCGATAACGGCCATGCCGGTGGTGACGAGAGTTTCGCACGCAACACGTGCTTTCGGGTCCTGGGCCAGAATCGCATCGAGAATTGCATCTGAAATCTGGTCAGCGACCTTGTCCGGATGCCCTTCTGATACGGATTCTGAAGTGAAGATGAATTTTTCTGCCATTGTGGTATACTCCTCTCGGTTCTCTGTATATTTATTTTACCTGGGTGCTTTTGCGATCTGTAAAAATATCGTCAGCACACATCTTTGTCAAGTGAAGAGCGGAAAACCATTTTATTCCGTTTGACTTACCAGCTGCAAATTAGGCACTATACCGTAAAGGATCTATGACCTTCTTGAGGTGGTTATCATGCCCAGGGCACTGCTGTTATTCGTACTCATTTCTGTTATCGGCACGGCACTCGCCGCTTCAGCATCTGCTGCCGCCATCCCCCCGGCCGAAGTCTGGAGATATTATCATTTCAACGGCGTTGCCTTCATACCCGGTCCGGCTGTTGACGGAAGCGCTTTTATCGCGGTGCGGGAAAAGGTACGCCCGGTGGTCTTGACTGCTCAGACCTCACCCCTTGAACAGACGGCACTGCCGGATGGCGCAGGGGTAATTGCCGGAATCTGCTACCTGCAAAGTTCCGGAGGCAAGCTCGCCAGCGGCAGCGGCTTCAGCCCCTATCCACGCGTGCCGCTCCTGATCTCCACCGGGGGCAAAGAATTTGTCACGGTGCAGACAGATGACCACGGCTATTTTGTTGTGGTGCTGCCGGCCGGAACCTATTCCGTTGGCAGCGGGCCTTTCACCGCGGATATAACCGTTGAACGCGGCATAACCACACTCGTCCCGCTCAGGGCCGGCAAAAGGATGGTGGATTGATGAACTGCGTACTTACTTGCATTTCACTCTTCATAGTGACTCTGCTGCAGTTTTCTGCTGTCGTACATGCCGGGCCATTGGATGAGTATTATCTCCGGCAGTTCGGCGAGTCACAAAGCACGCAACTTCAGAAAGCGGTGCTGTCGGTTTCTGCCGATGTTCAGGAATCGGCCACATGCGGCATGCCGCTTAAAAAGGCCCTCCGTCGCGACTGGAATCTGTTGGAGCAGTCAACGCAGAAAGTGCTGGCGAAACAACTGGCGGCGCCGGTACTCAGTGGGACAGAATTAACGCTCACGTCAACCTCGGGACGTTTCATGATTCACTACACTACCAGCGGAACAGATGCCATCCCTTCAATGAGCTGGGTACAGACGGTGGCTCAGGTATTTGACGATGTGGCAAACAAATACACAGCTCTCGGATGGCGGTTGGCCCCCACTATGCCCGCCGCACCATATGACGTTTATCTGCGGGAACTTTCTTCCAAAAAGCTCTACGGCCAGACCACAACACTTACAGACAGTAATGGTCATATCATTTTTCTCCCGTCTCAAGGATTTCCGTATGCTGCCCCAAGCTACATGGAAATCGACAACAACTTCACTGATGATATCTATCACCCGCTCACCTACACCCCGCTCCAGAGTTTGCAGATCACTGCCGCCCATGAGTATCACCACGCCATTCAGTACGGTTACAATTACTACTTTGATGTCTGGTATGCCGAAGCAACGTCCACCTGGATGGAAGATGAGCTGTATGACGATGTCAACCAGAGTTACTCCTATATTTCCAACTGGTTTACCCAGAGCAAACTGGCCCTGGATACTCCGGTAAGCACCGACACAGGTGGCGGCTACGGCCGCTGGATCTTCAACCGCTACCTGTCGGAGGCACATGGCCCGGCAATGATCCGCGGTGCCTGGGAAAAACTTGCTCCCCTCCCCAGTCCTGGAGGCGGTGCCGACATACCAATGGTCCCGGTACTGGAGAGCCTGCTTTCTTCAACTACGTATGCCACTACTCTCGGCACGGACTTCTTCGGCTTTGCCAAGCGGGTCTACACACGGGACTGGGCGACTCACACAAATGAAATAAACATGATTCATGTGTATTCACCGGTTGCCACCTATTCAACGTACCCGGCAAACAACACGGTAACTCTCCCCCATTATTCGTTTGCCTACTACCGCTTTTTACCGCCATCAAGTGCACCCGATAACCTTAATATTACCGTCACCGGCACCAGCGGCATCAAGGCGACCGCATTCATCAAAAGCAGCGGAGGCATCGTCACCGAATATCCTTTCTCCACCGTGAGCAACACCACCGCATCAATCCCTTACTTCAGTTCCGCCAGCGAAGTGGTCTTGCTCGTGGCCAATACCACCGATGTCGACAACCACCAGGCCTCTTTCAGTACCGACGGCACGCCTGCACCGGTAACTGGCCCAACAACCCCGACGCCAACAACATCCGGCAGCAGCTCGGGTGGCGGCGGGTGCTTCATCGCCACGGCCGCGTACGGCAGCTATCTGCATCCGCAGGTGGAACTGCTGCGTCATTTCCGGGACGAACATCTGCTCACCAATGCACCGGGCCGGGCTTTTGTCGCCCTTTACTATCACTACAGCCCGCCGCTGGCCGATTTCATTGCCCGGCACCCGTTCCTGCGCGGTGTGACCCGCGTGTTGCTGACGCCGATTGTCGTTGCGGTTGTTCACCCTGCTGCATCTGCTGCCGGGTTATTACTGTCTTTAGCTCTGCTGTACCGTCCGCTGCGACGCCGCTATCTGGCACGGGTCGCCGCTGTCGGCTGACAAAACGGCGCTACAACAGCACCACCAACACCACGCCGCCAGCCAGCACAACAAGGTTGCAGACTGCAGAAACGCCATGCAGACGTCCGAACTGCTGTCTCACCGGATCATCCTTTGGGGTCTGGTCAAAAGAGACGATCTGCTGTTTGATAGCTGCGGCTTTCGGTTCAACGTAATACGCCTGAAAGAGGGTGATCGCCACCATGGCCGCAAGGATGCCTGAGACAAGCCCCATTCTTCCGCCGCGCATAACCAGCCGGCACCCCAGGGCGATAACACCGCACGCCAGTCCCCAGCGAAAATAACCGGGGAAAAGTATCCCTACGATCCGGCCGGCCGAATCACGGCTTTCACTCTTGAAAAGTATCGGCGTCAGGACAAATGTAAAAAGAGCACTGCCCCCCACCCAGAATGCAATTGCCAGCTGGTACAGCCCTGTAGCGAATTTCATATTTCCTCCCGACAGGTTATCCGGCATGATGTTTAATAAAGTACCGGAGAACCATTATCAGGGCATTTTTACCAGTAATTCGGCCCCGATAATGGTTGGTCAACCGTCTCTGTTCCGGCGCCGGAACTAGTAGCGGTACAGTTCGGCCTTGTACGGCCCTTCCTTCGGTACGCCGATGTAGGCGGCCTGTTCGTCGGTCAGCACGCTCAACTGCGCGTTCAGCTTCTTCAACTGCAGACGGGCCACTTTCTCGTCCAGGTGTTTGGGGAGAACATAGACTCCAACCGGATATTTGCCCGGATTGCAGAACAGCTCGATCTGGGCGATGGTCTGATTGGCAAAGGATGAAGACATGACGTAACTGGGGTGGCCGGTGCCGCAGCCCAGGTTGACCAGACGTCCCTTGGCCAGCAGGATGATGCGCGTGCCATGGGGGAAAATGATATGATCTACCTGTGGTTTGATCTCCTCCCACTGGTATTTTTCCAGAGCCGCAACCTCGATTTCGTTATCAAAATGGCCGATGTTGCAGACAATGGCCTGGTCCTTCATCCTGATCATATGATCGTGGGTGATGACATGGTAATTACCGGTGCAGGTGACAAAAATGTCAGCCTTGTCGGCGGCATATTCCATCGTGACGACACGGAAACCTTCCATGGCGGCCTGCAGGGCACAGATCGGGTCAACTTCGGTGACCCACACCTGGGCCGATAGCGCACGCATCGCCTGTGCGGAACCTTTACCCACATCACCATAGCCGCAGATCAGGGCGACCTTGCCGGCGATCATGACGTCAGTGGCCCGCTTGATACCGTCCACCAGTGATTCGCGGCAGCCGTACAGGTTATCGAATTTTGACTTGGTGACCGAGTCGTTGACATTGATCGCCGGAAATTTCAGTTCGCCCCGCTCATGCATCTGGTACAGACGGTGAACGCCGGTGGTCGTTTCCTCGGTCACGCCCTTGATCTGGGCCAGACTGGTGGAGTACCAGGTCGGGTTGACGGCCAGTTTGGCCTTGATGGTGGCGTAGAGGATCGTTTCTTCCTCCGAAGCGGGGTTGGCGAGCACGGAGAGATCCTTTTCAGCCCTGGCGCCCAGATGCAGCAGCAGGGTGGCATCGCCGCCGTCATCCAGAATCATGTTGGAGAAACCGCCGTCGCTCCATTCAAAGATGCGGTGGGTATAATCCCAGTATTGCTCCAGCGTTTCACCCTTAACGGCAAAAACCGGTACTCCGGCGGCGGCAATAGCGGCGGCGGCATGATCCTGGGTTGAAAATATATTGCAGGAAGCCCAGCGAACCTCGGCCCCGAGAGCCGTCAGTGTCTCAATGAGCACGGCGGTCTGGATGGTCATATGCAGCGAACCGGTGATACGGGCGCCTTTTAACGGCTGTGCGGCGGCAAATTCTTCACGAATGGCCATCAATCCCGGCATTTCGGTTTCGGCAATTCTCATTTCCTTGCGGCCCCAATCGGCCAGCGTAAGGTCTGCTACGATGTAATCGTGTGACATGGCTTTTGCTCCTTTATGGTGTGATGTTTTCATGCAGTGTATTACCGTCGTCCGTCTCTCCGCGAACCAGCAGCACTGTTTCCTGTCCGGCATGTGCAGCAACCTGCTCAATAATAACGGATGCAAAACCGGCGCATTGCAACCAGGACACAAGTTCCGCCTCTTCAAAACCGAGCCATTGGTCCGCCAGCTGTTCCCGCGCCGCCTCCCGTTCGTGACGAGCCAGGTCTGCCAGCAGCAGAATTCCGCCGGGGGCCAGCACCCTTCGAACCTCAGCCAGCACGGTTGCCGGAGCGGCGGCATGGTGCAGCACCATGTTGACCACGACGCACCCAACCGAGGCGTCAGTCAGCGGCAGATGCGTCATCTCTCCCAACCGCAGCTCGACGCTATTGACACCGTTAGTAATCAGCCGACGACGTGCCTCCTCCAGCATGGCCGGAGAATGGTCGACGCCGATTACGTTCACTGCCCGAGACGCCAGATCAGCCAGAAGACCGCCAGTACCGGTGCCGATCTCCAGCACCGTGACCCCTTCCGGCACCATATCCACCAGATGCTGGCGGTATTCAGGCACCGGCAGCAGGGTGCGGGCCAGATCATCCCACTGGCGGGCATGGCGGTCAAAAAATTCCTGGCTGCGTCGCCGGCGCTCCTCCAGTACCGCCGCCACGGCGGCGAGGTCACTGCCGCGCTCGGGCAACGTCTGCATCTCCCGCTCAAAAGCGGGGCGGATGGCAGCGAAGAAACGGCTCCCCTCCCCGACGCGAAAGTAGCTCCAGGTCCCCTGGCGCTTGACTGTCAGCACCCCGGCTTCCGCCAGAATTTTAAGGTGGCGCGAGACACGTGACTGCCCCATACCCATGATGCGGGTCAGTTCCTGCACGGTAAATTCACCGGCAAGGAGTATCGCCGTCAGGCGCAAGCGGCACGGGTCAGCGAGCGCTTTAAAGGTTTCGAGCATAGTATATCAGATATTCCGGTTTTTATAGATCAACTTTTCTTGATATAGCATAGAGCAACGGGAGAGGTCAAAAGAATACTGCCGTGCGGAAGCAAGGAACGGTCAATTATTACTGATGTGCGTTTTCAAGCGGCAGCCAGCGTGTCCGGAGTCGCGCCAGCTCCCGGCCGTCACCGGCGCTCTCAATACAATGAAGGTAACAGCCAGGCTCCGCCGCTGTTGCAGATCGAGAGACGATGGTGTCGCCATACAACGCCTCGGAACGGAAGCCGATTTCTATGGCGGCCAGGCGGCAGCTGTTGTCCACTTCCTCGGGAATAGTTTCCAGCGCCCATCCGGCGTAGACGGTATTGTTTACATGCCTGTTGATGTCCAGGTCCCCGCGCAGCACCGGCAGACGCAGTTCATATTCAGTCCGTTCAGGCAACGGAAGCGTGCTGAATATGTCATTCAATGCCCGCTCCGGATTCAGCGGATACATCGGCAGTACGCTGACCAGTTTCACCGGCCGCCTGGTTTTAAGGTTCAATACCGCCCACGAGGTAGTTGCCCTGCCGATCAGAGCCCCATCCATGCCGAACAGCTCAAAATCCCGTACCGTGAAGAGGGTATTTCTCGTTGCCGGCCAGGTCCGTATCCGGATCGTATCAGCACCGCGAGGGTAGCGCTCCATAACGAGATGAAGACGTGACATTACCCAGGTATGCCCGCTTTTGCGGAGATCCGCCACCGCAACGCCCAGCATGGTGGCATGCTCTCCGGCAGCGGACTGCAGGTAGTTGAGCAGCGCGAGTGGACGGGCAAAACCACGCTGGTCAATTTCGTGATACTGAACTTCATAATCCTTTACAAAAAATGATATCGCGCGTGAGTCCACACGAAGACCCCCTGATACAATCCTCGTATCATGCATATTTTTCCCGCAACAAAACCTTGCTTACCTTCCCGACGCTGGTCTTATCGATGACATCCACAAAGCGCACCTTCATCAAAACCACCTGTTTGTTGACGAGTCCTTTATCGGCGTACCCCTTGACAAGGTGAATGACATCCTTCTCTGCCAGTCCGGAGTCAGGCCGGGGGACCACCAGCGCCAAGGGGCGCTCGCCCCACTTTTCGTCGGCCATGCCAATCACTGCCACTTCAGCCACACCGGGGTGGTGGGCGATGATGTCCTCCAACTCCAGAGACGAGACCCATTCGCCCGCCACCTTTATAACATCTTTCGTTCGGTCGGTAATCCGCACATATCCCAGCTCGTCGCGAACCGCCACGTCGCCGGTATGCAGCCAGCCGCCTTCCCAAAGGCGTTCCGAGGCTTTGTGGTCTTTCAGATACCCCTGCGTCAGCCATGGGGCGCGGACGATGATTTCACCGGCGCTGGTGTTGTTGCGCGGTAGTTCCTGCAGCGCTGCATCAGCCACCCGCAGATCCACCAGCGGCAGCGCACAACCGGTCTTGCAGCGTATGACCGCCTGTTCTTCAGGAGACAGTTCCAGCATTTCCGGGGTCAGTTGGGCGATGGTCAGGATCGGGCAGGTTTCGGAAAGGCCGTAGCCGGTAAAAATATCGATTCCGCGGCTCATCGCTTCAATACAGAGAACCCGTGACATGGAGGCCCCTCCGATGATCAGTTTCCATCCCGACAGGTCGATCCGCGCCGCATGGGGATGTTTGAGCAGCATGTGCAGGATGGTCGGGACACAATGGGAGAACGTTACCCCCTCTTTTTCCACCAGTTCCAACAGCTGATCCGGCACATAGCGGCCCGGATAGACCTGCTTGACACCCAGCATGGTGGCCACATAGGGCAGTCCCCAGGCGTGAACGTGAAACATGGGGGTGATCGGCATGTAGACGTCCCGGCGATGGAAGCGGCTATGCCCCTGGGCTGAACCAAGCACGCCAAGCACCCCCATGCTGTGCAGTACCAGCTGACGATGACTGAAGTAGACCCCCTTTGGCATGCCGGTGGTTCCGGTAGAGTAAAAGGTAGTAGCGCGGGTGTTTTCATCGAAGTCGGCAAAAGCGAATTCGGGGGATGCACCCCCCAGAAGAGCTTCATATTCTCCGGCAAAGGGAATGGAGGTAAGCGGCGGGCTTGGCTCATCATTCATCAGGACAAAGTTTTTAACCGTGTCCATACGCCCGCGGATCTGTTCCAGAATCGGCAGGAACTCGGCATTTACCAGCAGAACATCATCCTCGGCATGGTCGATCGTATAGAGGATCTGCTCTGGCGAGAGACGCACGTTAATGGTATGCAGTACCGCCCCGATCATCGGTACGGCGAAAAAACATTCCAGGTAGCGATGCGAGTCCCAGTCCATCACCGCGACCGTATCGCCCGGCTTGACGCCAAGTGAGGTCAGGGCATTGGCCAGGCGCTGTACCCTGTGACGCAGTTCCCGATAGGTGTAGCGGAAACTGCTGCGATACACGATCTCCTGGTCCGGAGCGTCCACGACCGGACAGAAGAGCAGGTTCTTGATCAGTAGTTGATAGTTGTAGGCGGAAGGTGTGCGGGGTACGGTAAATTCAGGCACAGCGGCGGGCCTCCTTTGTGACAGTTAAATATCAAAGCCTTCTGTGTATCACGATTCGAAGATCACATCCATCGCACCTTGAACCGTAGCAACACCTTCGAGACGGATGCCGCGTTTTTTAAGACGCTTCAGGCTGCCGGCAGGAATAATACAGCGCTTGAAGCCCAGCTTTTCAGCTTCGGCAATCCGCAATTCCGGCTGGGTTACAGCACGCACCTCCCCGGCCAGACCAACTTCACCAAACACAACCGTATCAGGCGGGATGGCTTTGTCGAGATGACTGGAGGCAACGGCCATAATCATGGCCAGATCGGCTGCCGGCTCGTTCAGCCGTGCCCCTCCGGCCGCATTCAAGAAGATGTCCTGTCCCGCCATATGCAAACCGACTTTCTTCTCCAGAACGGCAACCAGCAACGCCAGGCGGTTATGATCTACCCCGATAGTCGTGCGCCGGGGGACGCCGTAGGAGGACGGAGTCACCAACGCCTGGAGCTCTACCAACAGCGGACGGCTGCCCTCCAGTGAAGTGGTGACGACTGAGCCTGACACACCCAGAGGGCGTTCGGAAAGAAACAGCTCCGAAGGGTTTGCCACTCCGCACAGCCCCTCCTGTTTCATCTCAAACACGCCGATTTCATTTGTTGAGCCGAATCTGTTCTTGACCGCCCGCAATATGCGGAAAGGGTGGCTGCCGTCACCTTCAAAATAAAGGACGGTGTCAACCATGTGCTCAAGAACGCGCGGACCTGCTATTGACCCATCCTTGGTTACGTGGCCGACGATAAAGATCGGAATACCACTCCCCTTGGCAAGCAGCATCAGCTTGCCGGCGGATTCCCGCACCTGGCTGACGCTGCCGGGAGCAGATTCCAGCGCAGCAGTCCAGACCGTCTGGATCGAGTCTACCACCATTGCAGCCGGCTTGAGAGTCGCAGCCTGGCTCAGGATCGCTTCCAGCGAGTTTTCCGCCAGAATCAGCAGATTGCGGCTTGATGCCCCGAGACGTTCGCCCCGCAGACGTGTCTGCGAAGCAGACTCCTCACCCGAAACATACAGCACGTTCCCCGCCACTGAAGCGAGCGTATGCATCGCCTGCAGCAGCAGCGTTGATTTGCCGATGCCGGGATCACCGCCGATCAGCACCAGCGAACCGGGGACGATTCCGCCTCCAAGAACCCGGTCAAGCTCTCCTATGCCGGTTGGCCTGCGTGTCTCCGTTTGGGGTGGAACGTCACAAATCGGTACGGGATGGGCATTCCCTGTCGGGCTTGACAAATGCGAGCCTTTGATGACCGCTTCTTCCACCAGACTGTTCCAGGCACCACAATCCGGACATTTCCCCAGCCATTTGGGGGATTGGCTGCCGCATTTCTGGCAGGTAAAGATCGTTTTCTGCTTCATATACCCCTTTCGTACTTTTCAATACAGAAGCGTTATTCCGGATTTTAAAACTACCCGCATGGAGTGACGCACTGCATGCCAAGGCAAACACCGTTATTTGGGAAAGACATTTCCGGTGCAGTATGGCATAATTTTAAGTCTCTATACAAGGACACCAATGGATTTCTATCGACCACCGACAACTCAAGGGACGCTTGACGCACTCGGCATGCTGTATCGTGCTGTGCAAGCGTGGAAGTTCTACCCGAAAGGGCATCCGACCCGGCGCAGCAGACTGGACCTGGCCCATGCTGCCCTACTGCAGCTCCTTGATGGCAATGCACTTTCACTTACCTGTGGACGTAACGGCTTCAGTTTCCCTGACGGAGAGTTTCTCAAGGACACTTCCGGGGCGACTGCTGCCCTTTCATTTGAGCTGTTTATCCGTCGGGCCCAAAAATTAACGTTATCACCTGACCTGTTTCAGGAAGATCTGCTTGCGCTCTGCAAGATATTGTCCCTGTCTCCCGAAGAGATTATGCAATCAGGTGGTATCGACACCGTGATGGCTGGCCGCGGCGTCCGCTCTATCTGGGTGAATGAGTTTGACCTGACCATTATCAGGGCAAAACGGCAAAAGATCGAGCAAACCGGGATTATTCCTCAGGGAATTGACGACTCCGAAACAGGTGACGAGGTGATACCTGCCAATGGTGTATCAACTTCACAACCGGACGAACTTCCTCCGGAGCTGCAGTTTCAGGAGTTGCTCGGGCGATTAACCCTGTGCGTTAACGATGACGTCTACCTGAGATTACTCCACCAGATAATCGCCTGTGCCGACAATCTCCAATCGCTCCATAAACAGCACCTGCTTTTCCCGCTGATTGAACTGCTTGCCACCCACTCCACCGACGAGGCACGGAGCGAATGCATGCAAAAGAATGCCCAATATGCATTGGAGCGCCTTATCACAACCGGCGAGATTCTGCAGGTCGTGCTTGATCGGGCTGAACAGGACAACAGTGTATCGCAAACGACCCTCCGGACAGTCCTGAAGGCCGGCGGTGCTGCCGCCATTACGGCTGCGGTCAATCTGATGGGCCGCACCGGCAGCCTTAAAGTCAGAAGAATGTTTTCATCCATGCTGGGAAGCCTGGGAGAGGAAGCCGTGCCTGCGCTTCTGGATTTAATGCACGACCCCCGCTGGTTCATCATCCGAAATATCTGCGCCATTTTAGGATCGATCGCAAGCAATAAAGCACTTGCAGCACTGACAACGTGCCTGCACCATCCCGATCTCCGCGTGCGTAAAGAGGCCATTCGCAGCCTGGCACAACTGGGTGGCCACGAAGCGGAAACGGCGATCCTTGCTATTCTGCGCAGCACAGATACGGCTCTCTATCCACAGGCGATTGCTTCACTGGGCGGCATGAAAAGCAGAATATCTCTGGCTGAACTTATGAAAATTGTGTTTTCCAGAGACCTGTTTTTGAAATCACTCCCTCTCAAAATTGATGCCCTGGCGGCCATCGCGTCAATCGGTGCACCGCAGGTGACACCGCATCTTGCGACCCTTCTTGGAAAGCGACATTTATTTGCTGCCGCCCGCGGGAAACAATTGAAAGCGGCTATCGCAGCGTGCCTGGGGAGGCTCGGTGATCCCAGGGCGCTGCCGTCCCTTGAAAAACGTGCTTCCGATGGCGGATACGTTGGCTCTGCGTGCTCGGACGCAATCGAATTGATAGAAAAATCAGAAGGAAAAACTGATGGCAACCCTTGATAAATCAAGTGCGCTCAGACTGGTCACGCTTTTCTCCGGCGCGGTGAAGGGAATAGCCTTTTACCCCGCGGCACACCCGGCAATCAGACAACCTCTCACGGATCTGTATGCCATCTTGACAACAGCTCTCAGCCAGGATGATCACGTGTCATGGGGACTTATCGACGGTATCATGTTCTTTGGCGACCACCTCTTTATTGCCCCCTCAGCGGCAATTTCCGACCTGACTAACCGGATGATCGAAAAGGAGATAAGCCGGATCATAGTGACATCACCGCTCGGTTTTGACGAACTGGAAGTGTTTGTCAAACTATTTTCCTCCAAGAGCGCTCGTTTTGAAGTTCTTTCACGTCACATGGCGGAAACAGGAATTACTTCATTCAAGCTGGTCCGACATGGCGACGAGAGCTTTGATCAGGGACATGACGCGCTTGAAGGCGACTCCGATGGTGGGAACATTGAGACCTACAACAGGTCTCTTGCTGCCATCAGAACAATCTGCCACGACATCGAACGGGGCCGCATACCAAACAGTGCCCCGATGATACGGGTTGTTGACCAGATGGTCGGGATCACCATGCAGGAACCGTGGGCGCTGCTGGGATTAACCATGATCAGGGATTATGACAACTACACTTTTAATCATTGTGTCAATGTCGGAGTTCTTTCGATGGCGCTCGGAGCGACCCTCGGACTTGATGCCATGAGCGTCAGGGACGTGGGGATTGCAGGACAGTTGCATGATATCGGCAAAACCATGATTTCTAAAAAGATCCTCAATAAACCGGGTAAGCTTTCAAGTGCAGAATTTGCTGAAATGAAACGGCATCCTGAACTCGGGGCTACAATCATCCGTGAAATGGACGGGCTCGCACCACATATTTCGTCAGTCGTGCTGGGGCATCACCTGCACTATAACAGGGGCGGTTATCCTGAATGGGCACGCAAGCTGCCATTCAATGAGATGATTGATATTGTGGCCATTGCTGATACGTACGATGCCATCACAACGCTGCGCTCATACCAGTACCCGGTAAACCCGAAAAAGGCTTTGGACGAGATGCAGAAACTGACCGACACAATTCTGGACGGCGAGGTTTTCGCTCGCTTTGTTGAAATGATGGGCAACTATCCGGTGGGCACTCTCGTTCGTCTTGATACTAATGAAATTGCAATGGTACGTCGCCCGAACCCTTTGAATGAAAATGCTCCACTGGTACGGGTTCTTATTGATGGAGATGGCATCCGGTTACATCCTCCGCGCAAACAGGCGCTTATCGAGCCTGACGGATCGCACTATGCCCGGATAATCAGTGTTGTTGACCCATTATTGAAAAGTATTGATATCGGGCAATTGATTGCAAGCGGGGACGTTTAAAGAGGCATGCGGCTGAGTGCTGTGGCGGCCGCCACGCGTGTTGCGGGGTGGTTTGATGTCAGGAGTGCATGAATTTGACTCACTGAATACAGGTCACGTAGTTCTGCAAGGGTCACTGCCGCTTCGGCTTCCAGTACACCGTCACTTGCGCTCAGGAAAAGCCGCAGTTTATCGAGAATATCCGGAGTAACTGAAAAATTACGCAACGCCGCAATCGCCCTGCCCTGAACGGCCGGATGTTCGTCGTCAAGCAGCTCTCCGAGAACCGGGAGCGCCGCCGGCAGAGCCAACCGTCCGAGCACCGCTGCGGCCGCCGAACGAATATCCGCTTCAGAGCGCCTGGCACAGTAGACAAGCGCGGGAAACACTCTTTCCCCGCCGATCTCGCCCAGCGCATAAATGGCTCCGATTCGGGCTCCCATATTGCCGGTTTTCAGCGTTGCAAGAATGTCCTCAACGCTGCAGATCTTTTCCAAAGTTTCAATTGCCTCGGCTGCTGCAATTTTCACTTCCGGTTCGGGATCTTTCAATAACGGGCGTAGTGCGTCTATACGTGAACGGACTTTTTCCTTCATACGCTATGTGTAGCAGAAACAGCCCGCCGAAACAATTTCAAATTGATTATTTGCAGCTTGTACACGATATATTAATTCTGATATATTGAGCTCTATTAGATGCGACATATAAATTGAGCAGGATATGTTGCCGCAACGGAGCTGCAGATGGCTGCTCGCTAAAAAAGGAGATCACACCTCATGATGGGACCGATAGAAATCAAACCGGGGCTCTACTGGATCGGATCGGAAGATCCGGACCTGCGGGTCTTCGACGATCTTTTCCCGACCGAACATGGCACCAGCTATAATGCCTATCTGTTTAAATGGAATGACAAGACCGTTCTTATCGACACAGTCGAAGAGAAATTTGTTGACGAATATATGGATAAGGTCAGGTCTCTGGTAGACCCCTCAACCATCGACTATATAATCGTCAACCATACTGAGCACGACCACTCCGGTTCACTCTCTTATCTGTTGGAGCAGGCTCCGCAGGCAATGGTCTATTGTTCGACAGCAGCCAAAAATTTTCTCGGCAACATCCTGCAGAAGCCGATAAGCTGCCAAACCGTTAAAGATGGGGACACTCTTGATCTGGGAGGACGCACCCTCCGCTTTATTATCGCCCCTTTTCTTCATTGGCCTGACACCATGTTCACCAGGTTGGAGGAAGAAAATATCCTCTTTACCTGTGATGCGTTTGCAGCCCACTATTGGCAGGCCGGTCATATTTTCAACGACGAGGTAGAGGACTTTACCTCCGCACGCCATTTTTATTTTGACTGCATCTTCCGCCCTTTCAAGGATAAGGTGCTGTCTGCCGTAGAGAAAATCCGCCACGACGTGATCGACATGATCTGCCCCAGCCACGGACCGATCATCAGGCGTGACCCGTGGAAAGTTATCCAGCAGTTTGAGAGCTGGAGCAAGCCTACCTCGCAGGGCAAAAAGATCGTGATCCTGTTTCTTTCTCCGCACGGCAGCACCGAAAAGATGGCACACGCCGTTGCCAACGGCGCCACACACGACGGCATAGAAGTCATCAGCTATCACATTAACAGCTTGAATGCCGGCGAACTGCGTAATTTGATGGAAGAGGCGGATGCGCTGCTTTTCGGCATCCCGACGTTTAACCGTGATATCGCGAAACCGATGTGGGAAGTACTGGCTTATCTCAGCACCATAAAGCTTAAGACCAATCTGGCGGGAATCTTCGGCAGCTACGGATGGAGCGGTGAAGCGACCAAAATGGCGGAAGATCGCCTCAAGAGCCTTGGCTTTAAACTGGTGGGCGATACGGTGCGAACCATCTTTTCACCAAAACCGGACGTCCTTGAACAGTGTGAGGCGCTCGGACGGGCGGCAGCGGAAGCGGTGGCGGCCAGATAATATTTTCAGGCAGTTGCTTCATGATCACACAGAAGAGGCGAGCACCATGTTCGCCTCTTCTGTGTGAATTATCCCCGAATAAACACCCTACGAATTATACTCGGAATGATACATCATCACCAGCTTGGCCCGGTTTTCCAGACAGAGCGGGCATAATTCTCCGGCATCGTGCCACACTTCACCGGCCAGCCATTCACCGGCCTCGGCATACTCGGACCGTGCTGCCTTTTCGTCAAAATCCTTCTGACACATCGTACAGGTTTTCACTCGCTCCCCCCCGCCAGCGCCCGATCATACTCGCTGCGCAGCAGGGCTGTCTCCGCCGTACCGATAATGCTCCATGGCAACAGTTCATCTGCAGTAATGGTACGCTGCACGTACCGGTCCGTATCAATTCCACAGGATTTGGCAGCTTTTTTGAGATTCGCGCCATCAGCCATTTCAACCAGCAGAGCTGACAGGCGACGATCTCCGCGCGACAGGAGCGCTTGCAGATAGGACTCACGCCGGCTTTCAACCTTCAGCTTGACGTTGGACAGCCGCTTTAGCCGGCCTTCCAACAATTTGACCTTACGCTCCAGCGACGGGAGCGGTTCCATGCCGCACCACTGAAACGGGGTAAACGGTTTGGGAATAAAGGGATTGACCGACACGGTAATTTCACCCAGCCGTTTATTGGCACGCGCCCGCTCAATGACCCGCTCGCGAATCGCTTCAATCAACCGGACCATCTCGTCAAGATCGGCATCCGCCTCAGTCGGCAGGCCGATAATGAAGTACAGCTTCAGATTGAGAATATCGCGGGCAATCAACATCTCGCACGCATCCAGAATCTGCGCCTCGGTCAGGTTTTTGCGGATCAGGTCACGCATGCGCTGCGATCCCCCCTCCGGAGCCAATGAGATCGTTTTGTGGCCACTGGCAATCAGGGCGTCCAGCATGTCAGCGTCGATTCGGTCTACCCTCAAAGATGATACCGAGACCTTGGCGCCTTTTTCGACGATATAGCGGCAGAGCCTGCCAATTGCAGCATAATCGGACACAGCCGCCCCCACCAGCCCCACCTTGCTGCGATGGACAAGCCCCTGGTCGATCAGGGCAACAATAGTATCGAACGGCTGCTGCCGAAATGCCCCATAGATAAAACCCGAACTGCAGAAGCGGCAACCACGCGGACATCCCCGGCTGACTTCAACCAGAAACATGTCGCCAAACTCGGTATTTTCAGTCAGAATCTGCGATGATGATGGGTCATGCTGTTCCAGACAGACCGGTGCACGCGTGACCGGCACCGGCGCCCCAACGTCAGCCTCGTACCCGACCAGTGTGCCTGAATGATAGCGAGGCTGATAGAAAGCGGGAATATATACGCCCGGAATCGAGGAAAGTGCCTGCAGCAAACCGTTGCGGCCTTTATCGATTGGAGACAGCAGCGCCGTGACCATGGCGGGTATGACGTCTTCACCTTCGCCGATGCAGATGGCGTCAATAAAATCGGCGACCGGTTCGGGATTGATAAAAAAGGCGGCGCCCCCGGCGATGACCAAGGGGTCTGACTCGCTCCGCGCGCCCGAGTACAGCGGAATGCGCGCCAGATTAAGAATCAGGGGAATATTTACGTAGTCCGGCTCGAACGAAGTGGAAAAGGCTATCACATCAAATTCAGCCAGGGGGGTAGACGTGTCCAGCGAGAGCAGCGGCGTGCCACTGCGGCGGTATTCTTCCAGCTCCTCGCGACCGGGCAGGAAGCCCCGCTCGCAGCGTATATCGGCTGAGCCGCCCAGCAGCGCATATACCGTCTGAAAACCAAGACTGCTCATGCCCGTCTGATAGCGGCTTGGGGAGACAAGACAGACGGAAAGCTGCCCAACCCGTCCGTGTGGATGAAGATGCGTCTCCGCCTTGAGCATGGCTCTATGGCTATTCCGGATTGCGTTGCTCATGCGTGAAAAATCATGGAGGACGAAGAGAGTTTAAAATACAAACGCCGCAGAAGCGGCGTTTGTATGATCATATCAAGGAGAGAGGGAATGCTATCACCCCTTTGAAAGCGAAACATACTGAGGAAACGAGGCAGATCCGGTCAGAGTTGTGACGGCAGCCTCCCTGAAGTGTGCCGGCACAAATAGGGCTCCGGGCTGAAGCTGTTCTGACAGTCGTGCTTTCAGCAGGACGCTGCCGGTATCGGAAGTGACGGTAAGGAGATCGCCGGAGACGACACCCATTGAAGCGGCATCATCACAGGAAAGTTCAACGTAGGCTTCGCCGGCCACCAGCATATTGTTCTCGGACATGGTTGTCATTGAACCGTTATGGTGCAGTACCGGACCAATCGTCAGCGCAAATGCACGATTAGTCGGGGCCGGAGTCGGCACAAGTGGCGCCAGTGGGACACATACTGACGTTGCCGTACGGTTTTTGCTGCGTCCCATCCGGCACCCTTCGTGATCGCAGACCTCATTATAGAGACCGGACAGCGTCGTAATCTCGTGGTGAAGAACATCGAGTGAGACCTGAACAGGTGCGGAACCTGTAGTAACCAGGCTGTAGAGAGCCGTCAGAATATCTGCATCACTTCGGGCATCTCCCGCGGGCTTGACAGCGGCACTGAAGCATTGTATCCGGTTATCGGCCGAGGTGAATGATCCTGATTTCTCTGCTCCCGATGCAGCAGGGAGAACAACATGCGCCAGTTTGGCAGTATCGGTCAGGAAGATATCCTGAACCACCAATAGCTCCAGTTTCTGCAGAGCCTTCATGATACGGGTACGATTCGGCATATAGTGAAGCGGGTCACTCCCCATGACGTACAACGCCTTGATCTGGCCCGTTTCAATTGCATCGACGATCTGATAAAGATCTTTCCCCTTAACCACGGGAACGGCTCTATTCCAGGCAGAGCTAAACGCTGCGGCAGCATGCTCATAAGTGCGATATCCGGGCAGATACTCGGGGCAGATACCCATGTCGAGCATGCCCTGGGTATTGTTTTTCTCATCCAGCGGATAGATTCCGGCTCCCGTGTCAGCAACGGCTCCGGTCAGCAGTGCCAGATCAATCGTCCCGGCAACAGCGTTCCTGCCGTCGGCAGAACGAATGACACCGGCACCGTAGATCACTGCAGTGCGACCACCTGAACAGATCAACGCGGCGGCTTCCCGAAGTTGAATTTCGGTAATTCCCGTAAGGTCAGTAATGCGCTCAAAGGAGAGAAGGTCAAGCGATGACTTCAGCCCTTCCAGCTCTGTCAGGGTCCCTGCCGAAGCAAGCCCTTCAGCCAGCACAGCCTTGTTAAGACCGGCGACCAACCATGCTTCACTGCCGGGACGACACTGCAGGAAAGCGTTGGCAAACTTGTTCATGGAGCTGGGACGACTACCCGCCACCACCAGTTTGGCATTGTTTTTCGTGGCAGCCTGAATCACACGATAGGCAAACCCGGCTGATTCGGCTTTGAGATCAGCTCCGATCACAATAACCGCGGTCGCTTTTTCGATAACATCCATACTGAATGTACCGCCGCTGTAGCCGAGCATTTCCCACTGGATCACCTGCGAAGGAAGATACCCGAGACGAGCCTCGGAGTCTATGTTATTGCTCCCAAGCGCCCCGCGCAGAAATTTCTGGAAGAGGTAGCTTTCCTCGTTGGTTACGCGCGGAGAGCCGATACCGGCAACAGCATTACCGCCAGAGACAGCGGCTGCATCCTTGAACCCTTCGGCAACAGCGTTCAATGCCCTGTCCCAGGAAGCTTCTTTGAAATTTGAGCCATCTTTGATCAATGGTTTAGTTATTCGAGCCGGGGAGTTGAATGCGGCATAGCCGAAACGGCCATTGGCACAGAGGTTACCACGATTAAAACCTTCATCTGAACTTGTTACCCGCTCAACCCGGCCATCCTTGGCATGATAATCGATCTGACACCCGGTCGCGCAGAACGCACACACACTTGGAGTCACGTCGAACGTCCAGGGGCGTCCCTTGAATTTGAAGGGTTTGCTGATCAGTGTGCCGGTCGGGCAGGCTCCGATGCAGTTGCCGCAGAAATCGCAGTCAAGCGGCTCACGAGTCATGGTGTCGATGATCGTATTGTCGCCACGATCAACGACCTCAATCGCCTCGCGCCCGACAATTTCGCGGCAGACCTTGACGCATTTCTCACAGAGAATACAGCGGTTTGGATCGCTTTCCAACAACTTCCAGTCATATCGAATCGGCAGCCGTTCCAGATTGGCGCCGTAGCTGTTTTTATCAACCTTTAGTGAGTAGCAGGTATCCTGGAGATTGCACTCTCCTCCGGCATCACAGACCGGGCAATCAAGCGGATGATTGACGAGCATCAACTCCAGTGTCTTTTTGCGGGTTTCTTCCAGCTTGGGAGTGGATGTGGTAACACTGATTCCCTCTTTGACGGGTGTATTACAGGCGGTCATGGGACGATCAACTCCCGCAATATCAACGATACATATTCGACAGGCACCGGTCGTTGAAACTTTTTTCAACCAGCAAAGCGTCGGGATTGTGATCCCCAGTTCTGCTGCTGCATCCAGGATGGTCGTTCCTTTCGGAACCTGAATTCTTTTACCGTCAATCGTCAACGTTACCATATCTATTTCTCTCCAGGCGTATAAACTGATTAAATTAAACCACGACCATTGCCATTCTATAACAGCGCAGACAACGGTCTGCTTCAGCCTGTGCCGTGCTGTCACTGAAGCCGAGCTCTACTTCACGGTAGTTTCCTTTTGCTGCCCGGGCACTCCCGTGTACTTCTTTCTGGTTAGCACGTTCGGCGGAGTCAAGCCACGACACCTTCTCGTTTTTATCGTAGACGCCCAGATAGGTCAGCACATCATCAAAAATGTCCTGTTCACTCAAATAGGCATCCCCCTCTTCGATCCAGCGTTGAATGACTGACGCTGCCCGATGCGCATTACCAACGCAGGCAACAACCGTCAACGGCCCGATCTCGGCATCGCCTCCCGCAAACACGCCGTCACAGTTGGTCATCAAGGTACGTGAAAGCGGGTTGCCCATGCTGTCTTTCAGGTCTTTGCCTGCAGCATCTTTAAGCGGCAGATACTTTGTTACCACCGTGTTCCATTTGGTGATATCAATTCCCATGTCAGCGGGAATAAAGCTCAGGTCCATATCCTGGCCGATTGCAGGAATAACCGTATCACATTCGATGACGAATTCACTGCCCGGCATAGGCTCCGGACGACGGCGCCCTGAAGCATCCGGCTCACCAAGTGCCATCCGTACGCATTCGACGCCGGTAACCTCATTCTTGTCATTAGCGATAATTTTCGTCGGCAAAACCTGGAATTCAAACTTGACACCCTCTTCATCGGCACCGTCAACCTCCCAGACATCGGCAGGCATCTCCTTGCGTGAACGTCGGTACACGAGGCACGACATTTCCGCCCCTTCGCGCAGAGCCACTCGAACGCAGTCGATAGCGGTATTTCCTCCTCCGACGACCACGACTTTTTTCCCCATGCCGGTCGGCTTGCCCAGATAGGCATCACGCAGGAAATTGATCCCGCCGGTCAGGAAACCTTTGTATCCTTTCTCTTCACCATCCACTCCCATCGGTTTCGATGTATGGGCCCCGGGAGCGATAAAAACGGCAGCGTGTTTTTTCCGCAGTTCAGGCAGAGTGATATCCGTCCCGACCCGACAGTTATAAACAATTTCCACTCCGACAGACTGGATAATGTCGATATCCCGCTGCAAAATGGTGCGTGGCATACGGTATGCGGGGATTCCAACGGCAACCATGCCGCCACCGTACCCTTCGGGCAACGCCTCATAAATCGTGCAGGGATACCCTTCCAGAGCCAGATAATAAGCGGCAGCCAAGCCGGCAGGACCGGCGCCAACAATACCGACACTCTTCTCTTTTCGTGCTTTGGGAGTCAGCGGAGGTACTATATTGTGAAGCCGTTCATAATCGGATGCGGTACGTTTCAGCACCATGATGTTGATCGCATCATCAACATTCTTACGACGGCATGCGGTTTCGCATGGGTGCGGACACACACGTCCGCAGACTGCAGGCAACGGCATATTTTCCCGAATGGTTGCCAGCGCCATGTCCATCTGATAATTTTTAATTGCTTCGACGTATTTGGGTATATCAATATGTGCCGGGCATTTATCCATACAAGGAGCGGTGATTTTATGAATATAGCGTCCGGGTGTCACTCGTGGACGGCACACGGGGTTCAAGTACGCCAGAAAATCTTCCCGGTAATTCTTTACCGCATCAAAGACCGGTACTGTCGCACTCTGGCAGAGAGTGCATTTACAGTTTTTCAGCAGCTCCGCCAGATCTTCAACCGTATCCAGATCAGCTTCACTTGCCTTGCCGGCAAGCACGTTCTGGAAGAGGTCCATAAGCACCTTCGTGCCTTTCTTGCCCGGTGTACACTTCCCGCAGCAGAAAAGAGTCTGGACCCGTTTCATGTATTCCGCCGTCATGGCCGGGACATCCACATCCTTGTCAAACAGAATGATGCCGTCCCATCCCATAAACGCTCTCAACGGGCGTTTGCTATCAAACACAACCGGCAAACGGTAGCTGACCGCCTGCGGTTCCCCGGAAATATTCCTGTTATCGACTGTGTCTCCGCCCCACGTGGAAAAAACGACCTGTGCCACAAAAACCTCCACCAACCAACCCATATTAATAGGATTAAGTACTCGCAATTATTGAAAAAATTATTTCAGGGAATTGTATACAGTATGCATCAGTATCACAATAACACGTTATAAATCAAGGAAAAAACGGATGGATATTTAACATCTTACTCAACCGGTTTTACCTTTTATGCGCGATGTGCTATATGCGTATGAATATAATGATTCTTATACTTTTTTCAGGGAGAATTACATAAATGGCAGATCACAATGACAGTGAAGAAGCATTCCGCTCACTCTTTGAAATTAATATGGGAATGAATCAGGCTGGCGCGCTCCAAAACGGACAAAGCGAACGTGTGCTGGTGTTCAGCGATATCATCCGTCCGGATGAGTCCCCTTCCGTGTCTGATCGTGACCGGCGGATACGGCTGAACGCTACCGCACGGGAAGCTGCTGAATTTGCCGCAAAGGAATATGGCAGCGGGACTTTCGTCGAGTTTCCTGCCACCCCGGCTTCAGGGGCAGAACCGCCATACGAACTCTGGCTGGCGACGTTCGGTATAACGACGATAGCGGCATTGACATCTGCCGGCTTGCTGGCAAAACTGCTTGCCAAGGAGGCCTCACCTGAAGAGATTGCCCACGCCAGGGAAATTGTTCTCGCGCACAGGGAGCACGTTGCCGGGATTATCATTGCCCTGGCAAACAACTCCACCAGCCACACCCGCTATCGCGCTCTGGCATGCGCTGCCGGATGCCGCTTTGCCAGCCTGCCGCATTTCGACCCGGATATGTTCCATACGTCCATGACCGTAGATTGGAGCGTCCTGGCCGCGCGTACCGCCCGTCTCGTGAATGCTGTCAACGAAGCAGAATGGATCCGGATCACCACACCTAATGGTACACATATGATGATATGCAAACAGGGACGGCATGCCGGGGGAGACGACGGCCTGTTGACCGTGCCGGGAAGTTTCGGCAACCTGCCGGCCGGCGAGGCATATCTGGCACCGTTGGAGGGAAAAAGCTACGGGGTAATGGTCATCGAATGGGGGCCGACCCGTAAACTTGATGAGCCGTTACACCTGACCATTGAAAACGGTGTTGTTGTACGGATTGAGGGCAATGACAGCCACCGCGCCAGACTGGAAGCGAAATTTGACGAAAACGCTGCCTGCCGCAACATCGCTGAACTTGGCATTGGCACCAACGACAAGGCAAGCCGCCCTGACAACGTACTGGAGGCGGAAAAAATCCTCGGAACAATTCACATCGCCCTTGGCGACAACTCCGGTTTTGGAGGCACGGTCAGCGCCCCTTTCCATGAGGATTACGTATTTTACCAACCGACTTTGACCGCGATTATGGCGGATGGAAGTGAACGGGTCATTATTGATGCGGGAACGTTACTTGTTTAACCGAAAAAAAAGTGCATTTATCGGAATCCAAACAATTTTGCAGATACTATCTCGCCGAGCGGAAATTTTCTATTAATCCACGAGCAAGGTTGCATTGAGCATAAATTTATTGTTTGCTGTCCAGCACCTCGCGTACCTTTACCGTAATATCAGGTACCGAGAACGGCTTCTGGATGAAATTAACCAATTCGTCAAGCACGCCGTGGTTGGAAATGATATCTGCGGTATATCCCGACATAAACAGGAGCTTCATGCCCTGGTGGAGTGGCACCAGAACGTTCGCCAGATCACGTCCGCTCATTTCAGGCATGACAACGTCAGTTAATAACAGATGTACTTCTCCACCGTAATCACGAGCCAGACGGATAGCCTCTTTCGGAGTGTCTGCGCCAAGGACACTGTATCCCTGTTTTTCAAGAATCATTTTAGTCATATTCAGGATGGCTGGTTCATCCTCCACCACCAGGATGGTCTCGTGACCTTGTGGCAATTCGTCCGACATTTTTTCAGTTTGATCTTGCGAGGCCATGCCCCCATAACGAGGAATAAAAATTGTGAACGTGGTTCCCAATCCCGGCTCACTGTAAACGTTAATGAACCCGTTATTCTGTTTAACGATGCCATAAATTGTTGCCAGCCCAAGACCGGTTCCCTCTCCGACACGTTTAGTTGTGAAAAACGGTTCAAAAATGTGGGATAAGGTTTCCTTGTCCATGCCGTGGCCGTTATCGCTCACAGTTATTCGAACATATTCTCCGGGCACAGCCTCAATGTGAGTACTGCAGAAATTCTCATTAATGGTACTGTTTCCCGTCTCAATAGAGATTTTCCCGACAGTATTGATGGCATCACGGGCGTTTACACACAAATTTGCCAGTAATTGATCAATCTGGGATGGATCCATCTTAACAGGCCACAGCTTGGCATCTGGCTGCCAACTTAGCTTGACTTCTTCACCAATAAGCCGTTGCAGCATCTTGAGCATTCCGGCAACGGTTTCGTTTAGCTCCAGTATTTTTGGTGCGATGGTCTGCTTGCGGGCAAAGGCAAGCAGTTGCCGGGTAAGATCGGCGGATCGTTCAGAGGTTTTACGAATTTGCTCAAAGTAAGAAGCGAGAGGAGATGACTGCTCCGACTCCATAAGACCTAAATGCGAATATCCGTTTATAACGGTCAACATGTTGTTAAAATCATGGGCCACTCCGCCTGCCAAGCGGCCAATTGACTCCATCTTTTGAGCCTGCTGGAGTTGACATTCGAGATTGTGGTTCTCTACCTGAGCTTTTTTTCGCTCCGTAATATCCTGGGCGTACCCACTGAGTGAAATCAGGTTTCCATCTTCATCAAGAGTGGAGTCACCTGCCTCTGCCCATATGAAATGTTCAGTAACATCCGGCCATAAAATTCTGAATTCCGCAGGAATCGGCTTCCCGTCCCGGATAACCGACCAATACGCCTGTTCGGCAATGTGCCGGTCATCAGGATGAAGTGCCCGTGAGATCGCCTCAGCAATATCACCAGAGAAGGAAGCCTGGTCAACACCGAAGATCTGGAACATCTCTTTTGAGCATTCAACCTGGTTGCCTTTGATATACCATGTCCAGCTGCCCATCTTTGCAGCTCTCTGAGCTAACTGGAGAGAAGCTTCTGATTTGCGAAGCGCCTCCTCGGACTGCATGCGAAAATTGATTTCCTCTTGAAGCATGTCAGCTTTAACATCCAGGCGTTCCTGAGTCTTCTGCCGTTCGGAGATCTCCTCTTCAAGCTGCACAGCCTGTTCCTGCAGCCGCTCTTGCGTCATCTCCCGTTCGGCAATCTCCTCCTCAAGCAACACGGTTTGTTCCTGTAGTTGCTTTTGCGACATCTCCCGTTCAACTATTTCATCTTCAAGCAGGGCATTTTTTTCATAAAGTAATTCGGTACTTTTTGTTAATTTCCGAGACCCGAAAGCGATCAGCCCCATCCCCAGAAACCAAATCGTTGCAAGTGCAGAAGATCGGGCTATGCTGCCTCGGTTCGAAACGTCGGAATAGAGGGTCATGGGGACGGAGACGCTGATGCCGCCACGAATATCCCCCAGTTTATATCCCTGTGCAGCATGACATTTCAGGCATGGCTGTTCGACGTTGAAGGGCCGCATCAGGCGTAAATACTGCCGCCCATTAACAAGTTGCAGGCTACTGAACTCTTTAGCGCCGTTTTCAAAGGTTTTAAGTGCATTCCGTTCCCACGGGTCAGGAGCATTTTCTTTTCTGATAGGATTGAGGCTGGTTATATGACCTCTGATATAATTATTTTCCTTGTCCGCTTGTTCAAACACCTGGCGAGTCATATAGGCAGGGTTGATAAGAGTAAGGTGCCTGCCTGATGGGGTAATTATGTCACGTTCTTGAATGCGGGAAAGATTTGGGTTAGGCAGCGTTTCAGAAGTTACGGGGACGTAAACGCCACCATGATTTGCTGCCCATTTACGATAAAGAGCGTCTTTTTGAAAGGCAATCCTGGCTTCGGCTTTGGCCATATCCAAAATTGCATTTTTTTGCAGATAGTATAACCAGACAAATGCTCCGGCAATAGCCAATGTCCAAACAAAGCACAACAACAAAGCAAATTGCCGGACAACTCGTATAGTTAACTTAGTTGACATTGAATTACCTCAGCAAGGGTATGATTCTGAATTTGGTAACGCCTGGGTTCAAACTTCTTCTCGACATGGCGATTTATTACAAATATTTTATGCCCGGTAGAGTCGTTTAATAATAGCATCGACGCGGAAACACTTTTTCAGGCGACCAAGCTGTAGCCTTGACTCTCCGGTGGCATTCTCCTTGAAACATATCATACTGATTACCCGTTTAGAATCTCTAATATCAAGCTTTTGTTAAAAACCGGTAAATATCCAGACCGTTTTCTGGCCTATGCCAACGAAATCAGCCGCAGCGGGCACTGTGCGTCCGACTGTAAGATCAATGCTACTCAAATAACAACCTACTATAGATATTGATTGTCTTTATCAATTTTGGTATTATTATATTTACAAGGAGTTTAATAGAACTGAAAGGAGATGAATGGTCATGAGAGGCGCAACACATCTCAAGTCTGTTCGAAATTATGATGAACACAGGGAAGTACCGGTAACAACAGCGGAAAGATTACCCGAAACTCGGGGCACGTGGCTTGAAAACACAAGATTGCCTGCTCTTTTGGACGATATGGAACGAATGATGAGCGAATTTATTCATCGGCCGTTTACAGGCATGGGCACAACGCCGTTTCGCGGCTTGTTGAGTGACGTTGGGACAACAGGCATATCACCGGCGGTTGATGTCTTTGAAGACGAGGGAGCCATTGTTGTTAAGGCCGAGTTGCCTGGACTTACGCGCAAGGATATCGAGGTCAAGCTGATCGACAATACCCTTGAGATCACTGGTGAGAAAAAAACCGAAGATAAAATTGATCGGAAGGATTACCTGAAGGTAGAACGTTCCTATGGCAGATTCAGCAGGACGTTACGGCTGCCGGAAGGCTTGGAGGGCGAAAAAGTAACGGCAAACTTCACCAATGGCGTACTTGAGATCAAAATACCGAGAATCGAGGGCAAACGGATAGTGCATAACATTGCCATTAAATAGACGGCATAATGGCCGCAAGATGGTTTGAGGAGCGGGAGAGCTGATTCTCCCGCTCTTTTTCATATCCAACCAGCATCAAAAAAATCAAGCGCCCCGGTCGGTCTTCCGGAAATCAGAAATGCTTAAAATATCCCTTTCTGCGAATATTTATGAACAAAACAGCCAAAGCGGCAGATGAAAATGCCGCGCCGGCATAAAATGTCATTGCAGGGCCTTCCATAGTCCATAAGCCACCGGCGATAACGCTGGCCGCAAGCAATGCTATTCCGCTCGCCAGGTTAAACACGCCGAAGGCGGTACCACGCAGGTCAACAGGGGCGGAGTCGGCAACCATGGCAGAAAAAAGCCCCTGGGTCGCTCCCATATGCAGCCCCCACACAGCCGCGCCAAGAAACACCGCCCACACCGTGCTGGCAACTGCAAGAATCAGATCGGAAACAATGAGAAAAACGATACCCCAGGCAAACAGTTTGTGTCGGCGGCCGTTGTCGGAAAGCTTTCCGAAAGGATAGGCGCTTAACGCATAGACAACATTCATCACAATTAGAACCATCGGTACCCATGTAACGGGCAGGCCCAAATTTTCTCCTCGTAGCAGCAGAAAAGCCTCTGAAAACCGGGCAAGGGTCAAAACTGCGGCAAACATGACAACCCACCAGAATCCGGCAGACAACTGTCGCAGGTTTACAGAATTGACTGGAAACCGTACCTGCATGGCAGGGCGCCTTGATTCCGGCTCTTCGACACCAAAGACAATCAACACCACGCATATGAATGCAGGGACCGACGCTACCCAGAACACCAGGCGGAAGTTGTTGTGTGTGGCAGACATTATCGCTATTGCCAGCAGCGGCCCCGCAAAGGCACCGACTGTGTCCATTGACTGACGCAGTCCGTAAGCCGCCCCACGAATTTCCTGCGGGGTTATGTCGGCAATCAGGGCATCCCGTGGGGCACCACGAATTCCTTTGCCGATGCGATCTAAAAAACGTGCCGTGAGTATCTCGCCAATACCGGTAGCCAGCGGAAACAACGGTTTGGTTAGTGCCGCCAGGCCGTATCCCAGAAGCACCAAAGGTTTTCGGCGGCCAATCCAATCGGATATTACACCGGAAAAGACCTTGGTAATCGAAGCGGTAGCCTCGGCGATCCCTTCAATCACTCCAACAGAGAGTGCTCCAGCGCCTAACACTGTGACCAGAAACGCCGGCAGCAGGCCATGAATCATTTCCGAGGAAAGATCCATAAAAAGACTCACCAGACCGAGCACAATAACGCCCCGGGGAAGTTTGCTAGATGCCATTGGTCAATTCATTTTTCATGTATTTACTCCCAATAGTCATTTAGAAATCCGAGTGTTCAGCCTAACGCAGGGTAAGCAAATACCGAACTTGCTAACGTTACAATGGTTCAGTTTCCCGGGAGAATGTTAATAAAACCGTCACTTCAATCGATAGCCGACCCCCGGCTCAGTGATGATATGCTGCGGTCGAGAAGGGTCACATTCCAGCTTGCGCCGCAGATTACTGATGTTGACCCGCAACACATGAGGTTGATCAAGATATGTTTTCCCCCATACCTGTTTCAAAATCTGGCTGTGAGTGAGAACTTTCCCGGAATTGGACACCAGTAGACGCAATATATCGTATTCGGTTGGTGTCAGTGAAATATCTGCCCCGCTAACCGTCACCCGGCGGCCGCCCAAATCCACCTGCAGGTCGTTGCTGGTGAACACGGGCTCGGGGATTTCCTGCAGCGAGCGGCGCAACGCCGCCCGGATGCGGGCCAACAGTTCGCCAACACCAAACGGCTTGGTGAGATAGTCGTCAGCGCCGGCATCCAGGGCACCGACCTTATCGTCTTCGCGGTCCCGCACCGAGAGCACAATAATCGGCACTTGGGACCATTCGCGAATCCTTTTTATCACCTCGATACCGTCCAGATCCGGCAATCCCAGATCGAGCAGGATTACGTCCGGCCTGAATGCAGCGGCAGCGGTCAGTCCGGCATTGCCGTTTTCTGCCTCATGCAGAAAGAATTCCTCGCTGGACAATACCGTATGCAGAAAGCGCCTGATCGCCAGCTCGTCATCGATGACCAGGATGCGGGGGAGGTTGTCCGTAATTCGTTCAGCGGTCATAAGTGTTGTTCCCCTAACGGCAACCGTATCACGATTCTCAGGCCGCCGCCAGTACGGTTTTCAGCGCTGATTCTTCCACCGTGGGCCTCGACAATCCCTTTGCAGATCGATAGACCCAAGCCGGTACCTCCCGCCCCCTCGGGGATCGGAATACGATAGAACTTGTCGAAGACCCGCTTCAGGTCATGTTCCGGCACTCCGGGACCCCGGTCGGCCACCTCCAGCAGCAGCCAAGTTGACTCGATTGAGGCAACTACCTCGATCAAGCTTCCGGACGGCGAATACTTCAGACTGTTTTCCAGCAGATTGACCAGCACCTGGGTCATCAGCACCAGGTCCATCGGCACCAGCGGCATGACCGGCAGCATCTTGAACGATATCTCCCTGTTCCCCAGACGCGCTTCAAGGGCGGCCAGGGCGCATCCGACCAGGTCCTGCACATCGCACGGTTCAGAGTTAAGCCTGACCGCGCCCGCCTCGATGCGGGTCATGTCAAGCAGGTTGCCGACAAAACGGTTCAGGCGCTCCGCTTCGCCGCAGGCGGTCTCCAGTAGTTCGCGGCGCGCATGGTCGCTGAGATGAGCTCCCTCTTCCTTCAGGCTGGAAAGGACTCCGGTGACTGTAGACAAAGGGGAGCGCAGGTCATGGGAGATTGAGTTGAGTAACGCCCTTTCCAGATTCTCTCGCGCCTGCAGTATCTGAGCCTGCTCTGCCTGGCGCGAAAAATGGATCCGCTCCATGGCCATGGCGGCCTGGGTGGCGAAAGCATCCAGCAGCCGTCGGTTTTCCTGTGCGTGATAGGCATATTCGCTTTCCAGTTTGATCCCCATGACCCCCAGCACACTGGCCGGGGTCTGCAGGGGAAGATAAATCAGATTGGCGGATACGAGCGTATCCGTGGCGCGCCCGGCCGGGTGATTGTTGCGGAAGGCCCAGTCGGCCACGGCCTGCTCCTTGATGTCCAGCACCAGCCCCTCGCTGGCCGCCTGGATGTCGAGCCGTTCCCCTTCCGGCAGAAGAATCACCACCTTTGCGTTCAACGCCTCTTCCACGTTCGTGACTACCGCCTTCAGAACGGCATCGGTATCAACGGAAACGGCCAGGTCGCGGCTCAGGTAATAGAGACTGGCGGTATGCACCTCGCGGGCCCGCATCACCTCGGCCCTCTCCTTTGAGCGGGCCACCAGGGTGCTGATCACGATCCCCACCACGAACAGTCCCAGAAAGGTCAGCAGATACTGGGTGTCAGCCACGACAAACGTTATGCGAGGGGGGACGAAGAAAAAATCGAAGGCCAGCACGCCGAGGAAGGAGGTGACGATGGCCGCTTTGCGACTGAGTCGCACCGCGGCGACAACCACGGCCAGCAGGTAGAACATGACCATGTTGGTCGGCGCCAGGAAGGGGCGCAGCAATTCGCACAGTACCGTGGCGGCTACCACCAGAGCAAGACTAGCCGCATATCCTCGCAGTTCAAACGGGTTATGGCGCCCCGGCAGGGTAGCGACCCCGGCGGGCTTGTCCGGTTCGAAACTGACAATAACGACATCGATGGCCCCGCTTCTGCGAATGATGCGGTCCACGATCGGTGTTTGCAGGATTTTGCGCCAGCGGCGCCTGGTTGGTTTGCCCATCACGATCTTGGTGATGTTGTGCCGGGTGGCATATTCCATAACCGCATCGGTTATGTCGGTGGCGGTGACCGACGCAACCTGGCCTCCCAGGCTCTCGGCCAGACGCAGGTCGCGCCAGATATGCTCCCGGTTTTCCCGAATATGACGACTCCCTGCCGGGGTTTCGATGTAGACCGTAAACCACTGCCCCTTCAGCTCTTCAGCCAGGCGACAGGTGGCGCGGATCAGCTTTTCGCTGTAGGGACTGCCGCTGACGCAGACCAGCAGCCGTTCCGCCGTCGCCCACGGTCCTGCAATGGACTGGGTCTCCATGTAGGCCCGCATCTGGTCGTCCACCCGGGCAGCGGTACGGCGCAAGGAGAGCTCCCGCAGGGCCATCAGGTTGCCGGGACGAAAGAACTTTTCGATAGCCTTGGCGGCCTGATCAGCTATATAGATTTTCCCTTCATGCAGGCGTTGCAGCAGGTCTTCAGGGGGGATGTCGATCAGTTTGATCTCGAAGGCGAGATCCAGCAGGCGGTCCGGTACGGTCTCGCGCACGGTGATGCCGGTGATCTGGGCCACCACGTCGTTCAGGCTCTCGAAGTGCTGGATGTTGACCGTAGTGTAGACATCGATCCCGGCCTCCAGAATCTCCTCCACATCCAGCCACCGTTTCTCGTGCCGCGACCCGGGGGCGTTCGAGTGGGCCAGTTCGTCCACCAGCACGATCTGCGGCTTGCGTGCCAGGATGGCATCGATATCCATCTCCTGGAGCACAACCTTCATATAGCGAATTTCCTTGCGCGGCACAACCTCCTGCCCCTCAAGCAGGGAGTCGGTCTCAGCGCGGCCATGGGATTCGACATAGCCGACCACCACGTCGCGCCCGTCCTTTTTGCGCTGCCGGGCCGCCTCCAGCATGGCGTAGGTCTTGCCGACCCCGGCCGCATAGCCGAGGAAGATCTTCAGCTTGCCCAGCTCTGCGGTGACCTCCTCGGCTTGGGCCAGTTTCAGCATTGCTTCGGGGGTTGGGCGTGTGTCGTCGTTATCTGCCATGTATTACAGTCTATCCAATTCCAGATTCAACACAAGCACATTTACCCGTGGCTCTCCCAAAAAGCCAAACTGGCGCCCTTCGGTTGCTTGTTCAACGACCCTCATCACCAGATCCCCGGATATGCCGCGCGCCTTGGCGACCCGATCCACCTGAAGCTCGGCGGATTCCGGCGTGATGTGCGGGTCGAGCCCGCTGGCCGAGGCCTGCACCAGATCAGCTGGGACCAGGCCGGTCACGCCGGTATCGCGAAGCGCCTTGACCCGGTTGCCAACTTCCTGCAGGTAAGCGGGGTTGGTCGGGCCTGAGTTGGAGCCCCCCGAAGCCATCGGGTTATAGCCGAAGTCTGACGTCGCAGAGGGGCGCGGCCAGAAGTATTTAGCGCCGGAGAAGGGCTGGCCGATCAGGGTCGAACCAATCTCCTTTCCCGACTTGTCGGTTATGAAACTTCCCGCTGCCTGTTTGGGAAAGAGGGCATAGGCCACGCCGGCGACCACTGCCGGATAGATGCCGCCGCAGATGACGGTGAAGATTATGAAGAGCAGAATTGCCGGTTTTATGTCTTTCATTGTGTTGTCTCCTTTGATTTTGCCTCCCCCTTTAGCATAGGGGGATTTTACACCATCAACCCGATCACCATATCGATCACCTTGATCCCTACAAACGGGGCGATGACACCCCCTACCCCGTAGATCAGCAGGTTATGAATCAGCAGTTTCTCTGCCGGCATGGGGCGGAACTTGGTTCCCTTCAGGGCCAGCGGCACCAGCATCGGTATGATGATGGCATTGAAGATGACCGCTGACAGGATCGCGCTCATCGGAGTAGCAAGGCGCATGATGTTCAGCACTCCCAGTTGCGGATAGATGGAGAGCAGCATCGCCGGAATGATGGCAAAATACTTGGCCACGTCGTTCGAGATACTGAAGGTGGTCAAATTGCCGCGGGTCATCAGGATCTGCTTCCCTACCTCGACGATGTCCAGCAGCTTGGTCGGATTGCTGTCCAGGTCGATGATGTTGGCCGCTTCACGTGCCGGCTGGGTGCCCGTATTCATGGCCACGGCCACATCGGCCTGTGCCAGCGCCGGGGCGTCGTTGGTGCCGTCGCCGGTCATGGCCACCATGTAACCTGCCTCCTGATACTCCTTGATCAGGCGCAACTTCTCTTCCGGTTTGGCCTGGGCCAGGAAGTCATCCACCTGGGCTTCGGCGGCGATGGCCGCGGCGGTTAGCGGGTTGTCGCCGGTGATCATCACCGTCTTGATCCCCATGCTGCGCAGTTGCAGAAAACGCTCCTGAATGCCGGCCTTGACGATGTCCTTGAGGTTGATCACTCCCAGGATTTCACAACCTTTGCAGACCACCAGCGGCGTGGCGCCGCCACGGGCGATTTTGTCCACCACACCATCCAGATCGCTGGGGATAGCTTTGCACCCCAGTTTTTTTACAAACGCGATGGTCGAGTCCGAAGCGCCCTTGCGGAATTGCGTACCCTCCAGATTGATGCCGGAGAGGCGCGTGTCGGCGCTGAACTCCACAACCTCGGTATCCTTCGGCGTCTCTCTGGTAAGGCCGTATTTTTGTATCGCCAATGCCGCCACGCTCCGCCCTTCCGGCGTGTCGTCACCCAGCGATGCCATCAGGGCCGCCTCGGCCAGCTCTTGCTCGGTATGGCCACCCACCGGAACAAAGGCCACCGCCTCACGGTTGCCGTAGGTGATGGTGCCGGTCTTGTCAAGCAGCAGCACGTTGACATCACCGGCGGCTTCAATGGCACGACCGGAGAGGGCGATGACGTTCTTCTGAAAGAGGCGATCCATACCGGCGATACCGATGGCCGGCAGCAGCGCGGCAATGGTTGTCGGTGCAAGGCAGACGAACAGCGCCACCAGGATGGTCAGCGATACCGGCGTACCATGTCCGGCCGCTGTAACGCTGTAGATTGAAAGCGGACTGATGTTAGCGCACACGAGCAGGAAGACCACGGTCAGAGCGATCAGCAGCACTTCCAGGGCAATCTCGTTCGGGGTTTTGCGCCGTTTGGCTCCCTCGATCAGGCCGATCATCCGGTCCAGGAAGGTCTCGCCAGGGTTGGCGGTAATCTTGACGATAATACTGCTGGAAATGACCGTGGTGCCGCCGGTGACGGCGCTACGATCACCGCCTGATTCGCGGATTACCGGTGCTGACTCGCCGGTCACCGCCGACTCGTTGACCAGGGCGGCACCGGCCACCACATCGCCGTCACCGGCGATCATTTCGCCAGCCTCAACCAGAATCAGATCCCCCTTGCGGAGCTGGCTGGCGCCGACAGCGGTGAAGTCGCTTGTGAGCTCCGGCGTGGTGACAACTTTAGCGGTTACGTCAGTACGACTTTTGCGCAGCGACGCGGCGCGGGCTTTGCCGCGCCCCTCGGCCAGTGCCTCGGCAAAGGTTGAAAAGATAACCGTCAGCCAGAGCCAGACTGTGACTGCGCAGGTGAACCAGGTCGGTTCCTTGTTGGCGCCGGTCAGCGACATGACAAAGGTTATCAGAGTGATGACGCTGGCGATCTCGACGCAGAACATGACCGGGTTGCGCCAGAGGGTGCGGGGATCAAGTTTCTTGAGGGAGTCGAACAGGGCGCCTTTTAACAACGCTGCATCGAATACTGATTGTGGTTGTTGGATATGTTTCGACATGACTCTAGATACCTCCCAGCATGGTCAGATGTTCTACGATAGGTCCCATGGAGAGAGCCGGGAAAAAGGTCAGTGCTCCAACTATCAGAATAACCAGTGTCAGCCAGAGGGCAAAGGGAACCTTGTCGGTCGGCAGGGTGCCAAGGCTGGGGGGAACGTACTTCTTCTCCGCCAGCGAGCCGGCCATGGCCAGCACCGCGATGGCCGGGACATAGCGCCCAAGAATCATGGCCAGCGAACCGAACAGGTTGTAGAAATTGACGTTGGCGTTCAGCCCGGCAAAGGCGCTGCCGTTGTTGTTGGCCATGGAAGCAAAAGCATAGAGCACCTCGGAGAGGCCGTGAGCACCCGGGTTGGCCATGGATGCGACGGCCTGCGGGGTTATCATGGCGATGCCGGTCATGATCAACACCGTGACTCCGGCGGTCAGGATGGCGAGGATCGACATCCACATCTCACGCACCTCGATTTTCTTGCCCAGGTATTCCGGCGTCCGTCCGATCATCAGCCCGGAAACAAAGACCGCGATGATCGCAAAAGCCAACATGGTGTAGAGGCCGGAACCGACCCCGCCGAAGATGATTTCGCCCAACAGGATCAGGGAGAGCGGCATCATGCCGCCTATCGGAGTAAGCGAATCGTGCATGGTATTGACCGCGCCGCAGGAGGTGCCGGTGGTTGCCACGGCAAAAAGGTTGCTCCCGGCCAGGCCGTTGCGGACTTCTTTCCCTTCCATGTTGATACTCTGTACGCCCAGCTTGGCCACCAACGGATTACCACCGCTCTCCGCCCATTGCATTACGCCGAACGCGACAATCAGGATGAAAAGCATCACGCCCAGCAATGTCCACCCTTGACGGGTGTTGCCCACCATGACGCCGAAGGTGTAGGTCAAGGCACCGGGAATGAGCAGGATCAGCAGAATCTCGATAAAGTTGGATAGCGGTGTCGGGTTTTCGAACGGGTGGGACGAGTTGGCGTTGAAGAAGCCGCCGCCGTTGGTGCCCAGCTCCTTGATCGCTTCCTGGGAGGCGACCGGCCCCATCGGAATTTTTACTTCCTTGACGATCACGTTCTCGGTGACCGGGTTGCCTTTGGCGTCCTTGAGCAGAGCACCTTTGTCGTCCATTTTGGGCTTGTCATAGTTGGTGGACTGAACCAGCGGCACGGCTTTGTAGGCGCTGAAGTTCTGGATCACCCCCTGGGAAACCAGGACAAGTGAGAGGATGATGGAGATCGGCAGCAGGATGTAGAGGGTGCAGCGGGTCGTATCGACCCAGAAGTTGCCCAGCATCGAGGTCTTGCGGCGGACAAAGCCGCGGATCACGGCAATCGCTATCACTATGCCGGTAGCGGCGGAAACAAAGTTATGCACCGCAAACCCAACCATTTGGGTAAAATAGCTGGCGGCCTGCTCTCCGACATACCCCTGCCAGTTGGTGTTGGTCGTAAAGCTGACCGCCGTGTTGAGCGCCAGTTGCCAGGTAAAAGCCGGAACCTTTTGCGGGTTGAGCGGCAGCAACTGCTGGGTCATCAACATGACGAAGAGGCCGACGAAGAGCATCAGGTTGAAGAGGAGCATGGAGCCGGCATAGCGCTGCCATCCCATCTCATCGTCCGGTTTCACTCCGCTGATGCGGTAGATCAACTTTTCGCACGGAACCAGTACAGGTGACAGAAAAGTGCGCTCCCCCTGAAATACCTTGGCCATGAAGCTGCCCAGCGGCCTGACCAGTGCCAGCAATACGACGAAAAAGAGGATTGTTTGCAGCCATTCATAGGTATTCATAATGCACTCTCCGTTGATTCTGACGTGCTAATATTGAGCAACTGCCTGGCGATGGTGACCGGTATCACGGCCCAGTTATTCTTCCGTCGGTCGAACACCGGTACCTGGCCCTGTTCATAGTTTGGAGGTGGGATAGGTGTGATACCCTCTTCATGTTGAAGCATAGCAGCTTCTTCGAAAGTTTCACCTTCGTACAGTCCGCTTTCGATATTGAACAGGTAGACTTTCATGATATGACACCTCCAGCCTTCAGATACCTTCCATGATTTCAGGGTAACAAAAGCGATATAAATTCGGTGTCAAAATGGGGGGAAAGAACGTCAATTTTGTATAAAGATTGAAGATGGATTCAGAACGGAATGGCATGCTGCTGTGATATTTGTTATTTTAAAGGTACTCCATTATGAAGCCACTCACAAAAAAAGGCCCTGATTAACAGGGCCTTTTTGTTGATATATCATGCTGAAACAAACTAATGAGATACTGCTGCTATGGCGGTAATTTGGGCAGACGTCAGGCTCATGGAGCCCATTCCTCCCATATTGCTGTTCATCGCTGCCTGAATCTGGGCTGCGGTTCTTACTCCAAGTGATCCATGGCAACCGAGGCACGTGGTATTGTAGTACGCCAAAGCGTTAAAGGACGGCATCATGGTACCCGGTGTGGTAGCCGGTGCGGTCGTCGGTGTTGTCGTCGGTGTGGTAGTCACCGTGGTATTTGTTCCCCCCATCATACCACCCTGAAATGCTGTCGACATATTGAGGAAAGGTTGCCCCACTGTGATGTTTGTGAGGTTTGTTGTCATACTGCTCATGAGGCTGGACATGGCAGATTGGGCATTCGGCCCCGTGATCGAGGAGATGTTACTAAAGATCGTACCCATCATGCCGCGGTATCGATTGACATCCACAGTGGTGCCCGTACCGCTCGTACCGAGTACCTGTGACATCTGACTTCCCATCAAACTCGCCATGTTCTGGGCCGCGGCATGCATGGCCGTGTTGTTTGAAGCCATGTAATCTGCCATAATATCAGTTCCTGCCGGCATGCCAAGTTTCGTCCTCAGGTCGCTCATCGCCTCCTGCATGGTTGCGTATTTACCGGTCTCCATCATCTCACGCAGTTGCGATGACATGGGACTGATGAAGTTGCTACTGCTTACTGTTCCGGAAACGGCTGTGGCGGGCATACTGAGAACATAACTGTTGGAGACAGCCAGTCCGGTATCCTTGTCGATGGTCATTCCCTTTGTGGCAATGGCTACAATTGGGTATTTTCCCACATCGGCGGCATCAACCGTCATGGTGTAGGCGCCATTCTGGTCTGTGGTGGCTGACGGCTCGCCCTGGTCCACCTGATAATTGCCATTTTTGTCCATAAATACCGTGGCACCGACCAGATAGCCGTCGGCCACCTTCCCGGCAACTGAGGCTGCGGGGGTAGTTGTACCGCCTCCACCGCAACCGGCGATAAAACCGGCAGAAACAATTGTGAGTACTGCTAACATCTGTTTTTTCATTGTGATTTCCCCTTGTTTGATGACTAGTTTAAAAATGTACGCAGAGACATCCACAATGTGTACCAAAACAGTCAAGTTGCATAACAACATATAATTGTTTGGCTTTTTAATTTCAAACTGACAGGTGTGCACTGATTTTGGTGCAATTAGCTGCACTAATGAGCAATTTTTTGCACCAACGTTGAATTCAGCGACCCACACACATGTGTTCCACACAAAAAAAACACCCCTTAACGACATTACGCTCGACAAGGGGTGACCAGTGCTCCACTCAGAATAAAATTTAATTAACGTGCAGCAAGTTTATTTCGTCTGTCCGAACCATTCCGTCTGTCGGGATACGCACACATCCACGGCTCGACCTTTTTAAATTTTTTGTAGGCCGCAAATTGCGACAACAAAACAGCTACTCCTGCAACGCCAAATAACCCAAAATCCGTAAGCATAATCCTTATCGCCTTCTTTCAAAATTGTTAGTAAACCATATCCGGATACGCATCAATATAAGCAGCAAACTAATTGCACAGTCTTCAATCGGACTATATTTATCTTATTTGTTTGGTATAAATTTGTCAATTTATTGTTAGTCCTGAAATCCTTATTTCTTCCATATTTTCCATATTCTCAAAAAGAATATGCCATTTAAAAATCCGCCACTTGATAATTTGATGGCACGTGATACTATTGCAGAAAATTGCCGACGTAACCAGGCGCAACGTGCAAACGACGGAGGACAAATATGAAGATTGAAGTTATTGAAACTATTGGAAAAGTTCGTAAGTCCTTATTTGGCAATGTGTTAGAAGCTCTGAAAGCATGCGGCATCAACGGGAAGGTAGAAATCGTTAACGACATCGGCACTATTCTCAAGTACGGCGTTAAATCAGCCCCGGCGCTTATCGTCAACGGAATGGTCCTGTTTGCCGGTCAATCGAGGTCAACGGAAGAAATCATGAAGCTAATCCAGCACAACATCTCAAAGTTCACTTGATGAAATAAGTAACGTTCCCGGAAACAGGAAGAGGCACCTCGGTATGAAGTGACTCTTTTTTTATTCGATTCTGTATAGTGTTCGGCCAAAGTATTTTTCAATCTTTTAACAGCATTCTCCCGGGAGCCTTCGTAACCATTCCCTGGACGGTTCCACCCGCCTGGGGATTGTTTCGTTCATTGCCTGAACATTTCGCTTGAAGAGAGGTTAGAGTAGTTATGGACTTTAGCGATGAACAAATAAAGATTGCTTCAGAGATCAATGCACGAGTACATGAATTAGACCGGCCTGGTGCAACCGATCTGTCAATATTTGCGGCAATGAGCGATTTAATGCCTATTTTCCAGCGACTTGTTAACATTTCTGGCCACAGTGGAATGGGTGAATTATGTGAACAATTCAGTGGTCTTTATCGATATTCGAAAATACTGGAACAGATAGCTGATGGCATCGCAGCCGGGGTAATCAAGATATGATTGAATTAAAAAATGTTACCAAACAATACGATTCCCTTACGGCTGTTGACAATGTCTCCTTCTCTGTCAAGACAGGTGAATATTTTGCGCTGCTTGGACCCAATGGAGCCGGGAAGACGACAATCGTCAAGATGCTGCTCGATTTTACACGACCGACATCGGGAAGCCTATCATTACGTGGTATCCCAAGTACCCTGGCAGAATGCCGACAATCAATCGGGTATCTTGCCGAAAACCACCATATTCCACCATCTCTTTCAGGGTGGCAGTATCTCCTGCGTTGTGCTGAACTATTGGATATACGCCGCTCCGAGGCTATCGATCACTGCAGGCGCATTGTCGAACTGATCGGAATGCACGGCAGGGAGAATACAAAGGCCGGCACATATTCCAAGGGCATGATTCAGCGGTTCGGTTTAGGCGCTGCGCTCCTGGGAGATCCGAAACTGTTAATTTTAGATGAACCCACCTCTGGTTTAGATCCCATCGGTATCCGGGAAATACGCCAGCTCTTGGAGTCGCTTAAAAGTCAGGGCATGACGATCTTTCTGAATTCACACCTGCTGTCGGAAGTTGAAAAGATATGCGATACCGCAGCTATAATCAACCGTGGCAAGCTTTTGGTAAAAGACGCAATTTCCGCCATTGTCAAAGACGGTGAGACACTGGAAGATGTGTTTGTAAGACTCGTGAAAGGTTGACATGGAAACTTCGCACGCGCTTTCCCCCATTACAAGGATTATTAAATATACGTTTATTGACGAAGTGCGGCAGAGAAGCTTCGTCATCATGTTCGTTATCTGCGCCATCTGCGTGTTTCTTCTTCGTGGCTGTTATCAAGGCAATTACATGGTGAACGGACATTCTCTTGATGCCGGAACGGTTGTCAGAGCTTTATCGAAAGTGGTCTTCCACATCATTAGTGCCGGCGTGATGGTCATAACGGCTTTACTTTCGATGCGAGTATTCAGGCGCGACCGGAACGAGGGGATGCAATCGTGTCTATTGTCCAAACCGATCGCCCGGTGGCAGTATGTTATGGGAAAGATTGTTGGATTATGGCTCTTGTCGGTACTATTCATGTTTATCTTGCATAGCATTGTGTTCTTGATCACATCCATAAATTTGAATGTTTTCATGCCGGAATACCTCGTTGCCTCTCTGCTCTGTTCCATCAATCTGCTCTTTGTGATTATTGCCATGCTTCTTTTGTCGCTCCTGATGCCGGATTTCGTCGCTTTTCTTACTGTTCTGGGCGTCGGTATCGTTGGCCTTGTGGCCGACGGCATAGCTGCTGCCAGCCACAGCCAGATAGCGGAGGCGATAGTCCAGCAATCGGGCGGACATCCACAGTCCGACTGGGCATGGTGGAAAATTGTTTATTTTTTATGGCCAAAGCTCTCAGGCGTTCAACAGGTGGCATCTTCATTGATTGAGAGCGAATCTTTCCATGGATTCGCCTCTATCTATCCACTCATCAATGTCCTTTTTTACTGCCTTATTCTTGGCGCATTGCTTTTCAAGCGTTTTGGGAATGAAGATATTGTCTAGATCTTGGGATGATTGATCGTCTCCCACAACAAACAAGAGAGAGGTAACCTTGAAGATACTTGCCATAATAGCCAGCCCAAGAGGAATGCACGGTAACACCGGTCGCCTGTTAGATGAAGTGCTTGCCGGAGTTGAAAAATCCGGAGCTGAAACCGAAATTCTCTCCCTGAAAACCTTGAATGTTCTGCCGTGCGTAGCCTGTGACCTCTGTCACAAAACCGGTTTCTGCAACATCAATGATGATTACGAAGTCATCAAAGAGAAGCTGCTTGCATGCGACGGTTTCATTCTGGCCAGTCCAAACTATATCTTCAGTGTCACGGCCCAGATGAAAGCCCTCTTCGATCGTTGCAACGGGCTTATTCACTGCATGGCCCTGGAAGGAAAGTATGCGGCCATGGTTGAAACCTCCGGCGGAGGAGGGGATGATGAGGTGCTGTCTTATATGAGCCGCTTCATAAACACCCTTGGCGCCAACTCGGTTGGCGGTGTCGGATCACCAATAGCCGGAGTCAGAACCTTTCCTGATGAGGAAAATCTCTATGCAAAAGCCCGTAACCTTGGCCAGGAACTTTGTCAGAGCATCAAAGATAAACGGGTTTATACTGGACAAGATGGTTTTCGTGAAGAGTTCAAATTAAGAATGTCCGGTCTTGTTGACATGATGAAAGAGTATTGGCCTTTTGAGCGGGAATACTGGTCAAAAAAACTATGAGTTTTTTGTACTTGTTTTTATTCACATCTTGAATTCCCTTACAATCCGCCACACTTGACGGTCTTGTTAAAAGATACGGATAATTGTGACGGTTTTCTCTGTGCGCACCGGGTCAGCTTTCAATAATACCCAACAATATCGTAATGTTATTCCCGAACAATCCGAATATCATCTTGGTACGTTAGTTGTAATCTTCATCTGTGTCAGAATCTGGCCGACGAAGTTACAAGGAGGCGTTCCAATGGTATCACGGACAATCACCCTGTTGCTGACGATGCTGCTGGCAAGCTCGCTTGCCGCCGCTGCATCCGCTGAAATATACACGTGGGAAGATGCAAACGGGGTTAACTTCACGGATGATTCCTCTTCCGTGCCGGAGAAATTTCGAGAACAGTTCTTTACAGAGACCGGTATCCCGCCTGAGAGCACGACTCTACAGGTCAAAGTCAGCATGTCTCGGCAGGATAAGCTTGGCGCATCTAAGGAAAGTAAGGCCGCAGTTCGACTGGCCAATCTGGAACAAAAGAAAATTGCTGCGGAGGCAACTAAACAAAAGCAGCTCCAAGCGGAGGAGTTCCAGAACACCCTGCAATCGCTGGTATTTTATATAGAAATATTGGCTGTGCTGGGAGTTTTCCTGTTTGTAATCTGGATGATAACCATTGTAGACATTGTTAGAAACGAGTTTATGTCTCCCTCGATTAAAACCGTCTGGCTGCTGCTGGTACTTTTATTGCCATTGATCGGTATGCTGGCCTATATGTTTTGGGGATCACCGTATAAATGTATTCGGGTGGTGGCACGTAACTGTTCGGAACCGGGACATGGAGTTGGTATGATATCGGGGTGTTGAAGCGAAGCGGACACAAAGGGATCTGGAAATGTGTCACTACAGGCATCTGTTTTCAGAGTAAAACCACACAACGGCAAAAAGAGCCGCGCTATCCTCCCAAAAGGTAGTGCGGCTCTTTTTCGTACAACCATAAATTTAACCCGCTTTTATTTTCGCCCGTCGCTCAAATTTGTAATTTCCCGCTCTTTTGTTCGTACAATTGATTTTGGTCAAATTTAATTCCGCATGCTCATGCTATTCAGTCAGAGAGTTGCAGGTAATTATTACACGGTCAGAAGGGGGAAATGGCACATGAGGGCAATCAAGAGGGATAGTATCTTATCGGGAAGGGGGAGCATGGATGAAATCATTTCCAAGTGGACACCATTTGAAAATAGCGGCAATTACCGCGGCAGTACTGGCGTTGTGTGCGGTATTTCTGCTGCTGGGACCGCCGCAACTGCTGGCAAAGTCTGAGTCACCCGGATTCTGTGCAGGATGTCACGTCATGGAGAGCGAACATAGTGCTTTTATGCACTCCGGTGCACACCGGCGCATCAGATGCGTTGACTGTCACCTCCCCGGTGACAACGTTGCCATGCACTACATCTGGAAATCCATCGACGGCATGAAGGATGTACTGTTTTTTTATTCCGGCCATGTGCCGGAGCGAATCACGCTGTCTGAACATGGCGCCGGGGTGGTAAAAGCCAACTGTATCCGCTGCCACAGCGAATTGGTGTCACAGATGGATACCTCGCGCAACTGCTGGAGCTGCCACCGCCGAATTACGCACGCCGGTTCCGGCAGCATTGAAACACTCTAAAAAATCAAACACACTCAGGAGGACCTGGTATGAAAATGAAACTGATTGCAACCCTCATAGCCACAGCGCTATTTGGCGCCATGACAACAGCCTGTTCGCCACCCAAAGCGGAAATGGTCAAGGGGGTACAGATTCCTGACGGCACCGTAGACCCGGCAGTCTGGGGCAAGGCCTACCCGGCTGAGTATGAGGGCTGGAAGAATACCGCTGAAGCAACACCGGTCGGCAAGAGCAAATACAAGAAAGGGAACGACGGTGGCGAAACCTTCGACAAACTGTCCGAATATCCCTTTATGGCGCTGCTGTTTAACGGGTGGGGCTTCGGCGTTGAATACAATGAACCCCGGGGCCATCTCCATATGCTGAAGGACCAGGCAGTGGCCGATCCGTCACGGGTCAAGGCCGGCGGCGTCTGCCTGACCTGCAAGACCCCCTATGCCCCGGCGCTGGCAGCGAAGCATGGTCTGGATTACTTCTCCAAACCGTACAAGGACGTGGCTGCCCTGATCCCCAAGGAGCACCAGGAACTTGGTGTTTCTTGCATCGACTGCCACAACAACAAGGACATGACACTCAGGATCTCCCGCGGTTTTACCCTTGGCAAGGCGCTGCAGAAGCTGGGAGTTGACCAGACCAAACTGACCAACCAGGAGATGCGGTCCCTCGTGTGTGCCCAATGCCATGTGAGCTACAGCATCGTCAAGAGCCCTGAGATGAAGTCGCAGGATGTCTTTCTCCCGTGGGATAAAAGCACGTGGGGCAAGATCTCCATTGAGAACATTATCAAGAAGATTCGCAGTGACAAGTCCTATGGTGAATGGACTCAGGCGGTTACCGGATTCAAGCTGGCTTTTATCCGCCATCCGGAGTTTGAAATGTTTTCAAACAACAGCGTTCACTGGATGGCCGGCGCATCCTGTGCCGACTGCCACATGCCCTACACCAAGGTAGGCAGTCAGAAGATCTCTGACCATCGAATCATGAGCCCGATGAAGAACGATTTCAAAGCGTGCCAGCAGTGTCACGCCGAGTCCGCGGAGTGGCTGAAAAATCAGGTTATTGCCATCCAGGATCGGGCCGCTTCCCAGTACATCCGTTCCGGTTATGCGCTGGCTACGGTGGCAAAGCTGTTTGAACTGACCCACAAGGAACAGGCAGCCGGCAAGCAGATTGACAAGGAACTGTACGACCTGGCCAAGGATCACTACGAAGAAGGATTCTATCGCAACCTCTTCTTCGGCGCCGAGAACTCACTCGGTTTTCATAACCCTACTGAAGCGATGCGTATTCTGGGTGATGCCACCATGCATGCCGGCAAAGCCGAAGCCCTGTTGCGCCAGGCCCTTGCCAAGGCGGGGGTAAACGTACCGGCCACGATTGATCTTGAGCTATCCAAGTATACGAACAACCGTGGCCTCAAAAAGCTGATGTTCAACCCGAAGCAGGAACTGAAAGATCCGTTCGGACCGCAATCGTAACAGAGGAAATTTTCAAGTAACGGAGTGGCTGCATCAGGCAGCCACTCCGTTTGCATTCATACACATCTGCAATCCACCAGGGAGCCATACATGATTACCACCAGCGAAATGGCCGTCACGATCACGATTTGGGTATTAACAGCTGCCGGGACCTTCTTTGGCACCCGCGCCAGCTGGCGACGCAAAAAGCAGAGGCGCGCGGATAAAAAATATACCGCAACACATGTTCAAAGTCACAGTGATTGACGTTCGGTTACCGGCCGGGCTGAATTAAAAAATAAATGTGATATTATAGGTGTGTGGCACGGTAAGATTACCGACCACCGCAAGAGCGGCAGTTTAGATATTACTGTGCTGTATGGATACTTCAGCCTTGAATGCAGAAAGGAATCATATGCCCACGGTTGTTTTTCAGTATCTTATCGGCGTATTTCTGCTGGTATCATTCGTGCTGGCGATACCGCAGCTGGCTGGCGCAACCGAGGAATATGCCAAACAGACCGGCCAGCCATGCTCTGTCTGCCACCTTGACCCAGGAGGGGGAGGTGAACTGACACCGGCCGGAACGTCTTTTGCTGAATCACGCAAAGCCGCAACAAAAAATCCTGAACAGGGCATATTTATCAAAGGGTTTCGGCTGGTCATCGGCTATATCCATTTCCTGACCGGCATATTCTGGTTCGGCACAATCCTCTACGTGCATCTTATCCTCAAACCAGCCTACGCCGCTAGTGGCCTCCCCCGCGGTGAACAGAGAGTCGGCGTTATCTCGATGATCATTATGGGTATAACCGGGTCCATTCTAACCTATTCCCGGCTAACCAGTTTCGATTCATTCTTTCACACCCGCTTCGGCATTCTCCTGTTCATAAAGATTTGCCTCTATCTGGTAATGGTGATCTCAGCGTTATTCGTCATTACCATAATCGGGCCGAAGCTCAAGGCGAAGAAGAAAGAGCCGGCGCTTCCTGACACCACAGATGAACTGACCCTGGAAGAGCTGACTTCCTACAACGGCCAGGAGGGCCGGCCCGCCTACTTTGCTTTCGAGGGAAAAATCTATGACGCGACTCAAAGCAAACTCTGGAAACAGGGGGTTCACATGGGGAGACATAACGCCGGCAACGACCTGACGGAAGCGTTGAAAGATGCGCCTCATCGAGATGAGAAGATTATTGCCATGACTCCGGCAGGAGAGTTAGTGACCGGCGGTCTCCGCAAAGCCCCGCTCCATGAACGTGTATTCTTCTTCATGGCACACATGAACCTTACGATAGTTTTCATTATTGTGCTGATACTTGCCCTCTGGCGGTGGGGATAAAAATATCTCAACGGTAAGGACAGACAAAAACAGACCTACATACCTTGGCGCTACGAATGACTAACACCAAGGATTCGGAGGCAACTATATGAAAACGGTAATTA
>JAJXWO010000025.1 GCA_021781535.1 Deltaproteobacteria bacterium | reverse complement strand
CCACGGCGCTGGAAACGCTTGAAAAAGCGCTTGCCATCGACCGCACGCTTGGCTCCCGCTGGGCAATGGCCTATGATCTGCGCAATATCGGGCAGACCCGCTTGAAAATGGGCAATGTGACCGCCGCGCTGCAGCAGTTCACCGAGGCCGCCGTCATGGCCTCTGCCATCGGCGACACGGTCAATCTGGCCAAGATTCATCTCGCCCGTGGCGATGCCGAAGCCGAACTGAAGCAGTTTGCTGCTGCCGAAGCGAGCTATCGGAGTGCGCTTGACATCGCCGATGCGCTGTTGCTGCGTGAAGTGCGCTGGCGGGCGCTGTTCGGCCTCGCCCGGCTGCAGAAGAATGCGGGCAATACGGTAGCGGCGGTTGCCTCCTATCAGCAGGCGCTGGAAACGATTGAAGGGCTGCGCGCCGAGATAAAGCTGGACCAGCTGAAAGACGGTTTCCTCGCCGACAAGATGGATGTCTACTCCGGGCTGGTCAGTCTGCTCGTTGATCTGCAGCGGGGTGACGAGGCGTTTGCCGTGGCGGAGCGTTCCCGTTCCCGCAACCTGATCGACATTCTTGGACGCCAGCGGTTGTCTTTGTCCGGATCGGTGGATCAGGAGCTGTACGACCGGCAGAACCGCCTCAAGGAACAGATGCTTGAGCAGGAAAGCCTGTCGGTTCAGGCGACGAACCCGAAAGAGCGGGCCCGGTATGCACAGGCGCTTGAGAAACTGCGGGGTGAGTATCAGGACCTGCTGATTGATATTGAGCGCAAACGCCCCGAACTGCTTGCCCTTGTGAAGGTGAGCCCGACAACGCTCAAGGACATTCGCTCACTCCTTGAGCCGGGCGTTGTTCTCCTTTCGTACTATCAGTTGCCGGATCAGCTCCTCTGCTGGAAGATCGACCGGGACCGGGCAACGCTGGTAATAGAAAATATCCCGGCCCATGAGCTCGCAGCCAAAATAGCATCCTACCGCCGCATGTTGCAAAATCTCGAGCCGCTGGAAAAACAGTCGCGCGAACTGTATGACCTGCTGGTGGCAAAGCCGCTTGCTGGCAGCGGGCCGCTCCGCGCGGTCGGTATCATTCCGCACGGCAGCCTTCATTATCTGTCGTTTGCGACGCTGAACGACGGGCGTGATTATCTGGTTGACCGGCAGAAGCTGTTTTATCTCCCGGCGGCTTCGGTCCTGAAATACACACTGGCGCGCCGGCATGCCGAGAAAAAGCTTCACATTCTCGCCATCGGCAATCCCGATCTCGGCAATCCGTCTCTTGATCTTCCTTTCGCCGAGCGGGAAGTCGGCACCCTGCGCTGGAATTATCCGGACGTGACGACCCTGACCCGCGAACGTGCCACCGAAAGCTGGGTGCGGGAACATATCAGTGAATTCGGTATTATTCACATAGCGTCCCATGGCGAGTTTGATCCGGTCAATCCGCTCTTTTCGGCCATCCGTCTGACGAAAGATGCAAAAGCGGACGGCAAGCTGCAGGCCGAAGAGGTGTTCGGGCTTGACATCCGGGCCGACCTGGTTGTCTTGAGCGCCTGTCAGACCGGGTTGGGGGATATCCGGAGCGGCGACGATGTGGTCGGGATGAACCGGGCATTCATCTTTGCCGGGACTCATTCGTTGATGTCGAGCCTCTGGCGGGTGAGTGACGTTTCGACGGCGATCATGATGAAACAGTTTTACCGTGAATATACCAGCCACGGAAAGGCGGAGAGTCTGACCCGCGCCATGCAGCATGTGAAAAACCGTTATCCGCATCCCGGTTATTGGGGGGCGTTTGTCCTCACCGGAGACTATTTATAGCCTTACGTGTTCAGCCTTTCGGGCTACGAAACAAGAATCAGTTTGTCAGTCGATGGTGCACAAGGTATAGTCGCACCTCTGGATGGTTTATATCGACTCGACAGCATATCTTTAACTCAATGCATACAAGGAGGTTCATGATGAGAATTACCCGCAGAATGGTTGCCGCATTAATGCTCTTGCTGATCTCTTCTCTGGCAATGGCTGAAGAAAAGCGCTGGGTATCCAGTGAAGGGACGGCGCTGAAAGCCGAGGCGTCAGCAACGTCCGAAAGTGTCGCCGATGTGCAGGTCGGCACCGAGGTTACGGTTGTCGAGTCCGGAGGTCGCTGGCTGAAAGTCAGGACGGCTGTCGGTAAAGAAGGGTGGGTGTACGCAGGCCGTGTTTCCGATGCGCCACCGGCGGCTGAAGTGTCCGGCGATGACGGCGGGGTTTTTGGCGGCAGTATGCAGAAGAGCCAGATCAATACGGCCAAGGCTGACAGCGCCCGGAGTATCCGCGGTCTCTCTCCCGAGGTGACGGCGTACGCAAAAGATCGGGGCACCCCGGAAGTGTATAAAAAATCCCTTGATAGCGTGCTGGCGCGAAAAGTCAGCGCCAAGGAGCTGAAGGCGTTTCTGAAAGAGGGGAAAATAGGCGAATATGCCCAGGTTCAGGGAGGTGGAAAATGAGATACCTATTTATTGCGGCACTGCTTGTATCCCTGACCGCTTCAGCTGCTTCCGCCAGTTTTTTTGATACGCTGCAAAAGGTTGTCAAGCCGGACTCAAAAGAGAATAAAATATTTTCCGGGGCAGCTCAGCTCTTATCAAGCTCAAAGGAGATCGATTATAAAACCGAGCGCATCATTGGTGAAAGTCTGGCTCTCGAAGGGCTGCAACGCTTTGGGAATCCGGTAAAAAATGAAGCGCTGCAGAGGTATGTCAATCTGGTGGGGAACGCGGTTGCCGACAACAGCAAGCGTACGACTATCCCGTATCAGTTTGCGGTACTGGACAGTCCGGTGCAGAATGCCTTTGCCGTTCCGGGAGGAGTCATTTTTGTCAGTCGCGCACTGGTCTCCATTCTGGACGATGAGTCTGAACTGGCGGCCGTGCTGGCGCATGAAGTCGGGCACGTAGCGGCAAAACACGCGTTGAAGAGCACTCAGCGCGCCCAGTTTTTCCAGGGTGTCGGGACAATCACGGCAGCAAGCGTCGGAGGGAGCAAAGGAAAGGTGTTTGCCTCGGCCATAGGCGATATGCAGGCAGTCTTGTTTGACAAGGGACTTGATAAAAACATGGAGTTCGAGGCTGATCAGGCAGCGATGGAGACGACCTATCGTACCGGCTATGATCCCTCTGCAATGATCAGGGTTTTGGAAAAGTTGCAGAAGGTGGAAGCGACCAGCAAAGACAAGAAAGGATCGTGGTTCACGACCCATCCGCCGCTTAACGAGCGCATTGCGCGGCTTCAGGCTCAGTTGCAGAAATACCCCGGTTATTCATCGTTGGCGCGGGAGCATGACCGCTTTGCAAAAAGTGTGAAAATGAGATAGTTGTGCAACACCGTTAACTGAGAGTAAAAAGACATTTCCCCCTGTATGCTGCTTCTGTCAGCCGCAGGGGGCTTTATTTTTTTAAAGTCCGGATGACCCGTTTTCGTATGGCTTAACGCCTCTGTTTCAGAATAATTATGATTTGACAAGGCTGCTCTAAAAAATGTATACAGTATGCGATTTACACTCGCGTTTTTACGGCTCGCAACCAGCGCAAAATATACCCCACGAAGGAGGAAGAGTAGATGATTGAAGCGTATCTTGCACATGAAAAGGAGAGGGCGGCACAAGGTATTCCCGCACTCCCGTTGACCCCAGAACAGACCACCGGTCTTTGTGATTTGCTGGTTAACCCACCTGCTGGAAAAGAAGCTTTCCTGCTTACCCTGCTCAAAGAGCGTGTTTCCCCTGGTGTTGATCCGGCTGCCGAAGTAAAGGCCGCGTTCCTTGCCGATATCGTTGCCGGGAAAAAGAAGTCTCCGCTGGTAAGCCCGGTTGATGCCGTTCGTATTCTCGGCACCATGATGGGTGGCTATAACGTGGCTCCGCTGGTCGCCGCGCTGTCAAATGCCGCACTTGCTGACGAAGCTGCCTGTGCCCTGTCCGGCATGACTCTTGTTTATGACGGCTTTGACCAGGTTGTGGCGCTTTCCGCAACGAATGCTGCCGCTAAAAAAGTCCTTACCTCCTGGGCCAACGCAGAGTGGTTCACCACCAAGCCGAGCCTGGCCGAGATCATCAAGGTCAAGGTGTACAAGGTTGAAGGCGAAATCAACACTGACGATTTCTCCCCTGCCGGCGACGCCTGGAGCCGTCCTGACATTCCACTGCACGCTCTGGCCATGGGTAAAACCCGTTTTCCTGATGGACTTGCAACTATTGCCAAGTTCCGTGAAGATGGCTTCCAGGTTGCATTTGTCGGCGATGTTGTCGGCACCGGTTCTTCACGTAAATCTGCCTGCAACTCGGTGCTCTGGTGCATCGGCCAGGAAATCCCTTGCGTGCCGAACAAAAAAACTGCCGGCGTCATCATCGGCAGCGTTATTGCCCCGATTTTCTTCAACACCGCTCAGGATTCCGGCGCACTGCCGCTGAAAGCGGATGTTTCCAAGATGAACACCGGTGACGTGATTGTTATCGATACCAAAAAAGGTGAAATCAAGAGCGAAGGCGGCGAACTGCTCTCCACATTCCAGATCGCCCCGAACACCCTTGCTGATGAATTCCGTGCCGGCGGCCGTATTCCGCTAATCATCGGTCGTGCCGTTACCGACCGCGCCCGTACCGCTCTCGGCCTTGGCGCTACCGACATCTTCACTCTGCCGGTCAACCCTGTAGCCAAAGCCGGCCAGGGATACACCCAGGCGCAGAAAATGGTCGGCCAGGCGTGCGGCGTTGCAGGTATCCTTCCTGGCACCGCGTGTGAACCAAAAATGACTACGGTCGGTTCACAGGATACCACTGGTCCGATGACCGCCGACGAGCTGAAAGAGCTTGCCTGCCTCAAATTCCTGTCGCCGATGTTCATGCAGTCTTTCTGCCACACCGCCGCCTATCCAAAGCCGGCCGACGTTAAGATGCACAAGACCCTGCCACAGTTCATCATCGAGCGTGGCGGCGTGCCACTCAAACCGGGTGACGGCGTTATCCATTCATGGCTGAACCGCCTGCTGCTCCCCGATACCGTTGGTACCGGCGGCGACTCCCATACCCGTTTCCCGATCGGCATCTCGTTCCCGGCCGGTTCCGGTCTGGTAGCTTTTGCCGGTGCCATGGGTTTCATGCCGCTTGATATGCCGGAATCCGTTCTGGTTCGCTTCAAGGGCAAGCTCAACTCCGGCATCACCCTGCGTGATGCAGTTAATGCCATTCCTTACTGGGCCATCAAACAGGGCCTTTTGACCGTGCCGAAAAAGAACAAAGTTAATATCTTCAACGGCCGTATTCTCGAAATGGAAGGTCTGCCCGACCTTTCAGTAGAGCAGGCGTTTGAATTGACTGACGCTGCGGCGGAGCGCTCTGCAGCAGCCGGCTGCATCAAGCTTTCCGAAGCTTCTGTTGCCACATATCTGCGCTCCAACGTGGCACTGATGAAGAATATGATCAAAGAAGGGTATCAGGACGCTCAGACACTGCAGAACCGTATCGATGCCGTCAATGAGTGGTTGAAAGCTCCCAAGCTGCTTGAGGCTGATGCCAATGCCGAATATGCTGCGGTAATCGAGATTGATCTTGCAGAAATCACCGAGCCGATTCTTGCCTGCCCGAATGACCCTGATGATGTCAAGTTGCTTTCCGACGTTGCCGGAACGCAGATTCAGGATGTGTTCCTCGGTTCCTGCATGACCAATATCGGTCACTTCCGTGCTGCAGCCGAGATCTGGCGCGGCAGCAAGTTCAACCCGGCAGTCCGAACCTGGATCTGCCCGCCGACCCGTATGGATCAGCTAAAGTTGAAAGATGAGGCTTACTTTGCGGTCTACAGTGCTTTTGGTGCCCGTATCGAAATCGCCGGTTGTTCGCTCTGCATGGGTAACCAAGCCCGTGTACCTGATGGGGTCAACATGTTCTCCACCTCAACCCGTAACTTCGATGACCGTATCGGCAACGGCGCCAAGGTGTATCTCGGTTCCGCCGAGCTGGGTGCAGTAACGGCATTGATGGGTAAACTGCCGACTTCGGCCGAGTTCCTCGAAATCTACAAAGACAAGATCGAGCCTAACAAGGAAAAGATCTACAAATATCTGCAGTTTGATGAGATGGCTGAATATAAGTAATCCATTGTATCTTCTGTAATAAAATGGCCCGCAGGAAAATTCCGGCGGGCCATTGCTTTTTTTTGTTCCAACAGGGACCGCTTCTCCATCTGGGTACTATTTACCTATTTACCGAGGGTTTTTTGGCCCGGTTTCCACCCCAGCGGGCAGAGACCACCGTTTTGGAGAGCTTCAAGGACACGGAGCGTCTCTTCAACACTTCGGCCAACATCCATATTATGAATAACCTGGTATTGAAGGATACCTTTGGGATCAATAATAAAAAGTCCCCGCAATGCAACCCCCTGTTCCGGGTCAAGCACTCTGTAAGCGCGCGCAACCTCCTTGGTGAAGTCGGCAAGAAGCGGATACTTGAGATTTCCCAGATCGCCTCTTTTTATCCAGGCAAGGTGCGACCATTTGCTGTCTGTCGAGACCGCAACAACCTCTGCGTTCAATTCCTTGAATGAGGCAAGAGTGTCGCTGAAGCCTTTAATCTCGGTTGGGCAGACAAAAGTAAAGTCAGCGGGGTAGAAGAACAGCACCAGCCATTTGTCTTTGAAATCCTTCAGCGCTATGGTCTTGAACTCCTTCCCCGGTTCAAGGCTGACCACTCCTTCCAGTTTAAAGTCAGGAGCCGGCTTGCCGACCATTACGAGCGACTGTTCACTGTCAACGGCCCTCCAGTTGTGAAATTCATCTCTGTCCCCGGCCAGAGCAGTCTGGAAGGTCGCTGCCGTCAATAATGTTACGGCACATGCAACTAGTATAAATCCTGGTTTCATAAGCTTTTCCTCCTGTGTACGTATTCCTGATTTCGGATAAAATTCACTGGCCAATTGCAGGGCATGGTGATGGTCTATTTGTGTCAAATTATATCTGATGCCGGTTAAGATACAACTGCCAATTGCAATATTGCCACAATGTGTTATGGGTACATATGCAGTTACTTCAACCGTCTTAACTGAGAAAGGAATCGTATGGTTAGAAAAGCGCTTTTAATAATGTTGTTACTGTTGCTTGCTTTCTCTGTCTCTTGTTTTGCAGGCGAAGCGGCCAACAAACCCTCCCGTTCCCAAACTGAGACGCTGATATCCTCGCATCAGTTGCCAGGAGTTAAAAAACCCCTGGTAGTCATTTACACGCTTTCAACATGCCCTCACTGCAAGGAGGCCAGGGAATATCTTGTGAAAAACGATATACCGTTTATCGACCATGAGGTTGATCTTGACGAAAAACAAATGACTGCGTTGATGAAGATATACGATTCAATGGGTGTGCCTGACCAGAAGCGGGGTGTGCCGCTTTTTGTTATCGATAACAAGGTCAGGATACAGGGATTTAACAAGGAGAAGTTGCAGGCTGCTTTGAAGGAGGTACGTTCCACAGCCAAGTAACCTGCTTGCCGGTTATCTCTTCTGGGAAAGAATGATTGGATCTTTATAACGTAAAAATATCTCAGAAGGCGTAATAACTCCAGGACTATGGAGTCGTTACGCCTTCTCTATCTATTGTGCCGTTGATTGTTACTGCAAACAACCCCGACCAGGTGCTTCTAATTAAAAAAACCTTTCTCGATGCATTTTTCGCGCACACTTACGGTGGTATCGATCACGTTCTTCTGCTCTTGAGTCATGCGTGTATAGCCAAGTGCTTCTTTGGATGTGATCATTGTGTGTACATATTGTTCAAAGCTTACTTCTTGCGGCAGGCTTTTGCCGACGCATGTACAAAACTTTTCACGCGCAACGACTTTCATGCACTGCTCTGTTTTTTCAGCGATGTTTTTTTGCTGTAGTTTCTGGGCTTTGAGTTCTTGAATCTGTTGTTCAAGGAGCTTAATCTTTTCCACAAGGTTGTCTTGGGCAAAAGCGGTGGAAGCCGCAAAAGATGCGCAGAACACTAGAAATAATAGACGATGCGTCATGATGTACCTCCAAATAGTATTTTGCACTGTTTGTATCAGGCAATGAAAATTAAATCGAGACCTTAAATGAAGATTTTAAGAAGTGCTTGTGCCGTAATTTATTCACACGCTGTTTGCGCGGGGGGTTTTTTCTTGCCATCTTCAGGGACATGGAGTACGCATACCTCCATTAAGGGTGGCATTGCCATCTGCCGATTTTCATAATTGAATAAGGAATAGCTACATGAAAACTTTGGGCAAGCATCTTAAAGGGACGTTCCTGGCGGGGATTTTTATTGTCATCCCGTTCGGGATCACAATCTTCATTCTCAAGTTTCTCTTTAATTTTGCCGATGGAATTCTCGGCAGCTACCTTGATAGTCTGATGGTACTCTTCGGGCGGAGTGAAGGGCATATACCCGGCATCGGCATGATAATTGGCGCCGTGGTTATCTATCTGACCGGTCTGGTGGCCACAAATGTGCTTGGAAAGCGCCTGTTGTCGTGGGGCGATGATCAGTTGACGCGGATTCCGCTGGTTAAGATGATCTATACTTCAAGCAAGCAGTTGATCAAGGTCTTTCGGGAAAGCGGATCTTCTTACCGGCGTGCGGTTTTTGTGGAATGGCCTCGTCCCGGCGTGCGTGCAGTGGGTTTTGTGACGGCACAGGTAGAACGGGATGGTGAGCATTTTGTTGTTGTCTATATACCAACCATGCCAAATCCGACGTCCGGGTTTGCACTCTGGTTCCACGAGTGTGATGTATACGAGAGCGGCATGACGGTAGAGGAAGCGGTAAAATTTGTTGTTTCGGGCGGGGTGGTAATCCCGTAACAGCCAGTCTCCACAGTGTCAGCCGCCTTACAGGCACTTTGTTCTTCTGCGGTAAGTCCGGCATAGTCCTGAACGATTGAGCATCTGCTTTATGTATACGTATGTGACACTGTTGAAATGTATTTTTTTGTGATTGCAATCACAGAACTCTCCAATTGGGGCCATAATTAATTCTTAATGTGATCTCAATCACACCTGCTCTACGTTTTCTCAGCTATAACTCGGATCAAATAAAAACAGCACCATTAGCATGCGTAGCCGATAATACTAAACCATTCGCGAGAATGGGACGGAAAGCCTACTGGGTCTCATCGAGACAGCCGGGTCGCCGAAATATCATGAGATATTCGGTCCCGGCTTTTTTTGTGCTTAAAACCCCAAGGCGCAGAAGTAAAAACATTAACAAAGGAGTACTCGTGAAAAAAATCATTAAAAGCACCTTCATCGCTGTTACCGCATTTACCTTGGCTGTTGCCGTACTAATGCTTGCCGGCTGCGGTGGATCTGGCATGTCATCTCAGGTTCTGAGTGGCAATGCCTCCGTCGGAGCCCCGTTGGCCGGACAGGTAAGCCTGAAGGATTCTTCTTCTCCTTCGCAACAAAGAACAACGGTCATTGGCAGCGACGGCTCTTTTGCTTTCGATATTACCGGTCTGAAAGCTCCCTTTATTCTGCAAGGGACTGGCAATGTTGCTGGTACTGCTTATAAGCTGCAATCGTTTGCCGACGGAGTGGGTATTGCCAATGTTAACCCGCTTTCCAACGTGATGGTGGCAAGCGCCGCAGGGACTACGAACCCGGAGCAGCTCTATGCCGCCCCCGATCCGGCCACTCTCCAGAAAGTAAAATCCGATCTTCCTGTCGTCACCAGTGACCTGCTGAACCAGCTTAAGCCGTTGCTCAAGCAGTACAGTGCCGTTGGCAAAGATCCAATTAAAGATAATTATAATAGTGATCATCAGGGGCTGGACGGTCTGTTTGACAATGTTAATATTACCATCCCCAATGGAGTCATCACGGTAACCAACGCCAAAACCGGTGCCGTGATCTTTACCGCCAGTATTACCGATATCAAAAACGGTCAGTTCACTACCGATCCGGGCAGTCTGCCGCAAGCCCCGGTGATGCCCGCTGCCCCTGACGGTGTGTCGGCGATTGGCGGCTCAGGCCAGGTATCCGTTTCCTGGAATGCCGTCAGCAATGCAACCGCATACAACCTCTATTATGCAACCACACCTGGAGTTACAACCGCCAGCGGTACAAAAATCTCTACAACGGGTAGTCCGTATGTACAGGCCGGTCTTGCTGCAGGAACTACCTATTATTTTATTGTTTCGGCGGTAAACAGCGCTGGTGAAAGCAGCACTTCTGCCCAGGTTCAGGCAAGTACAGCAGCTGCGCCAGCGGTAGCAACGGTACCGACAGCTCCCGGTGGCGTGATTGCCACCGGTGGAACCAAACAGGTGACGCTTTCCTGGAAACCGGTCAGTACGGCTACTTCCTACAACGTATATTACGCGACAAAACCCGGCGTCAGCACGGTTAACGGCACAAAACTCGCCGATGCCACAAGTCCTTCGGTCCATTCCGGTCTGACCGATGCCACCACCTATTATTATATTGTTACGGCAGTCAACAGCACTGGCGAAAGTGCTGCCTCGGCCCAGGTAGCTGCTACCACCCTTGATGCCATTCCCAGCCCGACAGTGCCGGCAGTACCATCCGGAGTCAGTGCCGCCGGCGGTAGCAATCAGGTGACAGTGTCCTGGGCGGCAGTCACCGGAGCAAGCTCATATAATGTTTACTGGTCAGCAACTTCTGGGGTAACAATTGCCAACGGATCTAAAATCTCCGGCATTACCAGCCCTTTTGTAAAATCCGGTCTTTCGGCTGGTACTGCCTACTACTTTATCGTCACGTCTGCCAACAGTGTGGGAGAAAGCGCTGCTTCAGCCCAAGTTAAGGCGACAACCAATGCCGCGCCTCCTGCGGTTACTGCCGCTCCAACAGGTATAAGCGCCACTGGCGGCGCCAATCAGGTTTCTCTCTCCTGGACGGCGGTAGCCGGCGCCTCTGCGTATAATATTTACTGGTCAACCGCTTCAGGGGTGACTACTACAACCGGGACCAAGATTACCTCGGCAAATAATTCATATGTGCAGACCGGGCTTGCCGCCGGGACAACCTATTATTACATCGTTACTGCGGTGAACAGCGCTGGCGAAAGCCCCGCTTCGGTCCGGGCAACTGCTACGACCACTGCACCGGTATCCAAGCAGCAAGCCCTGTCCTGGGACCCGGTTGCCGGTGCCACTTCGTACAATCTGTACTGGTCAACCGCATCAGGAGTCACCCCTGCTAACGGGACTAAAATCAGTGGCATCAGCAGCACAACCTATACACATACCGGCCTGGCTGCCGGCACCACCTATTATTATGTCGTCACGGCGGTTAACAGTAGCAGTGAAAGTGCTGCCTCGGCTCAGGCATCGGGAACGACCTCATTGTGACGACTGCCACTGTCAGTGAACAGAGAGTTGTAATGCTGCGTTAAGGATAATATTTATTCGCACACGCTTCAAAAATCAGAGGGCTCATTCTAATGGAGCCCTCTGTTTCTTTTGTGACCGTTTCAAATTCCCCGTGCTGCTCAGAGCACCGACGCCGGAATAAAACGTTCAGCTTGGTGTCGAAAGAACACGAAAAAAGCCCCGCTCATTGCTGAACGGGGCTTTCTCCTGCATTCGCCGGCTAATGTATGCAAGCTCGCTTGCCAAAGGTTGCCGTAACTTCTTTGGCCACCTTGCGCATATCACGACAACTATGACTACTCGTTGCCAGATCAAGACCGCTTCTGACATTGGCCGGGATATACCCTTCCTTGATAAGGACATTGACGTCCTTGCCTTTTGTTATCTGGAGCGAACCAGAATAGTTCACTTTTAGTCCGTCTTTGTATGTGCAGATCATAGTAACACCCCCTTTTCATGGATTCATTATCGCATATCGTGAGCAAAAAATCGATTTCTGTGATTGAATCAACGTTACCAAAAAGCTTGATGCTGAGCAGTTGATGGAGTAAGGTGCGAACCCCGCTCGGGCTTTCGCAGGCCGAGTAGGATGGGTCACTGCCAGTGCATACGCAGGATTATAGGCTACGGATCATGATAATATATCTTGATTGAATCATTGGAGGAATTAGTCTTTGCAGATCGTATTCGGTATCGATTTCGGTACCACCAATTCGGCACTTTCGGTGTATAGGAACGGCACGGTAGAAGTGGTAGCCGTGGATGATAATGATGGTGCCGGTGAGCTGATGCGCTCGGTACTCTATTTTAACGAGGAAAACGAGATATATGTCGGACATGAGGCCATTCGCCACTATGTCAGTGATGGGGCAGCCGGGCGCTTTATGCAGTCGATCAAGACATTTCTGCCAAATAGCAGTTTTGACAGTACAGAGGTGTTTGGCAGGCGCTACACAATTGATGATTTGGTGGCAATCATCCTCAGGAAGATTAAGGCCAGAGGCGAGGCGTATGTGGGCTGCCCTGTGGAGAGTGTGGTTTTGGGCCGTCCGGTGGTATTTTCTGCGGATGCCGTCAAGGATGCCATGGCTGAGAAGCGTCTTGAAAATGCCGCCCGCAAATCAGGTTTCAAAAATATATGGTTCCAGTATGAACCGATTGCTGCTGCTTTGGCCTTTGAGGAGACGTTGCAGGCTGGGCAGGAACGGACTGTTTTTATAGGTGATTTTGGTGGCGGCACATCAGACTTCTCGGTGATCCGCGTTAAAGGTGGCGCTTTTTCACGCTCCGACCGGCGCAGTGATGTTCTCTCACTTGGTGGTGTCTATGTTGCCGGTGACAAGTTTGATTCGCAGATCATGTGGGACAAGGTGGCGTACCATTTCGGACGCTATGCCCGCTACAAGACCATGGGCAAGGATGATTGGGTCGGTATTCCAAAAAGTATCATTTACACTCTTTGTCAGTGGCATCGTATCCCGCTGTTGAGGGCGCGTAAAACCAGGGAACTTATCCGGGTGATCAAAGGCACGACCGATAGCCGTCAAGCTATCGAGAACCTGGAGAACATCATTAACGACAATTTCGGTTTTTTCCTTTTTCAGGCTATAGAAAAGACCAAGTGTGAGCTTTCCGGTCAGGAGCGGGCTCTGATAGGTTTTACGGATCGTAATCTGTGCATCAACGAGGAGTTTGGCAAGGATGAATTTGAGACGCTCAATGCGGAAAATTTCCAACAAGTTGCGAATTGCATCGATGACGTTATCGCACGCTCGGGACTGATGCCGGCCCAGATTGATACGGTCTTTCTTACCGGAGGAACTTCACGGATTCCATATGTCCAGGATTTATTTGCCAAGCGATTTGGCCGAGACAAGCTGGAAAACCGCGATGCCTTCACCAGCGTCGTTCAAGGTCTCGGCTCAAGCGTGCCGTTGTTTACAATTCCTTCAGGTTACTAAACTCAGCCCAAGCCAGAAAGTTTTGCGGCGCCAAGGTAAAATCGTAGAGATTGTCCATTATATTAAAATGCTTTTTTTCTTCATTGGCAATTCTAAGCAGGATTTGTACCGTGTCCGGGCTGTTTTCCTGTTTTGCCATATTTTCATAGAATTTGACGCTGTCCGACTCTATTCTTCTTGCATGTTCATATCCATCCAGAGATTTTTTCATGGTGTCGACAATGCTTGTGTCACGTAACAAAACCTCAAACAGGTTCTTTGCATTTTCCAGTACCGTGGAATCTGCCATCTTTTTATTCATACCCATTTTTATGGCCCGGATCGTTTCATAATGTTTTTGTTCATCTGCTGCCAAGCTGGTGAATATACTTTTTAATCCGCCAACCGTGGTATCAACCGCCAGTTTTTCATAATACTCCTTGCCATCCTGCTCCATTTCCATGGCAAAATCAAAGATATCCATAGCCCTTACCTCCCCTGAAATTAGCTGCTATTGTTGTGTTGTCTTTTGATATTTTACCAGAGAATATATGTGCCGCAATAAAGTAGTCTGGTGAAAAGGAGGTCCTTTGATGGCGGGATTTTTGGAGTATGCCGCTACGGAGATGATAGTGGCATATCCTCGTTCTTATAAATAAATTGACCTGTTGGGCTGTGCCGGTAGCACCGAAAACAGAAAAAGCCCACATCTTCTTTCGAAAAGGCAGGCTCATGATACGGTATAGAAATATCTCTGCCGATTTTTACCGCTTCGATAACCCCTCTTCCCGTTCTGGGCAGGTGGCTTTGCGTCATCCGTTCCCACGGAATTTGCCTTTTCGGTGATATATATCTGATTTGACGACAGTTATCCTATGGTACTAAATTTGCGATGTCAATATGAATACTTTTAATGTGCTTTGGTTTATCATTCTTGTAGACCGTAATCATTTCTGCGCTTTTCCGGTCTTGGGGAGTGCTTTCAGTACCCCGGCAATATCAGTTACGCTGTACGGTTTGAGCACGACAGCACTAAAACCATAGTTCCGGAAGTCTGCCATAACCGGGTCGTTGGAGTAGCCACTGGAGACGATCAACTGAGCGTGCGGATCTATCGCAAGAATAGCCTGGGCGGCTTCCTGCCCTCCCATGGCACCTGGAATAGTCAAGTCCATGATCACGGCCGAGAATGCGGCACCTGATTCAAGAGCAGCTTTGTATAAAGTAACGGCCTCATCTCCGTCGGCGCACGTCGTCACCCGGTAACCCAAGTTCCCGAGCATGGTAACGGCAAGATCCCGGAGCATTTCCTCGTCGTCCATGACCAATAAAGAAGCCTGTGAGCCCGTAAACGGGAAGTCAGTCGCAACTTCTGGTGACTGTGTTTCTTCAGCAAGTACCGAGTCCTTGCCGGCCGGCAACAGAATTTCAAAAGTGGTTCCGTTGTTGATGGCAGAGGTGACGCTGATGTGACCGCCGTGCTTGCTGACAATTGACTGGACCGAGGCCAACCCCAGACCGCTTCCCCCAGGTTTTGTGGTAAAATAGGGATCAAATATATTCTTCAGGGTTCCTGCCGGTATACCGCACCCTTCGTCACGGAAGGTAAAGTTGACGTATTCTCCCGTCGGGAGCGCAAACGGATTGTCAGTAGTGTCGAAAGAAACGTTGGTGGCCCGGATGGAGATTGTTCCGCCCCCGGGCATCGCTTGGACTGCGTTGATGACCAGGTTGTTAAAGGCTTGGCTTATCTGGCCGGCGTCAGCCTCAATAGTCCGCAGTCCTTCGGATATTTCAACGCGACTTTGCACGGTGGATCCGCGCAGCACGAGAGAAAGCGAGTCGTCAATAAGTTGTCGGGGGTCAACCGAACGAGTGACCGGTTGCCCCCCCTTGGCAAATGTCAGTAACTGGTGAGCCAGCTCAGCTGCTCGTTTTGCAGCTTTTTCCGCTTGGAGCAGCGGCGCTTCTGCTTTGTGATCCCGTCCGATGAACATGCCGGCAAATGAAATGTTCCCCAGGATGGCGGTCAGGATGTTGTTGAAGTCATGGGCGATCCCACCCGCCAGTACTCCGATTGACTCAAGCTTCTGCTTCTTTATCAGTTCATCCTGCCGGTTCTCCCGTTCGGTGATATCTGTGAATATGGCCAAAGTGCGCTTCTGCGACAGCCGGGTGTTGATTATTACATGACGAACCGCGCCGTCCTTGCAGGTGACCTTGACATCGCGGGGTGGAACCGGCGTACCGTGAGTATGGTATCTGCTTACATGGGCATTCCATAAGGATGATACTTCCTCACGATAGGCCGCATCCGGATGAGCCTTGAAAAGCCATTCCTCAACTGTCGGGATTTCAGTGAGCTCGTAGCCGAATTTCTCGACAAAATTTTGATTAATATACTTGGTGGTACCGTTGTCATCGGCCCACACAACTCCAACCGGCATCAACTCCATCAGTGAGCGCAGCTCTTCTTCGTTTCCAGCGATCATGCGACTTGATTCGCCCAGACGGTAAATATAGCGTCCGATCAGGTAATAGAGCAGGGCTGCAGTAACAGCAATGAACAGCAATCCTTTGTAGGTGGCGATTTGAGTGATAATGTCCGGGTCGCGCACCAGCAGACCCAGAGCAAAATCGGACAGGTAAATCCACAGTCCGCCGAACAGGGAATAAATCGCAACAATCTTGAAAACGATGCGGCGATCATCCCGGGTTAGGTGAAAGGCCATGATGCCTCCGAAGGCAGTGGTTTAAAGTGTTTTATAACGGGACATTTTATACTAAAATGCATAAAATTCCTATGGAATCGATTCCTCTGTGAAATCAGGATAAAATCCTGGCGACAATGTGTACTTGTTTTTCTGATGTGCTCTGTTGTATGTGGTCATATGAAAGGGAATACTATGAAAATTGCGATAGTTGGTTCCGGTGCGCTCGGGTTGTATTATGGAGCATTGCTCCAGAGGGGTGGGCATGAGGTGCATTTTCTGCTGCGCAGTGACTATGATGCCATCATGAGTAACGGCTTGACTGTACACTCAGTTAATGGCGATTTTTATGTGCCATCAGTCTCGGGGCACAAAACTTCTGATACGATCGGTGTTGTGGATCTTGTTGTCGTCGGGCTTAAAACGTTTGCGAACAACTATATGCAAAATCTCATACAACCATTGATAGCTGCAGATACCCAAATTTTGACATTACAAAACGGACTGGGCAATGAGGAACTTCTGGCGGATCTGTTTGGTCCTGAGCGGGTTTTGGGCGGCGTTGCTTTCTTATGCTCGAATCGGGGGGAACCGGGGCATGTTCATCATCTGGGGGCCGGCAGAATAATCATTGGTGGATATCAGCAGTTCGACACCATGCGACTGAAGCGTATCGCATCTGTTTTTTCTTCATCCGGAGTTGAGTGCACCACAACTGATGATCTTAAAAAGACGCGATGGGAAAAACTGGTCTGGAATATTCCGTTTAATGGTCTCTGTGCCCTTTTGCAGCAAACGGTTGATCAGCTCCTGATGGCTCCGGGGTGCAGGAAGCTTGTGCGGGATCTTATGATCGAGGTTATTACCGCTGCCAATGCCCAAAATCTGAATGAGGCCATTTCAGAAAATTATGCCGATAGAATGCTTGAATTCACTGACGGCATGGGAGTGTACAAGCCGTCAATGCAGGTTGATCGGGAAGAGGGGAGAGAGCTGGAGACGCAGGCCATATTCCGTATCCCGCTTGAATACGGCAGGCAGCAGATGGTCAGTATGCCGCGTACAGAGATGCTGGTTGTACTTCTTGAGCAGGGAAAGAGCATTCTGCCGACGTGAGGATCAAAAACAGCGGCTTTATATTTCCAGATACAAAAAAAGGTTTACAGACTGAAATCTGTAAACCTTTTTCTTAATTTATGGTAGCGGAGGCCGGACTCGAACCGGCATGAGGTTGCCCTCGGCAGATTTTGAGTCTGCTGTGTCTACCATTTCACCACTCCGCCAAGAGCTGTTATTTATAATTCAGGTAGAGTTAAACGTCAAGAACTATTGATGCACAGTGGTTAATCTGGCAAAAACATATATACATAGGTATTGACATACCTTTAGGAGCCATTAGACTTGCTTTAAAATATATGCAGGAGGTAATGTAATGATTAAAAATTGTATGTGGAAGAACATTATTGTTGTTTTTGGACTCGTCGTGGCCGTAACAGGCGTGGCGTATGCTGCGGCAAGTCATGGAGCGGCACTAACGCCCGATGAGGCGTTGCAAAAGCTTATCGACGGTAACAAGCGATATAGAGAAAATCGTATGACCGGTGGTGCCTTAAGTGACGGCACTGCTCGTACCAGTCTGGCACATTCACAGAAGCCGTATGCCATAATTCTGACCTGTTCCGATTCTCGCGTACCGCCCGAGATTGTTTTTGACAAGGGGCTTGGTGAAATTTTTGTTATTCGTGTTGCCGGAAATGTCACGGATCCGGTCGTACTTGGAAGTATTGAATACTCGGCAGAACATCTTGGATCGCCGTTAGTCATGGTGCTTGGCCACGAAAGGTGCGGTGCAGTAACCGCTGCTGTTGGGGCGAAAGGAAAGGGCACCGGCAGCGCAAACATTGATGCTATTGTTAAAGCAATTGCTCCAAACATCAAGAATGCGGCAAGAGGGTGTGACGTTTGCAGGGGTGACGCTAAATGTGCCGAGACGAAGAAAGATGCATTTGTAGAGTGCGTCGTTGTTGTCAATGCCAGGTCTGTTGCTGCCTCACTGACCAAACAGTCCAAAATCCTTAAGCATCTGGTTGATGCTAAAAAATTAAAAATTGTCGCTGCCAAGTATGACCTTGATGATGGCATTGTATCGTTGCTGAAATGAAGTTCTTGAGAGAGATCTAAAAAAACAGCCGACACATTTCAAATGCGTCGGCTGTTTTATGTTTGTCCCGAAATGGAAAAAAGGCTTTATCCGCCGAGATATTTAGTCAACTCCTCTGCCAGAGTGGTCGGATACAAAAAACGGGCTGGAATCTTGTCATTTCCGAGGAAATCCTTTGACCATGCCTGCCGCTGTGTCCACTGCATCAGTTTTTCCCAGCCTGACCATGTTGAAAAATCAACGCCGTGGATGTTTGTTATCTGTTCCAGGAAGGTTTGCTCATATCCTGCCATGAAAACTCCTTGAAGTTTCAAACGTTTTTTAACAGGTTAATTGGATATGTTTTTTACAATCTAACATTCTTTCTGAAGAATTCAACAAAATGTTCTCATTTAACGGATATTTCTACCGCCGGTTCAAATGGCGACTATATAAACCGTATTACACTCATAAAACCGAGTGGAAGAACAAGCAAAAAAACTATCAGCTAGTGGAAGAGGTATCGTGCTCTGGCACGTGAGTCATAGACAGTTTCAGATCAGCAAATGCGCTTGCAGTGTGGAGAGTTCCTGCAACCTGTATGTTCCGTCCGTTGCAATTGGAGTCAGTGTGTACTATAAGATAGATTCGCTTTGATTTTGTCGGAGGAAGAATGCTATGGCACCGTCCAGGCCATTTAGAATGTCGCTAGTTAAAAAATTAATATTCAGTTTTGTGCTTTCAGGAGTTTGCCTGCTGGCAGCCCTTGTTTTTTCCATATCAGGCTTGAGCGCCATGCACAGGATGGAACAGGAAATAGCCGGCAAAGATCTTAAGGCCGCGACCATAATTATCAGGTTGCATGAACTGATGATCGCACAGGAGCGACTGACAGGGCGTTTCAGGATTTTGAAGGAACCTGAATACCGTGTTATCCATGATCATAATTCGGATGAGTTTCGTCGCATGCTGCTCAAGCTCAGTGAGGTTAATAAAAAACCTGCTGTTGCCGCTCTGGAGTCCAGCTATACTCATTATGCGAAGCTTGCAGATCGGCTGTTTACCGGTAAAATTTCTGATGCATCCGCCATGAAGAAATCAATAGACAACATCTCCATGCTTATCGATAACATCAGTAAAGATCAACGGCTTGAATTATCACGAAAGTTGGCCCAGTCTGATATTAGTGAGGAGAAAACAGTTACCTGGTCACTAGGCCTCGCTTGTGGCGGTGTTGTCATTTCTTTTCTGGTTGCAGGGTGGATGGTGTATTCTTTTGCCAGCTCGATCGGAAAGCTTCAGCATGCTACTCACCGGTTTTCTGCAGGAGATTTTGACCATGATCCGAGGATATCATCGGGTGACGAAATCGGGGCGCTATCAGATGATTTTCGACAAATGGCCGTGAGGCTTAAGGAACTTGAACAGATTAGTCTTGATGCCAGTCCACTGACCAGATTGCCGGGCAATATTGCTATCGAGCGGGTTATCAATCGGCACTTGCGAAATCAGGTCGTTTTTGCGATGTGTTATCTGGATCTGGATAATTTCAAGTCTTACAATGACCGGTATGGGTACATCAAAGCCAGCGAAGTTCTTAAAGATTGCGGCAAAGTGATTTATGAGGCTGTCAAGGGTTTGTGTGATCCGGATGCTTTCGTCGGTCATATCGGCGGAGATGATTTTGTAGTCATAATCAGCGCTGACAAGGCTGAGGCGGCCTGCAAGGAGGTAATCAGAGCCGTTGACGCATTTATTCCGGCACACTATTCGGAGGAAGACCGGTGTGCCGGGGCTATTGAAGGCGTCGATCGTTACGGGGTGCCGCGTACGTTTCCCCTGATTTCAATTTCCATTGCCGCGCTGATTTGCCGCCCGGGTGATTATGCTCAGGCTGCCGAAATTGCCACTGCCGCGGCCAGAGTCAAGGATCATGTTAAAGTGTCAGCTGGAAGCAATTATGTGATCGTAGGGAAAGGGGACAGTTTGTGAGGTTTACGCGGTCCACCGTGATGGTGGTGATGCTGGTGCCCGTTTTGCTGGCAAACGGATGTGGAACTTTCGTAAAAATGACTCCGTCTGCACCGCAGGTAGCCTGCAGTGAGGAACGCAATTTTGCGGGTGGTTTGCATTTCCTGCTGTCCGGAAATGAGTCTGGCGCGCGTGATCTTTTTGAGCGCGTCATTGATGCCCGTCCTCTGAATGGGGTGACAGACGAAGCTTTGTTTCGTCTTGCTCTTTTGAACCTTCGTAACGGTGATGGAAAGGGTGAGCCACGTGCCAGGGCTTTGCTTAACAGGCTTATTAACGAATACCCCCACAGTATCTGGGCCAGGCAGGCCGCACCGCTGGCTGCGTACCTGCAGGAGGCCTTTACGTTGCGGATGAAACAGCGTGAGCTCAAGGAGCTGCGCAACCAGAACCTGTCGTTAAGTCGTGACAATAAAGATCTTCGTTTGAGTATCGAACGTTTGAAGCAGCTCGATTTGCAGCTGGAACAGAAGAACAGAAGATAAGGATGGCTATTTCCGTTTTTCACCCATCTGGTACTCGCCCAGAAATGTGCTCTTATATTCCATGAATCTACCGTTACCGATGGCCTGCCTTATCTCTGCCATCATCGCCAGATAAAAATGAACATTGTGGATAGCCGACAGAACCGCCGATAGGACTTCGTTTGATATAAAGAGGTGATGAAGATAGGCCCTGCTGAAATTCTGGCAGGTATAACAGCTGCAGCTTGGGTCAATAGGAAAAAAATCACGCTTATAGTTTTTATTGGTCAGGCGTATTCTGCCTCGGCGGGTAAAAAGTGTGGCACTTCTGGCATAACGGGTCGGAATGACGCAGTCAAACATATCAATGCCGCGCTCAACGCTTTCAAGGATATCCTCGGGCAGTCCGACGCCCATCAGGTAGCGCGGCTTGTTTTCGGGCAGGTGCGGAGTGGTAAACCCGACGATCTTTTTCAATAGCTCCAAGCCTTCACCAACGCTGACTCCTCCGATAGCGTAGCCGGGAAGGTCGAGTTTGCACATTTCTTTTGCACACATTTCCCTCAAATCTTCATACACACTTCCCTGAACAATGCCGAACAGAGCCTGACCGTTGTCGATCATGGCATCCTGGCACTCTTTCAGCCACCTGATGGTCTTTTTTGTTGATTTTTCAGCATATGACCTGTCACAGGGGTAGGGGATACATTCGTCGAAGGCCATGATGATATCGGCACCCAGATCCTGCTGTATTCTGGTTGCGCTAGCAGGGTCGAGATATATCTCTGCTCCGGTGATCTCGTGTTTGAAGAATACCCCATCTTCAGTGATGCGCTTGTTGGGGAGAGAAAAGACCTGAAATCCCCCTGAGTCGGTCAGAATTGGTTTATCCCACGCCATAAACTTGTGCAGGCCGCCAGCCTTTTTTACCAGGCCTTCACCTGGTTGCAGATGCAGGTGATATGTATTGGAAAGGATAATCTGGGAGCCCGTCTCCTTTATTTGTGCCGGAGTGAGCGGCTTCATGGCGCCATGAGTTGCCACGGGCATAAAAATAGGGGTCTGAATATCGCCGCGCGCCGTACTGACTATTCCAAGGCGTGCCGAACTGCCTGGATCGTTTTTTAAAAGCGTGAATTTCATGGTATCTCCAAAATTCTGATTCAGAAAACCTTTCAGGATTTGTTTCTGTGATGTCTTACTATCAGAGTAGACATAAAAATGCAATTTGCGCGTGTTGGATGACAGCCTGGCCGCATTTAAATACAACTCGTATACACAAAAGAGTTGCATTTTGTTATAACGATGTTTAGTATCACCGCGGTTGTATCAATCGTACCACTATGGAGTGCGCCACCAACTTTGATTAACGCATCCAGATAACACTCTCAAGGAGGTTTACGAATGAAAGTTGTCTCCAGATTTTGTTGGCGCGGTCCCCCTGATGCACAAACACACTCCAAGAATCTTTGCCGTATCATGAACATTTACATTGTGAAGTATAACACTATCTAAAAGGAAGGAATGCTATGCAACTCACCTCGTCATCCATCGGCAGAAAGATCCTGATGGCGATCACAGGCCAGGCTATGGTTCTGTTCGTTGTCGTACATCTGCTCGGTAACAGCTCCATCTTCGGGTGGCTCAATGGTGGTATCAACGCCTATGCCGAACACCTCCACAGTTTACCACTGCCCATAATCATAGGCGTTCGTCTGATTCTGCTGGCAATTGTCTGTGTGCACATCTGGTTTGGTATCCAGTTAACCATTGAAAACCGTGGCGGACGTCCTCAGCAATACGCAGTCAAATCTACCCAAAAAGCAACCTTTGCCAGTGAAAACATGATCTGGACCGGGTCACTTCTCGCTATTTTCATAGTTTACCATCTTTTGCAGTTCACCTTCCAGGTGATAAGTCCTGAAACTGCTGCGTTAAAGAATCTGGTGCCGTTACACAGTGAGATGGTACCTAATGTACAGGGTATGGTGGTCGCTGCTTTCAAAAACTTCTTTGTGTCATTTATATATGTTGGTGCAATGGTTACCCTGTTCCTGCATCTTTCACATGGCATTCAGAGTTTTTTCCAAACCATGGGTTGGAGCAATGACAAGAGCCAGCCGCTTATTATTAGACTCGGCACTCTGGTCGCTCTTGGTCTTTTCCTGGGCTATGTTACCATCCCGCTGACAATTTTTGCCGGCATTCTGAAAGGTTAAGGGGGTTATTGTGATACTTGATGGAAAATGTCCAACTGGACCTATTGAACAAACTTGGGACAAACACCGTTTCGACTTGAAACTGGTCAATCCCGCAAATAAACGCAAGTATAATGTTATCGTCGTCGGAACCGGCCTGGCCGGAGGAGCTGCTGCTGCTTCTCTTGGAGAACTTGGCTACAACGTACAGGCATTTTGCTACCAGGACAGCCCACGCCGCGCTCATTCAATTGCCGCTCAGGGCGGTATCAATGCAGCTAAAAACTATCCTAATGACGGCGATTCAATCTATCGTCTGTTCTATGACACCATCAAGGGTGGCGATTTCCGTGCCCGTGAAGCTGACGTCTGGCGCTTGGCACAGGTATCAAACAACATCATTGATCAGTGTGTAGCGCAGGGTGTTCCCTTTGCCCGTGATTATGCCGGTTATCTTGACAACCGCTCATTCGGCGGCGCACAAGTTTCCCGAACTTTCTTCGCGCGTGGTCAGACGGGCCAGCAGCTCCTGCTCGGTGCCTACTCCGCACTTTCCCGCCAAATCAAACTTGGTACGGTCAAGATGTATGACCGTCGTGAAATGCTTGATCTGGTTGTAGTAGATGGCGTCGCCCGCGGCATCACGGTACGCAATCTGATAACCGGAGAAATGGAAAGTTATGCTGCTGATGCTGTCTGCCTTGCTACCGGCGGTTTTGTTAACGTGTTCTACCTTTCCACCAATGCAATGGGATGTTCAGTTACTGCTAACTGGAAGGCCCATAAAAAAGGCGCTTTCTTTGCCAACCCTTGCTATACCCAGATTCATCCGACCTGTATTCCACAGGCAGGCGATTACCAGTCAAAACTGACTCTTATGTCAGAGTCTCTGCGAAACGACGGCCGCGTATGGGTTCCGAAGAAGAAGGAAGATTGCGGTAAGCATCCAAATGAAGTTCCTGAAGCGGATCGTGACTACTATCTCGAGCGTAAGTATCCATCGTTCGGTAACCTGGCTCCTCGCGACATCGCTTCACGTGCTGCTAAAGAGCAGTGCGATGATGGTCGTGGTGTTGGCCCTGGCGGCCGCGGTGTGTATCTTGACTTTGCCGACTCCATTAAACGTCTTGGTGAAGATACCATCCGTGAACGATACGGCAACCTGTTCGAAATGTATGAAAAAATTACCGATGAGAATGGCTACAAGCGCCCGATGCGTATGTATCCTGCCCCTCACTACTCAATGGGTGGACTGTGGGTTGATTACAACCTGATGAGCAATATTCCAGGCCTGTTTGTACTTGGTGAGGCCAACTTCTCCGTTCACGGCGCAAACCGCCTCGGTGCCTCTGCCCTCATGCAGGGTCTGGCCGATGGTTACTTCGTTATCCCCTACACAATTGGCGGTTATCTGGCAACTGTTAAGCCGGGTCAGGTCAAGACAGACCATGCCGAGTTCAAGAAGTCAGCAGAGGATGTCAAGGCGGAGCAGAACAAGTACCTCTCCATCAACGGCAAAAAGACAGTTTTTGAATTCATGCGTGAGCTGGGCGGCCTGATGTGGGAAAACTGCGGCATGGCACGTTCTAAAGAATCTCTTGAAATCAACCTTAAGAAAATTCCTGCCCTCCGTGAAGAGTTCTGGAAGAACGTCAAGGTTACCGGATCAGGTGCCGAGCTTAACCAGCAACTGGAAAACGCCGGTCGTACTGCCGACTTCCTGGAGTTTGGGGAACTGCTCTGCCGCGATGCTTTGCACCGCAACGAGTCCTGCGGTGGTCACTTCCGTGTTGAGTATCAGGATGAGGGCGAAGCACAGCGTGACGACGTTAACTTCTGTTACGTTGGTGCATGGGAATACAAGGGAGATAACAAAACTCCCGAACTGCATAAAGAGCCGTTGAAGTTCGACAATGTACATCTCGCCGTAAGGAGTTACAAATAATGAGCGATCACAAGACCATGACATTGACACTGATCGTGTGGCGCCAGAAAAATGCCAACGATCCCGGAAAATTCGAGACCTATACTGCAAAAAACATCACCGAGCACCACTCCTTCCTCGAGATGCTTGACTGCGTTAACGAAGACCTGATCCATGCCGGAAAAGACCCAATCGTTTTCGACCATGACTGTCGTGAAGGCATCTGCGGCATGTGTTCTCAGGTTATCAATGGTGCACCGCATGGCGGTCAGGAACGCACGACCGTCTGCCAGTTGCACATGCGAAAATTCAAGGATGGCGATACCATCTATATCGAACCGTGGCGTGCCCGTGCATTCCCGATTGTCCGTGACCTGATTGTTGATCGTTCCGCACTGGACAAGATTATCCAGGCTGGTGGCTACACTTCCTGCCACACCGGTGGTGTTGCCGACGGTAATGCCATTTTGATCCCCAAAATAGTTGCTGATGAATCGATGGATGCAGCAGAATGTATTGGTTGTGGTGCCTGCGTTGCGGGATGTCCAAACGGTGCCGCCATGCTGTTTACTGGCGCCAAGGTTTCTCAATTGGCTCTGTTGCCACAGGGTAAAGGCGAAGCTGTGTCACGCGTTAAAAACATGACTGAAGCTATGACAGCATGCGGATTCGGCAACTGCACTAATCACTATGAGTGTATGGCTGCCTGTCCGAAAGGGATTAATGTCAAATTCATCGCCAGGATGAATCGTGAGTTCCTTAAGGCACAGTTTGCCTGATTTCTGTTTTGTCTTCGGTATTGTTCTGTCGGGGCGGCCATTTATTTGGCTGCCCCGCTTTTTTGGGAGCTGAGATCCTATGGATTTAGATTTTGTTCTCATTGAATGTGAGATAGTTCCAGACAGTCCGGTTCAATTGGCTGCTGTCCTTTACAATGCACTGCGAAATTTTGAATCGCAGTTTAAAACGTCATGCTGTTTGATGACATCGGAACCATGCACTTCCTGTAGACTACACGTCGGTTGCCCGTACTGGACAGTATTTCATCAAGGTTTGTCGTCAAATCCGGAGATTGTCCGCCTACATCAAAAACCTTCATTACCATTCTCTTTTCATGTAATCGGGGGTGATGGCAACGTATCAGCTTGTACGGTAGGCCTTGTCATTGTTGGCGGTGCACTTAATTATATTGAATTCTTTCATGCAGCACTCGTTAGTATGATTGAAGCAGGTGTATCAACAGTCTTGTCTCCTGCAAAATACAAACTGAGTTATTACAGTCTCGATTATAAAGGGGGCCGGCATGCGATTACTCAGCCGGCATTACTGCCAGAGAATGTCATCCTGCTTTCCGGACTGCATGTTTTGCAGAACAGTGTTCATTCAGACTCTGTAAGATTGAACCTGAAAACTCCATTACGCTTGTTAAGCAATGGCTCAATTGCACACAGATTTGATTTTGGTATGTTTTTGTGTTCACAAATGAGACGCTGTTCTTCTTTGTGGGCATATTACGGTACCGGAAAACTGGATATTGATTTTGCATTTTTATCTGAATCCGCTCAAAACGTTGCTGTTTTCGACGATAAAATACAGTATACTCAACCAACTTGGTCAAAGCGTTTGAACAGGTCAGGGCTGACCGGTACTGCTGAATGCGCCGGACTTGTTGAGCAGATGCTCTCTTTGCTAACTCTTGGGAGCTATTTTAATGCCGGTAAAGGCGCCACGTTTGGTTCAGGTTTTTATCAACTTGAGGTGATTGATTGACATACGCTGGGTGTGGAAACTAAGATACTGGCTACAGAAGTTCATTTCTTCTTGAAAGGTTTATATGAAGGTTATCATTCTGCTTGGCGATGGTATGTCAGACATTGCTTACAACGAACTGGGCAATAAATCTCCACTCCAGTTCGCTGCGACTCCCAATATGGATTTTATGGCTCAGCATGGTCAGGTTGGCCTTGCTCACACGGTTCCAAATGGATTGCCCCCCGGCAGCGACGTGGCAAATCTGTCTGTGTTCGGCTACGACCCTTGCACGTGCTATACTGGGCGCTCACCCTTAGAGGCGATCAGCATGGGAGTTGTACTCGGTCCAGATGATGTTGCTTTCCGAATGAATCTGGTGACGCTTAAGCCACAGGGCAGCTCGATCTATATGCAGAACTTCTCTGCCGGACATATCACTACCAAAGAGGCCCACGTACTGGTTGAAGCGCTCCAGAAGGAGCTTGGCAGCTCTGAAATTGAATTTCACCCTGGCGTAGGATACCGGCACTTGATGGTTTGGCGTGGGGGTAAAGACACCATGAGTTCTACACCGCCTCATGATATTACCGGGAAGGCAATTATAGACTCCCTTCCGCGTGGAGATGGGGCGGATATGCTCATTAATATTATGAATCATGCCCAGATGGTTCTTCATAGCCATCCGGTCAATGCGCAGCGCAAGGAACAGGGGCAGCTTCCTGCCAATTCAGTCTGGTTGTGGGGGCATGGCAAGATGCCGCGTATTGAAACCTATCAGGAAAAATTCGGATTGACCGGGGCGGTGATTTCTGCCGTTGATCTGATCAAGGGCATAGGCATCTGTGCCGGTCTTGACATTATAAACGTTGAGGGAGCCACCGGCTACATCGACACCAACTACCTTGGCAAGGGGCAGGCAGCCTTGAATGCCCTCGAAACTCATGATTTTGTTTATGTTCATGTTGAAGCGCCTGATGAGGCTTCTCATGCCGGCAACATGCAGCACAAACTTCAGGCAATTGAGGATTTTGACCGTCAGGTGGTTGGAACCGTTCTGGAAGGAATTAAGAAATTCGATGATTACGTCATTCTTTGTATGCCGGATCATCCGACACCGGTAAAGTTAATGACCCATACTTCAGACTCTGTACCCTTTATAATCTACCGGAGCGGGACAGACAATGGAAACGGCGCTGTCTCGTATGACGAATCACAAGCCAAAGCGACAGGCCTCCTGGTTGACGGTCATACACTACTTCCAAGGCTGCTTTCTTGAATAATGTTTTCTGCTAACTTGTCCACCAAAGTCATCTGCGTAAGTGCAGTTCGTATATTTTTGCTGATGTGTCTTTTCTGGTACCTTACCTGTCTTTTTGTTTCTCCAGGTCAAGGGTCTGTAGTCTGCAATATTTCATTCCCACCGGGCAGCGGCATTCGCACACTGGCCAGTGAGCTCAAAACTGGCGGTGTTATCCGCAGCTCATGGCAATTTATTCTGATGACTCGTCTGCGGGGTAATGCTCACCGGTTGAAAGCGGGTGAATATCGTTTTAATGACGGGATGACCCCGGAAATAATTATGAATAAAATTGTTTCCGGGGCGGTGGACTATCGCAAATTTACCCTGCCTGAAGGATATTCCATGTATCAGGCCGCTGAGTTGCTGCAACAGCAAGGGTATTTCAATAAAGATTCCTTTCTTGAAAAATGCAGGGACAAGACATTATTACTGCGCCTTGGCCTTAAAGGATCCAGTGTGGAAGGGTACCTCTTTCCCGCCACCTACAATCTTCCATGGGGAGGGAGTGAGGAACAACTGCTGGAACAAATGGTCGGGCGTTTTAACAAGGTTTATGCAGCTTTCCCGGAGGGAGCCGCACATCAGTTTTCTCGTCACGAAATAATCACATTGGCATCAATAATAGAAAAAGAGGCTGTTTTACCGGCAGAAAAACCACTCATTTCATCAGTGTTCTATAATCGTTTGCAGCTCGGTATGCCTCTTCAGAGCGACCCGACCGCGGTTTACGGTGTCCGGGCGTTCTCTGGGAAGGTAACTAAAGCAGATATTCAGCTTCCCTCACCATATAATACCTACCTCAATAAAGGACTTCCTCCAGGTCCAATTGGCAATCCGGGAAGGGACGCTATTTCGGCGGCACTGAACCCGGCAAAAACTGATTATCTTTATTTTGTTGCCCGCCAGGACGGCACTCACCAGTTTTCACGAAATCTTGAAGAACATAATCGAGCCGTAGCACGATACCTCAAATAGTTCGCCCAATGGAAATTATATCTGAAGTTCGCCAGCATCCTCTATGACAATTTCCAGTTCTGCCAGTGTCATCTCTTTTGTTCCAAGAAAGTGTGCTTCAGGAGTAGACACAAGCGATAAAGAAGTATCAGGATGAAGTGATTTTCCAACTTTTTTGCATGCCTTGTCAGATAGCCTAACAATAAGTAATAAAATATCAGCTCCGTCAAAGTCCTCTTTATGATGGTTGGCTGCAATGGTACAATACGCTTCCGGCAGACTCCAGGATTTTAATAGTTGGTGGCCGACATCTTCATGCATCCGGTCAAGAATTTCACTGATCAGAGTATTTGAAAAAGCGGCTTTCGATTCCTTGTTGCGGTGAATGTCATCCAGTACTTTTAGTAAAGCCAGCTGTCCAATGTCATGCAATAGCCCACCCATAAAACATTCGGCAGCCAAATTAACGTAACCCGCTTTTTTTGCCAGCCATTTAGCTCCGGTTGCGCACGCGAGAGAATGAACCCAAAGCTTTTGCATTGAACTGTTCAAAAACTCATCTTCAGAATGATACAGCTCAAACTGAGAGGCCATCATAACCATATTGGCTACTTCCTGAGCGCCCAGGCGAACGATGGCATCTTTGATGGTGGCAATCGATGACAAGCCGGCATAGTACGATGAATCCACTTTGAGTACCTGGCTTGCCAGGGATTGATCTTCACTGATCATTTCGATAACATCTTCCATATTGAAGTCACGTCGAACCAACATCTGTTGAAGTTTAACCGCGACAGAATTAAACACGGGCAGACCCTGCAGATCTCCCTTAAGGTGGTCTTTGATTAATTCAATAAGGGGCTTTTCAGTTGGAATCATTATTTAACTCCCAATATTCGTCTTAATTCAGCAACTGACCGGGGTTTGCCGAGCCGCGGGAGATCAGAGATGATTTCTTTCAGCGAAATTTCTCCTCGAGCCCCTTTGACCAAACCATCTTCAAGCAGAGTTACCATGCCTGATGTTTCAATACTGATCTTACGAATGTCGTAGGAACTTTTTTTGTTCAAGATGGCATTTTTTACCATTTCATTCATTACCAGTAACTCAAAAACCCCCACTCGTCCACGATAGCCACTAAACCGGCACGCTTTGCAGCCTCGCCCGATTCTGAATTCGGCACCAACCAAGTCGTTGGCGGAAACATTAAGTCTGCTCAGATCAAGTGGTGTAGGGATATACGGTTCGGCACAGTCGGGACAGACCCGTCGCAACAGGCGCTGTGCAACAACACAGACAACAGTGGATGATATCAGAAATGCTTCGATCTCCATATTCATCAAGCGGATCAAACCACCAATACTGTCTTCAGTGTGAAAAGTAGTCAATACTTTATGGCCGGTCAAGGCCGCCTGTATTGCGGTCTCGGCAGAAAAATTATCGCGAATTTCTCCGAGGACTATGATGTCAGGATCCTGCCTGACAATATGCCGCAAGGTTTCTTCAAAGGTAACGCCAATTTTTGAATTTATGGAACATTGAGAAATTCCGTCAATGACAATTTCGACTGGATCTTCAGCGGTTATTATACTGGTGTTGACATCATTCAGGTAATTTATGCAGCTGTAGAGTGTGCATGTTTTGCCGGAGCCGGTTGGGCCGGTGATGATCATGACGCCGGAGGGTACTTCGACCGCTTCGTAAATGAAATGTTCAAGCATGCGGGGAGCCATGCCAATCTCTTTGATATCAAGGAGCGACGTTTTGTTGTTGAGGAGCCGCATAACAATTTTTCGCCATAAATAGTAATAAAAATTGAGACTCTGAGGTCCAGGTCTACACCATGCTTATGGCTTTTGTAGAGCATACGACCGTCCTGATGACGTCGTTTTTCGGCAATGTCGGATTGTGCCATGACTTTAATGCGCGTTGAGAGCTGAGGGGCTATTTCTTTCGGATAATCTTTGTGATGGTGCATGACACCGTCAAGCCTGAAGCGAACACGGAGGCGGTCTTTCATCGGTTCAATATGAATATCGCTGGCCCCTTCCTCAACGGCGTCATCCAGAAGGGTGTTGATCATTCCTATAATTGTGCTCTCATCAGAGAGTATCGGCTGGGTTGCTGACCGCTCCAAGGCATTCAGCGTGTCACGAATGGATTCTTTGGAAGCAATGGCAAATCGTGCCTGGTCTCCCAGGAACTTTCGGGCACAATCATGTGCTTTTTGATCAAGTGGATCTGATAGTGCCAGGATGATATGAGAATCTTCGCGTCGAACCGGAACTATGTCAAGTTCACGGCAAATTGATAATGGAATGACTGAAAGCAGGGTGCGATCGATCGAAATAAAGGTCAGTTCCAACAGGGGGTAGCCAAGCTGATATGACAGGGCTTCCAGTAGTTTCCGCCCTTCAATGAAGCCCCGATCAACCAGTATTTCTCCCAACCGCGGCTTGTTAGACGATTCCCGTTGTATTCCAAGCGCCTGTTCCAAGTCGGATTCACGGAGATACCCCAGTTCAACAAGAAAGTCTCCCAAGCGAATTTTAAGGCGGTTGCTTCTTAATGTCTCCTGGAGGACATCCCGTGTCAGATACCCAAGATCAAGCAGAGTGTCAACCATGGTTTTTGGAGTGGTGAGTTTGCTGCGAACGCGGATGGCATACGCAAGATGCTGATTTGTGATGATATTCTCGGTAATTAATAGGTCTGTAATCACACCATTTTTCGGAGAGGAAACTGGTGCATCTTTAGATGGAGTGTCCATGCTCGATCCTCTAAGTTACATAATTTACAGAAGTTATATAGTATTATTTCTGAAAATTAAACAGTAAAATAGTGTGTATTTTTCTCATTGAAAGGTATGTGCTGTGATCGTAAAATTATGCTGGTTACCGTTACATAAGGTGGACAAGCAAATAAAGGAGGTGAGTCCCAAGTTACATAACCTCTTGATGCATAGAAAGTGACCATGTTAGATGATGCCTGAGTTAATAAACTTAATAAAAGTATGAAGATACATCATTTGGTGAAACATAAAATGTAATTATAAAAAGGTGTCAGCAACATGCTCCTTGACACCACCAAATGTCAGTCGATGGATGGGGGATGGACCTAGTATCCTGATAGCGTCCAGATGAGCGGCGCTGCCGTAACCTTTGTGCCCGGAGAATCCATATCCTGGATATTTCACATCCATTTTGGCCATGAAACGGTCACGGGTTACCTTGGCAATTATTGAGGCGGCTGCTATGGAAATACTTAAGGAATCGCCTTTTTTTATAGTTTTTTGCGGGATGACACTGTTAATGGTACTGATTCCATCGATTAGAAGATAGTCCGGCTGGGGGGAAAGTTGCTGAACAGCAGCCAGCATGGCACGACGGGTTGCTTGCAAAATATTGATCCGGTCAATTTCAGCCGGACCTATGATGCCGACACCAACTGTGAGTGCGTGCGCCATGATGATTTCAAATAACTTTTCACGCTTGCCTGGAGTCAACTTTTTTGAATCATCAACACCAGTGATCGAAAGTCCGGCAGGGAGAACCACCGCAGCAGCCATTACTGGACCAGCCAGCGGTCCGCGGCCTGCTTCATCGATTCCTGCTACGCATGTATAGCCGTTGGAGTATGCAGTATCCTCGAACATCAGAGTGTTGAGAGGGGCAGTTGTAAATAGCTCGCCTTGATGTGTCATAATCAGTCCTGACCTTGATAAACAGGATTTCAGTATTAACGGAGTATTCCACTGCATGAAAACATATTTGCTCAGATCAAAGCAAAAAGCCCCGCAAGAGCGGGGCTTTTTTTTAAACTATTTGGCAACAGGAACGTATTTCTTCTCGCGGATCCTGGCTGCTTTACCGCGCAATTTACGCAGATAGTAGAGTTTGGCGCGACGGACATGGCCACGAACCATGACTTCGATGTTTTCAATATTTGGTGAGTGAAGCGGAAATGTTCTTTCAACGCCGATGCTGTTGGAAATTTTGCGAACAGTAAATGTTTCGCGAACGCCACCATTCTGGCGCGCAATGCAAACGCCCTGATATGCCTGGATACGTTGCTTGTCGCCTTCAACAATTCGTACATGTACTTTTACAGTATCCCCAACCTTGAAAGGGATTACATTTTTCTTCATTTGGTCAAATTCCAGAAAATCGATGGTGTTCATTGGGTACCTTCCTCCTGTATGATGCTCTGATTGTGTTTATGTATCTTCACGTTCAATTCCTCTGAGTCGATCAAGCATTATTGCTGCTGCAGAACGAACTGAGAGATGGTTGTATATTCCGTTTCCTGCAATTGGTTCAAGTATAAGATCAGCGGTTATAAAACATTCCTCTGTCAATCCCCATCCGGTGCCCAGTAATAGCAGATACGGTTGATCAGGCTCCTTCAAAAGTTCCCTGAATGTCACCAGTGCTATCGACCCGGGGCGCCGTGCAGCACCGGTGGTCGTTATTTTTACCGGTTTACTGAATCCGCCTTGAAAGTCTGCTACAGCGGATGCAACCGAAGGTGTTACCCGGACAATATCGAGGGCCTGTCTACGATCAGGGTTGTATTCTGCTCCCCACCCTTGTTGCCAGTGACCGCTTATGCGTTCTGCCAACTTTTGCTGCTCCTCGGAAGGAGTCACAATATAGAAACGGTCCAGACCGAACGTTTTTGATGATCGGGCGATATCGTGTTGATCAAGGTTTGTTAAAGCTGAGGTGATAACCTCGTGATGCTTGTTATAAACCGGATAATGAACAAGGGCGATGGCCAGATTATTACACGCCATGGTGTTCCTCATGCTCAATCTCTGTCAGCATCTTGCGATCTTCTCGTGTCAGCACGGCCTTTGAGAGCAAATCCGGACGAAGCGATCTGGTTTTACGCAGAGACTCTTTGCGGCGCCATTTTCTAATCTGCTCATGATGTCCCGAAAGCAGAGCCTCAGGAACGACAAAACCTTTAAATTCTGGTGGGCGAGTGTAGTGTGGATACTCCAACAAGCCATCACCAAAAGAATCTGATTCAGCTGACTCGCTACTGCCAAGTACACCTGGAATCAGGCGAGTCACAGAATCAATAATTGCCATCGCGGCAATTTCACCGCCTGATAGCACAAAGTCACCAAGTGAAATGTCGTCTTCAGCGTAGATGGAACGGATTCTTTCATCAATCCCCTCATATCGCCCGCAAACGATAATTAATCCTGATTTCTCTGCAAGTTCCAATGCAACAGTATGGGTAAGTCGTCGCCCGTGGGGTGACGTAAGTACAATCGTTGATGTCGGATGCTGGGCCTTTACTGACTCGATGCACGCTGCCAGTGGGGCTGCTTTCATGACCATTCCCGCACCGCCTCCGTAAGGGGCATCATCTGCGGTTTGGTGACGATCAACGGCCCAGTCGCGAATATTGTGTAGCGAAATGTCAATGAGCTGTTTGTCTTTGGCCCGTTTGATGATGCTTTCGTCAAATGGGCCCGAGAACATCCCGGGAAACAGAGTCAGAATGTCAAAATTCATAAGTCCAGCAAGCCGTCAAGCGGGGTTATAATCATTTTCTTCCCCGTTATGTCAATATGGGCAATTACGTCAGCAATAGCCGGAATCAAATAATCTTTGGAACGGCCGCGCACTACGTAGATGTCGTTACTGCCGGTTTCAAAAATATCAATAATTGGGCCAAGTTCGACGCCCTGATCGGTATGAACAATAAGACCGATCAGATCACGCCAGTAATATTCATCTTCATCAGGAACCGGCAGTTGGCTCCGTTTTAGACAAAGTTCCGATCCGGTCATAAACAAAACCTGGTTTATGTCGGAAAAACTATCCAAGCCTAAAATGAAACCACCGGCATGGGCAGAAACGCTCTTTACGGTATATTCGCGGAGCGTACCGTCCTTGACTTTCAGAAAAACAGTCTTAGCCGATTGCAAGCTATTAATATTTCCGGAATAGGAGTAGAGCTTTAAAAGCCCCTTAATTCCGTGAGTGCCGATGATCTTACCCACCGGAATCAATGTATCCTGATCTGTCATTTATTCTACAATCTTGAGAATTGCCTTTTTGTTGTCTTTTGTTGAAACTGCATTAAGAATGGTACGGATCGCTTTAGCAGTCCGTCCTTCCTTTCCGATGATTCGTCCCATGTCATCCTTGGCGACGGTCAAACTGATGACCAGGGTACCATCTTCCGTCTCCTCGGTTGCATTCACGTGAGTCGGGTCATCAACCAGTGCCTTTGCAATGCTTTCAACAAGAGTCTTCATGGCGGTATCCTCTGCTGCTCATATAGAGTGGCCGGCGAACCGGAGGAACTGAATACGTTATGCGGTCGTTTCAGGTGCCTTGCCAAGAAGTCCAGCATTCTTCAGAAGCTGACGAACCGTATCAGTCGGCTGGGCACCCTTGCTGAGCCATTCAGCCGCTTTTTCGGCCTTCAGCTTAACAACGGCCGGGTTTTTGGTCGGGTCATATGTGCCGACATTTTCGATGAAGCTGCCATCTCTGCGACTGCGTTCGTCAGCAACAACTATCTGGTAGAAAGGTCTTTTTTTAGCGCCTGCGCGTGCAAGCCTGATTTTTGTAGCCATTGAGTGTATCCTCCTGATTTTGTACTTCTTTGGATTGTATTTTGTGAAAATACTTCATGCAAGGTTCAACGGAACGGCATCATTCCCTTTCCAAGTCCACCCATTCCTTTGAGTAGACCCTTCGGACCAAGCTTCTGCATCATTTTCATCATTTTTTGTGCTTCAGTAAAGCGTTTCAGCAGCTGATTGACTTCTTGTACTGTTGTGCCGCTTCCTTTGGATATCCGCAGACGGCGACTGCCATTTATCATGCTATGGTTAGCGCGCTCGCCAGGAGTCATTGAGCGGATAATTGCTTCGATGCGCTTGATTTCATTTTCACTCGGCTGGGCACCCTTCATTTGCTTCATCATTTTGCCCATGCCCGGGATCATTCCCATAATCGATTCAACAGAACCCAGCTTTTTTATCTGCTGCATCTGGGCAAGAAAATCTTCGAGATCAAATTGGTTCTTCTTCAGCTTCTGTTGAAGAAGGATGGATTCTTTCTCATCAAAAAGTGTCTGTGCCTTTTCAACAAGGGTAAGAACGTCACCCATGCCGAGAATTCGCGAAACAAGCCGGTCAGCATGGAATACTTCCAATGCATCCAGTTTTTCACCAAGTCCGACAAATTTTATTGGTTTACCGGTAACCGCTTTGATGGAAAGTGCTGCTCCACCTTTTGCATCGCCATCCAGTTTGGATAATACAACACCGGTAATTTCAAGGCGATCATTAAAGCCGCTGGCTATGGTAACCGCTTCCTGACCGGTCATCGCGTCAGCTACTAAGAGGATTTCACGTGGCTGAACAGCTGCCTTGATGTCGTGCAGCTCGTTCATCAAAAAATCATCAATCTGGTGGCGTCCAGCTGTATCAAGAATAACGGTATCGTAGCCATTCAGTTCAGCAAACTTCATAGCGTTGACACAGATATCGAGCGGTTTCTGGTCAGCGCTTGAACTAAAGACCTCAAGTCCGAGCTGGTGAGAAACCGTTTCTAATTGTTTAATTGCCGCCGGGCGATACACGTCAGCAGACACAAGAAGTGGCCGCCGTTTCTGCTTTTTGAGCAGATTCCCCAGTTTCCCGGACGTTGTCGTTTTACCGGCTCCCTGTAGTCCGACCATCATGATGGCGACAGGTGGCTTTGCAGCAAGGTCAAGAGAATTGTCCTCGCCGCCTCCCATGATGAGAACAAGTTCGTCATGGACAATCTTGATGACCTGCTGGCCTGGCGACATGCTGGTCAGCACTTCAGTACCGACAGCCTTGTTCCGGACATTTTCAACAAAGTCTTTGACAACCTTGAAGTTGACATCAGCCTCAAGGAGCGCCAGGCGAACTTCGCGTAACGCCTCCTTGATGTTTTCCTCAGTCATCACTCCCTGGCCGCGAAGTTTTTTAAAGACTGATTCCAGTTTGTCGGATAGGCTGTCAAACATTGTCAGTTATTCTACCTTGAATACAGAGTTATTCCAAAAGGGGATCACTATAAAGGTGGACCTTTGTTACTGTCAAGAACTATTTGTTTTTTAAGCTGTATTAGACGGGAATACCGGGGTGATGTTCTCAATTACTGGTGCTTTTGGTGATTTACTGAAGGGTGAGTATATCCGGGGTAATTATTAATTAACTGTTTGAATTGTCATCATCTTCAATGCTCCAAATACGTTCGTAATGCACATCGCTGTCTTTTTGATAGACAAAGTCGGGTAAAAGTTTTTCAGCTGTAAGTGCTTCCATAACGTTATTATGAAGATTGCTGTCATATCGAATCGCCAGACCGCAATCAGTTGAAAGAGCCCGAGGAGCTGGAATAAGCAAAATATCCATTCCACGCTTTTTGAGTATGTTTTCAGCTTTCATAACTCGATGTGCTGAATTGAATACCGCTAGTAGTTGACCGTGTTGAATCACTGTACTGTTCTCCTGCATTCTTCTAAGTTCACTATTATGTATCTCAGCATAAAGCTGATTGACAAAAATTGTGTGAATTTCTACTATGCCTGAAAGGAGTAGTACATGGAAGGCACAATCCTTATTGTCGGGCTGGTTATTTTCGCTTTAATAATCAGTGTTCCCTGTGGTTATATTCGTCAGAATTACCCGAAATATTCCTTTATGTGGTTTCTTCTGATTCATCTACCGATCCCCTTTATTATACTATTGCGTCTCAAGGCGGGGATCAGTTGGCATTTTATCCCTTTAACATTGGGCGGCTCGGTCGCCGGGCAGATTCTTGGTGGCGTCGTAAGCAGACGGAGAAAACAAAATGCCAAAGCGCCCTAGGATGCATTTTCCCCGCCCGTTATCCGGATTGATGCACGAAAGCCTGGTTGGCCTCGGGTTGGCGGAGCGCTTGCGTGAAGCGGAAATATGGCGCATATGGCCGGACGTTGTTGGTGCGGCGTTAGCCAGTCGTGCGCGCCCTGTGAGAATTATCAATGGCACGTTGACAGTGGCGGTAGCCAGCGCTCCCTGGATGCAGGAACTCCGTTTTATGACTGCCATGATGAAAGAAAAACTCAACAGCTCCCTCGGAGCTGAGATAGTGCATGAAATCGTGCTTAAAGCGGGCAGGGTTGATAAACCAGTTGTCAACATGCCGGAGGAATCCGCAACAGTCCGCCCGCTCACTCCCCAACAGCAGAACTTAATTGAATCACAATCAGCTTCTATCGCAGATCCGGAAACCCGGCAGGCTTTTATTGAGCTGATGCAGGCCAGCATGGAACGGTCCGGATGATTAAGTACGTGAGAAGTCGTATTAAGAGTCCTTCTGAAAATAAGTAGCTTCGTTAACGAACGGATCCTGTTTGTCTCAGGACCGCGTCAGTTGGCGGTACTTGATGCGATGAGGAATATCGGCGGCAGCACCCAACCGCTTTTTGCGATCCTCTTCATACTCCGAATAATTCCCTTCAAACCAGACTGTTTTTGAATCACCTTCAAACGCCAGAATGTGGGTGGCAATCCGATCCAGGAACCAGCGGTCATGGCTGATAACCACCGCGCAGCCGGCAAAATTCTCGAGGGCCTCTTCCAGAGCGCGCATCGTGTTGACATCCAGGTCATTGGTCGGTTCATCCAGAAGGATCACATTGGCGCCGCTCTTCAGCATTCTGGCGAGATGCACCCTGTTGCGCTCTCCTCCTGAAAGCGTCCCGACCTTTTTTTGCTGATCGCTTCCGGAAAAGTTGAAACGGGAAACATAGGCCCGTGAATTTACCAACACTTTGCCAAGCTGGATCGCTTCCTGCCCTTCTGAAATCTCTTCCCATATGCTCTTGTCGGGATTGAGCGCATCGCGGCTTTGATCTACATAGGCCAATTGTACCGTTTCACCGATGCGGAACGACCCCGAGTCAGCTTTTTCTTGCCCGGTAATCATGCGGAAGAGGGTGGTCTTGCCCGCACCGTTCGGGCCGATAATGCCGACGATCCCGCCGCGTGGCAGGCGAAAGGTCATCCCTTCGACCAAGAGTCTGTCGCCGTAGGCTTTGGAAACGCTGTCAGCTTCAATAACGATATCACCCAAGCGAGGGCCGGGCGGCAGGTAAATTTCAAGGTCGCGGGCATGCTTTTCGCTTTCTTGTGCAATCAGGTCTTCATAGGCACTGATTCGGGCCTGCGACTTGGCATGTCGGCCCTTCGGTGACATTCGTATCCATTCCAGTTCGCGTTGCAGGGTTTTTTGGCGGTCGCTCTCCTGTTTTTCTTCGTTAGCCAGACGATTTTGTTTTTGCTCCAGCCACGACGAATAGTTTCCTTTCCACGGGATACCTTCGCCTCTATCCAGCTCCAATATCCATCCGGCGACATTGTCCAGAAAATAGCGATCGTGGGTTACCGCTATGACCGTACCGGGGTAGCTGTGCAAATGATGCTCCAGCCATGCGACTGTTTCTGCGTCCAGGTGGTTGGTCGGCTCATCCAGAAGCAGGATGTCAGGTTTTTTAAGCAAGAGGCGGCAGAGTGCAACCCGACGTTTTTCCCCACCGGACAGAACGTTAGCTGACGCATCTCCATCAGGACAGCGGAGGGCATCCATTGCCATTTCCAGACGCGAGTCCAGATCCCAGGCATCCAGGTGATCAAGTTTTTCCTGAAGAACCGCCTGGCGATCGCATAGTTTTTCAAAGTCTGCATCCGGCTCGGAAAACTTGTCGGTAATGGCATTGAATTCGGCCAACAGGTCAACTGTTTCCTGAACTCCTTCTTCAACAATCTGGCGAACAGTCTTGGTTTCGTCAAGCCGTGGCTCTTGCTCCAGATAACCGACGGTATATCCCGCTGAAAGTACCGCCTGTCCATTAAACTCCTTGTCAACCCCGGCCATGATCCGCAACAGTGATGATTTCCCGGAACCATTCAATCCCAGCACACCGATCTTGGCACCATAAAAATATGATAGTGATATATCCTTGATGACCGGTTTCTTGTCATAAAACTTGCTGATTCGCATCATCGAGTAAATTATTTTATTTGGTTCAATAGCCATAGTTTCTCCCGCCTGATTCAATAAAAAGGTATTTTCTTTTACACGTCGTGATGTACTGATGTCAATCGCTTTGGGTAGATCAAATTGCATACAATTGTGCAGTCACTTGACAAACAGGACTTATGTGGTATTTTTCAAACACTATATTTCAATAGAAGGAGGTAATACCATGAGTATTGATATTCAAGAGGCGATCAAGCGCTCAATCCAGACTGAAAAAAATGCAATGAACTTTTATCAGCTCGGCGCAGTTAAAATGAATATTCCTGATGCACGCCGTACCTTTGAGTTGCTTGCAAAAGAAGAGCGGGAGCATGCAGCTCAATTTTACAAGATTTACGAGGGTACCGATATCCCTTCTCTCGATGTGTTTCTGGATTCTCCTCCGGACAACGAATCAAGTTGGGTTTCTACGATAGCCCGCTTGATATCTTCTGACTTCAGCGAACAGAAGGCACTTGAACTGGCAATGGAGCGAGAAAAGAATCTTGAAGAAGCATTGTTAGAAACAGCTGCAAAAATTGACGATCCCACGGTCAAAGCGGTCTATGAGTTGAATGCAACGGAAACCAATCATCATTATCAACTCATTGAATCTGAATACGCTCGTCTAATGGGAATGGTTCACGAAACCGATATCGATACGTTTGTACGGGAATAGTTTTCACTCCCGGAAACTGGTGGCAATTCTCAAGGGCGCATTTCTGCGCCCTTGTTGTCTCTGGCTATAAGCACCAATTAGTGGACGCGCAGCGTTCGTATGTAAGGAATGTTTATGACTATAACTCCGTCCGAAATATCTGTTCTGGTTCTTGGTATCGGTAATCTTGTTATGAGTGATGATGCGGTAGGCGTTCTGGTTGCCCAGCGGCTTCAGAGGGACTATCGTTTCGCGGACAACGTTGAAATCATGGACGGTGGTACGCTGGGATTGGACTTGCTTCCAAAACTTGAAAATATCACTCACCTGATTATAATTGACGCCGTTGAAACCGGTACAGAGGCGGGAACCTGTGTCCGGTTGTACGGGCAGGAGTTGCCGATCGCGTTGCAGACTAAAATATCGCCACATCAGATGGGACTTAAGGATCTTTTGGCAGTTTCCGAATTGACTGGGCATTTGCCAAAAGAAATGGTGCTGATAGGGGTGCAGCCGGGGTCAATAGAAATGGAGATTGGGCTGACGGCAGAAGTTGAGGCACAGTTCAATGCCCTTGTTTCCGGCGTGCTTGCTGAACTGGCTCAGTGGGGAGTTGCAGCAACGCCTGTTTATTGATGCAGAGGTTTTATTCAGGATTACGCCAGCTTCTTTTCCATCACGAGAACGTTCCCGCCATTAGCTCGAGTATATTTTACCGTGTCCATCAGTGACCTGAGAATGAAAATTCCGCGCCCTTTTTCTTCCAATCCGCTTGAAGTAAAACAGGGGGGCGGTACCGCATCCAGATCAAAGCCGATGCCGTTGTCATAGATACGAACCACAAGATTTTTGTTCGAGACGTTAATTCGGACATGAATCTCTTCGTCTGGAGCGGCACTTTTGGCATGTTTAATGGCATTGACAAGGCCTTCTGTCAGGACGACAGCGAGTTGGCCGGGCAATGTTTCACGAATTGCTTCCGGGCAGTCAATCTCCTGCGCCACTTTTTCGCCAATTGTGCCTATCATACGTAAGTATCTGGTATGACTTGGTATTGTTATGTCAATATCAATGTCGTTTTTCATACATTTCCCCGTCATGGAGAGTTTATTCATTCCATGCCTCTACATTAGTTGTAGCTCTGTAGTGCGTCATCAACAGTTGAAAAAATGTCAAAAACCCTATGAAGTCTGGTCAGTTCAAACATGGATCTTACCTGCGACTGCAAATTTGACAATTTGAGGCTTCCATGCACGGTTGAAGCGTTTTTATAACCTGAAACCAGTACCCCAAGACCTGAACTGTCAATAAAAAGTATCTCTTTAAGATCGAGGATCAGATCTTTTGTTCCAGTGTCAAAAAGACGATGCAATTCTACTTTGAGTTCTTCAGAATTGTTTGCATCAAGGCGGTCCTCCCTGATAAACAGCACGGTAATTCCTTCCGTATGCTCAGTCTTAATATCCATTGTACCTCCGTCAATCAAAGTTTTTTTACGACAACGAGCGATATATCATCTTGTAAATATTGTGAACCGGTAAAATCATGGATCCTGGCATAAAACATATCAAGAATCTCAGTGGCAGAAAGATGACCACATGCTTTAAGGAGGCTGTACAGTCCTTCCATGCCAAACATTTCAGCGTTACTGTTGCACGCTTCTGTCAGGCCGTCCGTGTAGAAAAGGAGAACATCCCCGCTTGTTAGCATAACATTGCGTTCTTCAAAAAGGACATCTTTTTTAACCCCCAGTATTAATCCTTCTGTGTCCAGTTCCTGAGAAAACGATCCATTTGTGCGTTGCAGAACCGGATGGTTGTGTCCAGCGTTGGAGTAGCTGAGTATGCTGGTCTCAGCATTATATTCGGCATAAAACATGGTGATAAATAATTCGGCCCGGGATAAATCGTCATGCAACTGGTTGTTGAGGGTTTCAAGGACCGCCCGCGGAGTGTGAATTGAATTAGCTTCAGCCCTCAGCAGTGTGCGAACTTCCGACATAATCAGAGCCGCACCGACGCTATGACCTGAAACATCGGCAATAACAACATCGACAATGTGGTCTTCCCGGAGAAAAAAATCATAATAGTCGCCGCCAACGTGAGCGGCGGATATACAATGTCCTGCAATATCAACTCCGGCAATTATTGGCGCAGCATCAGGCAGGAAAGATTCCTGGATCTGCTGGGCAATTTCCATGTCGCGCGTGATTCTGGCTGTTTGCAGAAGAGCTGCTTCCTTTTGACTTCGTTCAAGCTGCTTTGCTTCAACTTCATGTACAATTGTGATCGCCTGAGCGAGTTGACCTGTAAGGCTGGACAATAACTTGATGAATTCCTGGGTAAAGAGCCCGGCTATTGATTTAGAGAATAATGATAGTACGGCAATAACTGGTTCACCTTCCCTAAAAACCGGGATGTGGGCACAGGAAATAAAACCTTCGGCTACTGTTTGATCAAGCTTTGGAGTGGCTCGATCAAGTTGGAGGTCATTGATGAAATGTGCTTTTTGGTCACGGTAGACCAAACTTATATACGGTATATTTTCCAGATACCAATGAGGCGGGTTGGCGTCTGAACGATCTTCTCCCTGCTTACTGAGGACTGAAAAAGTGCCTGCATCATTTTTTGTGAGGATCAGTGCCACATCAAGCTTGAATTCTTTCACTAACAATCGTAACAGGTCATCCATGATTACCTGCAAATCCAGCGTACGATTGATGATTTCGGACGCCTTGAGACGTACAAAGAGCGATTCGCGGTTTTGGTCAAGATTTGTGCGTATGCTGCTGAAAATATCATAGACCGGCTCCATGCTGGAGCCCAAGTCTGAGAGGAAGTTGTTTACAATTGCCCGGGCTGCGGCGCCGCCGACTGAACCAGCCAGCGTCTTTTCTGCAAAACGCTTTAGATTCGGGAGTTCAAACTCGGAAACTGCTTCATCTGCCGTAATATCCCGCTCGCTTGAATAGAGTAAGAACGATCGCTGGGCTTCGGGTTCACCAATGAACTTGCTCATAAGGGCGATAAACTGGTCTGTTGTAACCGGTTTCGAGAGCCGTGTGCGCTCAGTGCGGCGATGTATCTCCTCATGACTGAAAATGCCAATAAATTTATGTACCTGATCACGTTCCTGTTCATTTTGGTTTAAGAGTATCGAGCAAATTATATAGGAACCGATATTGAAAAGCATGCTCCAGAACAGGGAGTGGCTCCAAAGGTCCATGCCGGTCAACCCGAATAGTGCGGTTGGTTTAAGTAGTGCAATGCCAAATGGACCGTTTGAAAGCAGAGATTCCGAAATCCATCCCGATTTGCTAAATGAAGGGAGCAGCAGTGTATAAAGCCAGATCAGAAAGCCAAGCAGAATGCCGCTGATTGCACCAGTTTTGTTGCCACGTTTCCAGTACAGACCTCCCAGCATGGCCGGCATGAATTGGGCCGCTGCCGAAAAGGAGATCAGGCCCATGTTCACGAGTGTGTAAGAGTCGCCTATGACCCGATAATAAAAATATCCCAGCAGTACAACCAGTACTATACCAAATCGCTTGAGATTAATAAGTAGAATCGGGAACCACGCTTGGGGGGTACATCTGACAATGATCGGCATGAAAATATGGTTGAGCAGCATCGTTGAAATTGCAATTGATTCAACCATGACCATTCCGGCCGCTGCAGAAAAGCCGCCCAGGAATGCGAACAGGGCTATGTAGTGATGCCCGGCGAGTTGAGGAATGGTAAGAACAAAGTAGTCAGCTCCGCTGCTGCTGCCGGTAAAAAGGATGCCGCCAATGGCGATCGGCATGACAAAAAGGTTTATCAGAAACAGATAAGTGGGAAAAAGCCACATCGCAGTTGCTATGTGACGTTCATCGGAATTTTCGATAACCATGACGTGAAACTGTCTCGGCAAGAGCATAATCGCCCCCATTGATAAAAAGAGGAGCGTGAAAGTGGATATGTAATTAGGATCATTTTTTGATGTGTTGAATGTAAATAATTGTGAAAACAGGTCCGGGTTTATGGACCTGAATCGCTCGAAAATATCAATGAAGCCATCAAAGAGTCCGTATGTTACAAACAATCCAACTACCAGGAGAGCGACCAGCTTAACCAGAGACTCAAAAGCAACCGCTGCAATCAGACCTTCGTGTCGTTCTGACGATACCAGCCTCCTGGCTCCGAAAACAATACTGAAAAGTGCCAGCGCCAAGGCCAGAAAAAGGGAGATCGGAATGGAGAGGCCCGATCCAAGGTTGATAAACGCGATGGTGTCTTTTTGGGCGCCGCTGAGCAGAAGAAAACTGGTGGATACTGCCTTTAACTGCAGCGCTATATATGGCATGATCCCAAGAAATGAGATAGCTGTGACTAAGGCGCCTAGCCATGGAGACTTCCCGTAGCGCTGACTAAGGAAATCGGCAATCGAAGTAATATTATGTTCTTTGCTTATCTTGATGATGCGGCGCAGGAGAAAAAGCCAGGAAAATGCTGTTAAAGAAGGACCGAGGTAAATAAGCACGAAATCAATTCCGGTAGTGGCCGCTTTTCCGACACTACCGAAGAAGGTCCATGAAGTGCAGTACACCCCCAGCGATAGTGAATAGATGACCGGATTGCTGATTATGCTGCGTCCGGTCTCCTTGCGATAGTGGGCATACCATGCAATAAGAAAAATGAGGATTATGTAAAAAAATGATATTGCAGCTACCGAGGAAACAACGCTGTTCATGATTCGATCTTTTCGTCAGTCGACTTGTTTGCATGGCGACTGGCAAGCATAAAAAGGTAGATGACGATAATTGAAATCATCCAGCCCACCATCAAATAGAGAAACAGTAACGGCACGCCAAACAGAATTATTGGTTTGTTGAAAATCTGTAAAAACGGGAATGTCATCATTATAATGCCGAGGATAAAAAATATTATCCATGATTCCGGCAGTTGCAGGCGGTTTAATATTTGTGTGAAAAGTCGTTTCATGGCTGGAACAGCCTCTTGTAAACAGAATTTAAAGCATCATCAGGTGTACCGTTCGTAGAAACGGGGATAATTTTGCCTTCTGAATCATCCGGGCTGTGAAAAATACCTTTGTGCTGATCCAGGAGCTCAATCCTTCCATCGGAAACAGAGCAGCCTCGAGAAGAACGTTCTTGCAACCGTTGTCGTTGTTCTTCCGGACTACACTGTACGAGCAAAATGACAAACTCTGCGTGATGAGAAGCCGCCAGTCGGGCGAATATGGCACGTTCGCTACTCGATCCAAATCCGGCGTCAATAACAACAGAATGCCCGGACGAAAGAGACTTCTCGGCAAACTGTTCCATTTGGCGATAGGTATTCCGGCTCATTTCATGCGAATACAGCCCCTCTCCAAAGGAAACCTTGACGGCAGTTTCAGGCCGCAATCCTGCCAGCTGTTTGCGTACAACATCGGAGCTGCAGGTATCAAGTCCAAGCTCAAAGGCGAGTTGATCAGCGAGGGTGCTTTTGCCGCATCCCATTGTTCCACACGTAATGAACAGGGTAGGGGGGAGACTGTTTTGCATGCAATATCCCTGTGCCAACCGGAAGTAGCGGACGGCACGTTTCTCAGCTGCAGCACGCTTTTCCAGGGGAATACCACTGTCTTGAATCTGCAGTGATTCAACTTTACCGCGCACAAAAGCTCGATAGATCTTGTAAAAATTGATCAGTTTTACAATATCGGCATCGCCGGAGGCGGAGATGTAGGCGGATAGTGTTGCATCAGCCAGATCATGGCGCCGGTGGAAGTCAAGGTCCATAAGCAAAAAAGCAATGTCAGCGGCTGTATCGGAATAACGAAAACGCTCATTAAATTCGATACAGTCAAAAATATATGCGGTCCGATCAACCAGACAGATATTTCCGAGGTGTATATCTCCGTCACATTCCCGGATGTACCCATTTTCAATTCTTTCAGTAAAAAGAGAGCGGTGTGAATCGGTAAATGAGTCAACATAGGAACGAATAGTAGCGTACGTGTCCGACGGAAGAGTGGAGGTTCGCAATGGCGCGGTTTGTTCGAAATTCTCTCGCCAGTTAAAGGTAATCTGATCCAGAGAACCGAATGTTGAAATATGCGCCGAAGTGGCTGCATGAGTGTGAAACTTGCATATTTCAAGGGCAATAATCTGCATCTCTTCTACTGAAATCCTGCCCTCGTCAACGAGTCTGTCAAGCATTCTGTCTGCGGGGAGACGCTTCATCATGACAGCATATTCAAGTATTTTCCCGGTACCGACAAAGGCGGCGCCAGTATCTGTTTCACGAAGCGCGACAACCTGTTCATAAACATCCGGGCAGAGACGGCGATTGAGACGCAATTCCTCGTAGCAATAGAAACGACGAAGATCGAGCGTGGAAAAATCGAGAAAACCGAAATTAACCGGTTTTTTAAGTTTGAAAACATGCGCATCAGTGAGGAACAGCCAGGAAATATGTGTTTGAATCAGTTCAACCGTTCTGGTTTGAACCGGGTATGCAGACGGGTTCCGGAGTGATTCCAGGATATACGGAGTTATGGCAGATGCTGGCATGCGTGTATCATACCATAATGAGGTATAACCGCAAGTTATCAGGCCTTATAAATCAGGATGTGCGTCTTATAAAGAAGTACGTTAGCAGGTAGAAAAAAAGCCCGCAGAAATTAGATCTGCGGGCTCAATGTGGCGGTGTCAGAAATTATGCTGCAGCGACAGTGATTTTTAATGTTGCCGTCACCTCAGGATGAATCTTTACTACAACAGAAAACTCGCCGGTGTGCTTGATAGTATCGGCAAGAATGATACTCTTGCGATCAATATCGAAGCCATTGGCTTTCAGGTATGTGGCAATATCCATATTGGTAACCGCTCCGAAAAGCTTACCTTCTTCGCCAGCCTTATGTGAGAGTACAATTGACAGCGATTCGAGTTTTGTTCCCAGGTTCTTGGCCGCTTCAAGAGCCTTGTTCTTCTTATAGGCCATTTGACGTTTTGTGTGGTCAAGCGCCTTGGCATTTTTGTCTGTAGCCAGGATTGCAAGTTTTTTAGGGAGCAGATAGTTACGGGCATAGCCCGGCGCTACCTTTACGATATCACCAATGTGACCCAGCGTTTCAATGTTCTCATTCAGAATAACTTTCATCTTTTTCTCCTTTCAAGCCTGTCAGGTAGTTACAGGTTTTCCTGTGTTTTGGGGGTTCTAAAATCGACCCATAGATCGAATAATCCAATGCTGGCCACAAGTGCCAGCAGGTACGGCTGGATGATGAGCATTGCATACAAAAATATCCGCACAAAAGCGGGAACAGAATATTTAGTTATTAATGCAGTAATAACTGCCATGCCCTGGAAAAAATAGAGCATGGTTGTAACGAGCAAAATATTAAGTGCCGGAGTTGTAATAACTGACTCCGGGAACAGCAGGGCAAATGCGGCTCCAATCAGAATCCAGACGAGTAACTCCGGATTCCTGAATGTGGAGAACTCGCCAATTGCCAGATTTAACGCAGTTTTCGCCGTGGTTCGTTTAATGAGGGCTAGATTGCCCCCGGTAATAACAACGAGCATGGCTGTGACTAACGCGGGATAGAGGCGCTGCAGCAGATTTGCTGCAGTAGACATCGAATGCTTGAGAACTTCAAGGTCTTCGCCGGTTACTCCGCCTTTTTCATAAATGGTGACCGCCTGCTTCAGGCTGTCTGAAATTTCCGTAGAAATAAGTTGTTGCAGATTTATGCCGGAAAATGTGCTGTAAGCAATAAACACAACGGTAAAAATCAGTAAATTTGCTACTGTGGTCCAGAAAATTACCCTGTTGCCACTCATTCCGCGTAAAAGAAGTTCCGGCATCAATAGGCTGATCATGCCGCACATGCAAAGGTACATACCCCCGGCAAAGATCCCAAACAGGGCCGCTATGGCGGTTGTCGTACCGAGTATAACAATCAAGGCCGGAATTCTGCCATGAATCAAGCGGTTGTATGCGGCAGGAAAAGGTGCAAAGAACCCGGAAAAAACTCCAAGAGGCGGTATTGCAAGATAGGCCGCAAACAGAACAAACGAACCGACCACTCCAAGCAAAGACGCTTTAAGGCGTGCGCGCATGTAGTGGTCGGTTAATGATTTTAAGATCATTTTTAAACTATCAGCTTACTGCGTGATTTGCGGCAATAGGCAGTAAAGCAATGTTTCTGGCTCGCTTGATGGCTTCAGTAATGTGCCGTTGATGTGCTGCACAGTTACCAGAAATTCTGCGAGGTACAATTTTACCGCGTTCCGTAATAAAAAAGCGGAGTGTACGAGGTTCCTTGTAGTCGATAGTCAGGTTCTTTTCTGCACAGAAACGGCATACTTTACGGCGCTGGAAAGGGCGTCTCTTGCGTGGGCCGCCCTGTCCGCCGGGCCCGCCTGCCGGACGTTGTCCGGGGCCACCTGCCGGCCGCTGACCAGCGCCAGCGGGGCGCTGATAAGATGAAGTGGTGGTTGTTGTCGTTGTAGTTGGTCTTTCGTCACTCATGAGTATATCTCCTCCCGAAATTTATTCAGCAGCTTCTTCAGCGGCGGGTGCTTCTTCCACAGTCTCTTCCATTACTGCTTCCGGAACTTCGACTTTCTTCTCAGGTACAGCGCGCTCGGGCAAGTCGGTGATGTTTACACTCTGATAACGCAACACCTTGTCGTCAAGCCTCAAACGCCGCTCAAGTTCGGCGATAAGAGCACTGTCTCCATCAAAGCGGAGATAATAATAACGGCCTCTGGCAGATTTCTTGATGGGGTAGGCCAGCTTTCTGATACCCCAGTCATCCATCCTGAAGCATTCACCTTTGTACGTCGAAATGACGTCTTGTGCCTTTGTGGTGACCGATTTGATGTCGTCTTCACTCAGTTCAGGCTGGAGGATGAAAATTGTTTCGTACTTCCTCATGTTTATAATCCTCCTCACGGATTCGAGCCCCGGTCCTACCCGGAGCAAGGAGATTTCGGCATAAATGCCGTCTTTAAAAGAACAAACTTTATACTATGCATATTTGTAAAGCGCAACAAAATCTTTATGAAGGTCCTATTTAATAGAGTACTTTTTAACAAGCTTCACAGGGTGATAGGATAATTTGGCGGTGCGAAGTCCCGGATCACCAAGATCCTGCTCGCGGTTCACGTAGAGGCAATCCAGAAACAGAAGTCGCGCAAACTCTCGGTTTACCAGCTGATAAAGACCCTCAGTAAAAGGGTCAGCCTTTTCAAAGTGACACACAGCAGTGTCCCGGTTGAGGTGCTCTCCAAGTGAGAAAGCAACAACACAATTATTAATAATGACAACAACCCCACTGAGTCCAAGTGCTTCGGAGCTGTGTAGTGCCTCTATAGTGGCTTCCACCTCCATGGCAAGGGATGTCCCCGATTCGCTGCGGTAAACTTGAAACCATGTATCCAGAAGTTCCAGACACCCGCTGAGATGTTTGCTGGAAAAGAGATCAACAGAATAGTCGTGACGGCTGGTAAAATATTTGATCCGGTTTCTCTTTTTGTGAAAACGGCTTCCTGGTAATGTTGCCAGTTCCTCGCGAAGGTAGACGTAGTCGAACGAGTCACGCAATTCTGTGATCTGAACGGTTTTCCCGGTAATATATGTGTCTGTGAACAGGTCGTCTGCGCCATACAGCATGTGACCGCCAGCAAACATAACTTTCAGCGCTTCTGCAATATTTCCTCCCAGCGGCGGCAGGAAATAATCTGCGCTGTCATAGCCTTTCCCCAGGACGACAAGAGAGCCGGCTACCATTGTCACGTGATAGACGTGAGCCAACCGGAACAGGTAGAGACCGGCAAAAGTCAGTTCGGATACATTCGGCTGCAGCTCTTCAAATAATGCGTCAAAAACAGGCTTGTCGGCCAGGCTGAGTGGTCGTGAAGCAGGAAACGGAGGAATTTCCATTTGAGTTCTCCGTGAATTGATGTAGTATTCCGCGCCTGCTTGCTGATTCGGAAACAGGTTGTTTCTTCTCGGGATGTCCCGGATATAGAACTATCCTATCAGAAAAATTATCATGGAGGGAATTGTAATGGCAATTGCTATGAAGATCGCCAGTCAAATATCCAAATCTTCCTGGATTCGCAGGATGTTCGAGGAAGGGGAGCGCCTGCGACAGGAATTTGGTGCCGATAATATTTATGATTTTACCCTTGGCAACCCTGATGTAGAGCCACCCGAATCCTTCAGCCGTGAATTGCGGGAGTTGGCGCTGAAACCGCTGCCTGGAATGCACCGGTACATGAATAATGCCGGATACGCCGAAACACGGAGTGCGGTGGCAGAAAAGATTTCGAAGGATTCGGGCCTGACCGTACCAGCCGACAATATCATTATGACCTGCGGAGCAGGCGGTGCTCTCAATGTGGTGCTCAAGACTATTCTCAACCCTGGTGAAGAAGTCATTATCCTGGCTCCCTACTTCGTTGAATACAAGTTTTACATTGACAACCATGGCGGTGTTCCGGTCGAGGTGTGGACAAACCGTGACACATTTCAGCTTGATATTGATGCAATTGAAAAAGCGATCACCGTAAAAACCCGTGCCATCATCATCTGCACTCCCAACAACCCGACTGGCGTAATTTATCCTGCGGCAAGCCTGAAGCTCCTTGGCGATGTTCTGAAACACATACATGAACGGACCGGGCATCTGATCTACGTCATATCCGATGAGCCGTACGCACGGATTGCTTTTGACGGCCAGCATGTGCCGAATATTTTCCCGCTGGTGGAAAGCTCGATCATCGTTACGTCACACAGTAAAGATCTGGCACTTCCGGGCGAGCGGATCGGGTATCTCGCCGTCAATCCCCGCATGGCAACCGCCGGACAGTTTGTGGAGGGGGCGGTCTTCAGCAATCGCGTTCTCGGATTTGTCAATGCACCGGCGTTGATGCAACGGCTTGTGGCCAAGTTGCAGAATGAATCGGTTGATATTGCCACGTATCAGGCCAAGCGGGATTTACTGGTGCGCGAATTGAGCTGCATGGGGTTCAAGCTCGTCAAGCCGGATGGCGCGTTCTATCTCTTTCCTGAATCCCCGCTGGCTGATGATGTGGAGTTCGTCAAACTGGCTCAGAAACATCATATTCTGCTGGTTCCCGGGGCAGGGTTCGGTGCCCCGGGCTTCTTCCGGATAGCCTACTGTTTTGATATCGGAGTGATTGAACGGAGTCTGCCGGCCTGGCGCGCACTTGCAAAAGAGGTGGGACTGAAAGGATAGAGGTTGATTGCTTTGAATCCGGAGGAATTATTTTCTCAGTTCCTCCGCTTTTTTTTCAAGGAATCCAATAAAATCGATAGAGCGGTAAACAAAACGAAGATTGAAACGGCTCTCATACAATAATACCGCTGATGCAACAAAAAGAAATAGCCCGCCGCAGAGGGCTATTAATGTCGGGATCCACGTCTGCTCAGTGCTGCCATAGGCAACAGTGACGGCGATGGCCAGACTTGCTGCCACAAAGAGTAATGTCGCGAAATAAAGCGAGACCATTGCTTTCTGGATTAACGTTGCCCGTCGTCTTTGCAGTTCGATCTGGTCCCGCAAATGTTTCATCCGTTCTTCCGGGTAGGAAATGGTGCCTGATATAATTGCTTCAACTTCGCCCTTCATGATATTGACACGGTCAAAGATGCGACCCAGGCGGGCAGACGTGGAAAATATAAGCGTTCCGCATGCGGATATCAGAACCGCCGGAGTAATCATAGAGGTTAAAATGCGTGAGCTGCTGAGCGCTTCCAGCAGCTCTTTTTCATGACCGACCATATATATCCTTGAACGTTCGGTTGTAATCTGGATCAGGCAATCAGCTTCAACTCATCAATAAGGCCTGCCAGTACATCATACCCTTTTTGCCAAAATCCGCTGTCAGTGATGTCAATACCGGCAAGATGGGCGGTATTTGCCGGTGAAAGCGCCCCGCCCGATTCCAGCAGGGCATGGTAGCCCGGTTTGAATGAATCTCCCTCCTCACGGTACTTCTGGAAGAGCGCCAGTACCAGCAGCTCGGCAAATGTGTAGGAATAGCAGTAGAAACGGCTATGAATAAAATGGCTGATATAACTCCATCCCCAGCGATAAGCGGGAATCATTTCAACTGAATCGCCGTACAGCTTGCCGTTTTCCTCCAGCCATATTTCCGCAATGCGGTCGTTCGAGAGCAGTCCCTTTGTACGCTCATTGTGCAGGCGAAGCTCAAAGCGCGTCAACACGGTCTGGCGGAAGGTGGTGGCAATGATATCTTCAATTTTAGCACAGAGCAGCGAGCGGCGCACGGCCGGATCCTGTTCGTTATCAAGCAGTCTGCGGGTCAGCAGCATTTCTCCGAAAACTGAAGCTGTTTCGGCCAAAGGGAGTGGGGCATGATAGTTCAGCATGCTCTGTTTCTGTGAGATAACAAAGTGCAGGCCGTGCCCGGCTTCATGGGCAATCGTGGCCAGATCGCGTAGCGTGCCGGTAAAGTTCAGGAGCAGATAAGGAGGCGTGTCAGGCGATATCCCCATGGCAAAGGCCCCCCCCGATTTCCCGGTACGGGGGAGAACATCGACACGACGTTCAGTAAAAAAAGCATCGACAATGGTGCCAAATTCCGGGGAGTACTCCCGGTATGAATCCACTACCAAAGACTGGGCCTCTTCAAAGGTATAATTTCGTTCCGCTTCAGCCACCGGGGCGTAAATATCGCAATTGCGCAGTTTGTCCATCTTAAGCATTCCGGCCTTGATGCGGAAATACTCCTGGGCAAGGCCGTAATTGGCTTCAGTTACGCACATCAGGTGTTCAACTGCTTCATCCGGAATCTCGTTGCCGATATTGGTCGGCTGGATCGGCGTACTATAGTTACGTAATTCCATCTCCTGGCCATGATCAAGGGCCATATTGTTGAAAACCGAGTTGTAGACGATGCCGTTCTCGCCGTGACGTTCCAGGAAAAGCGTCATTGCCCGGAAACGGATATCAGGTGATGTGTGGTGCAGCAGGGAAAGCAGCTCTTCACCGGTGAAGTCGCGCTGTTCTCCATCCAGTTCCATCTTATAGCTGAATGATGCAGAAAGTTCATCGAACAGTTTGGTAAAGGCGCGAACTCCGGTCAGATCCTTGCGGGTCAGGAGCCGTTCCTCGTTCTCTTTAAGGGTATGGGGGCGAAATTTACGCATCCCTTCGAGAAAGTGGAGGTAGGGGGCCGCTTCGGGGAATGCCCGGAATGATTCAAAGCGTTCATCGTCCAACTCCATCAGCTCCAGGTCGAAAAAAAGCAACTGCTGGGATAACCGGCTTCCCAGCTCGGAACAGCGCTGAGAAAGGGCGCGGAATATCTCATTCCCCGAGTTATCGGCGAACAGCAGATGGGCATAGCAGAACGGCTTGGACATGCGGGTCTGGAAAGCTTCGTACTCACGAATTGCGGCCAGAAGAGCAGCGTTGTCCAGAGAAGCCGTTTTCTCAAAATAGCTGTTACGAAAATCGGCTGCCAGTCGTTCAAACGAGCCAAGATCGGCTTCCAGTTCCGGAGAATCGGGGGCAGGGTAGAGCAGGGTGGTGTTCCATGTCAGATCTGTGTGCGGCATTATGGTCAGTCTCCGGATCGATAAAGTAGTATTATTAACCTATACACCGTATCTATGGAATGCGTCAAGGCAGGCTCGCGTGCCAACACCAAGAAGATGCTGAGCCAACCACTGGTTTTCAAGGCCCGGTTCTTATGCCCCGTAAGTGCAAAGATCAGCGATGATACACCACCACTTTTCTCTCTGTGACATTTCGAACTGAAAAGGTATATTGGCTCACATCCGAATGCCAGAACAAAGGAGATTCACGATGAATAATTATATCCTCTATCTGCTGATGCTCTGCGGCGGCGTTATGATAGCCGTCCAGCCTTCCATCAATGCCCGTTTGGCCCGGTTTGTCGGCGTGCTGGAAAGCTCCTGCATCTCGTTTGCCGTCGGCACTGTTGCGCTGTTCATAGTGGTGCTGCTGGCCGGACGTGGAAGCATGCGGGAGGTTACCGGAGCCTCGTGGTGGGAGTTGACCGGAGGATTATTGGGGGCATTCTTTGTCACCATGACGATATTTGTGGTGCCGCGGATTGGCACTGCTGCCGCCATGGCGGCCATCATTGCAGGTCAGCTTGCCACCGGTGTGATTATGGACCACTTCGGCATGTTCGGCGGTCGCCATATACCGCTGGATTCAAGCCGCATGATTGGCATCGCTCTTCTGATGGCCGGTGGCTGGCTCGTTTTTCGTCGTGTCGCCAGTTGAAGGAAGGCGGCTTGTCGTACTCTGACAAACCAATCCTGCCGGGTGTACTTTTGCGAAAATAACGCTACAGCGAAGACATTGCGTTGTGCTGTCTGGTTGTTCACATGTGCATTTTGGGCATATCGTGTCACTATAGTCTCGTACGGAAGTTTGAAAATATTGTTTTCAGCAAAGTTACACATCACTCAGCCACCCCTTTGATCGCTCCAGCGCCCTGTTCCAGTTCCGTCGCAGTTCTGCTGCCTTCCCTGGCTCCATTACGGGGGTAAAGGTACGCTCCGCCTGCCAGAGCTGCCCGATTTCCCCCCGATCCCGCCAGTAGCCAACGGCCAATCCGGCCAGATAGGCTGCCCCCAGTGCCGTCGTCTCCCGCACTTGTGGCCGCACGACCGGGACCCCAAGGAGATCAGCCTGAAACTGCATCAGCAGATCGTTGGTGGTCGCACCGCCATCAACCCGCAGTTCACTCAGTGGGGTGCCGGCATCCGCCTCCATCGCTTTCAGCAGATCGGCGGTCTGGAAGGCGATGCTTTCCAGTGTGGCTCGAGCAATATGCCCGGCGGTGGTGCCGCGAGTGATGCCAAACAGGGCACCACGGGCATACGGATCCCAGTGGGGGGCTCCCAGGCCGGTAAAGGCCGGAACAAGGTAGACACCACCGTTGTCAGAAACAGAGGCGGCCAGCGTTTCAACCTCGGCAGAGGTGCGGATGATGCCAAGGCCATCCCGCAGCCACTGCACCGCTGCTCCGGCCACAAAGACGCTGCCTTCGAGGGCATATTCAGTCCGGCCCCCTATTTTGCAAGCAACAGTGGTGATGAGGTTATGCGCGGAAGTCACCGGCAGTGTACCGGTATGCATCAGCATGAAACAGCCGGTGCCGTAGGTATTTTTGACCATTCCCGGCCGGTTGCAGAGTTGACCGAACAGCGCCGCCTGCTGGTCACCGGCGATGCCGGCAATTGGCACCTGTGCAGCAAGAAAGCGAGCCGCAGTATGGCCGTAGACCTGGCAGGAATCTACGACTTCGGGGAGGATTGATGGTGGGATGCGGAGCAGTTCCAGTAATTGTGGGTCCCAGGCCCCGGAGTGGATATTGAACAGCAGCGTGCGGGAGGCGTTGCTGGCATCGGTAATGTGGCGTTCGCCGCCGGTAAGGTTCCAGGCGAGCCAGGAATCGATGGTGCCAAAGGCCAGAAGTCCCGCCTCGGCTTTTGTTCTGGCGCCGGGCACATGATCGAGCAGCCAGGCGAGCTTGGTGCCGGAAAAATAAGGGTCCAGCACCAATCCGGTTTTGGCGCGAAAGGTCGGTTCATGACCCTGTGCCCGGAGCAAGTTGCACTCGCCCGCGGTGCGCCGGTCCTGCCAGACGATGGCGTTGTGGATCGGCTTGCCGGTCGCGCGTTCCCAAATAACTGTTGTTTCTCGCTGGTTGGTGATGCCGATGGCGGCAATATCGGCCGCAGTCACAGCGGCCCGGGCAATCGCCTCCACCGCCACGCCGAGCTGGGAGGCCCAGATTTCCTCAGCGTCGTGCTCCACCAGGCCGGGTGCAGGAAAGATCTGACGGAATTCTTTCTGGGCGAGACCACGGATAGTGCCGTCGTGGTCGAATACCACAGCACGGGAGCTGGTTGTTCCCTGATCAAGGGCAAGGATGAAGCTCACTATTCATGACCTCCGGTGGTTTATAACGAACTATTCAAACAGAAATCTCGTAGTTGTCAATAAATTGATCCTGGCACATCCGGCCCGATCTTTATCTTGCCGTTTTTCAATCACAACAGGAAAAATCAATATAACATGTAATTTCTGAATAAATATGCACTATTAAGATTTAGTTAAAACACTTCTAACACCGCATTTATTCATCCATGTTGACACAGCAATCTCATTGATCTGTTTCAAATCCATATACTCTGTTCCAGAAAACGGCAGACAATCCGAAATATCAGCTGCTACAGAGGGTGCCCTCACTTCAGTAGCGGAGATTATTCAAAAATAAATATTGACGAGTGCCGCTGTTTGTTGTATCTACTTCGGACATTTTCGGAGCCGCCAACTTCGGGTCATGCGGATACTTTCTTAAAATACATGCACAATTTGCTACAGATTTCTGTTGCTCGGTCCATGTCGGTATTCGTAAGTCTTAAAATGTTCTATGTGTGGGGCTGTAGCTCAGCTGGGAGAGCGCCTGACTGGCAGTCAGGAGGTCGACAGTTCGATCCTGTTCAGCTCCACCAAAAAAATTCAAGGGGTTAGCTTAACTGCTAACCCCTTTTTTTTTGTGTTTTTCTTTGCTTGGAGTTGGTGTTGCAAGAAGCTTTATAATATGAATAAAATCGCCTTCTGTATTGAGGCTGAGTTTTGTAATGGGCAGGCAACATATTTATTATGAGGGGGTTTGGATGGATTCACTTTTTCAACAACTGCAAGAGTCATTACTTACCCATGCAAGGCCGGTACAAATTGCATTCCATATATTTGAGATATTGAGCAATGCTGGATATGATGACGAACTGATCGCAGAAGTTTCTTCCGCATTGACTGATATTGTTGCATAATTTCTTGTCTATACTGTTAAGGGGATCTCTTATGTGTCGGTATTTGTTTTCAATCAGTATGGTTTTGTTTCTGGCATCAGCGACCGCAGTTTTTGCCCTGGGCAACTGTGCTCAGAATAAGTTCGGGCATATCATCTGTGCGCCCCCAGGCGGCACCATTATGCTGAACAAAAATGATGAAGTGGTCTGCGGTCTTGGCAAGTGCGTGGTCAACAAAGCTGGAATAATATTATGTTCATCCCGTCCGGGAGGATCGGCCATCATTGACATTATGGGCAACTCGGTGTGCGCCGGTGCGTGTGTGTCGGCATCAGAGCGATATTGCCAGGGGAAAAAATAAAGTCGACCACTATTTGATTACCTGGCAGTAAGGGTACGTATTTAATTGTCGTTTTTTCGATTCGATTACTTCGGCATTATGACGTGGCCCGTTATGTCAGCGCGCTTCCAGAGAAACGTTAATTTCCAATAAGGAGAATA
>JAJXWO010000051.1 GCA_021781535.1 Deltaproteobacteria bacterium | reverse complement strand
AAACCGTGAGGTGCATAGCATGTTCGAACACATTACCCGTAAGCTCTCCTTTCTCGACCGCTGGCTGACCCTCTGGATCTTTGCAGCCATGGCTTTGGGTGTTGGCCTGGGCTATTTCGTCCCCGGTACGGAAGACTTTATCAACCGTTTCCAGGTGGGGACTACCAACATCCCCATCGCGGTCGGTCTGATCATGATGATGTACCCACCCTTTGCCAAGGTGAAGTATGAGGAGATGCCGGAAGTTTTTCAGAACAAGAAGATCCTTGGTTTATCACTGGTGCAGAACTGGCTGATTGGCCCTGTCCTCATGTTCGTGCTGGCCGCGCTGCTGCTGCCGGACAAGCCAGAGTATCTGGTGGGACTGATCATGATCGGTCTGGCTCGCTGCATTGCGATGGTGATTGTCTGGAATGAACTGGCCAAGGGAAACACCGAGTATGCCGCCGGACTGGTCGCCTTTAACAGCATCTTCCAGGTACTTTTTTACAGCGTCTACGCCTGGTTTTTCATCACCGTTCTGCCACCGCTGGTCGGATTGAAGGGAATGGTAGTAGACGTCAGCATCCGCCAGATTGCCGAGAGCGTCTTCATCTATCTGGGCATCCCCTGTATCGCCGGTGCCTTGACCCGTTTTCTTGGCGTGAAGATCATGGGCAAAGAGCGCTATCACCGCGAATTTGTGCCGAAAACCAGCCCCCTGACCCTGATCGCCCTGCTCTTCACCATTGTGGTCATGTTCAGTCTCAAGGGTAATCTGATTGTCCAGTTGCCGCTGGACGTCGTACGGATTGCAATCCCGCTTTCCATCTACTTTATCATCATGTTCCTGGTTTCGTTCTGGATGGGTAAAAAGATGGGGGCCGACTACAGTAAGACCACAACACTGGCTTTTACTGCTGCCAGCAACAACTTCGAACTTGCGATTGCCGTATCAATTGCTGTTTTCGGCCTCAATTCCGGTGCTGCTTTTGCCGCTGTTATCGGGCCGTTGGTGGAAGTGCCGGTGATGATCGGACTTGTCAACGTGGCGTTCTGGTTTCAGCGACGCTGGTTTGCCGGACAGGATGTGTGAGCTATTGCTGACAAACGCTGCCGACCATTAGATGCTGTTGGTATGTCAAAATTAACGGAAAAAGGCCGGCGGAGGTTGTCCGCCGGCATCACATGGAGGAGGATACAAATATATCCGTTGTTCTGATCTTGATGTGTTGTTACTTACCGCTCGTACTGATCTTGACCGTTTTTTTGTACTCTTTCCAGAGGAACGGGTCGTCATCCATGGTGCCGAATGGCAGATACCAGAGCTTGACTTCTACGTCCATACTGTCGCTGGTGATGCTGCTGATCTTCTTGCCATCCTTCTCTTCAACTTTGACCGGAAAGAAAATGTCATAGCTTTGAGTGATGGTTCGTAGCGGTGGCAAGCTGGTATCTTCCAGCATACCACTTTTTTCATAGGGGCCGCGTCCCATATGGTCGCCTTTGCCCATTTGCTGCGGGATCGGCATAAAAATACGTTCGGTGTTGAAGACTTCTTTACCACTTTTATCTTTTGCGCTTACCGACAGAACCAGTCGGTTAGGGGTCGGTCAGCCATCAGGTATGCCGTGACCGGCATTGTTGGTCAATTCTACCCGTACTGAGGTCTTGGGACGGATTGTGGCGTTGTCCCGCCAGTAGACCGAATTGGTTACTACATGCATATCAACGGCTTTTTCAGCCATTACCTTTGAGCGGTAGCTCTGCATGTTGTGGCCCAGCTTGCTTTCCTGCATATGGCACTGTTGGCAGGTCTTGTTGCCCCCTTCCGGCACATATGCCATCAGATAACTGGCATAGGCGGTGGCACACTGGGTGGGGTTTTCCTGGTCAAAGTTTGGACCTTGACCGTGGCACTGACCACAGAGAATAGATTCTGATATGATCTGCCCCTTGGCCATTTTGGTAAACTTGCCGTCCATATGCTCACCGGATTTGCTGCCGTAAACCGTATCTTTTTTGGGATAACCTTCAGACCACTTGTGGGTGATAGCATTACGATTGTGACAGATCAGGCAGTTTATATTGAGGGAAGTCAGAGTTTTTTCAAGCTTTTCTGCCTTGTCGTAATCTTCCTTTTTAAGTGCGGCTTCCCGGTCCCAGATGGTGGTTACAATCTCTTGAGCTACTTTGTCCGTCGCATCGGCCAACTGGGGCAGGTGACACTTGGCGCAGCCCATCAAATGCTCAACTTTGATGTCTTTGGGCGTTTTAACTCCTGAATATGGCCACTCCATTGCTCCGTTGATGATAGCGGACTTGATGGTCGCGGCGGTGCGTCCAGTGCCAAAGATGGAACGGGAGTGGATTGACTTGGACCATTCGTCGTGAGCCTGCTGGTGACACTCGATACAAGAGCTGGAATCATAACGGGCCACCAGTTCGGCAATACTGTCGGCTTTGGGTTGAGCCGCCAAGGTCTGGTCCCGGCCGACACCTGGTGGCGCGGCCCAGCAGAGCATGCTGCCGGTTACCAGCAGCACCAGTACTGCGGGTGGGTAAAATAGTTTTTTCATGAAAACCTCTCGGTTGGTGGGTTTAAGACGGGTGGAAGCGCGGCCGATATCTGATCAGCCGCGCTTCAAATGCTATCAGCAGCCCTGCATAGTGGCAGCTTTATCAACCTTGACCTCGTCGCCAGCTTTCAGGTCGGCAGCATTGCCGGCTTTAATGGTGACTTTGGTGCCTTCAACGGCAGTTACCTTACCGGCCTTACCGTTCAACTTGACGGCGGCACCCTTTTTCAGCTTGGCGTCCGAGCCCATCTCAACAGTGGCATGACCGTCGGCAACGGAAACAACTTTGCCTTCGGCGGCAAAGACAGCGGTGGCAGCAAACAGGGACAGGGCCAGCATGATGATGATTTTCTTCATAGATGTGTTCTCCTTTTGTCGGGTCTGTATCCTGACGGTACAAGAGTGATAATGAATCTACTGCCATGTATACCGGTTTTCGCATAAAATAAAATTGAATGTTTGTCATGGCAAAATAACAAAATGGCATATGCATAAAATGCTCTATTGCGAATCTTGTTTTTTTGTGAATTCCGTTCCCCCCCAAACTCACTACCCAACAGGTTCATAGAAACTTCTGCGGCCAGTTTTGGTTTGTAGGTAAGGTTTACTTATAGCCACATCCACAATAATTCTCGACTTGACATTTATGTCTTTCAGCAGCTATATGATTAATTAATCATATAATCCTGGAGCATGGCATGTTAAAACAAACAGCTGATTATCTTACCTTCGATCTTCTTGGACTCACCCCCGGAACCCATCTGGGCGAGGCGCTGAACTTTTTTCTCTACGACACAACCAAGATCTTCCTGCTGCTGGCGACGATCATCTACATCGTGGCGATTATCCGCACCTCCTTTCCTCCGGAAAAGACCAAGCGGATGCTTTCCCACAAGCGGGAGTATATGGGCAACATCCTGGCGGCCCTGCTGGGGATAGTGACACCCTTTTGCTCCTGCTCGGCGGTGCCGCTCTTCATCGGCTTTGTCGAGTCAGGGGTACCGTTGGGGGTGACCTTCTCTTTCCTCATCTCTTCACCGATGGTAAACGAAGTCGCATTGATCATGCTCTGGGGGCTGTTCGGCTGGAAGATCGCTCTGATCTACATCGGTACCGGCCTGGTGGTGGCGATTGTCGCCGGCATCGTGATCGGCAAACTGAAGATGGAGAAGTACGTCCAGGACTATGTCTGGGAGATGCAGGTCGGCAACGCCGAAATCGTGGAACAGACCTTCCGGCAGAAGCTCGACTACGCTCGTGAATATACTCTGGGGCTGCTGAAAAAAATCTGGCCCTATGTCATAATTGGAGTCGGTATTGGTGCTTTTATCCACGGGTATGCACCGCAGGACTTCCTGGTCAGGTATGCCGGGCGGGACAACCCGTTTGCCGTGCCGCTGGCAGTGTTGATCGGCGTGCCGCTCTACAGCAACGCAGCCGGGGTAATTCCGATTGTCCATGCCTTGATGGAGAAGGGGCTTCCCATCGGCACCACCCTTGCCTTCATGATGGCGGTCACTGCCCTGTCATTTCCGGAGGCAATAATTCTGAAGAATGTACTGAAAAATCGGCTTTTGGCTGTATTCTTTGGTACAGTTGCTGTAGCAATAGTTCTGGTCGGCTATCTGTTCAATGCGATTCTCTGAAAGGACATCTTCCGGCATGAAAGAAAAATTCTATAACCGCGCACGCTTTCTGGCGCTATTCACAATCATCTACAATCTTGTTGAAGGCGGCGTTTCCGTCTGGGCAGGAGCCGCCGACGAGACCCTGGCGTTATTCGGCTTCGGAATGGACTCATTTATCGAAGTCATTTCAGCAATCGGCGTATGGCACATGGTACGCAGGATCAAGGCAAATGGAGGAGAGGCACGCGACGAATTCGAACAGCGGGCTCTCAGAATTACCGGTGCAGCATTCTATGCCCTGTCGTTCGGCCTGGCGCTCACCGCCTGCATAAATCTTTATCAACAGCATAAACCGGAAACAACCGTATGGGGCATTGTCATCTCGCTGTTATCAATGTCCTTCATGTGGTATCTGATTCGCCAGAAAACCAAGGTCGGCCTGGCCCTCAACTCGCCGGCTATTCTGGCCGACGCAGCCTGTTCCCGGGCGTGCCTTTCCCTGTCGCTGGTTCTCATGATCTCCAGCATCGGCTATGAATTGACCGGCATCGGCAGCCTGGATGCCATGGGGTCCATGCTGATCTCCTGGCTGACACTTCGGGAAGGCCGGGAGGCGTTCGGCAAGGCACGGGGAATGAGTTGTTCATGCAGCTGCAGTTGCAGCGCCAACCAGAGGGACACACCATGACATCTATTGACGAGACCATTTCCAAACGCCTGATGTTTGCCATCGTCCTGACCGCCATCACATTGGTGGCGGAAATCATCGGCGGTATCTGGTCCAACTCCCTGGCACTCCTGTCAGACGCAGGGCATGTTTTTCTCGACCTGTTTGCTCTGATACTCTCTCTGGCAGCAATCAAGCTGGCCCTCCAGCCCCCCAACGAGCAGCATTCCTACGGCTGGCATCGTGCCGAGGTGCTGGCATCACTGATTAATGGCCTGACCGTTTTTATAATGGCAATCGGCATTCTCTATGAAGGGTGCAAACGGTTGATGTCGCCTGAAGCGGTGCAGACGACGCCGATGCTGGTTATTGCAGTGCTCGGTTTGGTGGCCAACCTGCTGGCGGCCAAAGGGCTGCATGGACACTCCCACGACGATCTGAACGTACGGAGTGCTTTCCTGCATGTACTGGGGGATGCGGCAGCCTCGGTCGGGGTGATTGCCGGCGCACTGCTGATGCGCTACACCGGCTGGTATCAGGCTGATCCAATCATTTCCATCGCCATTGGTCTGCTGATCCTGTTCGGAGCCGGACGGGTACTGCGGGAAGCGGTCCATATCCTGATGGAGGGTGTGCCGAGCGGCCTGTCTGTTGAGCAGGTTGCTGCGCACCTTCGCGGGATTGATGGCGTACTGGACGTTCATCATCTCAACATCTGGTCGGTCTGTTCACACATTTTTGCCTTGTCTGCTCACATTGAAATAGATCCGGCCTATGACGGACTACGCACCCAACTGCTGCATGCCATCGAGCACGGACTGGAACACAATTTTCATATTACCCACACCACGATCCAGTTTGACTGTTCCAGCTGCAACGGCGGCCCGCTGATCAAGGAATTCAGCCATACGGAACGGCAAACGTCCTGTTGCGGTCATAATCACACGTAAATCTCAATTCCACGTCAGATTCATCTTTACGGAATACAGCGCACAATATGTGGTCCCAACAGGTTCGTCAGCATCAATGGCAGCCGTTGCCATGCTTGTATGGCAAACCGGTATCGAGGGTTCGTCGGATTAACCTCGGGAAGAGCATTCCCCTCGCGCAACATGTACTGCCAGTAGAGCTGAACCGGCCTGGCACCCCACTGTTTCTTGAATTTATATGTTCCTTCATCCGGCGTGGAACGGCCAAAGTCGAATGTGCGGGCTCCCATGCCGATAGCGAAACGAATAGCTTCCCAGTAGAGAAGATTATTGGGGCACAAAGAGCGAAAATCCCTGTTTGAGGAAGCCCAGGGGACTTCCAGGGTATCCTTGTACCAGGTCAAAAGGGCTGATGCTATGGTTCTGCCATCTTGTGTCACGGAGAGAATTCGCGTGGTATCGGGGAATTCTTCCAGCACATTACTGAAGAAGTTCCTGCCATATACCGGCGTCCCGAGGTCGCGCATATTACGGCAGAACACCTCGTAAAACCCGTCCAGCAAGTCACTCCCCCCCACGACAGTCTTCAACCCGCTTTTTTCCGCCTTGCGCACCTGATTGCGCACTTTTGCATCAAGGCCGCTCCACTGCTCTTCTTCATTCTTTTTCAAATCGAGGAGCATCGTCACCTTGTTCTGTTTCGTCGCTTTGACTTCAGCACACATTTTGGTATGACGAAGTTCGATATGGCCCACACCGGTCCCGGAGAGCATCTTCCGTGATGCGTTCAGCAGCATGGAGGCTGCGGAATCGTCTGAAACAAGCAGTCCGCCGTAATTGAAAAAGGGGAGCGAAACAAGGAAACTGCCGAACAATCTGCTTTTCATCTGAACATACGGGAGAACGCCGCAGATTTTATTGTGACAGTCAGTAGCAGCCAGGTACATGGTTCTATGTCCGAAACTTTTTTCCACAACCTTCCGCCATCCATACTGGTGATAGTTGGTGCTGTTCTGTTGAGCCGTAACAAAAGCATCCCATGCTTTTCCGTCTTCGTTATATAAATGAGTAGTGATTACCATACGCTTGACCTCCTTAATGGTGTACACACTATTAGGTACGTGTAACTAATTCCGTACTTCAGAGTTGTGGATACAGCTCGCCGCTCATTATCTACCTAGCACATTATGTGCCACAATAAATATCAGCATATTCAGCATGTTGCAGTTTAATAAGATAGAGGAGGTGTTACAGTACGGGAGATGAATAATTCACGGATTAAATTAACTACAGGATTTAGCGGGCATATTCGAGGAGTGTTAAAATTATTCATGTTGTTACATTTTATCGAGCACACGGATTGCAGTTCACCACTCTGAAGCAGAAGGATTATTGTCAACTTTCGTGTTTGGACTGTCGATTCTATTTACATAAGCTTACACTTGTATATCGGCTGTTAAAGCTTTTTATCTCAATTACAATAAGTTGTATTTTGGCTTGAAAATTGCTTTATTAATTCCGAAAAGTGGGGGTGGGTGTTATGGCCGAAAAAAGACAGCATCAGAGGATCAATTGCGTTGAAAAATGTCTTTTATACCATGCTGATTCAAGGTACTGCGGCGCAATTACAAATATTTCCATTTCAGGAGCTCTGATAAAGCTGTCTGACTTTACTCCCGGCGTCATCACTCCAGGCGACACATGCAGCTTTATATTAAGCAATGAGCCGGAGACTTGCTTTTGCAGATATAAGGGACGGATAAAACGCGTCAATTCCACTGGAGTAGGGCTGGTAATTCTTGAACAGGAGTTCTGAGTCAAGGTGTGACAGGAACAAGCGGTTCTCTGGCCTTGGAAAAAGATTGCTCCGATAAATTACCCCGTCTGTTCGGTTTTGCAGTATTTACAGACGGGGGAGTGCCATTTGATCAATTCCCCGCATTTTGAACATTTTTTGAATACCCCTTCAACTTCGCATAACGGCTTGGCAAAATAAAGAATCAGAAGAAGTGGTGGCAGCAGGCCACAAAGCAGGCACCAGACAAAAACCCTTCGACCTCTGTCGGCTGCAAGAAAACCGCCGGTTGTGCCCGCTACAATTATGACAAGAAAAATTAAAAAAACCGGTTTGGCATACCCAGGCATTGCAGCCTCCCTTCTTGTCTGCTCCAGTTTACGCCGTTATCCGCGCGTTTTCTGACGCATCTCCTTGAATCGCGATAACAGTCATCCCGCAAAAATACGTATCGTCAACAAACTTTCAGTGCAGTTAAGATCGGAACATTTTTTAACTAACGAAACCATGTGACCCTGACGGGTGACTCGGCATGGGCCCAGGTATATTGAAGCTGGCCGCCAAACGATTTGAACACTTCCCTGCCGATTTTCTGGGCCAGCTTTACATCTGTGGTGGTAATAGTGATGCCCTCAGTCTCATTACAGATATCCATTACCCTGCCAAGAGGATTCCTCAGAACAGAGGTCTGAGCCGTATTGTTGATCAGGTTGCGTATCTCACTCTCATGGTCGGCAAGAAATTCTCCACTCAAGGACACAATTCCTGCCGGGTTATGATCGGCAATCCTGTGGCAGGCCGGACAGACAAGTTCATGCCCGTCATTTTGTACCGTTCCACTATCCCCGCAATACCAGCGTTTATTGCGAAACTCGGCTCCGCATGCGCAATAAGCAACACCTTTGACTCCACCCTTTTCTTGATAAACGTCCATGCTGCGTGGAGTGCGTTGCCCTTTTTCTTCGGTTCTCCTCGTTGTGGTAACCATTTTTTGTACCTCCACAGTTGTTTTTTATGGCACCAGCACCCCTGCTCCCTTGATCATTCCGGTCCGCAAGGCAGCAAGCGCTTCATTGGCATTTTCCAGCGGAAAAACCTCTACTGAAGTATTTACCGGTATCCGCGGGGCTAATTCCAAAAATTCTTCACCATCTTGTCGGGTCAGGTTGGCCACAGAAACAAGTGTGCGCTCTCCCCAGAGAAGTTCATACGGGAAACCGGGGATCGGGCTCATATGAATGCCGCCGCAAACGACTACCCCACCCTTGCCGACTGCACGTAACGCCAACGGCACCAGCTCACCGGCTGGTGCAAAGATAATAGCAGCATCCAGCAAGGCCGGTGGCCGTTCCGTTGCCCCCCCTGCCCAGCAGGCACCCATTTCCAGCGCAAAAAGCTGTCCAGGTTCATCACCGTCGCGGGTAAACGCATAGACCTGCCGCCCTTCCCAGACAGCAACCTGGGTCACAATATGTGCTGCCGCGCCGAAACCATATATCCCCAGCCGTTTTCCGTCCCCGGCCATACGCAGCGAGCGGTAGCCGATCAGGCCGGCACACAGCAGAGGAGCTGCCTGGGTGGCGGGGTAATCCTCCGGAAGGCTAAAACAGAACCTGGCGTCCGCAGTACAGTATTCGGCAAAGCCGCCGTTACGCTGATAACCGGTGAAGATGGCGTGATCGCAAAGATTTTCCCGGCCGGACATACAGTAGTCACATACTCCGCACGTCCCGCCCAACCAGGGCACACCAACCACATCCCCCGGATGAAAACCTTTCGTACCCTTTCCCGCCGCCTCTACCCTGCCCACAATCTGATGTCCCGGTATCAACGGCAGTACCGGTTCAGTCAACTCTCCATCCACAATATGCAAGTCGGTGCGGCAAATGCCGCAGGCCTGCACTTTGAGCAGCAGTTCGCCGTCGCCGGCAACAGGGATCGGCACTTTTGCAGCCTTGAGCTGTTCGCCGGGGCGCTCCAGCACCATTGCGTGCATATATGACTCATGAATCATGCGGCTACCGCCTAATCCACTTTTATTTTCCGAACTTTCTGTAATTCAGCTTCACTCTTCGGCATTCTTATTTCCAGTACCCCGTCTTTAAATGATGCGCGGGTTTTGTCTATCTGGATATCAACAGGCAAGCGCAACTTCCGGCTGAACGATCCAAAGGAACGTTCGACCCGGTGGTAATCCTTGCGTTCGGTACGCTCTTCAGTTTTTTTCTCGCCGGAGATAGTAACAATATCACCTGAAAAGTCGATACTGATATCGTCTTTCTTCATGCCCGGAATTTCCGCCTTGATAACCAGGTCATTCTCCTCTTCAAACATGTCCACCGACGTAGTGACATCGGCAAACTCGGGAAACTTCAAGCGAGGCATCCACGACGGTGCAAAAAAATGCCTCTGAAAGAAGTCCTCAAACATCTGTTCCATTTCTCCGAACGACGACGAGAACCTCTGTAGCTCATTTTTCTTCTCATCACTTGATTTCTTGACAGGTATGTCCTGCTTGTCGTCTGACATGTCTAATCCTCCCCTGTTTTTTATCAGATATCGTGAGAAAACTTGATTGCTATCCCGCCTTTACCTCAATTTTACGCGGCTTTGCCGACTCGGCCACGGGCACCCTTAATGTCAGGACACCATTGCTGAAATCAGCCTTTGCCTTCTCGTGATCCAGGCTTTCCGGTATCGTAAACTGTCGATAATAGTGAGCATACTCAAATTCGGTGTAAAGTGCCCTTCCCGGCATGCTGCGTGAGACCGGGGCGTTGAGGGTCAGAATGCCCTTATCGACATTGATATCAAGGGTGCTTTTTGCTGCACCGGGAATATCGGCAACCATGGTCAACCCGTTTTCTGTCTCGATGATATCCACCGCCGGCTTAAGGTATCGTTCGCTGGCTCTTGTCTCTTCACGGCTTTGGACGCTTTTTTCATCGCCCCTTTTGGCTACACTGGTGTCTTGCATAATTCAGTTCTCCTTTCTATGCCGGTTTGATTTCAATTTTTTTAGGAATGGCGTGTTCGGCCTTGCCAAGGGAAATCTGTATAATACCATCCTTACACTCGGCCTTGATCTTGTCGGGGGCAATATCAATAGGCAATTCCAACGTTCGGGAAAATTTGCCGTAGCCGAGTTCACTGCGATGCACGACCTGTCCCTCCTTCTCCTCAAAGGGTTTGCGCTCGCCGCTGATGGTAATGCTGTTTCTCACCACCGAGAGATCGATGTTTTTTGGATCAACACCGGGTACAAGAGCGTCGACATACAAATACTTGTCATCCTCACTAAAATTGACGAGAGGAAAACGACGCGTGGTTATCGGCGCAAGAAACGTCGATCCGAATGGACGACCAATTCCAGCACCACGGAAGGCCTCATCGATTTCTTTCTTCAAACTATCCAGTTCTCTGAACATATCCCAACTTGCCATGACAGACTCCTCCCTTGCTGTTAGTTGTTAACAGAAAAATCAATCCATTTTTGATGCCAAAGAAACTCTAAGTGTGTGAATTGTGCAGGGTGGCCTGGTGTACCACCCTGCGTGAAGATCATTTAAAGCTTACGGACGTTCGGGTGAGCTCCATTGCCCGGTCGAACGACTGTACCCTAGCAGGTACGTCATATCGGCTGTTGTTGTTCCAAATAATGTGGTGATTCTCCCATCGACAGCATTAAATGCCTGTGTATCCTGGATGAAAAGCAGCGGGAACGCAGCTTTTGCTGTTGCACCTGAGGAGAAATCCATGATGCCGTTATCGAGCCAGTCGATGGAGTCATAAATCAGCCGGCGAACATAGGTGCGGGCATGGGCAAATGCACCAGGATCTTTCGTGATCAGTTGCAGGTTAAAGGCAGCCCCCATCATGCGTTTACCGAAAGCTTGGTCTTTCACACCACCGCGCAGGGCACTGCGTGTCCAGTCTTTAAGCACGGTTTTGCCTGTTGGGTCGAGCGTCATGTCGTAGAAGTACGGGTAAACATCCCCATCGTATTTGATGCCCCAGTTGTTCAGCAGCAGATACGTGATAACTTCGAGTGAGTCTGTAGATGCCGTTGACTGTTCCTCAAGGAAGAGATCAAGGGCAGCCTGGTTGGCAACAGGTACAGGACCGGATATGTCGGCAGTCTCAGAAGAATGACAATTGATGCAGACCTGTGCCACCGCATTTTCGTCGATCTTCCAACTATGGCCGGTAGCGGGGCGTCTGCCGGTTGCCGGGTCGTTTCCGGTGGGGGCGCCATTGGCATTCAGATGGCAGGTGACACACGGGCCATTGTCATCAAAGGAACCAGGAACGAAGACTGCCTTATTATGACTGTCGCCATTGATCATGGTTGTCCCCAACTTGCGGTGAGTTGAAGTCACGCCGCCGGCGATGCCATACGTTGGCACAGAGACGTTATCAGGGTTAAGGGTTTTCGCATAGGTGGTTGCGGTTGTTCCAGTTCCAATCACAGTCGATTGCGTGGTAAAATTTCTGAAGCCCGCCGACATGTACATTAATGCTGCACCAGCCTTGTAGTGCGAGTTTTTAAAGCTTGCATTACTAAAGTCAGTGACAGATTCGATAGAATCTTCATTTTCGCGGCCAGAATGGCAGGCGACGCAGAGATTGCTCTTACTAATATTCGGCAATACTTTCGGGCTCTTACCGCTGTTATATGGAATAGTGAAGGCGGTGGTAGCACGAACGCTGAAACTGTCGTTATTGTGACAGGTTCTGCAGGTCAGTACTTCGCGACCATTGTCGCCTGGGGTTGCCCAGGATGTGGCTGGGAAAGCCGTGGTCCAACCGGATTTCAGGAAGTTGACGTAGCCGGTTGAGGTATGGCAACGGATACAGGCCGTACTTGTTTTGAAGTCTTCATCGGCGAACGGAGCGTTCGATACCAGGCCATGGCCGGACCCTGCCCAGGCTTTGCGTTCGGCAGCTCCCTTGCCCAGTAATGGGTTGTGCGGCTCGTGACATGCGGTACAACCATTCTCGAAATTTTTGGTCACGTACATGGCATCATGAACGCCAGCACCGGTGATGTTGTAAAAGTGGGCTTTCTGAATAGCCGTCGGCACCTTGTTGGTGTTGAACTGGCCAAGGAATTCGGGCTTGTGGCAAACAAAACATTTGCCGGCCGCGTCGGGGTTTGGATAGGGCATAGGGCCGACGCCATTGTGCTGAGCTCCACCGCCATGGCAGTCCTGACAACCAACAACGTTACCGGTTGAGTTAATAAAGTGCTTTGATTGGACATACTCGGAATAGATCGGCATGCCGCTCTGGGCGTTGTACGACGAACCATGACACTGGGCACAGAGGGCTTCATCGACTTTTGCTACCGAATCCAGAGCAGTAGTGGATGCATTACCTTCTTTGTTTGATGACCCGCAGCCACTCAGAAGCGCGGTCAGGGAAAGAGCACAGAACAGCATGATAAAACTTGACTTTTTATTCCGCATAATTCTCCTCCTTAGTCTGGTATTTGCTTAATACGTTCCCGGCAGATGGCACTTCAGGCACATCTTGCCGTTGGTTCTGTCTTTAATGTTCCCCGATTTCCAGCTGCGGGGATGGGGATTGGTTTTGCCACTGGAGTGACATTGGATACACACATCGCCTTCGGGGTGGCAGGTCTGGCACGACTGCAGGTTCCGGCGCGCCTCGATGGAATGCTCGCCGATTCCCCAGGAGGTTGTCTGTCCATTAGGTCCCAGCATCAAGTGCGACTTGATGCGCAATGATCCCATGGGGAAACGGCTGTGACAGG
>JAJXWO010000050.1 GCA_021781535.1 Deltaproteobacteria bacterium | reverse complement strand
AGCCCTGACATACAGCTCAAGCTGGCACGGATTTTCGTTCGCAACAAGGAAAATGGCCTGGCCATTGAGGCCTACACCGCCTTTCTGAAACACTCTCCCAACAATATCGAAGCCAACCGCGAGATAGCTGCCTTATACCGAGCCAAGGGCATCTATGACAAGGCCGTGGAGCATTACACCAAGGTGCTGGCACAGCAAAAGGATGACATGGACACCCGGAACGCACTGGTTTCCATTTACGTCAAAAACAAACAGTATGATCAATTAACCGAGTTGCTTAAAGGGACGGCAGAACTGTTTCCCGATGATCCCAATAACCACTACAAACTCGGGTTGATCTACGAATTTAAAAAAGACTATAAAAACGCTATTGCCGCCTATAAAAATGCACTTGTGCATAAACCCGACCATGCCCGTTCTCTCAATGCACTTGGCCGAATCTATATGAAAACCGGACGGATCAACGAGGCCAAGGAGATGCTCGAGGCCGCCCGAAAGGCAGATCCCAATCTGGAAGAAGCCGCTGTGTTGCTCAACAATATCCGCGATGATTTCAATCCCGAACCACACAAAATCGTCAAACATAAGAAGGGCAAATCCAAGAAATATAAGAAATCCAAGAAATCCAAGAAAATCAAAAAAAGCAAGAAAATCAAAAAAAATTCAAAAGCATCGAAATCCCGCAAAACGGCTCACAAGAAACCGGCCACAAAGAAAAAATAACCATAGTCTCAATCCGAGGACACAAACAACTACAACTACTAAATCTTTGCAGACTGTTTCAGACCACCAGGCTCCCTCATGACTGAACTCGGCAGCACGTCGCCCTATTTTCCCCATACAATCCAGATAGACACCCAACACTGGTGTTCCCTCGACCTGGGGACACTTTCGCGCCAGATCTCTGATCGCTCCATTCCGGACATTATCTTTTACCGCCAACTATCGCTGAGAATCAACCGGCGCCGGCCGGCCGGAAGCCCCTTTGTACATGCCGGCCAACTCAATATGTATGCCACGTTGCTCAAGGTTTACCGCCATCTGATCGAGGTCGTGGCTGTGAAACAGATACCGGATGTGCTGTTGGATGCGCTGAAGCGCTCCGGCCATGATCCTGAAGATACTGTCACAGCCCGGATCATCGATATGTTTGTAGAACAGTTTCCTCCTGAAGGACTACTTCCGATTGAAGGCAAACAGTGGCTCCATGCGCCAACGTCCACGCCGTCGCGCCAGCGGAGAGTACTTCGCGAGCTTTTGTTACTACATCTGGCAGCAGGAAACCCTGCTCTCGACAATTTCCGTGAAATCCTTGATGATCAGCAATTGGCGGCCTCAGCACCTGCCTATCCACAACTGGTTGCAGACCTGGAACGGGCGTTATCGCACAGCCCGCTTCTACCGGACCTGGAGATAACACTGGCAGCGGCATTACGGGCGCCGATCCTGGCCAGCCCGGATTCGCTCTCCGGACAGGTGGGCTTCATCCGCGAACACTGGAGTACGCTGCTGCCAGCGGAACTACTGGAGGAGCTGCTGATCTCCTTCGATATCCTGCTGGAGGAAGAACGGGCGTTTGGCGGCACCGGCGAACCGGGACCACCGCCGGTATTGGAATTCGGGCGGACCGGCACAGCAGGAGGTAGGGGGACGGGCGCTGGCCATGCAGACGGCAGTTCAATCTTCGGCGGCTATGAGTATCCCGAATATGAGCACTTTTCTACAGATGCCGACTGGATGTCCAATGTGGTCCTGATGGCCAAGATGGTCTATGTCTGGCTGCATCAGCTCTCGAAACAGTATGCCCTGCCCATTACCCGCCTTGATCAGATCCCGGATGCCGAACTTGACAGTCTGGCAGGCCGGGGTTTCACCGGACTGTGGCTAATCGGGATCTGGGAACGCTCGCCGGCATCCCAACACATCAAACAACTGTGCGGCAATCCCGAGGCCATCGCCTCAGCCTATTCGCTCTACGATTACGAGATAGCGGCCGATCTGGGAGGCTGGGAGGCACTGCACAATCTGAAGACACGGGCAGGACAACGCGGCATACGGCTGGCCAGCGATATGGTGCCCAACCATACCGGCATCTATTCACGCTGGGTATTACAGCACCCGGACTGGTTCGTCCAGACCGACTACCCGCCCTTCCCCACCTACCAGTTCAACGGCGAGGACCTCTCCTGTTCCGCCGATGTTGTTATTCAGGTAGAGGATGGCTACTGGACCAAGACCGATGCCGCCGTTGTCTTTCGTCTGATCGAACGCGGCACAGGCCGGATCCGCTATATCTACCACGGTAATGACGGTACAACGATACCCTGGAACGACACGGCCCAACTCAATTACCTGATCCCCGAGGTGCGCGAGGCGGTCATCCAGACCATCCTTCACGTGGCCCGCAGCTTCCCGATTATCCGCTTCGATGCGGCCATGACCCTGGCCAAGAAGCATTTCCAGCGACTATGGTTCCCGGTGCGCGGTTTGGGAGGCGGCATCCCTTCCCGTGCCGGTCACGGCATGAGCCGCGAGGAGTTCGATACCGTTTTCCCGACCGAATTCTGGCGCGAGGTGGTTGACCGCGTGGCGGTCGAGGTGCCGGGCACCCTGTTGCTGGCCGAAGCCTTCTGGCTGATGGAAGGCTATTTCGTCCGTACCCTCGGAATGCACCGGGTCTACAACAGCGCCTTCATGAATATGCTCAAGCAGGAGGAGAACGCCAAATATCGCCAGACCATCAAGAATGTACTGGAATTCAACCCTGAGATACTCAAGCGCTTCGTCAATTTCATGAACAACCCGGACGAAAAGACCGCCGTAGAGCAATTCGGCCGCGAAGGGAAGTATTTCGGGGCCTGCGTACTACTCGCAACCATGCCGGGACTGCCCATGTTCGGCCACGGCCAGATCGAGGGGTTCCGCGAAAAATACGGCATGGAATACAAACAGGCCTACTGGGATGAAGAACCTGACGGCCACCTGATCTGGCTGCACGAGCAAAACATATTTCCGGTACTGCGCTGCCGTGGACTCTTTTCAGGATCAGAACACTTTATGCTGTACGATTTTTTCGCCGGCGACACCGTCAACGAGGACGTATTTGCCTATTCCAACCGGCTCGGTGAACATCGCGGACTGGTGTTGTATCATAACCGTTACGCGACCACCGCCGGGTGGGTGAGAGAGTCCGTAGCGTATGCAACAAAGGGCAACGGCGATGAACCGGAATTGCGCCGCAGCACCTTGTCCGCTGCATTGAATCTGGTTGATGACAGCCAGGTGTATTACAGCTTTCGTGACCATACGCTCGGGCAGGTCTTTCTGCGCAACAGTTATGAGCTGTCTGAAAAAGGACTCTACGCCGAACTGGGTGAATACGAATTCCATGTATTTACCGACTTCTGCGAAATCAGGGAGGATGCGGAGGGGACCTGGGGTCGGCTCTGTGCGGCCCTGAATGGGCGTGGCGTCTGTAACCTCTATGATGAGCGTACACAACTACAGTATGCCGAACTGAATGCGGCCTTCCGTGCGGTACTGGAACAAAGTCCGGTTGCCATCGCCAGCCCTTCGTCGTTTAAAAAGAGTCTCGCCCCCACTGTTCGCCTCTTTTTGACCGCTCTCGGCGTGACCGCCGGAAACCAGCGTGCCGTTATGGCGGAGATACAGGTCTGCCTGACATTCCTGACCATGCTGAAAACGGTGAAGCCAACTGCAAAAGCGGCCAGGGAGATGCGCCGCAAAACGACAGAACTCCTGGGAACACCCAGTGGCACCCAACTGCTGCTGGCATGGCTGCTGCTCAAAGACAGGCCGCTGGAACTAGTCAGATACGGACTCGATTACAGCCTGAAACAGGCTGGAGCATACGATTCCCGTTATGAAGGACTGCGGGCAGCTCAACTTCTTCAGGCACTATTGGCCGGAGAAACGTCAAATCCGCACGACACCGCCACACCGATTGAGAGCTCTTTTGCAACAGCTGCCGGCCGCGAGTTTCTGCAGGTACACGAAAGCGGGGGAGTGGAGTGGTTCAACAAAGAACGCTACGAGGAGCTGCTGGAGTGGTTTTCGGTCGTAACTTTCATCGCATGTGCTGCGGACAAACCAACCGAGCGCTCGATTGCAACCCGGCTGGGTCGTCTGGCAGCCGAGAACACACGCCTGATCGAATTGGCGATTCTCGCCGGTTATCGCACAACGCTGCTGTTACGCCTTCTGAGACCGGATGAGAAAACAGCTGGTACCAGCGTAAATCACGCGCATGTCATCAAACCTGCAAGGAAGAAAACGGACGTTCAAGGCTCTGTTCGAGCGCAGGCTGCAAAAATTCCGGATAACAAAACAGCCCGCTGACCGGCTCCGCTTCTGGAGCTGTTCAGAGGCTACCCGCACCTCCATCAGTCCCTGCGGTCTTCCTCGGTGTAGCGGTAGTTACTGTTAAAACAGTGAAAACTTGATGTATTTGCGGGGTTGCTCCTTGACGTCCTTGATCAGCGCGTCCACATCCTCCACCATCCGGTTCATGCGCTCGTAGAGTTCCGTATCATTCACCAGCCGACCGGCCGAGCCCTCGCCATTATTAACCTTAACGACAATTTTCTCTACTGATTTTAATGAGTTATCCGCGCGGGTAAGCAGTGAGAGCCCCTTGTCGTAAAAGGCCCGATCGTTGATCAGCATCCCAAGGGTACCGTCTTTTGAGGTTATCTTCCTGTTCAGCTCGCGCACGTCATCGGCTGCCTGGTTGCTTTTTTCCGCCAAGGCCACCAGTTTATCGTAGAGCGTCTTGTCGTAGATCAATTTATTCAGCGTCCCGTCCGAAGACTGGATATTCTGGAGTGTCCGATCGGCACGATTGAGGATGGTAACCAGCCGATTGTATGGCTCAGGGCTGCGAGCCAGCTTGCCCAGAGAACCATTGCCGTGATTAATGGTGACGGCCAGCGCGTTCAGTTCTCCGGTCAATTTGACAATGTTCTGATACAGGACCGGATCGGTGGTCAACTTGCCTAATGTCCCTTTGCCCTGGGTGATTGCGTCAACCACCGTGTTCAAGCGTTCAAAGGTGGCGCCAGCCTTTTGCACGACATCATCCAGCTTCATGATCGAGGTCCCGTGCAACACTGTGACCGGTGTCTCGAAATACTGTTGCGACGGGGTAATATCAACATATTTCTCGCCCATCAGACCACGGGTTTTGATGGTGATCTTCGAATCCGGCCCGATCTTGCGCAGGGCGTTATTATCAACCTCCAGAAAGATATTCACTTCGTTGCTCTTCTGCGGGGCCATGAAATCTATCGCCGTCACAACCCCCACATCCACCCCTGCCAGCCAGACCGGGGCGCCCTCCTTGAGACCGGCCACGTCATCCATCACCACACGCAATTTGCCTTTGGCGACGAACATCTTGGTCTTCTGCCCCATCAACAGTACCCCGCCGGCAATTACGAGCAACGCCACGAAGATGAAGATCCCGGCCCGCACCTGAGCCCAACCGATACGATTGCTTCGTTCCATGTCATTTCCGCCTGTTCATATTCATGGTTAGACAAACAGCGACTGATCCGTCGGCTGCAGAAATTCGCGCACCTCGGGGATGTCACTGGCCTTCATCTGCACCTCGGTCCCCTCGAATACCATGCGGGCCTGATGCAGAAACGTGAAGCGCTGAGAGGTGCTGAAAGCGGTCGCCAGGTCGTGGGTCACCATCAGCGTGGTCGTGCCCGCAGACTGCAGGCGCAGTATCAAATTGCAGATATTGTACACCCCGATCGGATCCAGGCCGGTGGTCGGTTCGTCGAAAAAGATGTAATCCGGATTTGACGCCAGTGCCCGGGCAATAGCCACACGCTTTTTCATGCCGCCCGAGAGTTCGGCGGGATAGAGATCCAGGGCCGCTTCAACACCCACGAAACTGAGTTTTTCACGGATTATCCGTTCGATTTCGGCATGGGAAAGCCGGCCCTCCTCAAACAGACGATAGCCGACGTTCTCGCCGACGGTCATGGAATCAAACAGCGCGCCCCCCTGAAAGACGATGGCAATACGCTTGCGCAGTTCCATGAAACGGGACTCCGGAACCCCGGTTATACAGGTTTCACCGATACAGACCCTGCCGGAATCTGGCTGCAAAAGCCCCAGCAGTAGTTTGAGAATCGTGGTTTTGCCGGCACCGCTGACCCCCAGGATGGTGCGGTTGACGCCCCGTTCCAGACAGAAATCAAAATCCTCCAGGATCTTTCTGCCCCCGATGGAATAGCACAGCTTTTCCATGCTGATCAAATCGGCTGAATTCATCTGGTCTGCAGCCCCCCCATGGCAAGGATCATGTTCCACTCGTCCTCTGAAACCGGCTGGATGGAGAGACGGCTACGCTTGACCAGCGGCATATCAGCCAGCGCCGGATTGTTTTTAATCTGCTCCAGGGAGACGGACCGTGGAAGCGGCTCCCCATAGCGCACATCCACCATGTACCAGATCGGATTATGCGCTGAAGCCTTGGGATCAAAATGTTCTCCGTTCGGGTCACAAGCGCTGCCATCGGGGTAGCCTGCCCGCACGACCTCGGCGATACCGACGACTGCCGGCTCGGGGATGCTGCTGTGATAGAACAGCACCCGATCACCCACCCGGATCGCATCGCGCAGGAAATTGCGGGCCTGATAATTACGCACCCCGTCCCAGGCTGCGATCATGTTCGAGCTGTTCCTCAGATCATCGAAGGAAAAACAGCCCGGTTCGGTTTTAAACAACCAATACGGCATCGGTTCGCCTCAGCGGAACGCCACAAAAAACTTGCTGATAAAAAAGTCAGACACCAGGATTATCACTGAAGACATCACAACCGCCCGTTTGGCGGCGTTGCCGACACCCTCGGCACCGCCACGAGTATTCAGGCCCACGTAACAACCGGTGAGGGCGATAACAAAACCGAAGAAGGCCGGTTTGGCCAGGCCCTCGATCAGATCCTGAAAAACCATGAACTGGGGAATGCCGGTGAGATACATGGTTGGGTTGATACCGTAGCCAGCGGACATAACATAGCCACCAAGTATTGAGATAGCATCGGCCACGACCGTCAACAGCGGCATGGCAATCAGCATCGCCTTCAGACGTGGCGCCACCAGGCGCTTCACGATATCTGTGCCCTCCACTCGCATGGCATCCACCTGCTCGGTTACGACCATCGTACCCAGTTCGGCGGTGATGGCCGAGCCAACCCGGCCGGCCACCATCAGGGAAACCAGCACCGGGCCCAGTTCTTTGATCATGGTCGCGGCCACCATACCGCCCACATAACTGGTTGCGGCAAAGGGCTTGAGTTGTATCAGTGCTTGCAGGGCCATGACCATTCCGGAGAAGAGACCGGTCAAAACACAGATAAACAGGGAGGAGAAACCAAGTTTGTCAAACTGAACGGCAAATTCCCGGTAATAGAAGGGGCGCCGGAAGATACGTACAAGAGTCCGTCCAGCCAAGGCAAAATAACCTTGCAGATCGGCGAAGAAATCCAGTAACAATTTGTCTATGACCGCTATGTTCATCGTTTCCCCGCAGACATCCGGGTAATTGCGCGTATACCTGTCTCAACGAGGCATCACTATATCAGGCCCATCAACGGGAATTCAATTGAAATAACACCCGGAAGAACGGCATTCGTCCTCTTAAACAGTATTCAGCTGCAATGGCGCGGCGCAACATACTTTCTGCATGAATTGCCAGTGGGTTCGTGGTATACATTCGCTACCGATGGAAACCTACCTCTTCATCAACCCATGTTCCGGCCGTTATGATCAGAGTCGCATCAGCACCGTCATCCAACGGCTGAACGAAGCCGGTCTGTCTCCCATTGTCTGTACACTAACTCCTCCCGACCACGGGCCATCCCAATTCCAAACCATCAACCGTTCCGCAGAACGACCATTGGTCATCGTAGCTGCCGGCGACGGAACCATTAATGCTGTTGTCAACGGTCTGGAGCCGGACTGCGCGACCCTTGCGATCCTGCCGCTGGGAACGTCCAACGTGCTGGCTGCCGAGATCGGCATTCATTCGATAGAGGACGGCCTGGACAGAATCGTAGCGGGTAAAACGCGGTCGTTTTCTGTGGGGCTCCTGGAGCTGGAACAGGTCAGCCGGCGTTTCGTGCTCATGGCCGGTATCGGTTTCGACGGCACGGTTGTCAGGGATGTCTGGCTGCCCGGGAAGCGCTTCCTGAAACAGGGCGCCTATGCCATTGCCGCAATCCTCAGCTGCCTGAGATGGGACAGGAGTCTGATCGAGATCAGGACAGCCGGGCATAGGGTCACCTGCCACAGCGTCATTTTCTGCAACGCGTCCCGCTATGGCGGCAGTTTTCGTATAGCTCCCGAATGCTCGGTATTTTCTCCCGGGCTGACAGCTATCTGCGTACAAAGTAACAGCCGCAGTACTTATCTACAGCTTGCACTGGAACTGGTAAGGGGGCGGATCGCCTCCAGTCGGGCGGTACTGCGCATCCCGGCCGACGGCTGTGAAATCCGGGGGGTCAAACCACTTCAGATAGATGGGGATTTTATCGGCTATTCGCCGGGACGGCTGATGACCGTAGCCGATTTTGCCCGGATAATCATCTAGTCAATCGGAGCTTTTCAGCACCAGGATCTGCCCTCCCGATTGGCGGCTCCACATTCAGCCCCAATTTGTCACTACGTCACAAACACCACCCGCTGGCCGAAGGCCTTCTCAAACAGATCCTTCTTGGCTGTTGCCCCGAAAATCTCCAGCGACATGTCTTCAGACCCGTTCAGTCGTAGTGTAACAACGGAGTCGCCAAATTTGCAGGAAAGCGACTGAACCGCCGCGCTACGACGGCGATCGAGTCCGTCAGCCAGCCGTAGAATGCCGCCCAGCCGGCCAACCCTCTGCTGATCCTCTGCGTTGAGAACCTGAAAGGTTTCGTGCTTGCGCTTGGGAAGCGACTTGCGATGGTAGCGAGCGATCTGGGCAATCAGTTCGCGCTCGCGGGGTGTAAAACCAAACAACTCCGCATGACGGATCAGATGATAGGAGTGCTTATGATGACTGCTGTAGGCGATGAAATAGCCCACATCATGCAGCAGGGCAGAGGCCTCCAAGAGCTTGCGGTCAGATTTTTTCAGCTTGAACGGCACGGCAAGTCCATCGAAGAGGGCCATGGCCAGCCCAGCTACATGCAGCGAGTGCGGTTCGTCACCATGGCAGGATCTGACAAAGTCCAGGGCTGACTCCCGCCAGGTCCGCGGCGCAGCGGTAACCGGGATCAAGCCATGCTTCTCCATCGCACGAATAATGAGGCCCTCACGGATGCCGCGCTCATTGACCAGAAGCTGGTTTGCGCCAAAAAGCGCATGAGCTCCTCTACGACAACCATTCCTGCCACAATGATGTCGGCACGGTCAGCATTCAGCCCCGGCACCAGTCGGCGCTCGGACAAGCTCTTGCGTGTCAGCATGGCCAGCAGATGGACGACCTCGGATCGAAGCACCTCGTAACCGTGAATGGAGGCATAGGATTTGCCAAGAGCACTCATGGCCATCGAACCGATGGCGGTGGTCGTGCCACCCGATCCGATCAACGTATGCAGCTGAACCTTGGATCTGTCCACCAGCTTTTTGAGACTTGAGCGCACGTGCCGTTGCAGATTTTCCAGGTCTGCAGGACGGATCGGGTCGTGCGACAGAAACTGCTCGGTCATGACAACGGCACCCAGATCGAGTGAAAAACATTCTTCGATATGGTTTCCCAGAGCCGTCGTGATTTCCAGGCTTCCCCCACCGATGTCAAACACGGCATAACGCTTGTATTCCATGTCAAAATGCCGCTGCGCGGACACCATCGCCAGTTCGGCCTCTTCAATGCCAGAGATGACTTTGATCTCGTGACCGAGCGCTGCGGAAAGCGCATCCATTAATTCCTGGCCGTTACTGGCCCGGCGTATGGCGCTGGTGGCAATAGCTTCTACAGCGCGAACCTTCAATCCTGCGATCAGCATTTTGAAACGGCCGACGGCTGCAAGCGCACGTTCTGAAGCCTGGGTAGATATGGCTCCGGTCCGGGTGAGCCGTTCCCCTAGTCTGACGGTGCTTTTTTCATCGTCCAGAACCTTGTAGCCCCCCTTCTGGTCAGCTTCCACAACGATGCAGCGAATCGAGTTGGTTCCGATATCTATAGCGGCCAAGCGTTTGGTATTCACGTGTGTGAGCTCCTCACAGAAGAAAGATATACTGAATGGGTCGTGATGTGGCAATTTCGATAAATAGGGCAAGGTTGCGTTCACTATCCTGCTCCAGGGAGATCTTGATCGCTTCGCGTTCCTCTTGCGGAAGCCTCCGCGTGTCGCTCAGCGCACTAAACTCGACCATGTCGTTCAGGCTTCCGAGCACAGTCTGGTACTCTTTCAGGAGTTCCAACGTAGAGGCGTAATCCTGGCAACAGACCTGTCCGACGCTTTCCAGCAAATAGCGCCATTTTTTGATCGAGATTCGAAGTCTGTGTCGCAGCACGTGATTCTCTGCAATGAGTGCTGCTGCCAGCAGATCATGCAGCACCTGATAACGCTGAATGGACGTATCCGACAGATAGGCCGGCAACGATTGATCAACACTGTTGTTCGTTGCGCTGCCTGCCAGTCCGGCCGCAGCTTTCCTCAGCAGTGTACCCATATCGCGGCACGGGAATTGTTTTAGGGCTTTGATGACGGCTGCAATCTCTTTCTGTCTGAGCGTGCGAAGCCTCTTTGCCAGAACAGGAAGTGATGCCGGTAGCGAATTGAAATAGATACTGGCTTCATCAATGTTGCGGACATGGCCTAATTGGCGGGTAACCCGCCTGATCTCCCCAGAGAGGATCTTTACGGTTTTTGCGGATATGAAAGGCGCAAACAGACCAAGAGTCGCCCGCAGGCGACGCGACGCGACCCGCAGGTCATGTATATCATCCGTTCCGCACCTCCCAAGGACAGATGTTCTTAAACGGCAGAACTCGTTCCACTGGGAAAGAAGGACACTACCTGCCCGCTCACCGATTCCGGCAGTATGAATTACGTCTGAGTTCACGTGTAAAAAATCCGCCCTTCGGCAAAGTGTTATGTGTCAAGTATATGGGATAGCTCGCGCATTGCAATAGCCTTGTTGAGGTTCGCAGCATTGTAACATGGCGGGGTAAACACAGTAAGAAGTACGAGGAGGAACGAGATCTCTGAAACCGGCATGCAACTGTTGTTGTGATAATTTTCTGCACTATATCAGCGGCAGCATAAACCCGTGGGAAACAAGCCAGCTATTGGTGTAGGCAGCAGTTGAGGAGGGCTGTTCGCAATAGGCCAGGATATCTTCCAACGTATCGATGTCTTGGCGGGGGTCAAGAAGCGTGTATGACACGCCCTCCGCCTGACAGCTTGCAAGTGTCTTCTCCAAAACATCGGACGTACTCCAGGGTATATTCCGGAAAATTTCAGCGCTAAAGCTTTCCTTGCGTGCGGCAACCAGACCGTAACCACCATCAAAGGCCGGGGAAAAAACCATATCGTGATCTGCCATAGAGGCAATAGCCGACTGCAATAATGGTGCGTCAATGCCAGGAATATCGCTTCCGGTCAGGACAACCCGCTCCCGGCCGATTGAAAATAAGTATTCAAACGCCGTTGTCATGCGTTCACCAAGCGAATCGCCTGTCTGGCAGATGGCGCCCTCTGCTGCATTCTGCCACTCCAGCGGCAGACCATCAGCAGCCTGCCCATCATGAAACACGTAGAGCGGCAGACCACATACTTTTGTGTTTGCTAGGATATCCGTGACCATTGCCCGGTAGAGGCCACAGGCATCACCTTCTCCCAAATCACGGGCCAGACGTGTCTTGACACGTCCAGGAACCGGATGGCGTACAAAGAGCGCTACTGCAATGTGCTGACTGATAAGTGTCATTCCAGCGGTCCTATGCAGGCATCGCGATCTAAGAAGACACTGCCAACGTGCTTACGTGGAATTGAGGCAATCAAATGGAATTTCACCAAGTTCTTCATTGACCGTGAAGGGGGTGTACTGGGCCTACCCACACCAGAAAACTGGAAACGTGCCATAAAAGCGACATTACGCAAATGCCTGTCCGACAGTGATCAGCTGTTCAAACAACCGCGCCATAAATCTAGACAATATCTTCATTCCTAAATCGTTTGAAGAGCAATACTCCAAGAATAAGGCAGTACAGAAGTACATTGATGAGTGGGTAGATAGAGCCGAATCCCTGGAATGATTCGCTATCAATCAACGTTGTTGCCAACTGCTGAACACCTAAGAGCTTTGGCCACAAATAATAAACTACCTTCCACCAGGTCAAGTTTGACTGTGGGCTGACGCCCGATTGCTGCACCATCGCTTGCGCCATCTGACTGTGGCTGGCAGCAGCAATGCCGTCGCCCACAAAGCCAATGACGCCGACGCCCAGAACGCAAAGAAAAGCGACAATGTCGGGCATCAGGAGCGACAAAAGAAGTACGGCAATAACCACAAAGAGCAGGTTGATGGAACACAACAGTGAGGCAACGAGGTATTCCGGCATGAAAACCTTTAAACTGATGGATGTGATCAAGAACACGATGCTATGCAAGCTAAACATGAACAGTACCGATAAGACCCATAGTCCAATGAGCTTTCCCACAACGTACTGACAACGGGCTATCGGTTTTGACAAAATACACGATTGCATTCCTTCGTTCCGGTCGCGCCTGAATATTCGCATCGAAAGTAAGGCCGCTATGACCATCACGCCAACAGCAATGATGTGGAAGGTCACTTTCGATAAGGTTCTGACAACGGTTACGGCATCAAGAGCTTGTCCGTTCACCATGTAATTACCTTGGTAACAACCACGAAGAAGAAATACGCAGATGGCGCAGATAACGAACATGACGACAAAACTTCTCTGCTGCACTTCGTCAATAAGCGTATATTTGGTAATCCTTGTTATCGGGGAAAGTGCTTTCGAAGTTTCCATATCAACCTTTCACGAGTCTTACAAACACATCTTCCAGCGTCTCACCGTCTTTGACAATGGCGGAAATGGTGTCTTTCACCAAGAGTTTGCCACGGTTGATGATCGCTGCGGTATCGCAGATTTTTTCAACTTCCGACAACAGATGTGAATTCAGAAAGACAGTCATGCCTTGACCTTTGAGCGACTCCAGGAGTTGGCGTATCTCCCTGATACCGATGGGATCCAAGCCAGAGGTGGGTTCATCCAGAATCAACAGCTTGGGGTCTCCCATGAGTGCTGCGCCTAATCCGAACCGTTGCACCATGCCCTTGGAATATGTGCCGACCTTTGTATTCTCCCTGCCTTGCATCCCGATCAGCTCGACAATGCGCCTGCATTGATCTGTAGCCTCGGACCGGTTTATATCCGATAGTTCAGCACAGCGCAGGAGGTATTGCCACCCTGAAAGAGATGGTGGAATATGGTGGTTTTCGGCAAGATAACCGATTGATTGCCGGCATTCTGCGTGAGTACTTGAGATGCCGCTTAATGATAAGCTTCCCGATGTCGGTCGCGTAAAGTCGAGCAGCATCTTAACGATGGTCGTCTTCCCGGCGCCATTGGGTCCAAGTAAAGCAAAATACTCACCTGTCTTGACAGAGAAGGATACATCGTCAACTGCCGTAAGTGATTCGTATCGTTTGGTTACGTTTTTCAATTCAATCATATAATCGACTCTTATTAAATTTCAGAAGAACTCTCAATCTGAGGTGCCATATACATCGAAATCCAGAGTAACAGACATGTTATATTGAGGTGGTCGGGGTTTGTGAGACAGCCTGAATGGTGAAATAAGCAATGCCCCGATGTTGTTGTGATTTCTGGCATCAGGCCGCCATCTTCAGTGGATCGAGTCCCCGGTAATACGCCT
>JAJXWO010000132.1 GCA_021781535.1 Deltaproteobacteria bacterium | reverse complement strand
CCAGTATTGCGTAGGTTGTATGTTGCGAGGAGCGTGTCAATGTGACGGGGTTTACGGCCAAAACACCTGACAAAGCGGTGACCGTTGCGCTGTGGGTATGACCGAACAGTATGGCATCCGCTCCTATCTCACGGACCCGTTGTTCAAGTATGCCAAGCCCGCTTTTGACCCCGTAGGCGTCCCCGTGTACCAGCAGTAATTTCTTCCCTTCACACTCCCAGAGTATTTCCCGAGGCGCGGCTGAACCGAGGTCGCAATTTCCGGCCACATGAATGACGTCCACCTCCAGTGTATCCTTAAGGAGCGCGACATCGTCGTTCCCGTCACCCAGATGGATCAGGGCATTGAATGGTTCAGCCTCGTTGCAGGATTTGAATGCCAAGGGGAAATTGCCATGGGTATCAGAAATAACCAGTACACGCATATTCAAAGTATAACAGAAGCCGCTTTCTAATGAAAATAAAAATTAAATGCAAGGTGTTGAAAGATGACAAAAAAAATCGTGCTGGCCGCCGTGGGAATTACGGTGTTTATCGTCGTGCTCTTTGTCGGCTGTGTCTTTATTGCCAAGGCCTTGTTGGGTACAGGTGATGGGAAGCTTGTAGAGAAACCGGGGATTGGCCTGGTGGAAGTAAAGGGGATGATTCTCGATTCTCGGGAAACGGTCCGGCAGCTGCGCTATTTTCTGAAAAAAGACGATATCAAGGCCGTGGTATTGCGCGTAGATTCTCCTGGAGGTGTGGTGGCGCCCTCACAGGAAATCTACGAAGAGGTTAAGAAATTTGCATCCAAAAAGAAGATCGTCGTATCCATGGGTAGTCTGGCAGCCTCGGGAGGGTATTACATCTCCGCGCCTGCCACGTTGATTTATGCCAACCCGGGAACAATAACCGCCAGTATCGGTGTTATCATCAAACTCTCCAATATAGAAGCACTGATGGATAAAATCGGCATCAAGTCTACGGTCATAAAAACCGGTAAATTCAAGGATTCCGGTTCGCCACTGCGGCAGTTGACCGCTGAAGATCGTGCCATGTTCCAGGCGGTGATTGACAGTACCCATAATCAGTTTATCAAGGCGGTGGCCAGCGGCCGTAAACTGCCAGAAGCAGAGGTCCGCAGGATAGCTGATGGCAGGGTTCTTTCGGGTGAACAAGCCCTGGCTCTCAAGCTGGTTGACCGTTTGGGAACCTTTCAGGATGCTATTGCGGAAGCCGGAAAACTGTCCGGGATCAAGGGTGATCCGGAGGTGATTCTGCCTCCCAAGAAGAAGATCAATTATCTGGATCTTCTGTCAGACGGGGTGGAAGGATCGTTCGATGGAGCGCTAAATAAGGTTGGACAAGGCTTGCAGCTGATGTATCAATAAAGGCGAATTGTATATGAGTTCAGTTGCCTAGCTTGTACCGTTCGCCCCGTCAGTGAACCAACCGGTACTGTATTATGTAGGTGATAATCCCGCAGAAGTATCCAATCAATGCCAGTCCGCTGATCCGCTTCATATACCAGAAAAAATGGATTTTCTCCAGCCCCATGGCGGCCACCCCGGCCGCCGATCCGATGATCAGGATCGACCCCCCTGTGCCGGCACAGTAGGCCATAAACTCCCACAGAAAACTGTCAGCCGGATACTGCGCCAGGCTGTACATCCCCATGGAGGCGGCCACCAGCGGTACGTTGTCGACAATGGCGCTGACCAGGCCGATGATGGTAACGATCACATCCTGGCGGCCGACAATCCGATCCAGCCATAGGGCCAGGTTGCCGAGTATATGGGTATGTTCCAGGATTGCCACTGCCAGCAGGATGCCGATAAAAAAGACGATCGACCCCATATCGATGCGGGTCAGGGCGTGAACCAGGGTCAGGTGCTCTTTCTCGTCGTCAGCCTTGTTGCGATGGACAAGATTGCCCGCCAGCCAGAGGATGCCGAGGCCGAACAGAATGCCCATGAACGGGGGCAGATGGGTCGCCATCTTGAACACCGGCACCATCACCAGGATGCCGAGTCCCATGAAAAGCATCAGGTTGCGCTCGAAGCTGGTGGTCTGCAACAGTCCATTTTCTTTGAACCGGGGCGGGGAAACGACCTTGCGTCCCTTCAGCTGGTAGCCGACCACCAGCAGCGGCACCACCATATTAATTGTCGAAGCGAAAAACAGTCCTTTCATGATGGCCAGGGTGGTAATCTGGCCGCCGATCCAGAGCATGGTGGTGGTCACGTCGCCGATAGGCGTCCAGGCGCCGCCGGCATTGGCCGCGATAACGATCATTCCGGCGAAGATCAGCCGGTCATCCTGTTTGTCCAGGAGCTTTTTCATCAGAGAGATCATGACGATGGTTGTCGTCAGGTTGTCAAGGATGGCACTGAGGAAGAAGGTGACGAAGCAGACCAGCCACATCAGAGAAGAGAGTTTGGTGGTTTTGATGCGTGATGTAATTACTTCGAAGCCATTGTGGGCATCAACTACCTCAACGATGGTCATGGCTCCCATAAGGAAGAAGACAATCTGGGCGGTGCCCATCAGGGATTCGCCCAATTGCCTGTTTACCAGCTCGTGATCGCCAATGGACAAGGCGTAGATCGTCCAGAGCAGTCCGGCCCCGATCAGGGCGGTTGCAGATTTATTGACCTTGAGAGGATGTTCCAGAGCGATGGCGGCGTAGGCGAAGATGAAGATAATAACGAGTGCGGTGAGCATTGTGGTACTCCGGTGAGCTAACTGTACACAATCTATACCGTACGTGGGACATAATGTGGACAAAAAAATGGCGGGAAGTATTCCTTCCCGCCGTTTGCGTGAATCAGTACCCCAACAGGTGCGGCAGCCAGAGCGAAATGATCGGCACATAGGTGATTAGCTTGAAAGCAATCATACTTAGGTAGTTTCCATCCGGAAACGTAACATTCCGGATTTGTTCATATATCTTGCATAAATTGGTTTTGTTTTCGTTCTGTTTGTGCTATTCTGCAAACCATAACAGCTTGTAACTGTT
>JAJXWO010000024.1 GCA_021781535.1 Deltaproteobacteria bacterium | reverse complement strand
TGTTTTGACGTTTCCGCTTTTGATATATCGGGCATTCAAGATAGTTATCCATGCAATAGGTGGCAATGTTGTGCGCCGACCTGCCGGTGACGCTACAGCAATAACAGTCATCGAAGGGATGGCTCGAAAATTCACACAAGCATGGTGTCGCCGTGTCATTTTTGGTTTTGTCTTTATCCGATTCGGTCATAATCTTTTGACATGAGCAATGACAGTGCCAGAGTAAATATTAAAATTGTCTTTATATATTAGAACGTTATAAATTGATGATGTAATACGGCATGTTAAATTTTTATGGGAGTTAGAAAAAAATGGAGGGTTATTGCAGTAACATATTTATTTACAACGTTTTTTTAGAGTAATTATTTTTTAACACCGTTATTTTTTTTACCTGTTACAGGTTCGCGTAGTGACGCGTATGTCTCCATGTACGATAGTTGCCCTAACGACATTTATTTGTGTTGCACGTGAAGGGATAACTTAATTATTAAGATGCGTTTTTTTACCGCAGTGGCGTGAGAATTGAATAGAAAATGCTATACTAACAGAATCCCCTTCGTCGTAATGAGGGAAAAACAATCGTCATTAATGCAGAGCTTTACACGGAGGAATATATAATGAAGGAAGCCATGTTTTATACTCAGGAGGACAATAAGCAGGTACGCTGCAGCCTCTGTCGTTTCCGCTGCCTGATCAGCGACGGAGCCCGCGGCATCTGCGCAGTCCGCGAGAATCGCGGGGGCATGCTCTACAGCCTTGTCTACGGGAAACTCTGCGCCGAACACGTGGATCCAATTGAAAAGAAACCGCTCTTCCATGTCATGCCGGGCAGCAAGTCTTATTCCATAGCTACGGTAGGATGCAACTTTCGTTGCCGCCACTGCCAGAACTACGCAATCTCACAGGTAGACCGGAATGCGCCGGTACGGGGATTGGAGCTAACACCGCAGGATGTTGTGCAGCGAGCCAGAGACAATGATTGCCAATCAATTTCCTACACCTACACCGAGCCGACCATTTTCTTCGAGTTTGCCTACGACACCGCCCGCCTCGCCCGGAAAGCGGGGTTGAAAAACATCTTCGTCACCAACGGCTATATTACCAGTGAAGCACTGGCAACAATTGCCCCGTATCTGGATGCGGCCAATATCGACCTGAAGGGATTTTCCGAAAACTTCTATCGCGATATTGTTCATGCCCGTTTATCCGAAGTACTTGATTCTCTTATTGAATACCGCAAACAGGGGATCTGGCTTGAAATCACCACCCTGATCATTCCGGGACTCAACGATTCCGACAAGGAACTGCAGGCCTTAGCAGCATTTATTGTTGCAAATCTGGGGGTTGACACCCCCTGGCACGTAAGCCAGTTCTACCCGACGTACAGATTGACCGACCTCCCCCGGACGCCGTTGGAAACACTGCGCAGAGCGCGAGATATCGGGCTTGCCGCGGGATTGCGATATGTTTACGAAGGCAACGTTCCCGGCGAGGGGGGCGAGAATACCAGGTGCCCATCCTGTTCGGCCCTGCTGGTCAAACGTTACGGATATACCATAGAGAAGGTCAGGATCAGTAACGGAGCCTGTCCGGACTGCGGTGCCGCCATAGCCGGCATCGGCCTGTGACGTCGTATACATGAAAACCTTCAATTATCAACGCGACATCATGATCCGGGATCACCTGCTGGGTCGCGGAATCCGGGACCAGGCGGTTATTAAGGCCATGCGTGATGTGCCGCGTGAAGCATTCGTTGACGAACGGATGCGGGAAAAAGCCTATGGCGATCATCCACTGCCAATTGCCGAAGGGCAAACCATCTCGCAACCTTACATTGTGGCATACATGGCCGAAGCGCTGGAGTTGAACCATACGGACCGGGTGCTGGAGATCGGCACCGGTTCCGGTTACGCCGCGGCAGTACTAAGCAGGATCGTGAAGATGGTACATAGCGTCGAGCGCCTGGGTGGATTGGCCGAGGCAGCCAGACAACGCCTTGAACTACTCGGCTATACGAATGTTGTTATTCATGAAGGCGATGGCACCCTCGGCTGGCCGGAGCATGCGCCATACGACGCCATCGTCGTCACCGCCGGCGCACCGAAAGTACCGCAGCCTCTTTGCGAGCAGCTCGCGATAGGAGGGCGGTTGGTCATTCCGGTGGGAAGGTCTTACGATTTACAGGAACTGGTCCGGGTGCGGCGGGTGTCTGAACATGACTACCGCCATGAAGAGCTCTGCGGTGTCCGCTTTGTTCCCTTGATCGGAGCTGCCGGGTGGTAATACATCCGAGGAGCAGCGCGCTGTAAACCCGCAGGTAATAAATTGAGCACGTGGTGAAATAATTACCTTCGCGTAATTACGGGCGCAATCCGCCAGTGCGCCGTACACACGCCACCTGATTATCCTGACCCTGGTAACTTTTTTACCATTCATTACATTCCGACACATCTCTAACGTATCAATTTTATAACCATACTCAATAATTGTCTTGGCATGACTTGTGATTGCTCACTACTTCACATACATCAGACTGGTGCATGCGTGGGCAACGTATGCTCTATGTCACCCCCCAAAGGAGTCCACTATGATGAGAAAATCAGTTCTACTGTACGTTGTTGCGACCTCACTATTGCTGCCATCCGGTTTTGTATTTGCTGCTGATCAACAACGAGATCAGGATAAAACCAGGGATATGACCCAGGATAGAACCAAGGATAAAATCCAGGATCAGAAGCAAGATAAATCACAAGTTCAAATCTATGGTAGCCAGCTTATGACTCAACAAGAACGAGCCGAATATAGCGCCAGGTTGCGTGCTGCGAAAACGGTTAAAGAGCGGGAACAAATCCGCACACAACATCACGAGCTCATGAAAGCTCGGGCCAAGGCGAAAGGAATTACCCTTCCCGACGTACCGCCAGCCAGAGGCATGGGCATGGGACCTGGCGGAGGTATGGGACCCGGCAATGGCATGGGACCTGGTGGCGGAATGGGAACCGGTGGTGGGCGCAAATACTGAGTCAGACACCTTTTTAACGTCCGGAGAATCCCGGCGCTGTACCTCATTAGTTTGAAAGAGGAAAAGTGCATGAACCTGAATAGAGCCATCGTCTTGTCCCTGACAACGGCGCTGATCACATCATCAGCCTTTGCCCACCAGTGGTGCTGGACCAGCAATCGGTGCAACACCTACGGCTGGCAATTAATGACACCCGATGAACGGAAAGCCCATCAGGCAAAGCTCGTGAGCTTTCGAGATTACAGCGCCTGCGAGAAGTATATTGATAAGCACCACAAAAGCATGGACGAACGAGCAAAAATTAACGGCGTTACGCTACCGCCCGTAGAGGATAATCCGTGTGAAGCGTTAAAGGCCCTCGGCAAACTCAAATAGATACTACAGAACTATATCACGCTTATTCTGGCAATTTATTCCCCGAGAGTCTTGCCATTTAAGGAGACATCACACCTTCTGCAGCCACCCGCCACTACCGCGGTAGCAACTGCATTTATCCGCCATGAATTACTATGTATTGCCACATAATGTACCGTTATTTATGACAATTCAAAAAATATTTGGCACGTTGTGTGATTGTAATTTTGGCTTTACAGCGGCAGCGATTTTTTAATAATATGATATTCCATGATGCAAACCATGTTACGCGGAGGAGGCTTATCATGAAGAAAGTAGCACTACGTTTTCTCTCGGTACTGCAGGCAACGCTTCTGGCAACCCTTGTGCTTTCCGGCACAACATGGGCGTCGGAATCCGCGCCTGACTTTGTCTCATTGGCCAAGAAACTGAAACCGTCGGTTGTCAATATAAGCACAGCCAAGACGGTAAAACCACAACAGCAATTCCAGCACCAATTTAATAACCGCTTTGGCAATGATCCGTTCCAGGATTTTTTCAACCATTATTTTGACAACTCGAATCCACATCCCTTCAAACAGCGCAGCCTTGGTTCCGGCTTCATCATCGATGGAGGCTATATCCTCACCAACAATCATGTTGTAGACGGTGCAGACGAAATCACGGTCAAACTGGCTGATAACCGCGAATACAAAGCACAGGTAAAAGGCGTCGATAAACGACTGGATCTGGCATTATTGAAGATTGACGCCAAGGAGTCCCTGCCAACGGCACGCCTGGGCGACAGTGACGCTATCCAGGTGGGTGAGTGGGTTATGGCCATTGGCAATCCGTTTGGTTTATCCGAAACGGTTACCGCCGGCATTGTCAGTGCCAAGGGGCGGGTAATCGGCAGCGGCCCATATGACGATTATATCCAGACCGATGCTTCAATTAACCCCGGCAATTCAGGCGGCCCCCTGTTCAATACGCATGGCGAAGTAGTGGGAATCAATACGGCGATTATTGCCGGTGGCCAAGGTATAGGGTTCGCAATTCCGATCAATCTGGCCAAATCCATAATTTCCCAACTCAAGGAACATGGGAAAGTGACTCGCGGCTGGCTGGGGGTTTCCATTCAGCAGGTAACCGCAGAGCTGGCAAAATCATTCGGTTAAAAAACGAAAAGGGAGCGCTGGTCAGTGGCGTCCTTCCTGAAAGCCCGGCCATGAAGGCGGGACTGAAAGCGGGTGATGTCATTCTGAAGTTTGATGGGAAAAAGATTGAGGATGCGAGCGAACTTTCCCGGATTGTGGCAGCGACCGTCGTCGGCAAGAAAGTTACGGTGGTGCTACTGCGAGACGGCAAGGAAAAGAAAGTGCCGGTCGTTATCGAGCGTCTGAAAGACGGCAGCAGCGAGTCTCAGGGAGAAGAAACAACTCCGGACAAACTGGGTATGACCGTCAAAGAGATAAACAAAGATCTGGCAAATCAGTTCCAACTCAAAGAGACGAACGGGGTGATGGTAACCGCAGTGACCCCGGGCGGACTGGCTCAAGAGGCGGGCATTACCGAAGGTGACATTATCAAAGAGATCGACGGAAGCAAAATTGCAACCCTTAACGATTATGAAAAGGCTGCCGCTGCCCATAAAAAAGGGCAAATTATCCGGTTTCTTCTGAAACGCGGTGACAACTCACTTTATGTGGCGGCCACGCTCGATTAGAGTAGCTAAAAATAAGGGCTCGGCGAATGCCGTTTTAAAAGGCGGTTTTCGCCGAGCTTTGTTTCCCTGTCTCGTTCCCCATACATCAGGTCATCAAAGAGCAGTAGCAATATCTCTTCCGGCTGCCTTCAGATTCTTTTCCTCTCCCGGTCAACCTGCTCAGCAAGGTTCAAAAGGGAATGTACCGTTACTGTCGGCTCGATTCCCCACGGGTCAAAGAGTGCGTCCGCCGAACGCTTCACCCACGCAGCACGCATTCCGAAAGAAACAGCCCCGAGCACATCAAAGGGATTGCTTGAGATAAGCCAGGCTTCTGACCCGACAGCGCCGGCCCGTCTCAGAAAATGACTATAGACCGCCGGGTTTGGTTTAAAAGACTTCATTTCATCAACACTCACCACTCCCACAAAGTAATCTCTGATTCCCGCGTTCTTGAGTAACAACTCCACCGCATCGGCGCTGCCGTTCGAAAACGCAAATATCCTGAAACCGGAATCCTGCGCCCGGGCCAGCCCTTCCTTCACATCATCAAACGCCGGCAACACTTTATATGCATCCAGCAGGGCTTCTTTATCATTCTGGCCGAGCGCGGTTTTATAGTATGCACCCGTATAGTCGAGAGCACTCCGGGTGCAGTGGGCAAAATTTTCATAATTCTGCATCAACCCGCGACGAAATGAATATTCAAGCTGTTTATCACGCCAGGTAGCGGAAAACGCAGAAGCCTTATCACCAACGTATTTTTCCAACGCAGCAACGACACCATGGGTATCTATCAGAGTTCCATACACATCAAATGCAAGTGTAACAGCCATAGCATTTCTCCCCTCGTTCTTTAAATTCCGTTACCGGCGCCTCATGCATGCTTCAATTCACTTTTCCGGATACGCTTGCCGGACGCATATTTGCCTGTCTCAACCGCTATACAATCTATCTCGCCATGCACGCATCCGAGGCGTTATTACATTATACAACCACCCGCAGAAAATGAATGTTTGATTTTATTGTCCACTTTACTATAGATTCGTCGGCACCAATACTCAACAGCATGTATTTCGTTGCACTCACCACATAGTCAGGTACCGGCATCGCCGGAAGGAATAATGCCAACACCCTCACCCCATACCACCCTCTTGCAGAGGGGAACGCGCCACATGATTCTGATATTTCTGCTGCTGACCACACTTCTGGTCAGCACCAGCATTATCGGCTACCAGGCTTCGCTTCATTCGTACGCCACTATCGAATTAAAAGAGCTGCTCGGCATCTACCAAAACAGGTTCAGTGACAGCGTACAGCACTGGGAACATGACTCCAGCAGTTTAAAATCAGTGATTGACAGCACCAACCTCCTGAACGATCCGGCAACAAGATGGGAACGTCTCACCAGCTTGCTGGCCATACTCGCCAATGACCAGTATTTCTCCCACATCATAATTACCGACAAGACAGGGAAATGCCTCTTCAGCTTTGGCGGAGGAGCCCGGCACTTTCAGTTTTTTTCTCCCGACGGGTCCACTCCGGCCTGGTATCTGGATAAAAAAACCACGACACTTTACCGGGTCTTTCGACAGCCAATTATTTTGGGCACCGATGGTGTCGGCTATCTGATAACGTTCCATCCGCTTACCAACAGCGTGCTGCACAGAAGCACTGCCCCACGCACACAACTTTTTCTCCGCAGCGGTTCCGTCATTGTTGCCAGCTCAATCGGAGCCAGTGGCGTCGAAAGGGGGATGCCCATAGTCGGGTCCGGCAACTTTGTCACGGGGTCAATCCACCTGGGCACTGAAGCAGACGCTCCCGACCTGCTGGTATATCGTCAATTCCCCGAGATTTTCTCCATCACCGACCTGACCGCTGCTGTCGGGCTCTGCCTGCTGCTGATGTTCGGCCTGCTCTGGGGCGGAATCGGCTCCTGGGTGATCACACTCAGCAGGCGTGTCACGGCGCTCGGTTCGATAGCACACCGGCACATCGGCACTATCAGCCACCCGGCTGCAGCAGACACCGCATCAACCGCCATCTGTCATGCACAACGGGATGAAATATCGGCGGCGGCAACCGCCCTGGAAGAGATGACGGCACTGTTGATGGAGCGTGACCGGGAATTGAGCAAACTGGCGCTCGTTGCCCGTGAAACCAGCGAGATGGTCACCATTACCGATAGTAAAGGAATGATTGAATGGGTAAATGAAGGATTTACCCGGCAAACCGGCTATACATTACAGGACATGATCGGTCGCAAACCGGGCACTGTCCTGCAGGGAGAAGAGAGCGACCCCCGCATTGCAGCCTACATCGAGCGAAAAATTGCCGAATGCCGGCCATATACCGTACAGATACGCAACTACGATAAAGCGGGAAACGGCTACTGGGCCGAAATCAAGGCTCAACCGGTTGTGAACGAGCAGGGGAAGCTGGTGCGCTACATCTCTGTCGAGACCGATATATCGCCCCGCAAACGGGCCCAGGATCGCTTGCAACTACTTTCCAAGGTTTTCTATTACAGCAACGAGGGGATAGTCGTCACCGACCCGAACGCCACCATTATCGCCGTCAACGAATCATTCTGCCGCCTGACCGGCTACAGCCGCCATGAGGCAATGGGGCAAAACCCGAGGATCCTTAAATCCGGACGCGAGGACGCGGCATTCTATGCCGCCATGTGGGAGACCATTGCCGTTCAGGGGCACTGGCACGGAGAAATCTGGGACCGGCGTAAAGATGGCAGCGTATACCCAAAACTACTGATGATCTTTGCCGTAAAAAAGGCGGGAGGAGAAATTTCCAATTATGTTGGAAGTTTCACTGATATTACGGAACAGAAGCTGACCGAAGACAAGATAATGCATCTGGCACACCACGATCCGCTGACCGGGCTGCCCAACCGCTTCACCGTACTTGACCGGCTGGATAACGCCATCAGCCATGGACGGCGTAACAACAGCGCTGTGGCGGTCATCTTCATTGATCTTGACCGTTTCAAGGAGATTAACGACACTTTTGGACATGATGTTGGTGATGACCTGCTGATTCAGGTTGCCGGGCGGCTTCAAGGCCAGGTGCGAGAGAGCGACACCGTGGCCAGATTGGGTGGTGATGAGTTCGTGATCGTGCTCCCGGAAATATCCGGCCCAAACAGCGCAACTCACGTGGCTGAAAAGATTCTGCGGGTGATTGGTGCCCCCTTTATCTCCGGCGAGCATACCCTGCACACGACTCCGAGCATCGGCATTGCCATCTTTCCGAATGATGGCGACGATCTTCAGACCGTCATGAAAAATGCCGATGCCGCCATGTACCGCGCCAAAACATCCGGCCGCAACAACATCCGGTACTTTTCAGAAGAGTCCTACCGGGAGCAGGAGGAGTAGATCCTCCTGATGATCACTGATGCCCTCGCTTTAAATCCTGCCGCACAATCGTTTCCAGACAAGCATCCAGCATATCCCGACGACAATCCACACCATCGATGCTGCCCGTGTTCAGCTTATTAAAGAAACGGCAGCCGCCAAAACAGAGCGGCAGATACGCGCATTCCAGACATTCGTCGTTTTTCCAGGCGTCCAGATTGTGGGAGTGGCGGTAATCGCTGACCCCGTCGGCCAGGGTGCCAATGGCAAATTCCGGCCATCCCATCAACGGGGGACATTTATAGAGTGAGCCATCGAAGCCGACGACCAGATTGTTAGTCAGTTCGATCATGCACACCCCCATACGTGGTTTTTCCACGGAAAACCCGCGACGAATCGATTCTTCACGCAGAAAGAGATTTGCTTCGATAAGCCACGGCTCACTGCCGAATCCACAGGCGGATCCATGCTGGGTGTGGCCTCCCGATTTGGGATGGATAGGGGCGAATTGTACCGGCCCGAGTCGCGCCGGATCTATGCCAGCTTCAAGCAGATCATCGAGCATGGCCGGAAACTCATGGTAATTGTCGCGGGTGTAGTTCCCTCCCGGTTTGATGGTGATGAGATCGTAGACCGAACGCAGATTAGCAACAATTGTGTCAAAACTTCCCAGACCAGAAACAAAGGGGCGCTGGCGGTTGTGAGTTCCCGCTGGGCCGTCCAGGGTGATCTGGGCACTGCTCAGTCCAAAGGGAAGCAACTCCTTTACAACGGGACGTGTCAGCAGAGTGGCATTAGTCACCAGGCTGCAGGAAAATTTCGTACCGGTGGCCACAGCCGCATCCCGGAGAGGCCCGGCGATTTCTTTAAGGCGTGAAACAGCCATGAGCGGTTCACCACCATAAAAGCGAAGTTCCACATCACGGCCACGATCGATTTGCTCTTGCTTGATATAAGCGACCAGAAGCCGAGCGGTCTCTTCGCTCATGGCATGGTCGCCACGGAAGTGATCCTCGAAGCAGTAGGGACAGGCCAGGTTGCACGCCAACGTCAACACCACCGTCGCGGAAAATATGCAGGAGCGGCTGTTGGTCAGATCGACCAGACTGGTCATAGCCTCCCGTTCTGCCGCCGGGTCGTCTACCCAGAGTTCCAGGCGGCGCAGGGCGGCGCGGTCCGGCACGGCCAGCGAACCGGACCGCGCGGCGGCGAGCAGAGTTTTGGAAACCCTGGCAACAGAACCTTTCTTGGTAGAGTAAAGGAGTACAGAACCGGGATGATCGGGCTCCGGGTAAATTTTCAGGTAACGGGAAAGAGGCATGGCATTATTCCAGAACGGAATGGGGGACTCGCGCCCCCATTCGTGTTCCAAACAGAATAATCAACTACGGCCGCTTGCAGCAGTGCAGCAAGCACTTACCATCGCTGCGTTTTCCACCCCTTCATCCAGTACTTCGATTGCCATAATGTAACCTCCTCGTGATTGTTTAGCCAGCCACACAATGTGTGGTCGACTTTTTCACGGTTGATGATATATAACTCAAAAATATTTGCCAGCAATAAATCCGTGGCACTGAAGGAAAGACAATAGTGGCGTAGTTTACTACCAATCTGACGTATATAGGAAGATTCATTATTTTTTTTGTGTACAATCGACTACAGCTTTTGTTATCTATTGTGTGTTACTAGACGTAAGTATTGCAATGGGATAGGAACAGGAATCTGAATTGAGTCATTCAGTCTCTCAAAAAGTGATTATTGTGCTGCTGGCATTCCTGCTTTGCGGTGCATTGCCTGTTTTTGCCGACGACGATCCACTTGAGACCCTTGGCTTCACCGAGACGCCAGAAAAAATACTCGCTTCCACCTCTCATATTCCCCAACCAACTTCCAGAACTGCCGAGAACGCCACCGTCATTACCGCCGCCGACATTGTTCGTCTCAACGCGCACACACTGGCCGAAGTACTGCAGACCGTTCCCGGCATTCAGCTCGACTACCTCCGCACTCCGAGCACCTTTACCTTCTTCAATATCCAGGGGGCCTTAAGCAATACGGTGCTGGTACTGATCGACGGCATTCGTCAGAACGATTTTGATCAGAATGTAGCATGGCCCGGCTTGATTCCGGTTCAACAGATCGAACGAATCGAGATTATCAAGGGAGCAGCATCTGCCACATGGGGACCTGCCCTTGGTGGCGTAATCAACATCATCACCAAAGCGCCGAACCCGGAGCGAGCTGTCTCGGGAATGATTTCCGGCTCTATCGGTTCTAAATTCACCGCCGACAGCCGCGCTGAACTGAGCGGCACCAAAAACCGCCTCGGCTATTACCTGACCGCAGGCAACCTCCGCTCTGACGGCTTCTCTCCCAACACAGCCACCAACCTGAACAACCTGTACGGCAAACTTGTCTACACCCTGCCGGGCAACGGCACTGTAACTCTCGGTATGTCACATCTGGCAGCCACACCGGGGTTGGATGAAGCGAACGTTGGCCCACCCCGAAACTGGGGATTTATCCATGATAACAATGAGTACCGCCGAAACAACGACTTCCTGAAGTTCCAACAGCCACTCGGCAACAAGCTTAATCTTGACCTTGACGGTTACCTCACCAATCGTGATGACCATACCAAACTCGGCGGGAGTGACCAAGGAACCGTTGTCTTCTTCAATGACTTCGACGTACGGGATTCAAGCCGCGGGGCAAATGCCCGTTTGACGTGGGGTGATAGCCAGCAGAGCTTGGTTACCGGTTTTGAATATGCCCATGTACAGGCAACATCTATGGATCTGCTGAACCCGGATCCTCCCTTCTATGACCGGAGTTGGGATCGCTGGGCATTGTACGGCAACGGCGCGTATACAGTCGGTAGCTTGACTATTCTTCCCGGTATTCGCCTGGATCATACCGGCATTTCCGGCGATAGCACGAGTTACACTTTGGGCGCAACCTATCAGCTTGCCGAAAACACGACGTTGCGCGCCTATGGTGCCAAAGGGTTCACCCTACCGACACCCCGTAACCAGACCAACGCCCTGCAGAAGATACAAACCGTTCAGGGTGGTATCGAAACGGGAGCGGTTCCGTACTTGTGGCTGAAAGGCACCTATTTCTATAATACCTTGCGCGACAGCGAAGCTGCTGGCAGTGGAGCAATAACTAACCAGGATCGGCAGGGGTTCGAGATCGAAGCCCGTACCACGCCAATTCTCAACTTTTCCCTCACGGGTGGTTATACTTACCTGTACGCCAAAAACAGTGATACCGGCGAACAGCTACAGACCAACAGTGATCAGACCGTTCCTCCGCACGTCGTCAAGCTGTCCCTGAACTATGACAAGCCAGAACTCGGGTTAAGCGGCGCACTGACCGGCAACTACGTCTGGTGGAATTCACCTGCCGACTACCAGTCCCAAAGCTCCGGCATGATCTGGGATCTGCACCTGAACTGGAAAGTGAAGACTGATTCCGAATTATCTCCGGAGCTGTTCTTCTCAGGACACAACCTATTCAACGGTGTACAGACAACCGACTCAGTCATCTACAAAAATGCATCACGCTGGTTTGAAGGCGGAGTGAGGGTGAGATTCTGATGAGACGCTGTATGTTCCTCATACTCGCCCTGGCGACCCTGCTTCCGACCCTGGCCCAGGCGTACGATATCCTCGTACTCCAGAGCCGGCGCGATCCAGCCTATGAAGAGGCTTTGAAGGGCTTCCGCACCACGAACAGCAACTCGCAACGTACAATTGTGCTGTCCGACTATGCCGAGGTTGATGTCGTCCGGATCGTCCGCGAAGATCGTCCCCGCATGATCCTGGCTGTGGGAGATGCCGCCCTGACCGCTACGCGCACGGTCCAGCAGACTCCGGTAATCGCCCTGATGGCACTTGGAATCCATAAACTGAAGGCTTCTCACTCCAACCTGACCGGAGTCGGCATGTTCGCGCCGCCGGAACGCTATATTACCCTCTTCCAGACGATGGCTACCCACCGTGTCGGTGTTATCTACAATCCAGCCAGAAGCGGCTGGTATGTGCAGTACGCCCGGCACATGGCCGAAAAGGCGGGTATCGAGCTGGTTACCCGTGAAGTATCGGCACCACGTAATACGCTGGCCCAATTATCCTCGCTGGCCGGAAAGGTTGATGCGCTCTGGATGCTGCCCGATGTCACCGCAGTTGCCCGGGAAACGGTCGAAGCGTACTTCCGTTTCGGCCAGGAACAGCGCATTCCGGTGATCTCTTTTGCCGGCAGCTATCTTGGCTTGGGGGCTGCTGCAGTTGTTGAAATAAATCCCACCGAACTGGGGCGCCAGGGCGGTACCATGGCTGCAGCAATTCTCGATGGCAGCAATCCTTCTGCCATGCCTGTGCGATACGCGCACGGCACAGCCTACAAGACGAACAATTCGGTTCTGAAGAAGTTTGGTTCTCTCTTTGGCAAGATGAAAAGACTTCCCACCCATTAAAGGGCCTGACAATGTCACCACGCGCATTACTGTCCCGCTTCAGCTCCAATTTCCAGCTAAAACTTTTCGGCGCCTTCACCCTGTTAACCGCGCTCATCTCCATCATTTTCTGCACCCTGTACATTACCACCGAAATCCGTGAAAAACGTGAGCATGCTACCATCCAGATACGCCTGCTCACCCAGTATCTGGCCGATTCAGTCCGGCTCCCGCTGTACGCCGAGAACACCGAAGTTCTGAAACAGCTGGCCGAGGAAGCAGCCCACAGGACGGAAATCCGCAGGGTGGTTATTACCACCAATGACGGCAGAGTAGTGACGGATATCCATGCCCCGTTTGCCGGTACAGACACTAAGATACTTAATGAGACAGCAGAGGTGCGTAGCATCCCCTTTGGCAGCAGCCCTTCTGATATGATCTCCAGCGAGAAGCACAACATTCCCGGAACGCTCATCGGCACCGTGCGCATTGAACGGGGCACGGGAGATCTGGCTCGCATGATCCGCACCCTGGTTGTGGTTTCATCCGGCATTGCCATTGCCTTCTGGCTGTCGGTTTCACTTCTCAGCTACATGGTACTCCGGCAGGTAACCCGTTCCTTCAACGTCCTTGTTCATGGCATAGATATCATGCAAGATGGCGACTTCAGCTCTCGAATCAGCATTGAATCCGAAGATGAAGCCGGGCAGGCGGCCCGGGCCGTTAATAACCTGGCGAGAACATTACAGCAGCGAGGTGAGGAAAACAGCCGGCTTCAGGAAGAACGCCTGAATCTTGAACGCCAGATACTCCAAACCCAGAAATTGGAGAGCCTCGGAGTGATGGCGGGCGGCATTGCCCACGATTTCAACAACCTGCTCCAGTCCATGTGCGGCAATATGGAACTTGCCTCGCTGAAACTTGACGCTGCTTCAGCAGCTCAAAAGTATATTTCCAATGCCATGACCTCGGCCAAACATGCAGCCCTTCTCACCAACCTGATGTTGACCTATGTCGGCAAGGGGGTAATCACCAAAAAGAAAATCAACCTGAATAACCTGATCAGGGAAAATGTCGAAATTGTAAATCCGGCCACCTCCAGAGCGGTTTCATTTGAGCTGCGCCTCTCGCCGGAACTTCCGTTCATCCTGGCAGATGAAGCTCATATTCAACAGATAGTCATGAACCTGATCACCAATGCCGTGGAATCGATCCAGGAACAGCCGGGTTCGATTGGTATCACTACCGGCACGCAGATTTGCGACCACGCGTGCCTGGCTGCCAGTCTGCTGAACGACAACCCGGATCCGGGGCGTTATGCATTTTTTGAGATCAGTGATAATGGCTGCGGCATGAGTGAGGAAACCCTTAAGCGCCTCTTTGACCCTTTCTTTACCACGAAATTTACCGGACGCGGCCTGGGGATGTCGGCCGTCAACGGGATAATGAGGACTCACCGTGGCGCCCTGTTTGTGGAAAGCAAGCCCGGAATGGGCACAACCTTCAGAGTGCTGTTCCCGATCCCGGAATCGGCACCGCCGGCCGGGATTCAAGCACCAGTTACTTCTCCGGCCAAAACAGAGGTTTCCCGGCAGCATGAGCATTCCGGCATGGTTCTGGTTGTCGATGACGAAAAGCCCGTTCTGAAAGTCTGTACAACGATGGTTAAACACTGCGGTTACACAGTTATTACCGCCTGTGACGGCGTTGATGCCGTTGCAAAATTTCGTGAACATGCTGATGAAATCGTTGTTGTCCTTCTGGATCTGATCATGCCCAATATGGATGGGATCGCTGCCATGAAAGAAATCTACAGCATCAGGCCGGGTATAAAGGTTATTATTTCAAGCGGTTTCAACGAAGAGGAACTGAGTGACCGCATCACCAGTCACGCCCCTTCCGGGTTTATTCGTAAACCGTACAGCCTTAATGTGCTTGAGACAGAACTGCAAAGAGTAATGCAGGCTGTTTAATCCCCATAGCAGGATCAACGGGCATCAAACCATTCGAAAAGTCTGCACACACAAAATGATTAAGACGCTCGACAACCGCCGTATCATCCCAGCTTTTCTCCTCAAAAAGCAGTATCTCCCTGCATTTTTTTTACATCCACAGCTTGTATAATCATTCTAAGCTGCTACTATTTATACAATTAATAGTGTGTAAGCGTGGCATGGCTTATGATGCCAGTCGCTCCAATAACAATGTTGTCCACAAGCGGTTTATTGTATCAACAGCCTGCCAAACGTGATTACAAATAACTGGTAAAAAAACACATCATTACGGGCTGGCAAAGAAACTAACGATATATTCTCAAGGAGCGTTTTATGCGAATTCTTCTAACTAAACTACTTCTTGTTTTAATCATTGTTTGTGTTTTTCCTGCTATAAGCCAATCCGCGGAATCGGAGTGGAACGAGGCCGGCGTAAGAATAGCTATTCCAGCGAACAAGAAACATGAATATTTTCACCAGTACGACGCGTTTGCGGTATATGGCCTGCCGTGGGATTGGCATAATTCATCAGGGTGGGGAGTCAAGCCGAAAGCTGATTTCTCGCTCGGGGTTCTGAGCGGCGGAGGAGAAACCAGCATTATCACTTCAGCCGGTCCCGGTCTTATTCTCTACAAGCAAGGGATCGGCTTGGCGGCTGATGTCGGCATTAATGCCGATATTCTGGGAAGACGTCATTTCGGCAAACAGGATTTCGGGAGTATGGTTTTGTTTGGAGCCTACATGGGGCTTAACTACCGATTCAGTAATAATATCAAGATTGGCTACCGGTTGCAGCACTTATCAAACGGGCACATTTTCTATCCTAAAGGCACTCCGAACCCCGGCCTTGATACGCACTTATTTGGAATAAGTTACGCCTTTTAGAGTTGACCGTAGCGACTGTTGCCGGTTTTATTATAACAGCAGTTCTGTGCACATTATTCTTGTTTTAAAAAGAACCGTCGTGGCTCCAAATCAACCATTCGTAAATTTTTTACATTACCGGGAATGTCATTTTACATCGCCTTTCCTCCCCTTGTGCTCTTCGGCATGCGGAATTAAAGTAACAGCAATATTTTCCATACGATGTGCAACAGGCTGATATCTGTCGTTTTATTTTTAACATTTTTTTGGCATATTTCGTGATAGTTGAATCCGTTGATGTCAAATTTTCTATGGAGGACTTAACATGAAAAAGTTAGTTGTGAGTTTATTGCTGGCAGTGACATGTATGGGACTTGGAGTTTCTTTTGCCGACGACAAGGGAATGTCCGAGACGAAAAAAGATGAATGCCTGCTTCTTTCTCAAGGATGCAGGGATACAACCATGAGTATCCAGCAAAAGATGGAGAAGCTGAATGCTGAAATCAAAAAGGGGCAGAGAGTTTACACTGCCGAGGAGCTCCAGAAGCTTCAGGACAAGCTGAAAGAAGCCGATGATATGCTCAACAATCTGCTTACCGGCCCTTAACTTAACTACTCATCATTGCAGTTGATCATTCCATTAAACAGGGAAGCGGGCTTATGCGGCCTGCCCCCTGTTTTTTTATGCAGACTCTATATTTTTTTTGACATCAGAGGATTCGATGAGCTGTTTGAGATCATCCAGGATCTCTATCCATGGCGATAATAATCCGCATGAAGGATCTTCCGGTCTGTATGGAGAAAACAGCGATCAAGAACGATATGGCGGGCAAACCAGCTATTGGAGAGCAGTTTGGTTCCGAGAAAGCAAGAGAGACGCGAGAAGGCCGGCAACGATGACACGTGCGGGTGCTCGCTCCCGAAGTGACTGCCCAGCCGTACAGCATATGACTCCAGGTTGGCGTAACTATACTCGCCCTTGGCCGCGAGGATAGTTTCCGAGGCCAGCAGGGCTGATTCGATTGCCGGCAGAATCCCCTCACCACTATCAGGGCATGCAACTCCGGCCGCATCACCGATCAGTATTGCTCCGTCACCAAAACAATGGCGCCTCCCCTCCCCCGCGTACAATCGATATGCATGCCCCTGGAGTCTGGCGGGAAAACCATCCTGAAGTCCTGCTTGTTGTTCGATAAAAGCGCAGAAGTCTTTGGTGTGGCGGACAATGTTGCCCGCATCTTTACGCCCGAGACCAATATTGAGATACTTTCCTTTCCGAAACAACCAGCCATATCCTTTCATATCCTGACAAAAATACAGGACCGGCGTGTCGGGCTGTATGCGGCATTGTTGCTCTTCAGCCGGGCTCATGGCCCATTCCGCCGCCTGGGAGGCAACGACTTTTTCGTGGCCGATTCTTGCCCCCAGAAGTTGCGCCACAGGGCAAAAATGACCTCCCGCTCCTACCAGTAACCGCGCTCTGATATGCTTGTTTATGAGCCACCAGTCGTCTTGTCGCTGCAGAGTTGTCACCGCTTCGCCAAACTGCCGATGCACGTGGCTCCGCTGCAGAAGATACTGGTCAAACTCAGCGCGCCGGATACCGTAGCTGACCGTTGCACCATAGTCGGTAGCAACCGTAGCCCCGTGCATGAGGCCGGTACGGAAACGCCGGATATCCTGAAGCACCCGTCCCGGACGGTATTCTTCGGCATCAAGTCCCAGTGTTTCAAAAACTGCCGGCGTTATCCATCCTGCACACACTTTTTGCCGCGGAAAGCTCTCTTTGTCCAGCAGCAGCACATCAAGCCCCGCTGCCACAAGCGCACCGGCACAGGTAGATCCGGCCGGGCCGCCACCGACAACAAGGACTTCACAGGTTTCCATCAGGAATCTCTGCCGAAGGCGTGCAATGGTCTCGTGTCCACGGAATCTGATTATTGGCCGGACGCGAGAAGACAATCTGGAACAGCTGTAAGGAACCGATAGTGAAATTGGCGACACAACCTGACAGGTAAAGCCTCCACGCCCGGATAAAGGCATCCCCGAACATTTCACGTACCCTGTCGAGGTTCTGCTCAAACCGGAAGAGCCAGTTCTTGCATGTTTTAGCATAGTGCAACCGCAAGTTTTCCACATCAAGTACGGTAAACTCCCATGGTTCAAAAATAGTCATCATCTCCCTGATGGTTGGGGGATAACTCCCGGGAAACATGCGTTTCAAGAACCAGGGGCTCATCGGACGCGCACAGTTTTGCCCGATAGTGTGGATCAGTCCGATCCCCTGTTCTGTCAATGTATGGTTGATAACCGCACCAAGCTCCTGATAATGGTCAGGCCCCACATGTTCCAGCATTCCCACCGAGACAAAGACATCATATTTTCCAGTAATGGCACGATAATCATCCTCAATATACTCGATCTGCCCGTCGAGGCCTTCGTCACGAGCCCGTTGGCGCGCATATACAATCTGCTCGTGCGAGATATTGTATGCTTTTACCGTTACCCCGTAATGTCTGGCCATGTGGCGCGACAGCGCCCCCCACCCACAGCCCGCTTCCACCACGGTTTGTCCCGGCTGCAGACGCAGTTTGCGGCTGACCAGATCCATTTTTGCAACTTGGGCGGTCTCCAGCGAAGCGTGCTGATCCGGAAAATATGCGCACGTATAGAGCATTTCCGTATCCAGCCACAGGCGGTAAAAGTCGTTGCCGATATCGTAATGATGATGAATATTGCGGCGCGATCCCGAAAGGGAATTAAGGCTTGGCTGGTGGCGACGATAGGCAACGGGATCGGACGTGCGGCGAAATCTTGCCGTACTGGTCATGGCCCGATAGACGGTTTCCATGAATCGGACCAGCTCTCCTTCTATCTCGATCCGTCCTGCGCAGTAATCATCGCCAAAATTGAGGAGCGGATTCGCCAGAAGACGCAACAGGGCTCCCCGGTCATGGATCACCATGCCAACAGCGGCGGTAGGCGCCGCTTCCGCAATGTTCATTCCATCCCACAGGACCACCCGTAACTCCGGATCACCAATCGCATGCAGGAAGGTACGCGCCATCCATCTATCGAAGCCCCACACCCTTTCTCTATTTTTAGCCCCGCTGTACGGCATATTGAGTGTAGCGACACATGCTTTTTTATCGGGAATATTCATATACCACCCTTCTCTGCTGTGGCATACACGCCCTGCAACAGTATGGCGGAAGTTGATTATGCTGGTTAGCAGACAACTACTTCAATAAAACCCCAATTTTTTGCCAGATTCATGGCACTATTCGTGGCTATTATGCTGCGACAGACGAAATGGTGCTATATTTTCTGGACGTTTTCTGCCTGAAGACCTTTTGGCCCCTTGACGACGTTGAACGACACTCTTTCACCCTCGACAAGTGATTTGAAACTGTCACTGACAATCGCGGAAAAGTGGACAAATACGTCACTACTGCCATCATCCTGCTCAATAAAACCAAACCCTTTGCTGTCATTAAACCACTTCACCGTGCCTGTTGCCATTGTGATCTCCTTTGTGCTGTTGGTAATGTCTCTGATGGCAGAAATATTTTCTGCCTATTAAAGCAGGATGTCCGTGGTAATGCCGGATAACGTCTCGGGTCTACGCAAACACGGCATGACCGGTAAAATTGAATATTCTGCCAAGATGCTCCTCAACCAGCCCGCAGAATTCAGTCGGTAAACTTCCTGAGCGGAGCGTATGCAGTGTTATCTCGGGCGGACAGAAAAAGCGAGCCGCAGCAAGTGAAAATCCGGTGCCTCTACTAGTGTACCCCTGCATGGCACCGCATTTCCAACTCCCGGACACGTAACGGCGAAGGCATGTACTATTGGTAAATACCGCTATTCCCCCAGGAAGACATACCTGGCCGCCATGGGTATGACCACACAAATAAAAATCAACACCGGAGCGGGATGCTTCCTCTGCTATCTCCGGCGAATGTGACAGCAGAATGATGCACTGGTCGGAAGCTGTCTGAGATAACGCTTTTTTCAGGTCGTGGCATTTATAAAAATGAGGGTCATCAACTCCCGCCAGCACCATTTCTGCCGTACCACGCTTCAACAGGGCCGCTTCATTCAGCAGCATCTGCACTCCCATCCGTTCCAATTGCGGGACCATTTCAAGAAGATCATGGTTTCCCAGAACGCCAAAGATCCCGTCCCGGGCGGAAATAGAACGAATGACCGGGGCGAGGTCCTCAAGGAGGTGTTCAAAATAGTCACCTGACTCTTCAAAACGGAAATCTCCGGTCAACACTGCAAGGTCGCAGGGGATAGTTTTGATTATGCGCATGATGCCTTCCCCCCCATCAACGAGTCTGTCAGCGTGGACATCTGAGAGATGAAGAATGGTATAGCCATCAAAGGCGGCAGGCAGGTCCGGCAGATACACCTCGTTGCGTTCCAAGCGGTAGTCGAAGCAGTTTCGGCGGCCACGTTCCTGGAAACCGGTACATTTAAGCAGATTATCAACAGCAGCGCTGATTGCCCGCATATCCCCATGACGTTCGGAAGTCGGCACCGTACCGGAGAGAGCCGAAGATTTTTCCGTCTGCAGGCGCATGCGTGTTTTACGATAATCTCTATCTTTTGCACTCTCATGTATCATAACGTATCTCTCCAACAGGACATCGTTCAGCTTTTGCACGGCCTGTCCTGGTTCTGCTGCCGAGCGATTTCTTTTATTTTTTCAATTTTCATGTAGTATTCTTTCTGTTTCTGCTTGGCAAACTTCTGAATCTCTGAAGGTTTCACAAGCCCACCTCCGTTTCATAGTATAGTTACATGGCATCACACCTGCGGCCGGTGTATAAAAATGAGGGTAAATCTCAAAAAAAACATTGGCTAAAACCAAGTTCATGAATTGCCCGTCGCATGCTATCGGTCACGTTTACCAGCATCGGTTCAATGCCCCGGAGTCTGGCACATTCCATCCATACATTCAGAAGCTGCAAACCACTTGTATCTGTCTCTTCAATCCGACCGCAATTTATGTAAAGGCTCTTCTCTCCTTCTGATTCCATCCGATTAAGTGAAACAACCAGTGACTCAATATTGTCTGCCACTCCAGTCATGGTCCAGTCACCCTCAAGGTGGGCCTCCGCACCTGCCATACGGACAGCCATATATGCCTCCATTTTCACTGACTGTAATTGTCAACGTACTTGTACAACATCACGGTTTCACATCTCATGCCAAGTACTATTACTTAAATTACCATGTGATATTAGTCAGTTAAGATTATTTTGTACAATAATGACGGTGCAACATATAGCTGGCGACTCAAAAGACAATGTGGTGGAATATCAGTAACAAACTGAATTACTTCACATTTTAATTCAAGTTACTTTTATTGCCCGAGGCACTGTTTCTTACATTTTCAAATCGTCACATCATCCGTTAAATACCTTCAACACAAAACATAGCTGTTTCTAATATAGTGTTTTTGGCGGGAGATAATTGACTGCCATCTGCAGATATCCGGCCCTTTTCAGTATTCGTTCTGCATACCGGTAGCTCTTGCCAGGTGGTGCAGTCCCGCCGTTATACCGCGCCAGTGCTTTTTTCTTATTCCCATTGGTATCGATCAAAAGAGCACGGAGAATCTTTTCGGCTTGCCCGGCCTGCCCGAAGAGATCCTTTGGCACGGCCCCCCAGTCGGAGGCTTTAACCTGCCAGGCTCCCTGTTCTCCGGCCTGCCCCAGTGCCACCGGATTACCACGGCTTTCTTCAATTGCGATACTGATCAACAAGTTTGCCATTGGGCTATGCCTGACTGCTGTGACCAATGCTGCCGGATTGGCGACTCCATGGTCAGCAGCAAAACGTACCCGCAGTTCATGAACAATATCCAGTAGTTCAAAATGTTTAACGGCCGGTTTTGCCATGCGGGTATATATGTCTGCCTCTATACCTGCTACCTTACCGACAGTAGCTGCAACAACAAGAGAAAACACCCCAAGCATTGCTGTTGTAAGCGGCAGGTAATACCCATCGCACATCTTTGAAATATTTCTGGGCAAACTGTTTCGTATGAGTGTCAAAACTATCTGAAGGTTCATATGCCCCCCTCCTGCCAGACACATTCTTGCCGGCCGCATTTCAAATCATAGTTACAATAACAGCACGGCGAATCTCCGTCTGACTGCTGAATTACACGCTCAAGGTCGCACAGTTTTGCATTTCCTATTTTGATGGCGTAACGCCTGACAGCAGTATTGAGACCATTGATATTCATTGAATACGCTCCTTTTTTCATGTGATTGACAAACGTCATCCGTTCGGAATTGACCACATCCGTTGATACAATCCGGTTCTGTACCCGGCATGCGCCGCCAGCTCTTTGGAATGGTTCAACATCTTTTCTGCCGAAGCGATCGCTGTCGAGAGCACGCGCGCAGACACGGCAGGTGAAACGGAATGTATCAGGCTGATAATGGTCAACCATTCTGCCAATTCTTCAAAGCGCTCCTTGTTGAACCACTCTATGCCTCTGCTTTCGTGAATATTTAAAAACTCACGGCAGGCGGGTGTTGAAAAAGCTCCCGTCAAGCCTGCTGATACATCCGGAAGCGACAGCAGAGCAGAGAGGAGCCCGACCCTGTGTATGGCACCACCCAGCTCCAGCATTCTGCGCAGAGTACAATCAAGACCGTACTGCTCCAAAGTCCCGGCTTTGGAGCCATACATCAGCACCAGGGCCATGAGCACCCTGCTGTCTTCTGGAGAGTTGAGAAGCGTGGTAAGACGTCCGCAAAAAAGTTTGGCCGCTTTTACTGTCGACTTTAGTTTTACCACCATCATAATATGCTCAAGCCGCGCCATAACTTCATTGAGCATTTTATCCAGTCGATATGCGTGTTCCTGCCCGCCTTCCAGTCGATTCATTTCGGAGAAAAATTCTCGTACTGATGAGGCGGAACAGTTCATTATCTCTGGACATTGATCCGTCTGCAGCAGCTCGATTGCCGCCTTAAATAACTTATTCAGTGTTTCATAGCGCATCTGTTTCAGTTCATCTTCCAGGCTTTCCACCCCCCTGCCACCGAGAGAGAGACAGAGGCGGTTCCAATTCCCCTCACTATCGTCACGGATCTCACGAAAATCCAGAAACACGTAAAACTGATACTCCTTCAATTCAACGTACAGCCCGTAATCATGCAGCTCGCAACCGTTGCGCAGGTACGTCAGCCCCTTGATCTGATCACGAAAAGCACAATACACACCTTCTTCTCCGGTAAGACCAAGCGCTTCACCCAGCGTTGTCCGCCGGATTTCCTGCGCGTCGTTACCGGTCTTCACCGCAAAGCCCGCTGACTCCCTGATCCATCCCGCAGCAGTGGAAAAGCTGTTGTGATACATAACCAGTGACCGGTGGTCTCCCGCCCGGTTTGAATAGGCAAACACATTCTCGTTGATACAGTCGCAGCCGGAGAAGTCGTAGAGCATGAAATTCTCGGAACCGGAAAACAACCAGCGGCGGCGCAACAAAGGGAAAATCCACAGTTCGTGACCTCCCACCAGACCTTCATCAACCTGTTCATCCCAGTAGGCACGTTTATACTCCATGCCATATTTCTCATGAAAACCCTCAATCTGGCCGTGCCCGAACATCGGTAACCCCGGCATGGTAGCAAGCAACACGCACGCACCGAAGTATTTGTCCTGCGAGCCAAACTGCTCAACGGCTGTTTTCTCATCCGGGTTATTCATAAAGTTGACAAACCGTTTGAGGACTTCGGGGTTGAACTCCAGAACGTTTTTAATCGTATGACGATATTTGTGATTTTCTTCCATCTTGAGCATATTCATGAAGGCGCTGTTATAGACCCGGTGCATTCCCAGCGTCCGAACAAAATAGCCCTCCATCATCCAGAACGCTTCTGCCAGCAGCAACGTGCCGGGGGCCTCTGCTGCCACCCGGTCAACAACTTCACGCCAGAATTCAACAGGAAAGGCGGCGTCAAACTCCTCTTTACTCATACCATGCTCTGATCGTGACGGAATGCCGCCTCCATGTCCACGCAGGGGATACCAGAGACGTTGGTAATGTTTTTTCGCCAGAGTCATGGCGGCGTCAAAGCGGATAATCGGGAAGTTTTGGGCTACATGCAAAATTGTCTGGATAACCGCCTCGCGCACTTCGTGGAGCAGATAATTGAGTTGAGCGGTGTCATTCCAGGGAATGCTGGTGCCGTCATTACCGTGGTACATGTAACGGGTGCGGCCATTACGTCGGTCATAATATTTGAAGACGACTGCTGCGTCGTGCTTGGTCCAGTAGCCATCCTCTACTTGGATACAAACAGCACTGTCGTGCGACAAATCTTCGCCGTTAAATTGATAGGCAGGGAAAGGGAGATAGTCGGTCTGGACAAACCAGTCCGGATGCTGAATCACCCAGCGGGAGTAGATACCGGTATGGTTGGGAACCATGTCACTTGCGAGACGGATGCCGCGAAATGCGGCTCGTTCCCGCAAGGTGGCAAGCGCTTCCCAGCCACCCAGATCAGCAGCAACTTCATAGTCGTAGAGTGAATACGCCGAGGCAATTGCTTCCGGATTACCGCAGATTTGCTTGATGCGCTGCGAAGCCGGCGAGCGCTCCCACAGGCCGATCAGCCACAGTCCGGTGAACCCCCTTGAAGCCAGACGGTCAAGCTCGGCATCGGGAATCTGGTCGAGGCGGATGATCGGATAGCCGTAACTGCGGCTCAATTGGTCAAGCCAGACATATGCCATCTTGGCCATCAGTACGACATTGGACATCCAGTCGGCGTCCGGAGAGAAACGCTCATACTCCGGATAGTCAAACCCTGCAAAAACAGAATCTCCACGCCTTCCGGCGGATTTCCCGGCATGTTTGAATTCAAGCACCGGCGGTGGCCCCGGTTCACCGCCCCACCCATGTTCGCGCTCTTCCTCAAGCAAGATATCAAGAGTCGTTGTCAGCTCATCAAGCAGTTCAGGAGGCAAAACCGTACTCCACGCGTCACGCACAAAGCGGATTTGCCCCGACAGCGAGTCAGGCGCGGCCTTAATCGGCGCCAAGAGTGCCGCACCAAGGGTCTGTCCCAGCAGCGTTATATACGGGCTCTCAACCAATGTTGCAGAGGTTTTTGTAGTAATGGCCTTGTATGATGAGGTCTGTACCAGTTCCTGATCATCAATAATATCCCGAAAGCTGATTGTGGCAGGATTTTCAACGGCTATATGCAGCAGCAGCATCTCCCGCAGTACGAGATGCCGCTGCGGACCCGGCCCCTTCAGCCATTCGTCCGCCAACTTTTCACCGGATACCACCTGGGCAGGCGGGAATAACGCCACAAATCGCTCCATCGGCTGCAGAACTTCATCACTTTCCGGGTCATATCCGGAGTGCATAACCGCCTGTTCAAGCACAGAAGCAGCCTCACCTTCAGCAAGAACATCTATCAAGTATCGATACACGGTCTGCAAAAGAGCAAATAGATTCAGGTGCGACGCATACACCGGCGGGGCAGAAGCGTGATGGGCGTTGTTGAGCGAAAAAGCCAGGTGGCGATAAAATACTACCGGTGGAAGGCGCCGCTCACCGATAAGCTGCGATGATGTTCGCAACCCGAGGGAATGCCACTGATGAACGGAAATGGGGATGACATGCTGAAAGTAATCAATAATTGTGTTCAACCTGGCCATAGTCAGCGTTCCCGGCTACTTCTTTCCGGATGTTGAGGCCAAAATAATTTTCTTGCCCCAATTTCATACAATGAGCCGGGTATGTAATTACCCATTAACATTCTCCTTTAAAAACATTGCGTTACAGACGTTATTAGCGTGGGACTGAAGGTGTCTCTGAAACGGGAGATTCCAGAAGCAACTCTTGTAGAATCTCGGTATCCTGGTCCTGGTTTTCCTGTTTTTGTGCGTCGTTTTTTTCTATTTTTTCTTCCATACGCTGGTTCTGGCTGATCACTCCCAGAAGTTCCTCATCCCTTGGCAGCTTTTGCGATTGCTCTTTTTCACGCAGATCACCACTGGGATGCGCTCCGTCCGCTTCTCCATACGTCTGCTGAGTAGAAATTCCTGGTTTTTCCCGGGCAGCATCACCAGTGTCGAACGGAGCGCACATCGTGATGAACAGCACTCCGATGATAATTATTTTGTGGTTATTCATGGTAGCCTTTCCTGACACTGAAACTCTGCAATTTAAATACAATCCTGATATTTTCCTTCCGTCACTCCCTTCAGTAAAGCCTGTCAGGACACCATTACAGGCGCGCCAGGATAGGTATCAACCATCTTCTGTCCGATCAAAACCTGCATAACGTGTTGCAAGCGTTCGGGCACATTGATCAGGGTCGGCTTCATACCCCGGAACGTGGCACACTGCAGCCACACATTGAGAAGTTGCAAACCACTTATATCCGCCTCTTTCATCCGGCCACAGTCGATTCTCAGGTCTTTTTCAAGTCCGGATTCCAGCTGCTGCAGGGAAAGAGCCAATGAATCAAGATTACGGGTCACTCCGGTAAGAGTCCAGTCACCTTCCAAGCAGACCTTGGCGCCGGCCATACAAATCTTCATACAGACCTCCCCCTCTGATTTTTATTTATCAACGGGTATGTATTACACAAGACATGCCAAAAGCATTATTGTTTAAATACGTGCAGTTACATTTAAGTAACTAAATAATGATGGTAAAATATTTTAGCGATGCAGGTAAGAAAACGAGGAAACGCAGTAATATCAAATTGAATGCGGGAAGGTACTAAAGTTAGATTTATTACTTGTAGCTCGTTTTGTAACATGTGCGGGGTAATGGGGAGACATTTAATCCCATTGGAGACGCTCGGGAACGAAATCTCCGGGAGAAGGAATTACCGGTTGCACAACTCTTCAATCTGCCCGAACAGCTCATCAAGATTAACCGGCTTAGCTACATAACCGTTGATGCCTGCAGTCATGAATCGTGTACGATCTTCCGAAAAAGCGTGCGCTGTCATCGCGATAATCGGGATGTGTGGATCTATGCCGGCACGCTCTCCAGAACGGATAATACGCGCAACCTGAGTGCCTTCCATATCCGGCATTGATATATCGGTGAGAACAATTTCAAACTCCTCTTTCTGTAACGCTTCAAGAAGCTTGGCGCCATTCTCTACTGCCGTCACCTTGTATCCTCTACGCTGAAGCAGTTTTTGCGCCACAACTCTCCCTCTCTCATCATCGTCGGCAAGCAGGATCTTACGAGAAGAAACATGAGCCTGATTTTGAGTCTGAGTATGAACCTGAGTATGAGCTTCTTTGGCACAAATAACCGGCAGCACAACCACAAATACAGACCCCTCGCCTGGCATGCTTGACACGGAGATATTTCCGCCCATAAGAGCCAGCAGACGCTTACAAATGGTCAGCCCCAGCCCTGTACCTGATGCGATTCGGGTATTGAAGTTCTCAACCTGAGTAAAACTGTCAAAGATGCTGTCTTGTTTGTCGAGAGGTATCCCCAGCCCGGTGTCTCTGACGACAATTCGCAACATATCCCTGTCGGAACCGACTGCGAAGTGTACCGTTTCGCGGATAATTTCCAGTGAAATCGTACCATGTTCGGTGAATTTGATGGCATTGCTAAGCAGGTTGGAGATAATTTGGCGCACGCGCTGCTGGTCACCACAGATATATTCAGGCAGATCGTCAGCGAGTGAAGCAATGAGGGCAAGCCCCTTACTCTGGGCAACAGCGGAGAACATTCTCACCAGTTGCCTGCCCATCGCAGAGACAGAGAAGATTTCATTGGTCAACTCCAGTTTTCCTGCCTCAATCTTGGAAAAATCAAGCACATCGTTAATTACCTGCAGTAACATCTGGGAAGCCGACTTCCCGTCCTTCAGATACTCCTGTTGTTGGGGGGTAAGCGGCGACTCTTCCAACAGCTCGATATTACCCATCAGGGCACTCAGAGGTGTCCGTATTTCATGGCTCATGGTAGCCAGAAAATCCGACTTGGCGTGATTAGCAGTTTCTGCCGTTTCCTTTGCAAGCAACAGTTCTTCTTCCGCACGTTTGCGGGTAACAATATCCCAGGCCAGGTTCGCCAAATACTGGAGCGTTGTAATTTCCTGCGCGATATAATCCACCCTTTTATTTCCAACACCCAGGACCGCGACAATCAGGTTATTGCGGAAAATCGGCACGACAAGTTCCCTTTGTACGGGAGTATGCCCCGGCGGCAATCCTTTACGGTGCGGCAGCGACTCATAACTATTGTGGATCAAAGGTTTTCTCTCACGAATGCAGTCGGCCCATACCCCGGCTTGGTCCAGGTGACAATGAGTACCCTTCCTTTCTGCAGTGCAGTTCCCTGACATTGAATTTGTTGACCAGCATTGTTTTAACAATGTGATTTGGTCATCATTAACAAAATGGAAAAAACCGATTTGGCTGCCGGTCAGATCTTCTGCCTCATCGAGAACTTTTGTCAGCAGCTCATCAAGCGAATGCCCGAAGGTAAAATTACTTATTCTTATGCGGGACTGTAAAACCCTCTCGGCCTGTTTCCGCTCTGTAATATCGGAAAATGTTATGATGACAGAACTGGGTGATGTTCCACCCTCTTTGAAAATCGGACTCGTATTGACATTGATCCATGAAAAATCGCCGGATTTACGCACAACTTTCATAATAATATTAAAGCAGGGTTTTCCAGACGCTAATGACTTCATGGAGGGATGCTCGGCACCGGGAAACGGGGTTTCATCTTCGTGATATGTTTCCCACTCATAACTGGCAGGTGACAGTTCGTATGCCTGTCTGGAGGTGATGCCAAATACCCTTTCCGCAGTATGATTCCAGACTATCAATTTCCCGCCTGCTTCCTGAAGAACAATTCCGTCGTTAGCAGACATGAGCACGGTTTTGAAATAATCGCTACTTTCCCGGAGCTCTTCTTCCATCTGTTTATATGCAGTTATGTCGCTGAAAGTGATCCAGTATTCGCTATTATGCACCGGGACAGCCTGCAGACGAGCCCAGAACGGTGAGCTGTTGTTCGGCATCAGCCTCATCTCCCAGGCCTGTACTTTATTACCTTCAATAACCTCCTTATGGTGGCGGTAATATATATCCTGGTCTTCATGGAATATCATGTGAGAAAGCGGTTTTTTGAGCAGATCACCCCGGGCACAACCAAGCATGGAGACGGCGGTGAGATTCGCCTCCACAACAAGCCCGTTCTGACCGATGGTCAAATAACCAACCGGTGCCAGATTATACAAATCGAAATAGCGAGCCCGCGAAGTTTCCAGTTCCTGTTGCGTGCGGCGCAACTCTTCGTTCTGCAACTCCATCTCGACCTGATAAACCCGCAGTTCGTGAAACAACTGCCGAGCATCGGCAAGTGTCAATGTTTGTAAAGCCGCATCTTCATCCAGACGAGCTATCGCTTCGGCGCGTTGGTGGAGTGTTTTGGCAACTCCAGTTGATGTCTTTGTCATTTAAACGCCAGCCCTCATATTACCTGTTTCTGTAGAGTGCGACCCGAGACCTCACCCTTCACATAACTACACTTCTATCCGGAACTCCGCCCCGCCATCAACATTACGGGCCGTCAGAGAACCATGCATTTTTTTCTCAAAAATCATCTTGGCCATGTACAGACCGATACCTGCACCCGTGCTCTGATTCTTGGTCGTAAAATATGGATCGAATATTTTCGTCAAATTGGCCTCACTGATGCCGCCGCCGTTATCACGCACTGTGACTATTGCACGGCCATTTTCCTCAAAAATCCTGATAGTAATCAGTGGGGAGGTTTGATTGTCCAGCAACACATCCCGTGCATTCAAAATAATATTGAGCAGCGCCTGCACGTATTCATTAGGATATCCTGTTGCAGTTATGTCGTCTTGTTCATCCAGCTCGACCCTTATCCCTCTTTTTTTAAGTGCAGACCCAACAAAAGAAAGAGCCCTCGACACAAGGTCATTTACGACAAATGAACTCGATTCTTCTTCATAGCTAAAAAAGTTTCTAAAATCATCAATAGTTTCTGATATTTGACGAAGTATGTTCATGGTATCGGCAACATCTTCGTTCAGTTCCTGAACGGTGAGATCGTTTGCCTTGAAGGCAAGTTGCAGACTCTGCACAATCAAGCCGATGTTGTTGAGCGGTTGGCGCCATTGGTGGGCAATAGCGCTTATCATTTCACCCATTGCGGTCAGACGGCTCTGCTGAATGAGAATGTCATCTTTTTTGCGCAGTTCGGTTACTGCATCGTTAATTCGGCCCTCGAGGTTACTGTTAATCTCTTCAAGCTGTTTTTGCTGTACCGCTAGTAGTTCTTCCTGACGCTTCTTCTCGGTGATATCCCGGGCAATATGAATACATGTTATTAATTGCCCCTCTGAATTAAATACCGGAGACATTCTTACATCAAAAACTCCGTGAAGTTTTTCAACAATAAATTCTGCATTTTGACACTCTCCACTGAGCAATATTTTGGCATGGGGGCAATATTCAGGTGGTGACTCCGTGCCATGCATCACTTCAAAACATTTGCGCCCCTCCAACTCCTTGGGAGTCATACCGCAGCGTTCCGCCATGGCACGATTGACATTCATGATGGTTAGATTGTTATCAACAATAATTATCAGATCAGAAACCGCATTAAAAATTTGCTCACACTGCACATTAGCAAGATTAAGCCCCTCATGTTCTTCCAGAATACCGTCGGACTTTTCTGTCAGCATGGCAGGTTCCTTTTATCCACGGGACTATGGATCGGCAATTCTTAACAGTACCTATTTACAATTCTAGCATACAAAATATATTTATCCAGCAGACTCGAATAGTTCTGATATTCTTACTATTTCCATCCAGGCATGCCGTTCCATGTGCATGACAAACAAAGCTCAAGGTTATTTTTTCAACTCCATCCAAGCATTATTTAAAAAAAAGCATCCCCCTCGAAAAAACCGGGGGATGCTAGTAATATCAGATGGTTAATACAATTCGACCAATGCGTTAAAAACTGCTATTGGCAGTTTTTAACCAACTGGAACTTTACTAAAATTCAACACAATTTTTTCACTGTGCTACTGCTTTGCATGTACTATTGAGAAGCATTCCGCTCCTCTGCCCCTATTTTGCGGCGATCAGGACCAGAATAGCCGCTCCTGTTCTTGTGACGCAAGTTGCCTATACCTGGCATTACCCACCCGTCACTACGCTGGAATTCCCGCACCTTCCCAGCTTCAAGAAGTCGGTCAAGAATTTCTGGACGGACCATATCGAAGCGATTATCAACGTATTTGACTCTGATTAACATAACAATCTCCCTTCAGATTAAATTCTGTTTGAGAGTCCTGTAGACACATACTGATAGTGCATCAAACGCGCCAAACCCAATATATCTGTAATGCCCATAAGATACATTTCGTAGCACGCTGCACTCTAGTCAAAACTGTTAACGATATCGACATGTTTACCGATTTTTTTTGCAGTTTTTTCTAGATACCATTGCAGTTCGGCTAACTGTTCACACTATCAGGGCCTACAGAAAATTTGCACCTCCAAGTTACTAATCAACCACCACAGTTGATTGAATGGCACTAACGCGCCAAACAAAAGCGGGTACGGAAATTTTCCGTACCCGCTTAGCTGACAGACGTAAATTGTCACATTTATTTAGAAACGTTTATGGATTTCGAGCTCACGTTATTGGCCGCATCGTATGCTTTTACATTGATTACGTGTGTACCTTTTGCATATGAGGACGTATCCCAATTCCAGGCAATGGCTCCGGTTAATGCCGTTGCTTTCAATACGCTATCAATAGAGAGCTCCATTTTGGTAACCCCGACATTGTCGGTCGCAGATGTGCTTATTGTAACCGTCCGACGTACCTTCGCGTTATTCGAGGGTGAGTTGATCAGGATGCTCGGAGGAATTGTGTCCGCCACAAGATTGTTAACGGTTATAGTAACGATAGAGGATTGAGCAATGTTTCCGGCGGCGTCATAGGCCGTGGTCGTCAATTCATATGAACCGTTGGCCAGCAAAGCGGTGTTCCAACTAAAGCTGTATGGCGAGGCTGTGTCAGAAGTCTGAAGTTTGCCGTTGACATAGAATTCGACCTTGGTTACCCCCACATTATCTGAGGCAGCTGCAGAAACCGAAACGGTTCCGCTTACCGTCGCGTTATTGACCGGAGAGGTCACGGAGACGGTAGGAGCAAGGGTATCGGGCACCGGATTATTCACCGTTACGATGGTAGCGGAGGATTGCCCCACATTTCCGGCGGCGTCATAGGCCTTGGTGCTTAAAGTGTATGAACCGTTGGCCAGCACGGCAGTATTCCAGTTGAAGCTATAGGGTGATGCTGTGTCGGTAGATTGCAGAACATTGTTTAAGTAGAACTCCACTTTGCTGACGCCGACGTTGTCGGATGCGGTGGCGCTTATCGTTACCGCACCACTGACAGTGCTACCGGCGGCAGGAGACGAGATGGACGCAGATGGGGCGGCGGTGTCGGCAACCGTATTGGAAGCATACACCACGTCAACCCAGTAGTTGGAGCTGTTCCACCCCTGGTTGGGGAAACTACTGGAAGAGCCATAGGCATACACGCCACTGTAACCTGAGACCCCGTCTGCCAAAGCATGAAGAGGAGGATTGTCTACTCCCTTGCCTGAAAAATAATTCAGGCTGTCGCTATAGTGACCGGTGTTGGCATGATAGGAGCCAACGTAGACTGTGTTGGCTGCAATTGCCACTGGAGTTGCGAAATTCATCATCTGCCAACCGGAGGCAGTCTCATTAGTAAACGTTGCTGTGGCCAGAAGCTTTCCTGCATTATCCCACAGGTTACCAATGTGGGTGCCGGTGTTTGTACTCGCCTTATAGAAACGGATGCCAGTGATGTATCCAGCGGTGTCAGCGCGAAATTTCACTCCAAGTTCAACGGCGCTGTCCGGACCTGCGTCAACCACACTGGGAACTGTGGCGTCTGACCAGATGCTATAGCTTGATGACGGCGTCACCACCATGTTGGAAACAGTTATTGTAACAGTGCTGCTTGAGCCGCTGTTGCCGGAAGCATCGGAGGCTTTGGCTGTCAGGCTATATACCCCGTCAACTGCCGAAGCAGTATTCCAGCTGAAGCTATAGGGTGATGCGGTATCGGTCGTCTGAAGAACGTTATTTAAGTAGAACTCCACTTTGCTGACGCCGATGTTGTCGGATGCGGTGGCGCTTACCGTTACCGCACCACTGACAGTGCTACCGGCGGCAGGAGACGAGATGGAAACAGATGGTGCCGTGGTATCCGCCACCGTGTTATTAACCGTCACCTGGACATTTGCAGACTGGGCAACATTTCCGGTATTGTCGTAGGCTTTGGCAGTCAAAGTATAGCTGCCGTTCGCAACTGTAGTTGTATTCCACCCGTAGCTGAACGGTGCCACATTGGTTGCGTACAAAAGCGTGCCGCTCCGGTAAAATTCGACCTTGCTCACTCCCACGTTGTCACTGGCACTTGCTGTTATAGTGGTCGTCCCGCTCACGGTTGCATTGTTGGCAGGCGCCGTCAAGGATACCGTGGGGGCTGTGGTATCATTGACGACCGTCACGGTAACATTACTGGATTGAGCGACATTCCCGGCCGCATCATAGGCCTTGGCCATTAACGTGTACGTCCCGGAAGCAAGTGAAGTAGTGTTTAACGAATACACATACGGTGTTGAAGCGTCACTTGTCTGAAGGACGCCGTTCAGATAAAACTCCACTTTCGTTACCCCGACATTATCAGTAGCGCTGGCGGTAACCGAAACCGTTCCACTAATAGTAGTATTTGTTGCCGGTGTGGTAATCGATACCGTCGGCGGGGTGGCTTCAGGAACAGTGACAATATTTGAATAAGGGCTCTCTGTCCCTGCGGCATCGTAGGCAGTAACTGCAAAATAATAGGCTCGACTGGGGTCAAGACCAGTCAAGGTGGTGGTCGTAACATTTTTGGCATCATACGGAGACGCGCCTTGGGCCGCCCCTGTCCCCGTGAAGGGAATGGTGGCGGAGTCGGCATTGTACTCCAGTTTATAACCTGTTACGGAAGAATCCGTGCTGGGGTCCCACTGCAGAGTTACGTCTCTTGCCTGGCTGACCGTGGCTGTTACCATGCTGAATAAACATGCATAGAAGAGAATCTTGAGGGCATAGCGTTTCATAAACTGGCTCCTTTTCATATCCGGCGCTTACCTGTCTTTTTGTCTGCTCTCAACAGCACTTTCAGAGCAAAAAAAAAGAAACAGTCCGCCGTAGTTTAATAACTACTGGGAACCTGTTCCTTCGCCAACCCGGCTATCCTGAAAATACTTTGAATATTTCAGGACCCGCAGCTTTGTGCCCCCAGGTCACCCTGGGTTTACCCCTTCGGAAACAGCACTTCTTTTGTTTTATACTATCGGCCAGCAACCGTTTAATTAATGTGATGACTGTCACTAAATAACAAACCTGTTTTATTAATTGTTTTCAATGTATTCGCATTCTGCTTGATCGCTCCGGCATATTGTTACCCAAATATCTGCGGATCGTTGTGATTTCAAATACACAAAACAAAAAGCCAAGCACCTGTATTTTAAGGTAATTGGCTCCAATATTCCCCATTTTAATATGTATTATCTCAAACAATTGATAGTATAAAACACACCCAAGTCAGCCACGCTTAAAAAAAGAGCATCTGGTTCGCTCACCTCGCCAAGAGGAGGAACACAGATGCTCGGGAGAAATTACTATCCCAGAGGAAATTTTACCCTTAACTGAATATGTTAGGGATTTACCGTAAGCGTAACCGGATCAGATGTGATTCCGTCCTTTTCAGCAGTAATTGTTGTTATCGATGGACTGCTTGATAAAACGGTGCGCGTACCATCTGGATTAATGATGATGGTAGCTGTAACTTCTCCGGTTGTAGTTGAATGCCAGGTGACTTGATTAGATATATCGAGGGTCGAACCATCCGAATATGTCCCTGTGGCTGTGAATATTATAGACGTTCCGACGGTAGTTGTTACCTGATTGGTCCCACTTGGTGTGTTTATTGTTATTTTAGTTAGTGTCGGTGTAGTCACCGGAGTTGTCGTTGTCGGTGTCGTTGTCGGTGTTGTTGTCGGTGTTGTTGTCGGCGTGGTTGTCGGTGTGGTCGCTGCAACTGTTGGAGTAGTACTATTATCACCGCCTCCACCTCCACAACCGTACAACCCGACCATTACAAGAAACAGCAGCGGGTAAAACACTACCTGAAACAACCGCGAGTGAATTTTTCTCATGCCATGTTCATCCTCTTTTTTCATGTCGTACTCCTTTTCAAGTAAGATTATTTTTGACCGGCACCGGTCTTTTTTACTTCGTAAACATTTGTTGATTCAAGGCACTCTGAATCCGGGCTGAAGATAAACAAAATGTCAGATACATGTATTTGTAAGATCCACAAAGGCCATGATGCAAAAAACTATATTGTACAATCCACAAAACGTGCCAAGGCACTAATTCGGTAAAAGACGGAATTACAGTGAGTTGCACTGACAGTACAAGAATATAGCTGTTTGAAAAGGGACACGGAAAAACCAAAAATCTGCTTGGGAAGAAGTATTGGAGCGGAGTAGAGAGATAAAAAAATATATTCCAAAATGTTAATTATTTAGCGCCTTGACGTAGTACTGGAACAGATTACGGTCGATCCGCTGTAAGGCAAAACAATTGAGATTTGAGTGATAAAATATGAGGGTTTGAATACTACTTATCGTTCCGGTTTCCAGATCACATCGGATTTGCCTGCAGCCCACCGTATCCAACCAACCAATTGGGCATAAATAGTCAACAGGATAAAAGAGCATAACTGAACCAGCCTCCCATAAGAACTATCCAATATTCCAAAAATCCCTACCACGACAAAAAGCACCTGAGCAATTGTAAAACCGGCATAGATAATGGATGTAGCGGATAGAATCAAGCCAGTGCAGAATGTTCCGAGAAAGAAAAACGGGACCAGAAATCGAATACCCTTATGTGACAACAGGCAAAAGGCAAAGGCCCCATATTTTAAAGGGTTTAAAAACTCTCTATTTCTCCAGATCGCTCCGATGGTCCTGTTGGTTATACGTACTTGGCGACGAAACTCTCTTACTTCTCCTTCCGATGGTTTCTCTACGCAATACGCCTCGGAATCGAGAACGACCCTTTTCCCCTGGCCAATAACGTTCAGCGGAATCACAAAATCGTTTATGTCGTAATCCTTTAGCGGGCGATATAGCGCCTTTCTCATTGCAAAGATTGCCCCATCCGCGCCGACACATGAAGAGACAAGGCTTTCCGCGTACTTTGTGACTTTTTCCAGGCGTGCGTAAAGGCCCGTGGTTTCCTCCTCGCTGTTGGCATTTCGATATTTGGTCCATCCAGTTACCAGACCGATCCTGTTGTCAGTAAAATTTTTGGCGAGCTTCAAAATGGTGTCGGACGGAAACATGGAATTAGCATCGGTGAATACCAGAATTTCACCCCTGGCATCAGGGACGACTTGATTCAGGCACGCTGTCTTGCCATTTCTTTCCAGGTATGCTCGAAGAGTAAGTCTTGGATCAACAATAGAGGTAACAATTTGATTAGTCCGGTCAGTAGAACCATCGGAAACAATGATGACTTCGAAAAGATCTTTGGGGTAATCAACCGACAGGGCGTTCTCAATCTTTTCCCTGATCACGCCTTCTTCATTATAAACGGAGATTATCAGTGAGACTTTAGGGGTTATATACTTTTTATCCCAGGTTCTGGCCGACTGCCTGGACCATGCCATCACCAGCAACGGGTAGATCACATACGGATAAATTGCCAGGAATAAAAACAGGTAAAATAACAGTTCCATCATATCTCCGCCTATCGTCTATCAATATATATGTTGTACCAGGTCTGAAAAATAACCATCGACCATATCAGGGTATCGTGGATTTCCCTTCCGGAAAAATGTTCATCGAGAATTGTCCTGACTGTGCCACGGTTCAACAGATTGTGTTTACGCAGATTTCCTTCAGACAACGTTTCCAGCACTAACGATTTCAAATCGCTCTTCAGCCAGCGGGTCATCGGACCGACAAAACCCTGCTTGCGGTGTGAAATGACCTCCTTGGGAAGAAGAGGTTGAACGGCTTTTTTCATCAAGTATTTCTTTTGCATGAATCTTATCTTCATTTCTGCCGGGATTGTGGCGCAGAATTCAAGGAACTTATGATCCAGGAAGGGGACCCGTACTTCAAGACCATGCTGCATGCTCATCCTGTCGGTGACGCACAGGATGTCTTCCGGCAAATAAGTTTTGACATCGCAGTACAGCGGCCGATTGAGGGAATAATCACCTCCGGAAACATTGGCTGAATTGAAGTGACCCAGTACGAGGTCGCGGCATGAGGCATAATGTTTGGCAAAGCGGTCGGGATCATCGAAAAAGACAGGGCGGATTCCAGTTTTAATTTTTTGTAGATAGCCAAGATATAGTTCATCAGGTGGTAAGGCGGCAGAGCGCACAAAACGCTTCATGTGGTTAACCGTGTAATGGCCGTCGCTTCTCTCGGAAAGTTTTTCGACCAACGGCTGTAGTATCCCGGTCATGATCACGGAGGGGATATGCCGAAACCAACCGCTCAGGCTAAAGCCGAGATATCTTTCGTATCCGCCAAAGGCTTCATCCCCTCCCAGCCCGGACATTGCAACCGTTACGTTTTCCCGGGCGATTTTGCAGACGAAATACGAAGGAATCGACGAATCATCAGCAAAAGGTTCGTCAAAAGCCCTGACAATGGTTTCGACCAAACCTTCAAAGTCCGGCAGCACTTCAAACTCATTATGCCGAGTGGCATAACGATCAGCGACCTGCCGGGCATACGGCCGCTCGTCAAGATAGCCGCCAACATCGCCACCGAACCCCATACAGAACGTGTTGACAGGACACTCGGAGTTTTTGCTCATCATTGCAACAATAGCACTCGAATCAAGCCCCCCACTCAGAAATGCGCCCAAAGGTACATCGCTTACCATATGGCTATCGACGGCTCCATTGAGGAGATCCATTGAACCCCGAATGAAATAATCATCGTTCTTTCCCTTATCCGGAACAAAGCTAAGGTCCCAATACTGTCTAATGCAGAAGTTATTGTTTCGCCATGTCAGGGTGTGCCCGGGGAGAAGCTTGCGTATATCCGGATATATAGTTGCTTCACCGGGAATGTATGAAAGCATGAAATAACTGGCGAGCGCACGATCATCAATTCCTCGCGGAAACTGTTCATCAGCCAATATCGCCTTCATTTCCGAAGCGAAACAGAAACCATTTCTGTAATTGCCATAAAAAAGGGGTTTGATTCCGAGACGGTCACGGGCGAGAAACAGAACCCGCTCGGTTGCATCCCAGATGGCGAAGGCAAACATTCCATTGAGATATTCAACGCATGATTCTCCCCACTCTTCATAGGCATGCAGAATCGTTTCCGTGTCTCCATTAGTAGCAAACCTGTGCCCCAAGGCAACAAGACGACTGCGGAGTTCGGCAAAATTGTAAATTTCACCATTAAAAATGATACATTTCGAACGATCTTCGTTGAATATAGGCTGATCGCTGCCCGCAAGGTCGATAATGCTTAAACGGCGATGACCGAGGCCAATATGTTCATCCAGGTAATAGCCTGCGGAGTCAGGACCGCGATGAGCCAGGGTATCGGTGGCCGCCTTCAGAAAACCTTTAGCGACATTCGGTGCTGCGATTCCATAAATCCCGCACATACTGTGCCTCCAAAAAGCCTACATACTGGCTACTTACAAAATATCCCATAACCAAAAGATCAGATAATCGGCAAGCTTGTTAATGGCTCCGTTCATAGTCAATAAAGTTAGCAACGGCCTCATCGAAAGAAACCACGGGCTGCCACTTTAGGTCCTTCACTATTTTTGTCACATCATAAACGATCGGCTTCTGGGAGGCGTTGAGACGATAGCATGTCAGTACGGGCTCACGCTTTAGGGCCGTAAGCAGCCTTTCCTGAATCATAACCAGAAAATACAAAAGGCCGTAAGATAGATAAAAACATTTGGACCGGGGATAAAGGCGACGAATCAACTTATCCATATAGCGCTTTTTATTGACCCGGTCTAAATCAACCACATTATAGATCTGCCCGTTACTATTTTCATTGGTAAGCGAGAGGATGATAGCTGCGACCAGACTGTCGATATAGACCAGTGGCAGAATAGATTCGCCGTCACCAATGATGACAAAGATTCTGCACCCGAGCGAGAAACCTACCATGGGCGAGTAAACAGCCCCACCCGGACCGTAGATGGTCCCGGGGCGCAAACAGACGACAGGTATTTTTTCCTGCTCCATAAAGCGGGCCACCAACTTTTCAGCCTCCAACTTGGCCCATGAATAAGCCCCTCGTTGCTCCGGAACGTGCTCCATGGCCATGTTTTCATCGACTAACTGACCGTCTTTGTAAGCAGTAACGCCGTACACAGAACAGGAACTAATATATACAAGCTTCTTAACCTTGGAAGACACACAGCACTCAAGGATATTACTGGTTCCATGAATCGTAACATGACGTCCCCCTGCTTCTGTACCTCCGGTATCGGCAGCCGTGTGAATAACGTAGTCGATCCCATCGAAAGCAGATTTTAATGATTCGGACTCGGCAACATCACCATAGAAGATTGTCACATTAGGTAAATGCAAGTGATCAATTCGTGACGTTTTCCTTACCAGGGCATGAACTGAGCAGCCTTGTTCTGACAGAACTTCAACTGTTCTGCTCCCAAGAAAACCGCTGGCTCCGGTCACAAGAACCGTCATCCCGGCCAGGTCATTAACCGGAGACATTGAGCACTCTCCTTACCAGTCGAAAGGCAAGTTGACCAATAGTAAGGCCGGTATTGGCATAGGAATGTTCCTGAATTACGGAACCATCACATACAAACGCATTATCGCAAAAATTCAGCTTTAGATCTTTATCAATAAGGTCCCTTGGGGAACTACCGAGTGGCGTCGTGCAAGAATGATGAGCGGCTGACCACAGCCAATCCTCGGTAATATTCGTTTCAATGTTTACTTGCTCGGCAATGTTCAGTAGCATGCCATTCAGTTTTTTTAACAGAGATCTATAAATAGCCAATTCATCCGGAGAAATGGACCAATCAACCATCAGGTCGTCCCCATCATAATAGACGCGATTGTTCCCCCGCTTTTGCTCTGCGATAAACAGAATATTGTAGGTTAGACTCGGGATGTTCACCCCGAAAAGGTGGGAGAACACTTCCGCTATAATATCCGGATGAAATATTTTACAGGAAAAAACATTCCGCAACCTGGCCAAACCGGTGCTGGCCCCCAAAAGTGATTTGTATTTATATATGGAAAGTCGATTATCCATAGTCAAGGCCGGACGTAAAAAGGCACAGCAGGTATACTGGCCGCATTCACTCTTAAGGCGAATGGCACTTCGACTAACATAATCTCCCTTGTCAGACATCGAAAGTTGCCTGATAAACCCGGCAACATCCTTCTTAAAGCGCACCTTACCGACAAACCCCATCGGATGGTCGATAAATCCGCCCCCCACGTTTTCGAAATGATGCCCTGACGCCAATATAATATCTCTTATAATTTTTGGGCTTCCCAACGCTCCGGCGGCAACAATCACAATGCTGGCATCGACGGAATATTCTTTTGAGGCGCTGGTGTATGTAACGGTCTTGATTCGGCTACCATCAAAAACAAAACTAACCTTATCAACAGAGTAAAAATCGTTGACTTGTGAGTCAACAGTTAACTTTTTGAATTTTTTGGGATAAATCAAGCAATCAATTCCATCTGGGAAGATTCTATTACTTTGTGCAATATCCGTAACTTCAGATACCAGTTTTTCATAGACTATGGAAAATGTCTCTTTATTGAAAAAGAGGGCTGACGCCGCTTCATCGCTAAACAACTGTGCCTCAGCTAGTATTTCACTGAAATCCTTGTTAGTTACATCACATTTATTGATGGGGATTAAACCATTATGCCAAAGATTGGTTGTGCCACCTCCGCCAAAACAGAAGGTACCGACTTCAGCAAGTTTTTTTTTGATAAAACTGATATGTGGATATTGAATGGCGTTTTTACTTCCGACTTCAAGTAGTATCACGTCAGCATGTTTAACCAACTCATTGCATATCAATGAGCCAGCGAGTCCGCCGCCGATCACAACTATTCTATTCTTCATGAATCACCTATAGAAATCACGAAGTATTGTTCAACGTTCACATCTCAGCATTGCCTGTCAATGCCCAGCAGGCGCATCAGGTTAAGGATTGACATGCTGTTAACGTAGAAGCACTATTAATGCCAGTATTTTTTTCTATCAATACAGCTAGTTGCAACAGTCACACAAATAATTATATGGAAGACATAGAGATGCTTTTATAACCCTTAATAACCTAGGAGTTGAATCTATGGGGAGGTAAGCGGATTGTTAAATAAGTTAATTTTGTTAGATTGGGGGATGGGGAGAGTTCTGGAAACGGTTTTTAACGAAATGAAGACAACAAAATAATGCCAAAGACTCCAGACCATCTATCAATTTGGTATGGAGTCTTTGGTTAGAATTCTAAACTTGAACGGTTTAATCAAGTAAACTTATTTGACCGTTAAACCGGTTGGCGCACTAAGCGTTGTATTATTTGATGGCGGCGATGTTCCTACCGTCAATTCATCTATCCACATTGACTGAGCGATAGGTGAGCCATCGCCAATATACGGGGCCAGAACAAACTGCGCCCATTTCTTCGTGGGGTCCTGATTAGTTCGATAAAGAACATTGCTTTGATTAATAACCTGAGCGCCGTCTATCCACTCCTGCATGATCCCGTTTGACTGCCCCTTGCCGCCACTGATCGAGTTCATTTTAAAATAGACTTCTACATGGTGCCACGCGTCTGTAGATACAGAGGCAGTCGATGCTTTCCATGTATTCGCACTGTAGTAAGGACTGTCAGCGTAACAAGTTCCAGTAGCGCCAGCGGACACCGGGTTGTTGCAATAGGCTACACTTCTGTTTTCAGTAACAGCGGCTAGATTGTTTGGTAGTGTGCCATTTGAAGTGTTTACTCTTTTTTCGTCCTGAATCGCTAACTGTGGCCGAATGGTGTACGGACTCCCGACATCACTAAGGAATTCAACATATGTTTGCAGATAGTTGTTAGCTAATGGGCTGTAAGCATTGGCCGAATCATCAAGATCTGAAAGGATATAAAACAGGTGAGGATGGTACGTCTTTTGCGAACCTCTCCACACGGTTTGGAATTTAACATAGAAAGATAAGTACAGGCTGTCTGTAGGAGTGAACTCCATTCGCATAGGGCCACCATTTGTCGGTGTGGTCGCGCCACTTGTCCACGCCCATTGCAGACAGTTTCCAGACTGACCTCCGCTTACTATGTTCCCTTGGCTGGTGTTATCGTACCAGCCTCTAGATGCAAAATTGTTATTCTCAAAGCTTTCAGTGAAAGCAGATGAAAGAGAGGGCAAAAAAAGTAATGAGATTGCAAACATCAAATTAGCTAATACTATTTTTTTCATATTCATCTCTAATCTCCTAATAACCTCTGATTTTTTAACTCTTAATTTATCTTCAGATTTGTAGGAGCAACTAGCTTCGTGGCAACGGGACTGCCGCCGCCAATTAGACCGATGAAGGGGTTTCCTTGAGCATCCCTATTTGTTGGGGTGGTATTAACTACAGCCATATCGTCGAAGTCTACATACATATCCTGTCCGTTTGTCGGAGCGTTTTGATTAGACTTGACTTCAAACTTTGTCCATCCATTTCTAGCAGATGAGTCACCATTACTCCAGTTAACTGCAGTATTCGATGCTCTTAAAGTACCATCAATCCAAATTTGCCCTATTCCATTAGCACTGTTTGTATCCATTTTTAAATGCACTTCATAACAATGGAAAAGTCCGTCTGATTTACTACCACCCATAATAGAATTCCAACCATAACTGGTATTAACCTGATAATAATTTGGTGTTCCTTGCGCTACCGCAGCATAGCCTCCACTATATGGCTCTACTATAGCGCTAATCCCCGCTCCAGCAGTTGAAAAATAAAGTTCCTTAGAATACCCCATCGGATTCCATTGAAATCCTGATTGATATCTTTCGTACCATCTTACCCATATTTCTTTTTGGGTAGAGGGGAATTCAACCATGACAGTTCCACTAAGTACATTATCTCCATCACCTACCCATACCCTATGCCCATTGCCACCACCACCAGCAGGATTATTCGCTGCTGCAACTACTTCCGTAGGCTTCCCGTTAAGAAGCATTGCCCCCCAATCATAATAAATACCATCAGGGGCAGTCGTACCACAATCAGGCAGACCGCCAGCTCCACGTTGTGAACAGGCACCGTAATTAAATGTGGACGACCAAGGCAGGCTGATAACAGCGTACGAGTACTTTGACGACAACAATACAAACATCATTAGAATAAACACCCACTTAATTTGTGACTTCATAGAAAATCTCCTTGTTATAATTTTGCTTTGTAATCAGGCGCTTTTTGTTGTCAGAGGGCACACTCTCTCCTGTTTATATGGAGCTGCTATCCTCGCAGTTGCGCATTAGCAACATATTGTAGGCGGCTATCGTCAAGGCCACTAAACAGTTGCCTCTCGCGACTACCCACTGAGCAGGTTATTATCAAGTCATAATCCAGCAGTATGTCTCCTACATACTTTTGCAGACCTTCAGATCGATTAAATATTCCGTTACCTTACTAACCAACTTGAAAGGGTGTAGTTTACACAATAAACAAAAAAAGCCGGTACCTAACACCATTTTGGTATTTCGGCAACCCGGCTGTCTCGTTGAGACCCTTTAGGCTTTCCGCCCCATTCTCGCGAATAGTTTAGTATTATCGTGTACCGTCTTTATTTATTGACCATATTTGCTTATACAAGATCGCAGAAATGAATGAAATATGTTGTGACGTAGATCACTTTTTGCATAGTAAAATAAAATATAAGATTATTTTATTGTAATTTTATGTTTGCGGTTTCAGTCTGCAAGAAGTGCATTTACGCTCTAGCTGGGGTTTCCCATACCATTCTCATGATAGTTTCAGTATTTTCAGCACTTCCAGCCGACCGTCAATCTGCATCTATTGCCTTAGCCGGAAGGCCAAAGTGCTTATTTTAAAATCAAGAGTCACCACAGCCCCCTAGGTGTTGACAACTCTATTGACAAGCTCAACAATTTTTTCGAAATGTGCCTCTGTTGAGAGCTTTAGTGCCTTTTCTCGTCCTTTTTCTCCAATACATCTAGCTTTATCTGGGTTTTTCAAAAGATCCATTATGGCGGCGTTTAATTTTTTCGGATTTCCAGGTTCCACAAGCAACCCATCCACACCATCAATGATATAATCTGAAGCACCTTCTGGATCCAATACTATTGTCGCCTTTCCAAAAAGCATAGAATTAAGAAACGTTTGTTGTCCACCCGAATGGAGAAGATTGGGGGCAAGCGCAACGATATTAATGAAACAACCAGCCATTTTTTCGAGATATTCTTTATGGCTAAACCCCCTTATTATTACATTATCTGGTATATCAATCCCTTCAAATATTTCTGTTCTGTTAGATGCAATCAATAATTTAATTGGCAAACTGCGAACCGATTCAATCAAAGTAAAATAGTCCCTTCCAAAGTTGCCCCCGCTAAACAAATAATCTCCTTCGATAATGTTAACATCTGAATAGTTTACTGTATGGTGATAAGGAATAAATAAAAATTTTTGTTTGGGAAGGCAAAAAGCACTTGAAAAGGCCTCTATTTCCCTACTTGCCCAGACAATATATTTACAGACTGATATATCGGCAATATTGAAAATGCATTTTTTAATTAATGAATAAAAAGGATTGCCGCTTTTGTACCAGAGACAATCAATAATTATGCATTTGCTTCTAGCGCAAAAGAACAATGTATTAATCAATAAAAAAAGAATGTCTGGTCGCCCTGCGCCTAAAACAATGTAATCATGTTTTTTTTTAATTCTATGCATCCTAATTACATTCTTTATTAAAGAAAGATATCCATTGCCATCAACCGGCACGTATGTAGTATACTTTTCCCAAGTTTTGCTTTGCATTTGACCTGGGTGATTTGTCAGAATTTTCATTTTTACACCTGTCTTAATGGCTACTAAACAGTATGAACTTAGTTTTGCAGCGTATTATCCAGAACCCTGGAATGTTTTTCCAGCCATAGTTTAAAACTATGATCATCTTTTACAAATAAAAAAGCATCATCTACTATTGATTCAACAACGCGGGGACTATCTAAAATATTTTTAAGTACACCAGAGAGCTCTGCGTCACTATTCGAAGAAAATAACATCCCCGTCTTGCCATCTTTAATAACCTCAACAATCCCCTTCACCTCACTACCAATAACCGGAACCCCGGCCGCCATCGCCTCAAGTAAACTAACGGGCAAACCTTCGGAAAAAGATGGCAAGCAAAAGGCATCTAAAGCCGACAATATTTCCGGAATATTCTCCTGATAACCTGCCAAAACGACCCTATCCTGCAAGCCTAGGGAACGGATCAGAGTACGTACCTCATCTTCCGAGTTTTCAGTATCGCCAGGGAATCCGGTCCCTACAAAAAACAGACGCAATTGAGGATGTGAATCTTTCAGACGTCCGGCTGCACGCACCAGGCATGCGTGGTTTTTAACTTTTCTGAAGTTGGCAACAGTGCCTACAACAAAATGCTCCTTAGCCAGCCCCCAACAGCTGCGGACTTCTTCGCGGGCCCCTTTACCTTTATATTTTTCAATATCTACACCGTTCAGAATTTCGTGGAATTTATTGGCATGACAAGGATACATTTCCTTGAATTTCCCGGTAATGGCCTTGGAGACACCAACCACAGCGTTTATTCTATATAGCATCCAGTAGAAAATCTTACCGTGAACACCGTTCACTATGTCCTCGACCTCAGGTACTGAGTGTTCAGTGTAAATCAGCCTTTTGCAATTAATCACTCTTGTTCCTAAAAAACTGTAAAAACACGGCATGTAGTGATGTGCATTGACGACATCTATAAAATTATCTTTTATTATATTTGCCAACTTGAACATTGCACTAATATCAAGCCCCTGTTTTTTCTCAATAAAGATTACATCTTTGCATATTTTTTTTAAAGAATCAGCCAACACCCCACCTTTAAAGGCAGCAACAAAAACTTCAAAATTATCTGGGTCAAGACTTCTGGCAAGGTCAAAAACCACACGCTCTGAACCACCGGCGTCAAGCTGAAGCACAACAAACAAGATTCTTGTTTTTTTCATATGAAACTACCTTTTTGGTAAAAGTAACGTAGATTGATAATTTACGACTGATGCCTTCTTGTACGGACCCACTTTCTGCTACGATATAGTCCAGAAAAACAGAGAGCATCAATTACCGATTTCCACACAAGAAAACTGGGTACATAGAGCACCGCACATAAAATCTTACCAGGTGACCCTGCGATAAAAGCACCTGTAAGAAATAACAGAAATTGACCGGCCAGAAATCCAAGGAAGGTAACGGCAAAGAAACTTTTTGAGGTCGTGGATTGCAGCAGAAAAGTAAGGGTTAGGGCAACAAGCGTCAGGCTGATCTGCAAGGAGTAATTAGGGAAGATCAGCGGAAGTGAGGCATCCAATAACCGCCAATTCCGATCCATTAAACCCTTCTTGAAAATCCGCACTCCCATGGTTTTGGCAATACTGAAACGTCCACTTGACCACCGCAGACGTTGGCTGGTAGCTTGATTGAGCGAACGTGATTCTTGGTGAAAGACCTTCGCCTTAGCAGCAAAACCAATCATAATATTTTTCTCCACCAATTGCGCGTAATATTCCCAGTCCTCTCCAGCAGAAAAGGCCGTCCATCCTCTGCTCTGCAATAGTTCGGATCTGAAACAAAGCCCATTTCCCATCAGATACGAAGATAGACCCAAACGAAATTTAGCTTCGTGATAGAGCAGGTTGCCGATAGTGCGGGTAACGTAAAGTAACTGTGTAAACCAGCTGTCATCTCGGTTGCCCACAGCGTTATAACACTGGATGGCCTGTTGCCCTTGATTTAGCATACGACTTAGCTCACAAAGAATTGAAGGGTCTACGACATTGTCTGCATCAACCATGAATACCGCGTCGAATTGGTCGAGATCCACCTGCCGCAGTCCCCAGGCCAAAGCTTGCCCCTTGCCACCTTGTTCCGGGTCGTATCGTTCAAGCACCAACAGAGGATACTGCCGGCAGATGTCAGCGGTCTGATCGCTGCAATTATCTGCAATGATAAAGATTTTGAAGTTGTTCTTGGGGTAGTCAACTTGCATGAGACTTTCACAAAGGTTCCCAATCAGGAGTTCTTCATTGTGAGCTGGCACGAGAATGGCGAAGCGATTGAGCGGATCCACTGGTCCAGGATTGCGTTCGCGCAAAAGAAGGTACGCAAGCGCGAGGCCCAGAAGGTATATTGTCGCTGCCCCAAGATAAATCATTAGTAGCGACAAAATGATATATAACAAAATTGACCACAGAAGAATCATAATAGATCATCTCCTATAGACACAAATGCCCACATACTGTGTGCGCACTCCCAATCATATTGTATGTGATACGCATTGAAGCACATCTAAATACTCACTTTCGATTTTCGTAGTCCAATTTTTTATATTGAATTTATGAGTGATCTTTTGTTTTGCATTATGTGATAAAATCTCTTGTTTTTCTGTATCTGCACACAAGGAATAAATAGCGTCACATATTTCTTTTGGGTTACCTGGAGCGACTAAAATGCCGTCAATACCAGAATCTATTACTTGAGGAATGCCTCCGACTGCGGATGCAATGCAGGGCAGGCCCGAGGCCATTGCCTCAAGAAGCGCCATCGGTGTGCCTTCGCTAAGGGAAGGGAGAACAAATATATCCATTGCGTTCAGCCAGTCCTCAACGTCATCTTGAAAACCTGCAAAAAACAATTTATCTGTCACCCCGCTCTCGGAAGCTAATACTTCCAACTCCACCCGCTGCTCCCCATCACCCAACAACAAAAGTTTAATTGGAGCGCCAAATTCTGTCAGCATCTTCACAGCTCTGATCAGATCGGCAACCCCTTTCTCACGGCTTAATCTCCCGGAGAATCCCAGAAGGATTTCTCCCGATTTAACACCTGCCGCTAATCTCCTGTTCTCCCTGTCGCCAGAATTACACTTTTCGGTGTTTACTCGAACTTCCAGGCATGAGGTGGCATTCTCTATGATTTTAATTCTTTCGGGCCGCACACATTTCACCAACCAATCATTGCTGATCGAATTGGATACCGCAATTACCCTGTCAAAATGCCCAAGTGCCAAGAGATCAAGCCGATTGTAGAGCGATAATTTCAGTCCGCCCCGAATGAAACCGTGGCAGGTGGACATCACTGGCACCCCTGCAGTTCTGGCAGCCGGAAGCCCCAACAGATCAGCCAGATAGCCGTGCGTATGCACCAGATCATAATGCCGCTCTCCGATAATCTGTTTCAGCTTCAGTAAACAACGCGGAATTCGCAACAGTTCCCCTTTTGCTGAGTTGGAAACAGGAATTGAAAATGATTGGAACTTCAATTGTTTTATCTCTTCTTCAAAAAAATTACCGGTTTCCCAAGGGCGCAAAAACATGATTGGTTCAATGTCAAACTTTTCCCTGTCGACATGGTTCAGGAAATTAAGATTGACCTTCTCCAAACCGCCAAACGTTATCGGAGTCAGGACATAGGCAATTTTGTATTTAATTGTTTTTTTCATAACGCCCCTGATGAATTTAATCGTCAGACTAAAACTTTCCTGTTGAACAAACCGAATGAAAATGTGCTTCCAACGTTTGCAAAACCGGCTTTCGCAAATGATTTCAGCGAGGCAGTATTATCCTCATGCACCACTGCAAAAACATTTCTGATCCCCCGTTCTTTCAGCCACATAAGAGAATAGCAAAATGCAGCAGTGCTGATCCCGTGCCCCCGATATTCAGGCAGTGTAATGACATAACTAATTTCTGCTGAATCGTTTCCAATCTTTAGAAACCTGCTAAAATCTCCTTGAAAATAGATCCAGTGGATATAGGCAATTTCTCCGTAATACATACCGAGGCAGCAATTACTCACCTTATGGAATTGATCACAGAAAAATTCTCTTGGCAATTTGACCATACTACGATGAGTAGCGAGATCATGCTGATGATTAAGAAAAAATGATACACCTTGTAATGTATTTTCCGTAACGTTCTGGTTATCGAGATTTATCCGCATAATTATGAATTTGTTTATTCTGAAAAAACTGTAATAAATGAGCTTAGCCCAGGCCTTTACTCCTTTTCCGTATGAGGAACGAACCGTAGTCTTCAAATAAGACAACTGACGTAACAAGCCGTAAAGCTTCATTTCAAATCCTTTTTCCACTAAAATTGAATAAACGATATCAAATAAACGGCTTAAGCAGGCTCTACAACTCGACAGACAGCTACACTGCGAACACTTGAAGATGTGCAATTAATCGACTTTGCCACCACCGTTTGTGTACGTATGCAGGTCAATACAGATGAAAGTGCAATATAAAATGCCCAGTAGACTGAATAGGCCTGGCTCAGAAACATAGCAGCGACAAAATGCCCGATAAAACCGGCCTGCGCCAACACTCCCAGCTTGACAAGCCAGGCTGCCCCCCCTCCTCTGGCGGTTTCAGAAAATATTTTGTACGCGTTCAGGCTTAAAACCAGAAAGATTATGAAACCAAATATTCCTGTTTCAGCTCCTATCTGCACCAGACTGTTGTGCGCCGTCTGCCACTTTGCAGCGTCAAGACCGCGCGCCTCGCGATCCCTCCCCAACCCTTCCGGAAAACTATTAAAGCCGATACCGGTCAGCGGATGTGTCACCATCATCTCTATTCCTCTCTTCCAGATGGTTATCCTCCCCTCTTCACTGGTAGCGTTGTAATCATCCTTTAAGTCCATAATTGTCCTGAATCTTCCTAGATCAAGATCAATATACTGAAATGAAACAATTGCAAGCAACACCAGTAGGACCTTTTGCAATACGGAGATCTTGAAAGCAGCGCTTCTCTTGAACAGAAAAAAAGCCAGCACCCCCAAAAGAGCTATAAATCCGCCGCGAGAGCCGGTCTTGATGATAATCAGCAGACCGAGCACAAAACTTGTCAGTGCAATCAGACGAACAAAGCCACTGTTATCCTTGGATATGAAGAACAGGTTGAAAGTAATGAAGCTGATCATGTAAAAAGCAATGTCATTAGGATCAAACATGGTGCCAAAGGAGATCCTTCCTTCCATCAGGCTTCCTTGGGTCAGAATCGACAGACCATAGACTGCTATGCCGATGCAGTAGGCAAAAAGCAACCTTCTGATTTTTTCAGCGCTGTTAATCAGTCTGTAAAAGAGGAATACGAAAAGAATTACACTGACGTAACTAATAAGTCCTTTCAAAGATCCGCTCCGATAATAGGAGAAGGGAATGCTCAGTACCATAACCAATGTCAGGTAACTGTAGAGCTTCAACTGGTTGTCAGCCGGCAGATTTTTTTTACTGTTTTTTGCACTGAAGAACCATATACAAAGCGCCGCAAGCCCCAGTGTAAGCCCCGGTCTCAGATACCCCAAAAACTGTAGATAGTCCTGCGGACGACAGAGCATAAAAAATGACCAAACACCGAATACTATCGGAAAAGCTGTTGATTCTTGATGACTATTTATTGATGGTGATTTTGTTTTCATATCCGGCTACACCGCCTTTATCATCCGCTTAATAAAATACGAATACCTCCCCGGAAACCATAATGGCCAGGCAAGTATTGATTCCAGCATGAACGTTTTTTCAAGGGATAGATCATGTCCGCGCTGGGCCCAGGCTTGATTCAGATAGAGCCAACTGATACGCTTTCTCTTCAGAATCGAGTCATTAAAAATATTACCATTGGAAGAGTGCATTTTTATTACTCTCTGCCAACTTTTTATGTTTTCTTGCAGTGAAGTCGCACTGATCTTGGCCGCATGCACCCTGTAATGCATCAGCACTTCAGGCAGATATACAAAGCTGTAGCGCTGAAGAATGCGTATCCACATATCCCAATCTTCAGCAAAATTCAGGGTCTCATTAAACATACCTACTTTATCGAAACAAACTTTATTGACCATCACACTGGATGTGGCAAAAAAATTCATATAAAGATTTCCGTTTCTGGCATCAGCAAGCTCGTCTTTATTCATGATTACTGGCTCAGCCAACTCATGGACGGTATTGATCAGACGGTATCCTGTTGCCACCAATCCGGCTGTCGGATTTTCAGTAAACATGGAAACCTGTTTTGAGAGCATCTCCGGCAGCCAGATATCATCTGAATCAAGAAAAGCGATATATCTGCCAATAGCGTTTTTTATGCCGTTGTTCCGTGCAGCTGAAGGCCCGCTGTTCTGTTGGCGTATATATCGTATCATCCCTTTGTAGGATGCAACCAACTCCTGGGTTCCATCAGAGGAGCCGTCATCGACTACAATAAGTTCGATATCCTTGAAAGTCTGCGCAAGCACGCTCTCAATAGCTTCCCGCAGAAAGTCAACTCTGTTATATGTTGGAATAACAACACTTATTTTAATGTCAGTCATAATTATCGGCCAACCTCTCATTTTTTATACATACAGCAATATTTACGTTATCATGCCTGTCGACAATCGTTTTTTGGTAATGACTCTCTGGGCGGTTAGTATAAAATTACTATCAAATCTTGCTATCAATCGTTCCAGGTAGATCACCAATGTTATTGAACTGATTGTTTTCAATAAATTCATTGCTCATGCTGCACCCCATTAATATGGTTATTTCTCTATCGGCCAATACTGGGGGAGGAGCCGAATGACCTGTGCGGCAAAAGTCCGGGCCTTTGCCGTGGCATCCACTACTTTGGCATCGGGAACCTGGGTAGTAATCTGAACAAAAGCACCATCATTCCTATTCCGTAGCAAACGTCCCCAGAATCTTTCTATATTTTGTTGAAATCCCGTCGACATCACCGTTGCACCAGCTGCCTGATACCAATGAGCCATAATAGTATTGACTCCATTCCTGCGGGCCCGGACGTAATTCAACTCCGTATCTGAAGAATTATTCGGTTGACGGAATCCAATTTTATGAGAATCGACTATTGCCCATCCGGCACCAGGCAAACACGCATAGGGATTATGTCCCGTTCTCCCCCCTTTGGCCGTGCCGTAATAGCCGATGTACAGATCGAGCTGACTCCCGTCACTGGAACGATAATGCCGATAAAGCTGTTTGTCGGCATTAAGTTCGCGATTCACCGATTCCGGGAAGGTATCATCCGTACCTCTGTATCCACCAATTTCCATCGGCAAATATTCAAGATTAGTCCGTGCAACAACAGGAGTCGGACGCAGGGACAGCAAGCCCACTATCACCAGTGTAGCAATCAGGCTTACCAGACAAATTACATACGTTTTATTGGATATCATCAGTCGTTTTCCTGTTTACCAGAAAGAAAACCGCAAACAGCACTGCAAAACCAAAAACAAATATGGCGATCCCTGAAAATTCATGGAGGAACCCCCTGGCTACACGGTCTCCGTAAAAGTTTGCCAGCACTCCGGTGCCCGTCACCCGTAATATGTTTGCCGTTATGGCAATCGGAATGGCTGCAATAACAAGGATTGCTCTTCTCCACCAGCCATCTCTGGATAAAAAACAGAATATGAGACTGATCATAATTAGCGTCATGATCGACCGGATGCCGCTGCATGCCTCAGCGACCTCCAGCTGGGTCTGCATAAAATAAAGCATGTTTCCTTCCCGGTAGACCGGTATTGAACAGTTACCTATGAGTGCTGCAGAAGCTTTAGTCGCCATGAGTTGAAGTGGCAGGGAGACGAGACTTATCAAAGAGTATGGTACGGGGACTATGAACAGCAGGAACGCAATGGGGAAAGCTAGCTTTTGGATAAATTCTTTCCCGAGACAAAACCAGACAAGCCCGAAAAGGGAAACCACCATTGCTACTCTCGCAGGAAATGCAAGTCCCCCCGCACTACTTACAATATAGACAAACAGACTTAAACCAAGAAGCCACCCTCCCCATTTGGACGTCGCAACAGGAGTGAGTTGCAGCGCATTTTTTCTCTGCCAAACAAAATATAGAGCAATCAATGGCACAATAAAGGCGTGGGAATTGTCGGAATTATTTAACCATTCACGGACAAGCTCCGGATAGAGCGGATAAAAGGCCGCAACCCAAAGCAAAACAAGTATCATTATTTTTATCTTGTCATTTTTCGACATAAGATCTCTCTTGAAATAAGTGTACAATGTCTCTGACATCATTATCGTTCACAAAAGGGTGCACGGGCAGAGTAACCATTCTTCCGGCAATATCTTTTGCCACTGGAAACGTATTTCCACCGGAAAGGTCCCAGAGCTCGTTTATTCCATCAATCGAATCTGGGTAACCGTCTGATATTCCCAATCCCATCCTCTCGCTTTTCTGGAGTATCTTTTTTTTGGTCTCAGTATCTGCAACCAACACGGGAAATCTGATTAAATCCGGGATCGTTCCCCTGCAGACACCCGGAAGCTTTATCCCGTATCCGGCAATTTTATTGGCATTTGCCGAACGAGCTGCCTTGAGCTTTGTAATTGCTGACTTCCATTTTTTTGCCATCCCTGCCTGGAATGATGACAACCTCTTGATTGGAAAGGATGGATTGAAATGTGTTTCTCCCAGCTTCAAAAATGGTAACGATTTCGGTAGCCAGTATATCTTTGGGTTGATGAGTACCAACAGTGCAACCGCTTGAAGGAACAGTTTCAGACAGCCGATGCTCCCATATCCTTTAATAGCGGCCAGTCGTTTCTCAAGTATTCTCCCTATCTGAGCGCTGTCTGTCAGAATTATGCCACCCTCTACAGCAGAAAAGACCTTTCCACGCCCCATACTGAATAATCCCACATCTCCCAGAGTTCCAATTTTTCTTCCGTCCCATCCGCCCCCCATCGCCTGGGCAGCGTCTTCCAGTACAAATATATCGCGCCGGTTAATTAGGGTCTTTATCCGTTCCACATCGGCCGTCATGCCAAACAGATGAGTTGGGATCACGCAGAGGAGACGGGGATTTTCCAACTCTTCCTCAATACGGTCGAAATCAAAATCAAGCGTACCTGGCGCCATATCGCATAACCGGACTCTGAATCCGGCCCTTACTATCGCCGATGGGACAGAGTAGCAGGTATAGGCCGGTATAAGAATCTCATCTCTCTCGGGGTATATCTCATGCAAAGCTTGCAGTATGAGGACAAAGGCCGCCTTTCCAGATGAAACGGCAAAACAATACCTGACCTCGAAAAAAGATTTGAGCTCATCCTCAAATCTTTTAACGATCGCCCCCCCTTCAAAGAAACCAGCAATCCCAGATATGATATCCATAAAATGAAACGGTGACGCTGCGGGGGGTAATGTTCTTCCAATACGAATTACCATAATTGGATCCCGTCTCAAGTATTGCTTAATTCAATTAACGCAATTCCATCTGATGGTTAGCACTATTAATGCCACATTTATTATGGTGCAATTACAAGTAGTTATACTTGTATTCTGATAGTTAAATGCGAAACAAATTCATTACGTTATAGAATGAAATAGTGTAGAAGCTGTATCGGTGGGGATGAGAGCGGAGTGTAAAATTGTTTACATTGTTAGATTTGGGGCCGGGGAAATTCCAGAGAATATTTTTACGCTACAAGGCCCCATAACCTTTGGCGTCTCCACCGTCAGGGGCCTTGTCAAGCATGCAAGGAGTTACTTGGAATTACCAGAATCCAGTGTATTGGAATGTTAGTTTTCAGAAAAAAATATTTCAGGCCGCTTGTCAGGATTTGCTACGCAGGCGCTCGTTGTGATGTAACTAGTGCCTTGATTTTTCTTATCACGCTGATACTTCTCAAGGCGCTTATTGTGCCGTTATCTAATAAAGCGATCAACCATTGAACAAAAACAGTCCAACTTGGTTTCTCTTTCAGACTCATCATATAATTTTTTCTGGACAGCTGCATCTGGTTAGCGCATCGCAAAGAATAGCCCATATCTGCATAAAATCTTGAGATAAGAAAGTGTGCCTGATTTCGCGTATTCTTATCCAACGGCATTTCAAGCCTCTTGCGAATAACTCTGATTCTATTATCTCCCAGCTTAGCGGCTCTTGTTGTTATGCTTCCTTCTCTTATGCGGTACTTAACACAAATCTCGTCTAAATATCCCAAGTTATAACAGCACGAAATTCTGAACCACATATCCAAATCATCAGCATTGGTAAGAGATTCATCAAAATTTCCAATGTTATCAAAGACGTTCTTCCTTATTGTCACACTGGATGTTTGAACAAAATTTTCATAAAAAAGGCAATTAAATGCCTGCTTTTTATCAATGATATAAAAGTTGGTACCGACGCAACGTGTTTTAAGCGAATTAAACCTGCCATAGTGCTTTTGATTTAAATGGTTATAGGGATAGTCTCCCTTGACATCAAATTTCACTGCATCAGTGCAAACCATTCCCAGCTCAGGAAATTCATCCATTTTAGAAACGACCGATTCAATTCTGCCCGGCAACATAAGATCATCGGAATCAAAAATAGCGATGTATTCACCGCGAGCATTTTTAATTCCGATGTTCCTCGCTTTTGACGGGCCACCATGATTTTCGGACAAGCTGATGAAATTAATTTTATCCGAATTCAAGGCATTGACCACTTCTGCAGTATTATCTGTTGAAGCATCATCCACGACAACAATCTCAAGGTTCTGATAGCTTTGGGCCAATATGCTCAACAGGGTGTCTTTGACGTAACCACCCGAATTAAAAGTGGATACTATTACACTTACTTTCGGCATTTTGTTTTCCCCCTGTCAACGTAAGTAATTTCAGGTATCTGGTTAAAGATCTCATGCATGGTCATGTTCTGCTATCGCCTTGAACTGATCCAAAAATAGTGGCAATACTATTAGATTAAACCAGTTCTTCGGCAAGCTGCGAGTGCCATACTTCTCATGTTGCACTTGAATAGATTTATCCAAAAATAAGGATGCCAGGTCACAAAGAAGCTGAAAACTGCTTTTAACCACAGCGGAATGATAATCGTCGGATCATACGCACCGCCCCTCCCCTTTAAAGCGGCCCAGAAGCCGTTGAGGCATGCATCAAACCCATTTTCATTATTTTCTTCCAACAGTAGTCGCGCGTGATTTATCACCATTCCGACATAATGGCTAGGCACGAAAAACCTTCTGACTCCAGGCACGTTGTCGCTCCAAACAAAATAGGCATTACGTGTCCTCAGAAAGACCTGGGCAGGCGATTTTTTACCGATAGATCGGGAAACCTTATGCAAAATACTTGCATCAAGTCTTACTTTGACGCGGAAGTTTTTCCTCCGAGCTCTCAAGCAGTAATCGGTGTCCTCCGCATAGGCAAAATATTTGTCGGAAAGATAGCCTATTGATTCGATCACCGATCTTTTTATCAGCAGGGCCGTGCCCCAGACGAGGAGATTACGCTGCACCTGCTTGTTGTTCAACTCGTTCCGATCCAGGACATGGTTGAGGGAAAATGTCGCAAATTCCACATATGAGCCCTCGAACTGGACCTTATCCGGATTATCGTAATAACGTACCACCGGACTCACCAAACCTGTTTCCGGATACTTTTCCGCCTCGTGAACCAGCTTCGCAAGAGTGTCCGGCATCACGACCGTATCGTTATTAAGTAACCAGACATAGTCGCCACCAAGCTCCAACGCATGCCGCATGCCGATGTTGTTTCCGCCTGTGTAGCCAAGATTCTTGTTGTTCTCAATCAGAATAACCTGTGGAAATTTTGTGCCGATATTCACGACAGAACCATCAGAAGAGCCGTTATCAACCACGATGACTTCAAAGTGGGGGTAATTAAGCCGATATACTGAATCCAGGCATTCCAGTGTGTCATTAAGCCCGTTCCAATTGAGGATTATGATGTACACTTTTTTTGCCACGTGAGTCTCTCCTCTCTTTGTTCATTATCATTGCTCCAAAGTCCATTCGGCTAGCAAACTGGATCTTATTTCACGGGTAGTCATAGTTACCTTGGTAATATTTAGTAATATTGCTTACATAACTTTTATAATCATAAAGACTACACAACAAATCATATTGGCGCTTTTGATATCTTTCATACTCAGCTTCATTGTCATATTTTTGAATATCAATACATATCATTTCCATTAGATGTTCATGTGATTTGTAAATAGTTTCAAAACGACTAAAGTCTTGTGTAAAAAATTCTTCGTTATAAACTGCAAACCCGATGGCACCGCTAAAAATTCCTTCACCTAGGTAGCCATCTAATCCTTCCCCGAATGTAAGGGTCCATTTTGCTTCTGTCATCCATTGTTTAAATGTTTCATAGGAAATATTTTGAACAATCCTTATTTCAATTAAAGGATGTGCCCGCTGGATGCTTTCAAGTACCGATTGTTTTGATGGATGGCGGTCTGGTGAAACGACAAGTAGTTCTCTCTTTTCAGAATATCTTTTGAATAAATATTGCTCCGGACTTGCCCAAACCGAGAATAAATGGAGCGGACATCCCAAATAATCTCTTACCTCTTGCGACGTATATTGGTCATGTGCGGTTGTACATGTAACCTGAGAAGCAATCTTTTTTAAATTCAAAATATCCTCTGAAGAAGGAAGCATTCTGATATTTTGCAACATTATATTCATAGTTACATCATGCGAATGATCACGCAACATTATACTTTTATTACATAGTCCTTCCATGAAGTTTCCTACATACAGTTCAGGTATATGTATGGTTAAAGAATCAAGCTTCTTGAAGTATTGTAAAGCTTCTTTTAAATCTAGAATTTCAATATCGTTTTTAAATTTGGTAAACCTCAATATTCGGTTTTCTCTATGTCGGAGATAATATGGATTAAAGATTTTATTATCGGGAAGCGAACATATTATTACTTCAGCCTTATGAATGTGCTTAAGTTTTTTGGATTCACTACAAAGGGAAAATATAGACATAATCCCGCCGTTTACTATGTCAGTACCAGGAACCAAAAAGATTATAAGTCGCTGAGTTCCTGCTGGGTATTGCCGGTTCAAGATACTTTTTTGTTGATGGGCGATTCTGAAATCCTGAAAAAAACGAGCGCGCACCCGGGCGTCAATCAGGACCAAAAGAAAGCTTTTTAGTTTTTCCGGAAGAATACGGCTCACTAATCGTCTGATATATTCCATTATAATCAATCCGTTGCAGCCTGCATCCAGTGTGCAAGCACCTCTTCGCGTCCATTACCTTCAGCAGCAAGGGCCTTTGCAAGCTCTGACTCAATCCCCACTTGCGTCTCCCGGCCTCTTCGATAGAGATCCCAGGCCGGAGTCCCATGCAACGTATTCAAGACACCCATAGACTTGGCCAGAGAGAGGGTATCCACCATCTCATCGAATTTTGCGATCTCTCGTTGGTGGGTTTCATAAGACTTGGTGCCGAGTACCTGTGACAGGGGCTCATAATCGCTATACTCGCCAGGTCGGTGGTTCTCGACACCCGTGGGTGCCGGATCAAACACACAGAAGAGGGTAACGTGCCCGTCTGCGATGTAAACCTCATGCTTGTTGCGATAGAATTGCTGTGCCTGAGTCGCCTCGTCGAAATAACACTCTTCTTCGGGGCTCCCGGCGGCCTCGTTCAGGTGATAGGTTGAGTCGCCGTCGAGCGGCAGCCATGGTCCCCAGGTCTGCTTTTCCGGCGTATATGGGTGCCGGGACATACGCACACGAGCAGTCCCTTTCACGTCGTAGCAGATATTACACTCCGTCCGGGAGTTGTAGGACATCTTGAATACCGGCTCCCCCTCCTCGTTTTGGGGAAGCCCGGCTACGTCGAACATTGTGGTCCGATACCAGGATACGGGAAATCCGGATTTTGACAGAAGGACAGGGTCATGATGCAGAAAGATCCTTCGGCTGAGGTATTGGGGTGTAAAGGCCCAGCGAAGTGACTGTGAACCGGAAGCGCAGGCGGCTATGAAAGTCTCGTCACGCAACAGCAGTTTCTTGCCGCGCGCCTGCGAAGCCGATGCACTTGACACTTTCACTAATTCGGTCCCCGCTTCCGCGCCTATGGCACTTTCCAATCCGGGGGGAATATAAAGGTGAATGCCCGCCTCCAATCGGAAAGGGCTTCTGTTGTCACTCGCCACATGTAGCATCCCGCTGCCTTTATGAACGCTGATTATATGACCGGCATTGCATTCAGGTGCAAACGTGCCGGTTTCAAAGAACCGGATTCGATCCGTGTTCAGTCCTTCGGGATGAATCTTGTGATTCAGTATCCTGGCTATAGCGAATGGCATTCCGGATTCGCGGTTCCAGTTGTTTTTTACTAGCTTTTCCATGGAGTCAGCCTCCTTTCAAGGCATGTACAGGTTGTGGCAACAAATGGATAAACATTAGTTCATACGAAGAGCAATACCGACAAACAACAATCATCGGCATACGACGCTTAGCCACCTCCTATCTTACTGTAATATTGCACTATTTCACTGCTCAACTTTTTCCGGTCAACCTTGCCTGATGAAGTTGCAGGCAGATAATCGCGGAACTCAACAATCTCGGGGATCATGTATTTCGGCAGTTGTTGGGAACAATACTGCAGTATGTCCTGTTTTTCGATTTTGCCCGGAACCAACGGAACGATTATCACCGAGAGTCTGTTACCTATGAGTCCGTCTGGAATCGGAACAACAACGGCGTTTTTGATGTCTGGTTGGTCACACAGGACTGTTTCTATTTCACCAATCTCGATCCTGTATCCGCGACTTTTTATCATGTGGTCTTTTCTACCCGAGAACATATAATTGCCATCAGAATCCAGTTGAGCCAGGTCACCAGTCTTGTATACTTTCTCGTCCAGTTCGGCTCTTAGGGGGTTTTTCACAAAAGACTTTTCTGTTTTTTCAACTTCACCCCAATATCCTGACGCCACGCTGGATGCCCTCACGTAGAGTTCACCTTCCTGCCCGGGTTCAGTGATCTGATTGCCGTCTTCGTCCAAGACAAAAACTTCGAAATTCGGCAATGATCTCCCGATCGGGAGAGATGCCTTGGCGTCTGCTGGAAGTTGTTCCACCCAATAATAGGTTGAAGAATTCGCTTCCGTCTGGCCATACATGTTGCAAAACCGTGCTCCGGGCACGGCTTCCTGGATCCGCCGCAAATATTTCAAGGGAAAAAGTTCTCCGGCAAACAAGACCAATCTCAGACTCGACAGGTCATGGCTATCCAGATTTTTGTAAGTCGCCAGAAGAGAGAGTGCCGACGGCACGGAATTCCATACAGATATCTTGTTCTTCGAAATGACTTCAGCCAGCTTAACCGGAAAAACTGCAACGGTTTCAGGGATGATGACGACAGTAGCTCCAGCCTTGACTGCAACAAAGAGGTCAAACACGGACATGTCAAAGTGCAGGGGGCAGATATTGGACAAGCGGTCAGCCGTTGTTATCTGAAAAAAATCGTGTGCCGAATTTACAAAGGTCAAAGAGTTCAGGTGCGATAACATGACCCCCTTGGGACTGCCTGTTGAGCCGGAAGTAAACAGGATGTACGCTAAATCCGAACTAATAGTATCCATACATGGTGCGTCTTCTCTTGCGCCTTTTCGAGCTTCCTGCCAGTCGACCAAATTTGAAGCGCAAAGCGATCCTGAGCCTGAATCCAACCCATCCATCACAACAATGCTTTCCACTGGAGATTTATCGGGAAACACCTGCTCTATGTTTTTCAGTTTATCCTGTGAAGTAATAAGGGATGCTATCTTGCACTTGATAATGATGTAGCTGAGGCGGCCTGGTGGACAGAACGGATCGATCGGAACATAAATCGCTCCAGCTTTAAGTATCCCGAAGACCCCCACGATGGAAACTATGCCTCTGTTCATATATATTCCGACCCGGTCAGACA
>JAJXWO010000131.1 GCA_021781535.1 Deltaproteobacteria bacterium | reverse complement strand
TCAAAAAGCGCAACCACTTCAGAGATCAGCTGCAGCCAACATAGGTGCAATGGATCTCAGCGAAACGGCCAGATTAGCTGAGAGCGCCTTTCGCTCGGAAGATCTTGAAGCAATCAACGACCTGATTACAATGATCGATCGGAATTTAACACATGTACTGGAAACGCTTGAATAAGATTATTTCCGCAAAACCGATGAGCATCATCTATCTTGACAAACAGTTGTAGGGTCAACCTCATTAATCTTCATACACCTCGTAGTTGAAACAACAAAAAGGCCCCGTCAGATATCATCACCTGCAGGGGCCTTTTCAGAACGCTGACATGCAGAATCAGGAGCGTAGCGAACCACCCTTAAAGAAAGGGAGTTCACACACCGTGGCCTCCATGCTGACCCGCTCGTGGCAAATCGTGAGAGGTGACCCGGCGGGGTAAGCACCCGTTGCAACGAAGCCGATACCGATACCGCAAGCCAACATGGGTGAAAAAACACCACTGGTGACACTGCCGACCTGCTGTTGACCGGAAACAATTTCATAGTGATGACGCGGCGAACGCCGGCCGGACACCTTAAATGCCACTTTCTGCCGTGAAACGCCCTGTACTTGCTGCTTCAGCAGGGCTTCCCTGCCGACAAACGGCTTGTCAAAATTTACAAACCCAGCCAGGCCGGCCTCCAGAGGCGTTATACCTTCATCAATATCGCTACCGTAAAGCGAGTAGCCCACCTCAAGGCGCAACACGTCACGGGCGCCCAGGCCTGCAGGTTTGACACGCTGGTCTTTCAGCAGGAGATCCCACAGTTCGACAGTTTTTTCTGCAGGCACAAAAATCTCGTAACCAAGCTCACCGGTGTAACCGGTGCGGCTGATAATGGCATCGCACCCAAGGATCTTCAAGGTAATGAATTTGAAATAGGGGATTTCGGCGATCTGTTCACCAAATGCAGTTACCAGCACCTCACGGGCCAGCGGCCCCTGAATATCCAGCTTCCCCGTAGAGGAGGTTATATTGGAAAATGAGCCGCCACGCAAACGGGCGCTGATGACCGCAAAATCATTATCAGCTGTGGCAGCATTGACAACGATCATCGCCTTGTCCTCCGCCAGACGGAAGACAATCAGGTCGTCGATGATACCACCCTGATCATTGAGCAGAAAACCATACCGTGAGCGTCCAAGCGGAATTGTCTTTATCGAAAAGGTAAAGACATCTTCCAGACCATCCGCCTCAAAGTCGCCCTGAAACATGAACTCGCCCATGTGGCAGATATCGAAAAGTGCCGCATTCTTGCGACACCAGGCATGTTCGGCAATGATTCCCTCGTACTGGATCGGCATATCCCAGCCTCCGAATGGCGCCATAAGGGCTTTCAGGTTGTGATGACTGCTACACAGCGGTGTTTCCTGTAACTGTTCCATGGTTTCTCTCCGCTTCGAGTTTATTTATATGGGTTGTATTTCTTTTTGGATACATGCCTGGTTTTCTTTGCTTTAGTACCCGATAACGCCAGCACATCTGCCATCTGCATCTTCCAGGCATTTTCCTGATGGGTAAGCTTGAATTCGCGAGTGCTGGATTTCGCACCGTCGGTCACACCTTCCAAGCCTATTTTGGCATACACCGTAGCCTCGGTGCGTTTCTCACTCAGAAGTTTGAAGTTTGCCAGCTTTTGAAAGCAACAAGCCGGACGGATGGTTGCATCGTGCATCTTATTGACGAACTGCTCTTTGGAGGTTTTGCCTCGGTGTGCCAGATGTTCAAAAAGCTGTTCATATTGGCCGGCACGCCACAGATCGAGCGTATCCGACATGGATTGCTCAAGGTCCGCCGGGGAGGTTTCAGCCATGGCCGGTTCAACAGCCAGGATCAAAAAAAACAGCAGCAAAAATGCAGTGATTACAGATCGAATACGCATTGATGACCCTCCAATTTGGAACAATAAAAGTTTTTGGATGGTAGTCCAAATAGATCATCTGTGCAATCTCAAAAATAGCGGCACCTGTTCAATGAATCTGTCGTTATCAACCCTCAACCGGAACTAGCAATGAGACGGCAATTGCTGTCACGTTTGCAGTGTCCACAGCACGTGCCCAAGCATGAACAGAAACGGGTAACGACACTGGATGTGACGAACAATACAACGAGCTAGGACTCATCAGGTTTGATCGTGGCCCTGGCAGACCACTAGAAGGTGCTCGCAGGTTGGCGCTGTTATAAAGGGACGCGGGATAATAGCGGTTCGGAAGACCATCCTCGGGATGAGGCCGGCAAAAAGTTCGACCCGGAATTGGGAGAGACCTTCTTTGATTTGTAACGAGTCAATCAAGCAGTTTTCAATATAACCGGATAAAGATCCGTAAGGGGGGGTGCCCCCCTTACGGGTAAATTCACAGTGACCTGTCAGCAGCCTCGGCAAACAACTTCAATTTTTTCATCAGTGCATCGAATTTGGCGGGTTTAAGCGATTGCGGGCCGTCACTGGAGGCGTGCTCCGGGTCAGGATGCACCTCCACGATCAACCCGTCAGCTCCGGCCGCCACTGCGGCGAAACACATGGGCGCCACATAATGGTGGTTGCCTGTCCCATGTGAAGGATCAATAACCACCGGCAGGTGGGTCTTACCCTTGAGGACCGGAATCGCCGAGAGATCCAGTGTATTGCGGGTAGCCGTTTCGAAGGTGCGGATACCCCGCTCACAGAGAATGACGGCCTGATTACCTTCACTCATGATATACTCAGCGCTCATCAGAAATTCCTGAATCGTCATGGACATGCCACGTTTGAGCAGTACCGGTCTCTTAAGCTGGCCAACCTTTTTCAACAGTGCAAAATTTTGGGAATTGCGCGCTCCGATCTGAAGTATATCGGCGTATTCTGCAACCAGCTCGGCGGTTTCCGGGTTGATAACCTCGGTCACAAACGGTAGCCCCGTCAGCTCTCGCGCCTTGGCAAGCAGCTTGAGCCCATCCTCCTCCAGCCCCTGGAATGAATAGGGAGACGTACGTGGTTTGAATGCGCCACCTCTCAGGATATGGGCGCCGGCTTTTTTTACCGCCACCGCAGATTCGATGATCTGCTGCTCACTCTCAACTGAA
>JAJXWO010000049.1 GCA_021781535.1 Deltaproteobacteria bacterium | reverse complement strand
CCCAATCGGCATCCTGATTGATCCACCACTTAACGTGATATCAGTATGTTATGAGGGGCAGGTGGGGAATTAATACCAAATACAGAAAACCATTTGATATGATTGCAGATTATAATCAGGTCTACCAAAGAAAAAAGGCCACTAATCCGAAGAAAAGTGACCTTTCTGATATTTGGCGTCCCCTACCGGATTTGAACCGGTGTCGCCGCCGTGAAAGGGCGGTGTCCTGGGCCGGGCTAGACGAAGGGGACGTATAAACCTGCCACGCCGTTCCATTTAAGGAATCATGCCCAATGAAGCGTGGAAAGGATGAGTTTTATAACCAACTATTCCACGGAAGTCAATTGTTTTTTTTGGATGCCATAATTTATCGCGGCAGACGACATGTCTGACCATACCAACGCCTGATTACAAAGACATCCGGGAGCTTTTTATCTGACGGCCATGTATCGGCCGGACGGCGCGTGCGCATGATGTCAGCAATCCGCCGCGTCAACGGAGAGATCACGACCCCGCCATTGCCAGTCCCGCCACATTCAAGACGACTTTCTATAGCCGTCTGCCGGTCAAGCACGATAATGACATGTCCATTCCAGACAATCAAATCAAGCGGCTGAAGCAGCGTCGCAATTTCTGCGCTCTGCTTGCCGGCAATAACGACTCCTTGACCAAAAGTAATCAGTTGCGAGGTATTGCGCGGTGTCCAGCCGCCGGTGGCATAGTACAACAACCCTGAACAATCCAGCCCGGCCAGAATCAGTCGCTTTTTATCAACCGTTTTGATGCCGTCATAGAACCATGCCTCCAGCTCGGGGACTCCGTCCAACACATTGCTTCCCCAGACATAAGGGCTGCCGACGGCTGCCCTGAGCGCCGATAAAATTTCTTCCCGCAGAGGCAGCACCGGTCGGCGAGGTTCAGGAACGGCATGCTCCAGCCTTAGAAAACGGCCGTCGACAAACAGACGAACATGTGGCGGTGTCACATACTCATCGGTTTTAACCTGGTACACATCAGCCGATCCGGAATGCAGCTTTTTCAAGAGGGTAAAAACAGTCCCGGGCAGGGCAATGAATTCAAGCTCACGGACCTGTCCGCAGTGATCGGTTTTCAGGACATGCCGGTTTGCGCCTCCGAAGACCAACGTGAAGTCCGGCGTATTCAGAACAGGGGCTGATGTATTTGCCACACCATACTCAGCGGCCTCGGATGGCCTGAGAAATGCGAGCCAGAACAGAGCTATGAGGACTATGCGTTGTTTCATGCATGAAAATGGGCACGCGCCTGCCGCACCAGCTCTTTTTGTGCAAAAGTCAGGCGGGGTGACGAGAGCAGGTCACGCAGGGTAGCGGCAGGGAGTCCCGGCAGAAAGATGGTGAACCAGATCAGAGGAGTACGAGGATTTTTGAGGATAGCCAGGCGAATATTGGGACGGCTCTTCCAGCGGTTGCTTCGGGCAATTATCGATACATTTTCTGCGTTTGCATGTGACGACATCAGAAACTGATGCAAGGAACCTTCTTTCAGATGCGGATTATCAAGACATATTTCTATGATACTCTGCACCCCTTCCCGAAGCAGCGCGTCAAGAATTGCAGCCGTTCCGCGCCGCGCCAGCGTCAGCTTGTTTCCGAGCGGCTGGGTCGGTATCTGCTGAACAATTTTACGTTCGGCGGCCACGCGTATGTCAGCAGACACACCCGGCATAAGACACAGCTTCAACAGGTCGAAAACAGGCAGAAGTGGCAACAAGGTTTGCGCAATATGAGGAGGGGTATCCAGATGGGCAACCAAAGCCAATTTGACCGCAGAGGCCTCAATAAGGGGTTTGCGAGCATAGATTGCGCTGATTACAGCCTCAATCCCCCTCCGTTTGAGAAGTGCCAGGAGATGCTGGGGGACAAGAGAGGGATTGCGCAGCGCCGCCAGCATCACGTCTTCTCGACTATCTTGAAAGACGGTAAACAGACGGTCCGTGTCAGCCGTAAGAGCTTCCAACCGAGCATCGCCCGTGATTATATTTTCCGGCAGCGCCGTTGCTGCCGTCTCGATGTCTGATGTTTGGGACATGACCTGCCCTCTGCATAACGGTGTAATGTACTTTACTGTAGCACCGCCCCAAGAGCTGCCGCAATAAATTTTCCACTGAATACGGGCAATGGCGTATCGGCAAGATCAGTATTGTTTTCTAGCAGTTGCGTCGCAGGCCGCTTCATGCTACTTACCATATCTTGAATGAAGTGATAATGAGGTTGCCGTGACAAATATCCTGACGGAACATACCGTAGTGGATTCATTGGAAATCGGTGATGAAATGCTGGCCGAGATTGGCCAGATCCTCGAATTGCGGCGCAACTTCAGCATTTCAATGTACAAGGACAAGTGCATGAAGCGCCGCGTTGCCATACGAATGCGTTCATGCCGGTGTCATGACGCAGCCACGTACTGTAGTATATTGCGTCAAAACGATCAGGAACTTGATCTGCTGAAAAAAACTCTTACCATTCATGTCAGTCAGTTTTTCCGTAACCCGTCAATGTTTGAAAAGCTGCACACCGTTGTACTCCCCTATCTCTTTCAAAAGGCAGAGGCGGCACAGGGGCAACTCAGGTTCCACAGCCTCGGGTGTGCCGGTGGTGAAGAACCTTTCAGCCTGGGCATACTGCTGCGGGAGTATTTTGCCGTGGAGCACCAGCATACTCCGGCAGAAATCCGGGCTTCCGATATCGAAGCAGATATATTGCAGACAGCCGCACGCGCGGAATACAATGAGGATCGGCTGAAAGATCTTCCGGATTCTATCAGGGAGCGTTATTTTACCCCGAAGGGGACACGCTTGCAGCTGTCGAAGAACGTCCGGGAGTTGGTGACGTTTCAGCAGCAGAACATTATGGATGTCGGGTCATTTGATCCGTGCCAGCTGATTCTGTGCCGAAACACTCTGATCTATTTCAACCGTCCGGACCAGGAAAAAATATTACGCGGCATTGCGCACATTTTGCCGGCCGGTGGTATACTGGTGCTCGGAAAATCAGAAACACTCGTGGGTGAAGTCCGGGGTCTTTTTGCCACGGTCTGCCCAGTGGAACGGATTTATCGTAGACTATGACTCATTAATGACAACTGCATCCGTTTAGTTATCCGGAGGGTCGAACATGCGCATTCCCATAGGGCATAAATTCATTATCGGTTTTATTGTTGTTGTTGCTGCAGTGGCATTTAGCCCTCGACTGGTAGGGTTGCTCGGCTATTCGGCAGAAATAAGCGAGATTTTAGGGTACGTGGTTGCCCTGACAATCGGCCTGATTCTGGGGTGGTTATTTTCAAAAGGGTTTACCGCCAATATCGGAAAACTGACTGATTCGGCTGAATCCATTACTCGTGGTGATCTGACCACGAATGTGACGATTCGCCCCTCGCGGATTCCGGATGAAAGTCATGAGCTGGCAAGCCTTATAAATCTTATGCTCCAGAGTTTGCGCGAACTGGTTCGCCACATCAAGAACACATCCGGAAAACTCACCGAATCCGCCCGCGAGATCAATTCAACCGCACTGGAAATCAACGCTTCGACTGAAGAGGTTGCCCAGGCGATTGAGCAGATTTCACGTGGAGCAGAAACCCAGGCCGAGCTTGTTGAAAATGGTTCCAAAACAATTCGGGAAATGGCAATTTCTATTGAACTGGTTTCTTCACGTGCCCGAGAAACCGCCAAAACTGCCCATGAAACCAGCCTGACAGCTCAGCATGGTGGCGTACTGGCCAATGAGTCGCTGGAAAGGATGAAAGATTTTTTTGAGAAGCAGGAGCAGATAGGGCAGCAGTTTGATGCATTTAACACCAAGCTGCAGAAAGTCGGCAAGGTTGCCGACTGCATCGGGGACATAGCACGACAGACCAACCTGCTTGCACTTAATGCATCGATCGAGGCGGCAAGAGCCGGCGAATACGGCAAAGGCTTTGCGGTCGTAGCCGAAGAAGTTCGCAAACTTGCCGACGGCTCATCGCAATCGGCTGCCGACATCAGCGATATGATTGATACCTTGCGTGAAGAAAGCCATAAAGTACATGAAGCAATCGTGGAAAGTTCCCGCAGCGTTAAGGAGGGCAAGAAAAATATCGATGTGACGGCCAGCGCCTTTCAGGAAATACTTAAAACGGTTCTCGATACTGAACGAAAGGCTTCAAGTATTGCCGACCTCTCCATGATGCAGAAGGAGGGATCTGAGCGAATGGTAACGGCGGTTGATGAGATCGCAAAGGTTGCTGATGACAATGCTGCTTCGACAGAGCAGGTTTCTGCGGCCACAGAAGAACAGCTGGCAGCAATGCAGGACATGGCTCTCGCAACCAAAGAACTCGCTCAGCTTGCAGAAGAACTGATGACTGTTGTTGAACGCTTCCAGGTCGACCACGTGTAACATGACTCCCCCGACCTCCAACGACAGAAGGTTTCTGATATTTGCACTCCAGGATTCACTGTTTGCGCTTGACCTGGCGCAGATTGCAGAAGTCCGTGACCCGGCACAGACATGGCCGATACCGCTGGCACCTGCGTACTATACCGGTGCATTCAGTTTTCACGGTGACATCATCGCCGTTATGGACGTGGCCCTTTTTCTGTGCCTGCCTGGAAGCATCAACCCTGGAAAGCTTATTGTACTTAACAAGGAGGTATCATCACTTGCCTTTCTCGTTGACAGGATTGTCACGATAGTTTCCGGTGAGGAAGCTCCTTTCGCCTCTACGGAAGGCAGCGGATATATAGCTGCCACTCTCAGCCTGCCTGATGGTAACGCACTCCAGCTTGATCTGGACGTGCTTGTTCATGAAGCGGAACGTGGCATGCGAGAAATTTTTACCGATAAAATTCCATAATCATAAAAAAACTCTTGACTCCCTAAATAATCTGCGTATATTCCAAGGTCGATTTAGAAACCATGCGCTCTGCGTTTTAATGGTAAATTAAAAAAGAAAGAGGTAACACACAATGAAAAAACTGATCTCGCTGACCCTGGTACTCGCACTTGCTACTGTTTTCGCTGCTGGCTGCAAGAAAAAAGAAGAAGCTCCTGCTCCTGCTCCTGCTGTTGAAGCACCAGCACCTGCACCTGCTCCTGTTCAGGCTCCAGTGTCTTCCACAACAGCTGCACCTGCATCGAAGTAGTAATCCGCTTTCCCTCAGGGGAGTGCAAAAAAGCCTGCGAAGTTACAACTTCGCAGGCTTTTTTTATGTTCAACCGGAGAGATTATGCATGAAATGTCCATAACCCAGGGGATCATCGACCTCTGCCAGGAGCATGCGGGCGGGCGGCGTATTCTCACCGTAGATGTCGAAATCGGTGCGTTGAGCAGTGTAGTGCCTGAAGCAATAGAATTCTGCTTTGAGGCCTGTAGTCAGGGCACCCTGCTGGAAGGCGCCCTGCTGACTGTCATCCGCATTCCCGGCACAGGAAAATGTCAGGAATGCGGCCGGGAAACGCCGTTGACGGAATTATACGGATCATGTACCCACTGCGGCGGCAACCGGGTCGTTATACTTTCAGGAGAGGAGTTACGAGTGCGGGAAATAGAGGTAGATGATTAAAAAAGGGCACTGCAGAAGCAGCGCCCTTTTCACCTTCAGACACGCCGGGCAGCTATTCCTGCTCCGATGCGGGATTAAACTGTTCCCAATGCTCCGGTGACCGCCACAAACCGGACAGAATCAGCTGCCGGATGTGCAGGAACTCTTTCGGCAACCGATCGTACATCTTGACGAACAGCTCCTCATGCGAAACAATTTCTTCCTTCCAGACATCACGGTCCACCGACATCAGCTCATAGAACTGCTCACGACTGACACTTTCCAGTCCGGTCCAGTCCAGATCTTCATAACGCGGCATCCACCCCAGAGGACTCTCGACAGCCGCAGCGTTACCGTTGCAGCGCTCCACGATCCATTTCAGGATGCGCATGTTCTCCCCGTATCCCGGCCAGAGGAAATTGCCGACAGCATCCTTGCGGAACCAGTTGACGCTGAAGATGCGCGGCGGTTTGGGTGTTGTTCTCCCAACCTGCAGCCAGTGGGCAAAATAATCGGCAACATGATAGCCGGTGAACGGCAGCATGGCAAACGGATCGCGGCGTACGGTCCCCACGGCGCCCGTTGCAGCGGCAGTTGTTTCGGAACCCATGGTGGCGGCCAGATAGACACCAAAGCTCCAGTTGAACGATTGATAGACCAGCGGAATTACACTATTGCGACGGCCGCCAAAGATAAAGGCCGCCATCGGCACACCTTTCGGGTTTTCCCATTCCGGATCAATCGAAGGACACTGGCCGGCAGGGGAGGTAAAACGGGAGTTCGGATGTGCGGCATTCCTTCCGCATTCAGGCGTCCACCGATTGCCCTGCCAGTCGGTCAGCACAGGCGGCTTGGCATCAGTCATACCTTCCCACCAGACGTCGCCGTCAGGCGTCAAGGCAACATTGGTAAATATTGTATTGGCGGCACAGGAGGCCATGGCATTCGGGTTCGTTTTTGCTGATGTTCCGGGAGCAACACCGAAGAAACCATACTCGGGGTTGATTGCATACAATTGCCCGTCCGGACCAGGCTTGATCCAAGCAATGTCGTCTCCGACAGTCGTTATTTTCCAGCCGCTTTTATTAAAGCTTTCGGGCGGCACCAGCATTGCCAGGTTGGTCTTGCCACAGGCACTTGGGAAGGCAGCGCCCAGGTAGGTCTTTTCTCCTTTTGGTGATTCGATCCCCAAAATAAGCATATGTTCAGCAAGCCACCCCTCATCCTTGGCTATCTTGGATGCGATGCGCAGGGCGAGGCATTTTTTGCCAAGCAGAGCGTTGCCGCCGTAACCGCTACCATATGACCAGATCGAACGTTCCTCGGGAAAGTGAACAATGTATTTTTCCTTATTGCAGGGCCACGGCACATCTTTTTGGCCGGGCTCCAGCGGAGCACCCACTGAATGCAGGCACGGGACAAATTCACCATTATCAAGAATGTCGATAACCGCCCGGCCCATGCGGGTCATGATACGCATATTGACAGCTACATAAGGGGAATCTGTTATTTCAACACCAATTTTGGCAATCGGTGAACCAAGCGGTCCCATGCTGAAAGGGATGACATACATGGTTCGTCCGCGCATACACCCTTTGAAGAGCTTGGTCAATGTTTCCTTCATCTCTTTGGGGTGCATCCAGTTGTTGGTCGGGCCGGCATCCTGCTTGGAGATGCTGCAGATGAACGTACGGTCCTCTACCCGCGCCACATCGCCCGGATCAGACCAGGCCAGGTAACTGTTCGGACGTTTCTCCTGATTCAGCTTCTTGAACGTTCCGCTCGCTACCAGCTGATTGCAGAGCGTATCGTATTCTTCCTGTGATCCGTCGCACCAATGGATCGCTTCAGGCCCACAAAGTGCGGCAACTTCCGCCACCCACTTAACCAGCTGCTCGTTCTTTACTTCGTAACTCATGCCGCCTCCCCAGTTGAGGTATTAAAATTTAGTTTCGATTAAATAACATAATGATGACTAAAAAAAAAGTACTTATGTCAGACTGTATACAGAATTGTTACATATCGGTTGATAATGGATATTAAATTACCGGGGTGATTGCAACAGAGGAAAAGCAGATGGATTCCAGAGAAACTGAAACCGGACTCCTCTCATAGTATGGAATCCGGTTTCAGTAATTTTGCTTCAGGCAGGTTATGTTACTACAGACGGGATTCTCTCAGCGAAACAACGCTTCAGCCATAACTTCAGCCACGTCCCGCACCTTGACATTGTCGGCCTTGACATCTTTGAGGCCGTCTTCAAACATGGTCATACAGTAGGGGCAGGCAACACATATCGTATCGGGCTTTTGCTCCAGCGCTTCGTTGACCCGCGTGAGGTTGATGCGCTCCCCGACATGTTCCTCCATCCACATTCTGCCGCCACCGGCACCGCAGCAGAAGGCATTGCTCCGGTTGCGCTCCATCTCGGCCGGAGCCACCCCGGTAGCAGCTTCAATGACTGCGCGAGGGGCATCGTACACGTCGTTATGCCGTCCCAGATAGCAGGAGTCATGAAAGACGGTTGCTCCCATTTCCTCTGTCGTCTTATCCAGGACAAGGCGCCCATCCTGGACCAGATTGCGCAGCAGTTCGCTATGGTGAATGACTTCCAGTTCGAGCCCGTCCTGGCGGTAGTCATTTTTCAGAGTCGAAAAACAGTGGGGACATTGCGTAATTACTTTTTTCACTCCGCGTTCGATAAACGTCGCGGCATTCTCCCTGGCCATCTTATCAAAAACGTATTCGTTCCCCAACCTGCGCACGCTGTCACCGCAGCATTTTTCATCCTTGCCGAGGATTCCCCACGAGATGCCGGCCTTATCCAGCAGCTGTGCCATTGCCACGCTGACGTGCTTGTTGCGTGAATCGAACGAACCGGCGCATCCGACATAGAACAGGTATTCCGTTGTGTCCCGGTCGAACGGTTTGACATCAAGCTGGCTGCACCATTTCGTCCGTTCCGAGGGGGCAATCCCCCAGGGATTGCTGCGCCCCTCCATATTTTCAAACAGGTTCAGCAATTCTTCGGGAAATTTCACTTCCGTCTCGACCAGATGACGCCGGAGCTGGATAATTTTCGGCATGTGCTCGATCAGGACCGGGCATGCTTCCATACAAGCTCCGCAGGTGGTGCAGGCCCAGATCGATTCCTCGGAGACGCTCCCTTCACCCGCCTCACCTATCAGAGGTATCTGGGGAGCAGCACCTTTCTTGAGAGCGGCGCCGTTCTCCAGCAGATTAACCTTGATATCATGTATCACCGCGCGCGGGTTGAGCGGTTTGCCGGTGATGCTGGCCGGACAGACGTTCTGGCAGCGGCCGCACTCAGTACAGGTAAAGGAGTCGAGCAGATCTTTCCAGCTGTAGCGATCAACGCTGCCGACTCCAAACGTGTTTCCAACCGTGAATTCTTCTCTCGGCTGGGTGTTCGGCTTTTCCAGCCGGTGCAAGAAGCAATTCGGGATGGCGGTCAGGATGTGCATATGCTTGCTGATCGGCAGATAGCAGATGAAGGCCAGGAGCGCACCGGCGTGGACCCACCAGGCAGCGGCATGGATGGTCTCCAGCTGCAGCGGTGGCAGCAGGCCTGCCAATAGCGCCGACACCGGCATGATCTTGCGCGCGGTAGCAAGAAAAGAAACCGGGTCCGCCCCGGAATGAAACATATATGCCGCCAGGTCCGAGGCGTTGAGGGTAAATGAAGCAAGCATCAACGTCGCGATCATCCCCAGGATAAAAAAGGCGTCCAGGGTACGGGCCTCCGGGTAGGGTGGAGCAAAAATCCGTCTCAGAGCCGCCACCGTCACTGCCGTCAGGGCAAGCAACGAAGCGATATCGATCATGAAGGCGAGCGGCACATAGAGTTCAAAGGGAAGTCTGACCAGCTTGATCGTATGGGGGAAAAGGCCGTTAAGGATGAATTCGGTGTTTGCAATCATAAGGATCAGAAACGACCAGAAGATAATAAAATGGTTGAAACCGAACGGTTTTGCAAGCACCCGTTTCTGACCGAAAGCGTACCGCAGCATGTCGCCGACGCGGGTTCCTATGCTGTCAAAGCGCTCTTCCGGCTGACCAAGTGAAATCAGACTGAGCCGTTTCCAGCACCCCCAGGCAAATATGGCCAGGGAAGCGAGCAGAAGCGGAGCGAATATAAATGGATTTGGTGTCATATGGACCTCAGGAAAGTCTGTTGCTCTCTTATTTGAATATCTTATTGGTTGGCGGCTTTAAGTTCTCTTATCTTGCTGGTAATCGCCGGGACAACCTGGAACAGGTCGCCAACGATGCCGTAGGTGGCAACCTCAAAGATCGGGGCGGAACTATCACGGTTTATGGCAATCACCATGTCGGAATCCTGCATGCCAACCAAATGCTGGATAGCACCGGAAATTCCGCAGGCGATATAGATTTTTGGTCGTACGGTTTTACCGGTCTGGCCGACCTGGCGATCACCCGGCATCCAGCCGGCATCCACGGCACTGCGGGAAGCGCCGACCACGCCACCCAGTTCATCCGCAAGCTCCTGAAGCATGGCAAAATTTTCAGGAGCCATCATGCCGCGCCCGCCGGAGATGATAAACTCGGCACCGGTGATATCAACGGCACCCTTGCTGTGCGAATCGCGGATGATCTCGATGACCTTGGTGAGAACGCTTTCTTCAGGCACGGTAAACGGATCGCGAATGATTATTCCCGTTGTCCCCGCCCTGTGCTCCGGCATCGGCATGACATTGGGGCGCACGGTGGACATCTGGGGGCGAAATTTATCGCACATGATGGTTGCCATGATGTTACCGCCAAAAGCGGGGCGGGTTTGCATCAGGTTGCGTTTATCGTCTATGGCCAACCCGGTACAGTCGGCGGTCAGCCCGGTACCGACCCTGGTGGCGATCGCTCCTGCCAGATCGCGCCCCATGCCGGTCGCCCCCATCAGGATGATCTCCGGCTTATATTTCTCGATCAGATGGCAGCAACCTTCCACGTATGCTTCGGTACGGTAGTGGTAATAGACCGGGGCATCAAGCAGGTATGCTTTGGTGGCGCCGTAGGCAAACGCTTCCATGCAGAGAGGCTCGACATTCTCGCCGATAACAAGCGCACAGAGCTCCACGCCGAGGCTGCGTGCCAGACCGGCTCCGACCCCCAGAAGCTCCCAGGAGACCTTGGCCGGTTCACCTTCGGTCTGCTCGACAAACACCCAGACATCACGGTAAGCGGCCAGTTTCGCGGCAATAGCAGCAGCTTCCGGGTCGATTTCTTCTTCGACGGGAGCGGTGCCGCCGGCCAACTGTTCGAGGATTTTTTTCTCTTCGGGTGTAAAGAACATCTCCAGAGCGGCTGCCGGACAGATCTTGACGCACTTTTGGCAGCCGATGCATTTGGCTGTTTCGATGATCGGTTCGCCGCTGTCGGTCATTTCAACGCAGTTAACCGGGCAGACGCTCTGGCAGCGGGCGCCGCAGGCAATACACTTTCCGTCAATCAGGCGAGCCGTGCCGCGCGGCTTCTTTGGTTTTGGTTGTGGATCGCTCATAACGGTAACATGTCCTTCGCCATTAGTTTGTCTATCAGTAATGCTGCAGTTCCGGCAGGGTCGGCGTAGCCGTCTCCGAGGATTTCTCCTTTAATGCGTTCCGGGGAAAAGATTTTGGAGACCCAGGTCGGAGAACCTTTCAAGCCGATTTTCTGTTCATCCAACTGCAGTGTTTTATTATTCCACACTTCAACAACAGCTTCAGCGGCTGCCAGTCGCATCTGCACCTTGGGATAGCGCGGCCGGTTCAATTCACGGACGACTGTTAACATAGCCGGCAGTGGTGCATCTACGATCTCGTGACGCCCCTCCAACTTGCGACTGACCCGGATTTTTTTTGCAGCAAAATCCAGGTCGACAATTTTATCCACCAGCGTCAGTTGGCGATAGTCAAGGCGGCTTGCAATGCCGGGGCCGACCTGGGCGGTATCCCCATCGATGGTCTGCTTGCCGCACAACACCAGGCCGACCTCGTCCACTTCCGCATGCAGCTTGCGTATTGCCGCGGCCAGGACGTTGCTGGTCGCCAGCGTGTCGGCACCGCCGAAGACACGATCAGAGAGAAGCATGGCATGATCGACCCCCAGAGCGAGGGCTTTTTTCAATGTTGCCTCTGCGTTCGGCGGTCCCATCGAAATGGCGGCCACCGCGCAGCCAAACCGGTCTTTCAGGCGCAACGCTTCCTCAAGAGCATGAGTATCATAGGGGTTGACGATAAATGGAATACCATCACGTACCAGGGTGTTTGTCACCGGGTCAATCTGAACCTGGGTCGTGTCCGGGACCTGTTTGATACAGACAACTATCAGCATGAATCTCTCTCCTGCACGGCTATTTAGAATACCTTGTCATGCGTTCATGTGCATTAAATATGCAGTTCATCACTTTTTGTCACACAATAAACCGGCGTGACGTCTCTTACCTCAAATCCAAGACAAGTTGCAAGATATTATACTTTAACAAAATCTGTTTAGCATGATTAAAACATAGACAGTGTGCTGTTTATTTGGCCACTATTTTCCCGACGTCGGTTTTAAAAATAAAAGAGAGGCCCACCCGATGTCGTCGGGTGGGCCTCTCTGCCTCACAATTAATCACATTTCACATAAGCCGGCCCATATGAATTCAATTAGTTACGGTAGCTCGCTGCTCCCCATCAGGTAGCGATCACATTCACGGGCCGCGCCGCGCCCTTCGTTGAAGGCCCACACGACCAAGCTCTGGCCACGGCGACAATCCCCTGCAGCAAATATGCCAGGGATGCTCGTGCTGTACTTCTCGAACTCCGCCTTGATATTGCTCCGCTGGTCCTGCTCCAGACCAAAAGAGTCAATCAGTGGCTGCTCCGGACCGAGAAAACCCATGGCCAGCAACACCAGCTGGGCAGGTCGTACCTTTTCGGTACCGGGTACCGGTTTTGGTACAAATTGCCCTTTATCGTTCTTTTCCCAGGAAACTTCAACCGTATGAACCGCCTTGACGGCACCATTTTCGTCACTATCAAATCTGGTAGCGGTTGTCAGATAGACCCGAGGGTCAGAACCGTATTTTGCAGCGGCCTCTTCCTGCCCGTAGTCAACCTTGTGAGTCTTTGGCCATTCCGGCCAGGGATTATCGGCGGCACGCTCATCCGGAGAACGAGGCATGATTTCCAGCTGGGTGACACTGCTGCAGCCATGACGGAGCGACGTGCCAACACAGTCTGTCCCCGTGTCACCGCCACCGATGATAATAACATCCTTCTCCTTGGCCGAGATGAAATCATCACCTCCGCTCAGAAGGGCTTTCGTGTTGGCAGTCAAAAACTCCATGGCAAAATGAACGCCCTTAAGTGCACGGCCGTCTACCGAAAGATCGCGCGGCAGGGTTGCACCGGTCGTCACAATGACGGCATCAAATTCATCACGCAATTTTGCCGACGGAAACTCACTTCCCCCCACCTCGGTATTGCAGGCAAAGGTAATTCCCTCTGCTTCCATCAGCTTGATGCGGCGCAATACCACCTGACGCTTGTCGAGCTTCATATTCGGGATGCCGTACATCAGCAGACCACCCGGAAGATCGGCACGCTCGAATACCGTGACACTATGACCGGCTTTATTGAGCTGGGCGGCGGCGGAGAGCCCCGCAGGCCCGGAGCCGACAACGGCCACTTTTTTACCGGTGCGGGCTACGGGAGGGGCCGGAACGACCCACCCTTCTTCAAAGCCTCGCTCAATTATGCTGACCTCGATATTCTTTATGGTGACCGCCGGATCGATACTTGCCAGCGTACAGGACCCTTCGCAGGGAGCCGGGCAGACCCGCCCCGTGAACTCCGGAAAGTTATTGGTTTTGAGCAGCCTGTCCAGTGCCTGATGCCAAAGGTCGCGATAGACGAGGTCATTCCACTCGGGTATCAGGTTGTTGACCGGACAGCCGCTGGCCATACCACTGATCAATACGCCGCTGTGGCAGAACGGCACGCCGCAATCCATGCAGCGTGCGCCCTGGGTGCGCAAATCCTCGTCCGGCATATGCAGATGGAATTCGTTCCAGTCGTTTATACGCTCCAACGGTGCCCGGTCAGCCGGCACTTCGCGAATATATTCCATGAATCCAGTTGGTTTTCCCATAATCGTTTTCCCTGTCTAATAACGTCTCGGTAATAATTAATGCAACCCGCTTTTAAGCGGTCTTCCAGAGTTCTGTTAATGCCCGGCGATATGCGAGTTTTCCTCAAATGCGGCGGCCAGTGCATCGTCACCGCTAAGGCCGGCGGCCTGAGCCCGCTCAAGTGCCTGCAGCACCCGTTTAAAGTCCATGGGCATCACTTTTACAAAGCGCGACTGGTAACTTTCCCAGTTAATCAGAACCATCGCGGCATGTGCACTCCCGGTGCATTCGGCATGTTTTTCAATCATGGCTTTGACCGTTGCACGATCAGCATCACCAAGCGGTTCCAGACCAACCATTTCCGTGTTGCAACGGCTGGCAAAATCCTCCTGTTCGTCCAGGACATAGGCTATGCCACCGCTCATACCGGCCGCGAAGTTCCGCCCGGTCCGCCCAAGGATCACAACGGTACCTCCGGTCATGTACTCACAGCCATGATCACCAACACCTTCAACAACTGCGTTGACGCCGGAGTTGCGCACGCAGAACCGTTCTCCAGCCATGCCGCGGATAAAGGCGGTACCGCTGGTAGCCCCATAGAAAGCCACATTTCCGGCGATGATATTTTCTTCGGCCCTGAAGGTCGAACCCTCTGGAGGATAAACGGCAATTGTGCCGCCGCTCAGCCCTTTGCCCAGGTAATCGTTCGCATCACCGGATAATTTCAAAGTTACGCCTCGTGGTATGAAGGCGCCGAAACTCTGTCCGGCAGAGCCGTTGAAGGTAAGAGTCACCGTATCGTCCGGCAGCCCGGCAGCGCCATGATGGCGGGTGATTTCATTGCCGAGGATGGTCCCGACAACGCGATTGACATTGGTAATCGGCAGTTCAGCGGTAACCTTTTCGCCCCGCTCAGATCGGA
>JAJXWO010000023.1 GCA_021781535.1 Deltaproteobacteria bacterium | reverse complement strand
ATTTATGATTGAAGGGATGTGCGGAGTCCGGGCGGCGATTTCTTCATCACTTGCGTTGTCCAGCAGCATGATGTCTTCGTTGAGACCGTGTAGTTCAAGTGCTCTCTTTACGCCGGCAATAAAGCGATTGATGGAAATCGGTTTGGTAATATAGTCGACGGCTCCAGTTTTCATGCAATCGATAGCGGTATCGATGTGGCTCTCGGCAGTAACAACAATTACCGGGACCTGCGGCTTCAATTCAGAAAAGGCCTCAAGAAGGTCCCTGCCGTGGAGCTTGGGCATCATCAGGTCCATGATGACCAGAGCAACCTCCTCGCTCTTGAAATTTTCAAGCGCCAGCAGGCTGTCGTTAAACGTCTGCACCTTCTGGAATCCTTCGTGGAAAAGAAATGACTTCAACAGCGATAGCGCTTCCGTTTCGTCGTCCACAAGCATGATAGAGTGGGAACTGTAATCCTGGTGGCTCATGCCAAAACTCCATTTTTATCTTTATTGCGTCACGGTTCATGATGATAAGAAGCGGCATGTATAGTGTAGTCACGTTTTTACAATTATCAAGCCGGTGTAAAATTGTTGGGTCAAGTTTATACCGTTTGTCGAGCCCGCTTTTATGTTGTTCGTCATATTCCTGTGCTGCATGATCTTGATTTAGTGCAATATGAGTTTATACTTAAAACAGGCTGGACGCTATGTTGCCATTGTATTTAACTGTCCACGAGCGACCGATACTGACAGATGGCTCCGGGCTGAAGATGGGTGGAGTTGCTCTTAATATTTGATACCTGTGCAGAAAAAAGTTTTAACTTGCTCGGAGGTGCACCATGTCAAAAAATCTTACTACAAAAATACTGGAAGCTCATCTGGTCGAAGGTGCGCTGGTTCCGGATACGGAGATTGCAATCCGGATTGACCATACCCTGCTTCAAGACGCCACCGGAACGATGGCTATGCTGGAATTTATCGCCATGGGGCTTTCGAAGGTAAAGGTTGGTTTGGCAGCACAGTACATTGATCATAATCTGTTGCAGACCGATTACAAAAATGCGGATGATCACGCATTTTTGACATCTGCCGCGATGAAATTCGGCATGTATCTGTCCAAACCGGGGAACGGTGTTTCACACCAGGTTCATCTGGAACGTTTCGGGGTTCCCGGCATCATTCTTTTGGGCGCCGACTCCCATTCGCCGACGGCCGCAGGAATTTCCGTGCTGGCAATTGGTGCCGGCGGCCTTGATGTTGCGTTGGCAATGGCCGGGCATCCCTTTTATCTTCCCTGTCCGAAGGTTATGGGAATCAAACTGATCGGAAAGCTTCCTGACTGGGTTTCGGGAAAGGATGTCATTCTCGAAATGTTACGCCGTCATACCGTCAGAGGAGCGGTCGGCGCGGTGATTGAATATTATGGACCGGGTGTTGCGTCCCTGTCCGCAACGGATCGAGCGACGATTGGCAACATGGGGGCCGAATTGGGAGCCACTTCATCCATTTTCCCTTCCGATGAACGGACGCGCCAGTTCCTGGAATCACAGGGCCGCGGGGATGACTGGCAGCCATTGTCGGCAGACGAAGGGGCAACGTATGATGAATATGATGAAATTGATCTCTCGACATTGGAACCGTTGATTGCCTGTCCCTCGTCGCCCGACAAGGTGGTGCCGGTCCGGGACGTAGCAGGGACTAAAGTTGATCAGGTTATTGTTGGCAGTTCGGTGAACTCTTCATACCGCGATCTGATGACCGTCTGCCGGATCATGGAGGGAAACCGGGTCGCATCTGGGGTACATTTTCATGTCAATCCCGGAAGCCGCCAAGTGTTGGAAAATATTGCCCAGGATGGTGGTGTTATGATGTTGCTGATGGCGGGAATCAGCATTCACCAGTCAGGTTGTCTGGGGTGCATCGGTATGGGACAGGCACCGGGAACAGACCAGGTCAGCCTTCGCACCTTTCCGCGCAATTTTCCCGGCCGAAGTGGCACCACGGGCGACAAAGTGTACCTCTGTTCCCCTGAGACAGCCGCCGCATCGGGTATTTATGGCGTCATCACTGATCCGCGCACCTTGGCAAAGACCAGATCGTATCCGGCGGTACAGAACCCCGTGAAATATCTTCTGGATGATTCCGGCATTATCTTTCCGCTGGAAGACCGTTCAACGGTCGAAATCAAGACCGGACCGAATATCCTGCCGTTTCCGGATTTTACGGTTCTTCCTGACACTCTGCATGCTGGCGTCGTCATTGTGCTTGGTGACAATATTACAACCGATCATATTATGCCTGCCGGAAATAAAGTGTTGCCGTTGCGCAGTAATATTCCTGCGATCAGCGAGCATGTGCTCGAACAGGTGGACGCGGAATTCCCTGCTCGCGCATTGGCTACCGGAGACGGCATTATTGTCGCCGGCGAGAATTATGGGCAGGGGTCTTCTCGCGAACATGCTGCCATAGCTCCCCGCTATTTGGGAATTCGCGCCAAGATAGTCAAAAGTTTTGCCCGCATACACAAGGCTAATCTGGTTAATTTCGGCATTGTACCGCTGGTTTTCAAAAATCCTGCAGATTTTGATCTTTTTAAACAGGGTGATCAGGTTGTGATTCCCGACATCCGGAGACTTGTCATAAACGGAGCCAGTGAAATTCCGGTGTTCATTAATGGCCGGGAGGTTGCCACAGTGTTGGAGATATCAGACCGCCAGCGTCAGGAGCTTTTAGCCGGTGGAACGCTGAATTTAGTGAAACAGAATCAACATTGAGGCGGCATGAAGGTGATGGATGCTGTCCACGCTGCACAAATTGTTTTCAGATGTGATGCAAATCAGCAACAAATGTGACACCGGGCAACAAACGTAACTTTGGGCCTCATCAGTCAATTACGGGCATATTCTCCATGCTTTCCACCAGAATTGCTGCAAAATCTGTTTCAGCTGACTCTGATCTTTGATTAGGGTCAGCTGCTATAACATGCCGATTTGACAAGCTAATTATTTTTATAAGTTGGCTCGGTTTCTGCCTTGGTTTCTTCTGATGTTGCCGCTGATTCGTGCGGCATAAGGAACCCGGGGTGCGCGTTATGGTCGATATGATCACTGAACCGGTAAGAAGTTTGATGGAAAAGACCACTCTTGTTTTTGTTGCCACCGCAGATTCATCCGGTCAGCCGCACATGGCCATCGGGGAACAGGTTACTGTCTCCGGAGACTCTGTGCTGATTTTTGAAAACTGGTTTTGTCCGTCAACATTGCAGAATATCGAGTGCAATTTCCGCATAGCGGTTGTGGTGTTTTTGCCTGACACCGGAAAGGGCTACCAGATGCTCGGATCGGTCATTAAGAATACAGAAACGGCAATTCATGATGAGAATAATCAACCTGTCAACACGCCGGAAACGCCCCAGATACTGACCAGATTCGCCGTTAAAATAGATCGGGTACTTGAATTTACGAGCGGGGTACATTCGGATGTACCCATAGCTGGGTAGCCCTGCGATATTAATTGCAGAATTATCTGTTTTGGCAGCCCGATTGAGCCGCCATATAACTTTTTTCATAATGTTTACGCACTGTTATGCCGCCAATGACAAGCGAATATGAACTATTTTGACGGAGCGCTGTTGCAAAACCATGTATCTCTGTAATAATGGAAAAGAAACATTTGTCAGCATGGTGTCGTAAAATATCGTTGCATCAACGATGCACTAACGGCAGGGAGCTGCCGTAATTAAACTTCAAGGAGAAATACAATGGATTTCAATCGAACTGCTCTCAGAACCATGTCATCAACCGGAACTTCAACGATCGCAATTTCGGCAGCTGCATTTTTGGCTGTCCTCTTGCTGTGGCAGGCACCACTCCATGCCGCCGGCAAAAGCGGCGAAGCCGGATTCAAGGCGCATTGTGCGGCATGCCATGCCGATGGCGGCAATATCATCAAGGCCGACAAGACTCTCTCGCGCAAGGATCTTCACAAAAACGGCATCAAGACTGCAAATGATATCGTTAAACTTATGCGTCATCCCGGGCCAGGGATGAGCACCTTTGACAAGAACATGGTGTCCGACAAGGATGCAAAGGCTATTGCAGAGTATGTCCTCAAGACATTCAAATAGCTGTAACTAACTAATTTTTATAATACTCTGCAGGAGTACCTGCAACCTATTAATTTGTTATGAGAGGAACACCTCATGGACAGACGGAGTTTTTTGACTGCTACCGTAATCGGTACACTTTCTGCTGGTATCAGCTCGTTAGCAGCCGCATCTGAACGTTATTTTCCCGCCAAGGTGGATCAATCCCTGTTCGATTCGATAAACCGGGTTAAGGACTCCGGGAAAAAAACACCCTTGGAAATTTCCCATGTACCGGTGATTTCCGCGCCGGCTTCGGTTAAGGCCGGAGAGTTTTTTATGGTAGAAGTTTCGGTTGGTGAGAAGATCCACGTTATGGGACCGGCTCACTGGATTGAATATATCGAACTCTCCATCGGAAACGAACCGGCAGGAAGGGTAGACTTCCAGCCCCGGGGTTTTATGAAGCCAAAGGTTTCATTTACTGTCGCGCTTCCCAAGGATGTTGCTCCGAAAGGTAAAGTTACGCTTGTTGTGCGGCAACGGTGTAATCTGCATGGCTTATGGGAATCAAATTTGGATATTACCGTAGTATGACAAAATTCCGGTCGGTTTGCCTGACCGTTTCCGGAGTGTGGCATTTTTTTCCGGAAGCGTGCTGAAAGGAGAGTGCCCATGGATACCAACAAGTACGACAAGGTTTGTTACCGGACAGAACAGCGGGAGGAAAATGTTGCCCTGCGTAATCTTAAGACCGGTGAAATTGGCTACACTTTTGGCTGCACCAATGAGGGGGAAACCGTTCAGGTAAAACTTGCCAATGGCGAACTGGATACGTGGAGCCGGGATGAGTGTGCAGAAGTTGATTCGGAACAGCTGCCATAGATGAAAATTCAATCGGGTTTGCTGTCGCGTGGTTTATGCGCAAACCAACTGAAGCTCACCTGATCATGAATTGAGACGGTGGGCTTTTTTATTGCTGAAGTATCCGGTGCTTTGATCATTACGTGATACTCACCGGCAAAATTATATCATAGATGGGAGCGAGTGCGATATGCCAGCATATGTTGTTACCTGCAGTTCTTGTGGCACGGCAAACAGGGTCCCGGCCGAAAAGGAAGGCAAAAGCGGCCGTTGCGGTAATTGCCGCACGGAGTTGCCGCTTATGTACTTTCGGCCTCAACAACTCACGGATCGTTCCTACGACACATTTATCAGCAGGTACAACGGCCCGGTGCTGGCCGAGTTATGGGCGCCATGGTGCCCGCACTGTAGGTCGTTTGAACCTGCAGTGCGCAAGGTGGCAGAAGTGCTGGCAGGCACTGCAGCCGTTGTACAGATCAATACCCAGGAAAATCCGGGACTGGCAGGTCGATTCGGTGTTCGAGGCATTCCGGCGCTCTTGTTGATCAGGAATGGGAACGTTATCGATCAACTTTCCGGTGCCCAGAGCAGCGAAGCGGTAGTCGCCTGGTTCCGTCGCCATCAATGATGCCGGCATTTGCGCGGTGCCGGGGACAAAATATTTTGCTGGTTATGTTCATAATGCTTGATATAATTTTTGTATGGGGACGCAACGGTGGAGTGCGGGGCGGACAACTCGGAGGAAACCAATGGAAGCCAAGTTGCGCATATTATTACCAGATCAGGAGTTGCTCAGGTTTTACGAGCAGATGTTTATTTCGAGGGAATTTGAAGAACGCTGTGCTGAACAGTATACAAAAGGAAATATCACCGGCTTCCTTCATCTTTATAGCGGCCAGGAGGCCGTAGCTGTCGGAGCAACCGCAGGACTGCATCGGGATGACTACATTCTCTCCGCCTATCGTGAACACGCCCAGGCTATTGTACGGGGAGCCGATCCCCGGCGGGTCATGGCTGAACTTTTCGGCAAGGCAACCGGCATCTGCAAAGGGAAAGGGGGCTCCATGCACCTTTTTGACCCCGCTCTGAACTTCATGGGTGGGTATGCTATTGTTGGGGGCCAGTTTCCGATTTCGGTCGGTTTGGCGTTTGCTGCACGGTACCGAGGTGAAGATCGCATCGCCGCCTGTTTCTTCGGTGACGGGGCGGTCAACCAGGGCACCTTCCACGAATCGCTTAACTGGGCGCAATTATGGCAACTGCCGGTCCTTTTTATCTGTGAAAACAATTATTACGGCATCGGCACAGAAGTCCACCGCTCATCGGCGCTGGCATCCATCCATAAGCGTACCTGCGGCTATGATATCCCTTCAGAAAAGGTGGATGGCATGGACGTGATCTCCGTCTATCGGGCGGTCAAGTATGCCTCGGAAAAGGTTCGCGAAACCGGACGCCCTTACTTTATCGAAGCGACCACGTACCGCTTTCGGGGCCACTCCATGGCCGACCCGGCAAAATATCGCTCTGCGGCGGAACACGAAATGTGGAAGGCCCGCGATCCGTTGCCTAACTATGCCAAGCGTTTGATTGAGGAAGGCATCGCCACTCGCAAGGATCTTGACGCCATCGAGGCGCGCTGCAGGGCAACTGTTGACGGGGCGGTAACCTTTGCCGAAGAGTCCCCCTGGCCCGATGACGGCGAAGTTTGGGAGGATTTATATGTCTGAGATGACCTATCGCGATGCACTCAATCTGGCTCTGAAAGAGGAGATGCGTCATGATCCCTCCGTGGTTGTCCTCGGTGAGGACGTGGCGCTGTATGAGGGGTCGTTCAAGGTAACCCGTGGTCTGCTGGCCGAGTTTGGCGAGGAGCGGGTAAAGGATACCCCCATTTCAGAGAATACCATCATCGGTGTTTCGATCGGGGCAGCAATGGGGGGCTTGCGGCCGGTGGCCGAGCTGATGACAGTGAACTTTGCCCTGCTCGCTATGGATCAGATCATCAATCATATGGCCAAGATTCGCTCCATGTTCGGAGGCCAGACTTTTCTGCCCATGACAATCCGCATGCCGGGTGGAGGCGGCAGCCAGCTGGGAGCCCAACATTCACAGAGTCTTGAAACCTACTTCATGCACTGTCCCGGCATGTACGTCCTCTATCCGTCTACACCGGCAGATGCCAAGGGCCTGCTTAAAAGTGCCATCCGCAACAACAATCCGGTAGTCTTCCTGGAGCACGAATTGCTCTACAACAGCAAGGGAGAGGTGCCGGATGACCCGGAATATCTTGTACCGATTGGCCGGGCAGATGTGAAGCGACTCGGGGAACATATAACCATCGTGGCCTATGCCCGTATGACCGTGCTGGCACTGCAGGCGGCGGAGGAACTGGCACAAGAGGGAATTTCATGCGAAGTTGTGGACCTGCGCAGTCTGGCCCCTCTGGACGAGGAAATCATCCTGGCTTCGATCCGAAAAACCGGGCGCGTAGTGGTGGTGGAGGAATGCTGGCGTACGTGCGGGCTGGGGGCGGAGATTACCTCGCGAATATATGAGCACTGCTTCGATATTCTCAAAACAGCGGTAACAAGAGTGTCAGGTCTTGATGTACCCATGCCGTATTCACGCAAGATCGAAAAGATCTGCATACCGCAGACCGAGTTAATACTGCAGGCGGTAAGGAATGCCATGGCCGGCGCATATTAACGGTCCGGTAATTATTTTCTGCATAATAGGGCAGAATGGTATTTTTGTTAACGCACGGGTCCGGTTTTAATTGGAATTAAGGAGAATTCATGGCTACCGAAATCATCATGCCCAAGTTATCCGACACCATGACCGAGGGGCTGTTTGCCTGCTGGAAAAAAAAGGTTGGGGACCATATCGAGCGGGGGGATATTATTGGCGAGGTGGAAACTGACAAGGCGACCATGGAACTCGAGGCCTTTGCCTCTGGCATTCTGATTAAAACCATGGTAGACGGCGGAGAAAATGTTCCGGTTGGAACAGTACTCGGCCTGATCGGAGAAGCGGGTGAAATAGCAGAAGCGGCTGCCGTCAGCCAGCCTGATTCTGCGGCAACGGATGCCCGTCCATTAGCGCCAGCAACAGCACAGGAAACTTTTTCCCCCGAGGTGCCCGAGGCTGCCATGTCTCACCGTGAGATGATATACGAGGCTGAGATGACACACGAAAAAGCATCTCCGCTGGTGCGCCGTTTGGCGCGTGAACAGGGTATTGATCTGGAACAGGTGCAACACAGTGGTCCGGAAGGGAGGATTACCCTGGAGGATTTGACATCCTTTGCCGGACAGCAGCAGGAGAAACATGACGCTGCCGCTCCGTCCACAACTGCTCCGACGGAGATGCCGATAGCATCAATAAAGAGTACCATGCCAACATCGATGCGGCAGGCTATCGCCACCACGGTTACCCGTTCATGGCAAACAATCCCGCATTTCTCCGTTACCATTGAAATTGATATGGGAGCGTGCCGTGAGATTATTCGCGAACTGAAGGAGAGTCCTCAACCCATCGGTTACAATGCCTTGGTGATCAAGGCCTGTGCCAGTGCATTGTTGAGATTCCCACGTCTTTGTTCCAATGCCACTGCGGATATCGAGGATATTCATATCAACTTTGCGGTGTCAACGCCCGACGGGCTGCAGATGCCGGCTGTCAGGCGCTGCCAGCGTCTGTCGGTTGCCGAGATTCAGGCCGAGTCCTCACGACTGGCCGAAAAAAGCCGGAACGGCCGGCTTACCTCCGAAGAGATGGCAGAAGGATCTTTCTCTGTTTCGAACCTGGGAATGTATGGAGTGGATGAATTTACAGCCCTTATTATGCCCGGACAGACCGGCATCCTGGCAGTTGGCGCAATAATCGAGAGGCCGGTTGTACGCACCGGCCAGCTTGCTGTAGCAGCAACTATGCGGGTCACTCTCTCAAGTGATCATCGTACTGTTGATGGTGCTTACGCTGCTTCTTTCCTTGCAGAATTACGCTCAACCCTGGAGAAGCCGGCCGCGCTTCTTATATAATGCATCTCCTCTCGATGCTGTGGCTGGCCCGATTCAGAGCGTTGGCCGGAACAGACGGCATCTGCGGATCAAGTACCTCTTAGGTCTGGTCTGCGTATATTCGTCTAGTTGTCGCGATAAGACGTGCCCTCCACGGCTTTCTCAGCAGCGTTCAGATCCTCTTCAGCTACCTGGATTTCCTTTAGAAGTGCCATGTCGTCTTCCAAAACCCGCAGTGTATATACTACGCCGCTTTTCTTCAGCAGGCCTTCAACCCGCTCCAGGTCAGAATTATTTGTTGTATCGTAAAAGCGTGCCATGGATATCGCCTCCTTTCTCCTTCTTACAGTCTAAATGGATTGGACAAATTGTAAAGCATTTACTGTTTCGCTTTACTCTTTTGCTAAGCAGCTTGATGATGTGAATCAGTTGAATCCATTATATTGATAGTAAAGGGAAGCCTCTCACTATGAGCAGGGTGGATTGATCTTGATGCAACGGGCGTTACGCCGCTGGATTGAATTATTTTAAACCAGAAAAGTAAAACAATGACAATGAAATGAAAAATAATTCCTCCACAGAGAATTATGTGGCATGCTGTACCTTTTCGTCGGAGAATTATTACTATGGGTACGTTCACCATTCTTTTTATGCTGTTTTTCGGTCTGCTCATCGGCCTTGTCGCCGGTTTCATTATGCATCGCTCCGACTTCTGCATTGCCGGGATGTTCCGCGACTTCTTTCTCTTCGGGTCACTCCTTAAACTGCGCACCCTGTTGCTCCTGATAGTCAGCAGTATGGTATTGTTTGAACTGGCGCGCTATCTGGGGTTCCTCTCCCTGTATCCATTCCCCCTGATCGGATCACCATCCCTGACTAACGTACTCGGTGGTTTTTTCTTCGGTATCGGCATGGTTTTGGCCGGTGGCTGTGTTGTCGGCACGCTCTACAAGATGGGCGCCGGCAGCGTTCTGAGTGCTGTTGCCTTTGCGGGGCTTATCATCGGCAGCGCCCTCTATGCGGAAATATATCCGTGGTGGAGTTCCATTGCTTCAGCAACAACCTTGTTCAGAGGGAAAGTTACTATCCCTCAAATCCTTAACCTCCCACCGTTGTTGCTGATTTCAATTATCACAATCATCGCTTCATGGTATTTCCATCGCTGGCACCGGCAGGGTGACTGGGTACGTCCGACCTTGTTGACCGGTTCTGTGCAGCCATGGCAGGCGGCGCTTATCCTTTCGCTGCTCGGCGTTATATCGTATGTTACCATCGGCATGCCGTTGGGAATTACAACTGCATACGCAAAAATTGCCGGGTCACTCGAAGCGTTGTTTTTCAGCACACATCTCCAAAAACTTGCCTATTTCAAATCGTTACCCCTTACCTATCGGCTCCCGGTAACCGGCATGCAGCTGAGCGGCGGTCCTGGACCTGAATTGGACGCAATTGCCTTGATCCAGTTTCCGGTTGTCGCCGGGATTATGCTCGGCGGCACCCTTTCCGCAGTACTGTTGAATGAATTCAGAATGTATGTAAAACTACCCTGGAAGCACTATTTGTCTGCAGCAATTGGTGGTGTCATCATGGGACTTGCCTCACGTATGGCGCCCGGCTGCAATGTCTGGCATCTTCTTGGCGGGATACCGATCCTTGCGGCTCAGAGCCTGCTCTTTGTTGCAGGACTTTTTCCTGGAGCGTGGTTAGGAAGTCTAATCCTCTCCCGGTATGTAATAAGGCAGTGAAATCTTGCCACCAATATGGTATGTAACTCACCTATCCCGATTAATTCAGCATATGCCACACCTTGGTACGTGGAATTATCTAAAATAACAGCTGTTACCTCACTGGAGCTTTTGCATGGAATCCGATATTTTTCAACTCATCGAGTTTGATATTTGCGGACAAATATGCCCGGCTTCATTGCTTGTGGCGTTGCGCGAACTAAACAAATACAGCTCCCAACTCACGGCTGGCACGGTTGTTCTGTTATTTAAAACCGACAGCAGGGACGGTACCCACACAATTCCGGAAGCAGCTTCCAACATGGGCTTCAAGGTAGATGTTCAAAAATGTCAACGTTACTACACTATTACGATTACTAAACCATAGTGGGAAAAACCCCTCATCCACGGTAGGTAATATGAAAGTGAAGGAATCCGGCAAGATGACAAAAGACCATGAGAACAGCAGCGTCTGTGTCGACGACTCTCTCTTAAACCTGGAAATCAGCCGTTTGACCAGGGAAAATGCCCAATTGCGAACCAAGCTGGGATTCAAGAACGATTATATCCGCGCCAAGGTCAACCAGATGCTGACCGTGATGGGGACCTTGCCGCTCGGACCGGAAGGACTTGATGACGAAACGTTGGTTGAACTGGATCCCATCGGCATTATCTGTGACTCATTCAGACAGATACTGGGCCACCTCCACAATACGAATGCCGAGCTGCTTCTGGCTAACGAAAAAAACATTGCGATATTAGATGCAGCGGGAATAGGGTTCATGCTCCTGAATAGAGACATGTCCATTCATTCGTATAATCAAAAAATGAAGGATTTTTTCTTTCCCGATCGAGATGACGGCGACATTATCGGTAAAACGTGCCTGGAGCTGATCTGCTGCGGGAATGTCTCGAACGAGATGTGTCAGTTCAATAAGGCAATCGCAACAAATATGCCCGTACGATTCAATAATTGGGAAAATCGTGGACGCATCTATGAAATAATTGTCACTCCTATCCACGATCTGGACGGCATGATTAGCAACTGCCTTGCAGTCTACATTGATGTCACCGAACGTATGTTGAGGGAAGAGGCCCTGCGTGAAAGTGAAGAGCGGTACCGCGACCTGTTTGAAAATGCAAACGACCTGATCCAGAGTGTTGCTCCCGATGGCCGTTTTATCTATGTCAACCGGGCTTGGCGGAAGGTGCTTGGTTACAGTGATCAGGAAATTGAGCACCTGCGCATCTTCGATATCATTGATCCCTCATGTCATAGACACTGCAATGAGCTGTTCCAGCGGGTCATGGAAGGGCAGGAAGTCAGCCATGTGGAGGTGGTTTTCGTCAGTAAGTCCGGGAGGAAAATTACTGTTGAAGGAAGTGCCAACTGTAAATTTATTAATGGGGTTCCTGTTGCCACTCGCAGTATTTTTCGAGATATGTCATGGCATAAACTGGCTGAAGAGGCTTTGGCCGCTGAAAAAGAGCAGCTGGCCGTTACTCTGCGAAGTATTGGTGATGGTGTAATTACTACTGATACATCCGGTAGAGTTGTTTTGATCAACAAGGTAGCTGAACAACTCACTGGCTGGAGTCAACTGGAAGCCTTCGGTCAACCGCTGGAAGAAGTGTTTCACATTATCAGCGAAAAAACTGGTAAACGGTGTGAAAACCTTGCTGAAAAAATACTGAAAACCGGAACAGTCTTTTCATTGGATATCCATTCTACTCTCATTGCCAAAGATGGTACGGCCCGGGTTATTGCCGACAGCGGCGCGCCTATTTGCAACGCTGAAAGTAAGGTTGTCGGTACTGTTCTCGTCTTTCGAGATATCAGCGAACAGCAGATCTTGGAAACCAATCTGCAGCGGGCTGAAAAACTTGAGTCGCTTGGAGTTCTTGCCGGGGGGATTGCCCATGATTTTAATAATATGCTCACGGGAATTATCGGCAACATCTCCATTGCGGCAATGCATGTCAACCCTGAAGACGTAATCCATAAACGGCTTGCGGAAGCTGAAAAGGCAGCATTCCGAGCCCGCGACCTGACGCAGCAACTACTGACCTTTGCCAAGGGTGGCGCGCCGGTTAAAAAAACAGCTTCAATTGTGGAGATTCTCACGGATTCGGCCGGCTTTGCCCTCAGGGGGGCAAATGTTCGCTGTTGTTTCAATATTGCCAGTGGCCTGTGGCCGGTGGAAATGGATGCCGGGCAAATCAGCCAGGTGATTCACAATCTGGTGCTTAACGCCGATCAAGCGATGCCCGATGGTGGAGCAATCTTCATCGACGCAGAGAATCTGGAGAAAACCTGCTCTGACAGCTTGCCGCTGCCGCAGGGGAACTATATCCACATCAGCATTCGTGATACCGGTAAAGGCATATCCAGTGAACACCTGCCCAGAATTTTCGACCCGTATTTTACTACCAAAAAAGCAGGAAGCGGCCTCGGTCTTGCCACATCCTATTCGGTTATCAAAAATCATTGCGGCTGCATAACCATTGATTCAATTCCGGGGAAAGGATCAACTTTTCATATTTTTCTCCCCGCATGCCCGGAAACCGATTCACTGGAGTCGCCAATATCCCCGCTTGTTGTTGACGGTACGGGGCATATCCTGGTTATGGACGATGAAGAAATGATCAGGGATGTTGCAGGAATAATTCTCGGCCACCTTGGCTATACCGCTTCATTTGCTAAAAACGGTGAGGAAGCGCTAATTAGTTATCAAACTGCCTTTTCCAACCAGCGGCCATTTGATGCCGTCATCATGGACTTGACAATTCCTGGAGGGATGGGTGGTAAAGAAGCTATCAAAAAGCTGCTGGAGATTGATCCGCACGTGAAGGCATTTGTTTCCAGCGGTTATTCAAACGATCCGATTATGTCCAATTACAAGGCCTTCGGTTTCAAAGGGGTCATCATTAAACCGTACATTATTGAAGAGATAAGCAAATCGCTGTATTCTGTCCTGTCCCCCCCTGCCTGACGCTGCTAAACAGGTATGTAACCTTATGCCGGTTCCTGTTCCAAAAATTTTGCAATGTTATGTTTTTTTACCAGATCATAAAGGGTCGGCCTGCTGATGCCAAGTACTTCGGCGGTCTTGGCCATGTTGTTCCTCTGATTTTCTATCGCGGAAATCACCATTTCGCGCTCAACCATTTCACGGGCGTCTTTCAGAGACAGGTTGGCAAATGAATGGATTCCTTCTTTGGCTGTTTTAAGGGAAAAATCGAGCGCCTCGGGTTCGATGATGGAACTATCTGACATAATGACCGCCCGCTGCACCTTGTTCTCCAGTTCCCTCACATTACCGGGCCATTCGTACGATTCAAGAAGTTTTACGGAATCAGGGCTGAACCGATGAATTTTTTTTCCGAATTGATGGCTGCAGCGGCGAAGAAAAAAGTTCGCCAGAAGCTTGATGTCATCTCCGCGATCACGCAGTGGCGGCAATTTAATGTGGATGACTGAAATCCGATAGTAGAGATCTTCGCGAAAAGCGCCCGCTTCCGTTTCCTTGATGATATTTCTGTTGGTCGCGGCAATGATGCGGGCATCCACGACGATATCCTCTCTTCCTCCAACGCGCTGGATAGTCTTTTCCTGCAGAAAACGAAGCAGTTTGACCTGTAGATTGAGTGGCAGTTCGCCGATTTCGTCAAGGAAAAGGGTCCCTTTATGGGCGTATTCCACTTTTCCCTGAACACGCATATTAGCCCCGCTGAAAGCTCCTTTTTCGTAGCCGAACAACTCGGCTTCCAGCAGATTTTCCGGAATGGCTCCACAATTTATGGCGATGAAGCTCTTCGATTTTCTCGGGCTGAGTTCGTGAATCGCCCTGGCGACCAACTCCTTTCCGGTACCGCTTTCACCGGTAATCAACACTGCTACTTCTGATGAAGCAACCTTACGGATAGAAGAAAAAACCCCCAACATGCGGGGCGATGTGCCGATGATCCCTCCCGGGGTGAAACCATGCAGATCGATACTGCTCTGAAGACGTGAATTTTCATTTTCAATTGCCGCCAGGTGAAAGGCTCTTTTGAGGATCACTTTCAGTTCCGGCAGATCAAAGGGTTTGCAGTAATAATCGTACGCACCGCATTGCACTGCCCGTAAAGCATTTTCACGCTCATCATTTCCGGTAATCATGATCACTTTTGCGGAAGGCGTTTTTTGAAGAATTTCCTCCAGGCACTGGAACCCTTCTTCGCAACCCGCTTCGTCAGGCGGCAGACCGAGGTCGAGTGTGATTACTTTCGGGGTATGCTTTTTTATAAGCGGGATCGCTTCCATGCGGTCACAGGCTACAAAGACCTCGTATTCCTTTGCGAGCCCCCAGCGAAGCTGGTTGCTTATTTCCTGGTTGTCCTCAATTATGACGAGCTTTTCCATAGTCACCTTTTGCTAGGCGGTTTCTACGTTGATTTTTGGTAACCAGACGGTGAATTCTGAGCCATGATTGATGGTGCTCACAACTTCAATCCTGCCGCCGTGCGCCTCAATAATCTGCCTGCTTTGGTAGAGTCCGATTCCCATTCCCTGTTTCTTTGTGCTGGTGAAGGGTCTAAACAGCACATATTGCATGAATGCCGCAGGAATGCCGCGTCCTTCATCTCTTACGCGAATAAACGGGCTTTCGCTTTCACCTACCTCCACCTTAACCGGCGTATTCCCATCTGTCGCCTCAACAGCATTCAGCATGAGATTGAGAGCTACTTTTTGCAGTTCTTCCCTGTCTACCTCTGCTATTACATGCTTTCCTGTTACATCCAGAGCCGTTCCATTTACCAGGGCTGCGGTTTCACGCGCCATTACCAGTAGATCAACAGGAGTCAGTTGTAGTGTGCTTTTCTCCGGCAGATGCTTAAGGCGCAAGATCAGAGCATTCATCTTGGTGACGGTATTCCTGAGGGATATGAGCAAGTCGCTTTGAAAAGCAGGGAGGTCGATATGCTCCTGTGCATTTTCCAGCATAAGTGAGAGAGCGGAAATCAGATTTTTCAAGTCGTGCATTACGAACGTAGACACCTTGCCAATCGCTGCCAACTCTCGTGAACAGGATAGCTGATCCGAAAGCCTTAAATTCAAAAGCGCGGATGAAGCCTGTTTTGCGAGTGTTCTCATCAAGTCGAAGTCTTCATGGTTATAAATTTCTTCATTGCTGTGAGGTCTCCCCAATATTATGAACCCATCAACAGCTTCGTTCATGAAAAGCGGGATAATGAAGCAGGCGTCTAATTTATTTAAAAACGCTTTGTGGCAGTAGTTTTCATGTACCGTGATGTCATTCCGTAAATCAACAATCCATCGGCTTCTGGTCAAAGACTCGATAACAGGGTCGTCGATGCCGAAGGTCACCTCGCCACTCTCCATCGAAATACCGGCAGCCTGTTGATATTTGTCATGCTCCAGGCTTATTGTGAACAGAGCTCCCGTTCCCATACCGAACGTGTCACAGAATTCTGAAACAATCGAATCCAGCAGGTTCTCACTGGTCTGTGATGAAGAAAGTCGATCAGTGAACTGAATCCATTGGTTACGGTAGTCATATTTGTTCTGGTAGAAGTTTTTGTGGATAAACACCCTGACTCTGCGTTTGACTGTTTCCGAGAGGAGAATGATGAATAGGCCAAGGCCGAGAAAAAAAACAGTAGCGAAGATCATTGCTCGCTGGAATCCGTCGCCGAAGTATTTCATTCCTTCGCCGACGAGTCCGAGTCCGAGGATATATAAGCCAACGGCGAGGAGCACGACTGACTTGCAGGCAATTTGTTGGGAAACGTGAACATTTACGACGCCACCTTGTTTCAGGCGTGAATAGGCGATCATCGCTATTCCGACAATCAGTACGATACTGCGCATTGGTACCAGTTGCATGTTGAGCGTGCGAAAGAGGAGGCTCTGACTGTAGTATATGATCATGATTGCAAGAATAGCCCCTGATCCGAGTAGCTCGAACTTGATCTTCCCGCGTGAGACCCTTGCTGTATGCGTAAGAGTTTGTTCCAGTTGAATCAGACATATGATCAAATAGATGAGTACCAGAAGATAAAATATGAAGCCGTTATTGCCGAGAAAGAGGATTTTTTCACTAGCAAAATCAGGTGAATATACAAACGAACGGATTGGCAGCATGAATGCAAATATGGCTATGAGTGGTGAGACAGCCAGCAGAACCCGGAACGGGATTGATGTTGTTTGGTAGCAGTCTTGTCGCGCATATGTCAGGGAGAACCAGAGCCAGACAGGGGGCAGGAAGGCTTCGCACATAAGAGAAAACTTCTTCCAGAAATATATGTGTTCCGGATTTTGCAATATCAGCAGATCAAAAAATTCCAGGAATGCAGACAGCATGACTGCAATAGCAAGAGGGACCGGCAGGGATGGCGTTTCCTTCCGTAGTGTAAAATATAGTGGAAAGAGTACTGCAAATGATATTGCAGTCATGGAAAGTGCCGTTATCATCGTATATCCGTCCCTTTTCTACGAGGCAGTTTCTTTATGTCCTTTTCTATAATTGCCATGGTTGCGTTGCATTTCAACAATGCAAATCTGGTTGACGATGAGACCAGTTACATTCGCTTGTTGATGCGATGTCCCCCCATATGGCTATCACATACTGTGCCATGTGATGTTTGTAAAAATACTTAATAATAACGGCATATTATTGGAAGTATGACAGAATTGTTATTAGCGAAAAGATGTTACATTAGAAATCAGGGCAGTTGGTGGACGGAGGGGGACAATGACTGAAAACGTTATTGGTGACGATTGTTAATAAAAACAGCAGTTGTTACTATTGGAGCCATGGCGATATCGACCACCTATGTGAGTAAGAGTAAAAAAATAGGCGCATGCAAACTTGACAAGCGAAACAAATGCGATAAAAGGGAATAGTTATAAGGACTTTTCAGGGATCATCATTACATGTTGATATGCGTGCTTGAAAAATACCTGGGTACAACATGGAAATGATAATAAGGACGATGGATTATGACAGTTGAAGTGCCTGGAGTCGTAAATACGGTCTTGCTGGTCGGTGATGATGCAGAACCGTTGGAACTGACCCGGTCCATACTTCTGGATGCCGGAATAGGCCCGGTTCTCACCCTTACTGACAGCCGTGCCATCCTACCGTTTCTTGAACAGAATTGTGTTTCCCTGGTTATTTTTGAAATGACCCATACTATGGATAGATCTGAACTTTTATCACGAATCTGCAGTGATTATTCTCATCTCCCGGTTATTGTGGAAACGGCATCTTCCGATGTAGAAATAGCTGTCAACTGCATGAAGTTCGGAGCTGTTGATTATATGGTCAGGCCGGTTGAGCCTGTCCGTCTGGTCCAGGCAGTTGAAAAGGTACTAAATTCAAGCCGATTACAGCAGGAATCGTTGTCCCTGAAAGAATATCTGCTCAACGACCGCCTTGAACATCCAGAGGCGTTTACAGAAATAAAGACAACCTGCAGAAAGATGCGTTCGATCTTTCAATATACCGAGGTTGTCGCCTGCTCGCCTCAAGCGGTGCTGATTACGGGAGAAACCGGTGTTGGTAAAGAGTTGTTTGCCCGTGCGATTCACCGGATCAGTAGAGTAAGGGGGCAGTTTGTTAGCATTAATGTTGCCGGTCTTGATGACGCCATGTTTTCCGATACGCTCTTTGGGCATAAGAAGGGCGCTTTTACCGGTGCAGATCAATGCCGTGATGGATTGGTCTGCAAGGCTGCAATGGGCACACTGTTTCTGGACGAAATTGGAGACTTGAATGAATTGTCCCAGGTTAAGCTTCTGCGGTTGCTGCAAGAACGGGAATATTACCCGGTTGGTGCCGATCTGGTGAAAACCTGTTCAGCACGGATTGTTCTGGCGACAAATGTAAATTTGCAGGAACGTATCAAGGAGGGGCGCTTCCGGCGGGATCTTTATTACCGGCTTTGCACCCATCAAATACACATTCCTGCACTGCGCGAGCGCCGGGAGGATCTCCCGCTTCTGCTTGACAGCTTCGTCAATGAGGCCGCACGGCACTTTGGGAGAAGTGTTCCTGTCGTCTCCCCTGATCTCATCAAAGCACTTGCCGAGTATGATTTTCCCGGCAACGTCAGGGAGTTGCAGGCAAAAGTCAGCGATGCCGTCGCCCGCCATGAAGAAGGCCTCCTGACCTGTGATGATTTTTCAGGTATTTCCTCTGCGGCATCAGGGCCCTCTCGCGCCCCTTCTGCCACGCCAGTTGTCGCCACGGCAGGGATCTACAGCCTCTTTGGTCGCCTGCCCACGTTTCGTGAAATTGAAGATTATCTGATCGTGGAGGCACTGAAGCTTTCGGAGGGTAACTATGCGGCCGCTGCTGCAATATTGGGAGTCACACGCCAAACCATAAGTAAGCGTTTAAAATCTATCGAATCTGTCTCTTGACGATAGTTGTACGCCATCAAGGATACGAAAGGACAATATGATTTCAAAACTCAATTCGCAGTTGCCGCTGTTATTGATAGATGATGATCGCGTGGTGCTTGACATACATGTCACCGCTCTGGAGAGTGAAGGAGTCAAAAATGTCCTGACCCTCACCGACAGCAGGAAGACTGTTCAGTTTCTTGAAGCTCATCCTGTCTCAGTCATCGTTCTTGACCTGATGATGCCTCATGTATCCGGGTTGGAACTTCTCCCTGTTCTGATTCGCAATTTTCCGCACATCCCTGTTATCGTTATGACTTCATCTGATGATATTGAGACGGCGGTGAGCTGCATAAAAGCGGGTGCTGTTGATTATCTCACCAAGCCGGTCGAGGTTGAGCGCCTGTTGCTGAGTGTCGTGAATGCACTCCATATTAACGAGTTGTCTCTGGAAAACCGCAGCTTACGGGAATATCTGCTTAATGACCGTTTGGAACATCCTGCTGCATTTGATGCTATTATTACGACCAGCAAAAAAATGCGGGCTATTTTTCAGTATATTGAAGTTATCGCCAAATCAGACCAGCCAATATTGATTACTGGCGAAACCGGGGTAGGTAAAGAGTTGATTGCTCAAGCGGTAGGAGCATTGAGTGGCAGAAAAGGAGCTTTTGTTACGGTCAATGCTGCTGGGCTTGATGATAATATGTTTTCAGATACCCTGTTTGGCCATAAAAAAGGTGCTTTTACCGGTGCGGATCAGCCTCGTGACGGCCTTATTTCCGCAGCTACGGGTGGCACCCTGTTTCTAGATGAGATCGGTGATTTGAATGAAACATCCCAAATCAAACTGTTGCGGCTTATCCAGGAACAGGAATTTTATCCCGTGGGATCGGATGTTCTGAAAAAAACCGATGCCCGACTGATCGTAGCGACCAATAAGGATCTTTCCAGTCTCATTGCCTCCAACAAATTTCGCAAGGATCTCTACTACAGACTCTGTGCTCATCATATTCAGGTTCCTCCATTGAGAGAACGTCGCGAAGATGTTCCGGCCCTGTTGGATTATTTTCTCGAAAAAGCGTCAAGATCACTTAATAAACCCAAGCCAGTCCCTTCACGGGAAGTTACGGCGCTTCTCTCTACCTACCATTTCGAAGGGAATGTCCGCGAACTGCACGCCATGATTTCTGATGCCGTCGCACGGCACGCTTCTGGTTTGTTGACGCTCGACTGCTTTGTCGGTTTGACCGACCATGAACATAGCCTTTCAAATGCGGCACTTCTGGTGCCGAGTAAGGAGCTGGATGCGGCGTTGTATGCTTTCTTTGGCCGTTTCCCGACTATAAAGGAGACGGAAGATTATCTGACATCATCTGCCATGAACCTGACCAACGGTAATCAGAGATCTGCGGCACTCTTACTCGGTATAGCCCGACAAACGCTCAGTAAGCGTTTGGGTGTTCCTGATTAACGAAACAGGATTGTCAAACCTCCGTGCCACAAAAGTAACACTGGTAAAAATCATGACAACGTACTGATTACGCTCAATTGTCGCTACATTTTCTCTCTCTATCGTACTTCCCACCAAATTATCCTGCCTGTTGCGTCTGGTGTATGCCTCATGCGTTCCCATTAACATATTGATTTAAAATACATGTTATTACTTTTAGCTGCTGGCACAGTATGTGTAAAAGCATTCTCTGCAAACTGCAGACAGTTTCTTCTGTAAGTAAATTCTTTTTCCAAGAGAAGAGTGATCTCTTTGAAGGGAGCAAAAAATATGTGCGGCATCGTGGGGTATATGGGAAACCAGGACGCTGTCCCAGTAATAATGAACGGGCTGAAAATGCTTGAATATCGAGGCTATGACTCTGCCGGAATCTGTACCATGGATTTAGGCGATGTAGAGATCCGGCGCAGCCCTGGAAAACTGGTTAACCTGGAACGACTTCTTAAAGAGCAGCCTATGCACGGAACCATTGGTATCGGCCACACGCGCTGGGCTACCCACGGGAAACCGACGGTAGCAAATGCCCATCCTCACAAAGGCGGATCTGTCGTGGTCGTCCATAATGGCATTATTGAAAACTATCTTGCACTGAAAGAAGAATTATCTGATCAAGGGCACGTTTTTGTTTCTGAGACGGATTCAGAGGTTATATCTCACCTCATTGATGAAAAAATGGAAACGACTGGATCATTCGAAGAGGCCGTTCAGCAGGCATTTAAAATGATTCAGGGCACATACGCTCTTTGCATACTGAGTAAGAAAGACGATAAGACACTCATTGTTGCCAAGTCCGGTTCTCCGATAGTCATTGGAATCAAGGGAAAAGAATTCTTTATTGCATCGGATATGCCGGCCATTATTTCCAACACGCGGGAGATGGTAATAATGGAAGATGGTGAGATGGCGGTATTTAGAGATGGCGGCGTAAAATTCAGCACCATTGACGGGTTTGAGATCACCAAAGAGTCGCGTTACATTGACTGGTCTCCACTGAAAGCTGAAAAAAACGGCTATCCAAATTTTATGCTCAAGGAAATTCATGAACAGCCCCAGGCAGTCAAAAATGTGGTTGCAGGCCGTCTGCTGGAAGATGAAGGAAACGTCTTTCTGGAAGAATTACATCTGAATGATCAGGAGCTGCAAGCGTTCGAAAGAATCTGCTTTGTGGCATGCGGCACTTCGTGGCATGCGGCCCTTGCGGGAAAATACCTGATTGAGGAGTATTGCCGGATTCCTGTCGATGTGGAGATAGCTTCGGAATTTCGCTACCGCGATCCTCTCGTCTCGGGGAAAACTCTGGTGATTCCTATTTCCCAGTCCGGGGAAACGGCAGACACGCTGGCGGCATTGCGCGAGGCGAAGAACAAGAACGCACGCATCGTGTCAATCTGCAACGTTGTCGATTCATCCATTGCCCGTGAATCAGATGGGGTTATTTATACACACGCCGGCCTGGAAATAGGTGTTGCTTCAACCAAGGCATTTACTACCCAGCTTGTAGCGCTCTATCTGTTGACCATCCGTCTCGGGCGCGCCAATGGCAGCATTGATTTGAAAAAAGGACAGGAAATGATCGCCGCATTGAGCGAACTGCCGGTTTTGGTTGAAAAAACGCTGGAACTTGACCCTCAGATCGAAGAGATTGCCTGTGAGTATCTGACATCCTGGGATGCTATTTACCTCGGACGAGGTATCAGTTTTCCGATTGCCCTTGAAGGCGCTCTCAAGTTGAAGGAGATATCGTATATCCATGCCGACGGATATCCTGCCGGCGAGATGAAGCATGGGCCGATTGCCTTGATTGACAGAGAGATGCCGGTTTTTATTCTGGCTCCTAATGATCGGCATCTTGTAAAGGTCAGATCCAATATGGAGGAGGTCATTACCCGTGGAGGAAAAGTTGTTGCCTTGTGCTCCGAGGGAGATTTTGAAACCGGCAGAAGAGCGGATTTTACCTTGCACATTCCATGGGCCGGAGAGGCCTTATCCCCTGTACTGTTTGCCGTAGCACTCCAGCTTCTGGCGTATAATTTTGCGATACTGAAGGGTAAGGATGTTGATCAGCCCAGAAACCTGGCCAAGAGTGTCACGGTAGAATGAATAAATTCATCAGAAAATGGTGGTGAAAATGCACAAAACCTCAAGAGAACTGAAATGTCGGGAAGAGATTTTTGCTGCTGAATATCAAAAACTTCAGTGCATAGTAAGCCAGCTCAGTAGCGAGCCATTACCTCCGTGCTCCTTTTGTACCGATAAACAGATATGGCATTGCTCAAGAACTGGTAAGGAATGCGATTCTTTTACTCAGTATTATTCAAACTACGAGCTGTAACATATTTGCAATTAGTGAAATTGGGGTTAATATAAAGCCGGATCAACTATCTGTACGGTTGAAGTCAGCAGATCAAAACCACATTTTCTGACCTAGTGGGAGGGATCGGAATTTGACGCGCAAATACAGGATAATGATAGTTGAAGATGAGACCGCAACTGCACAAAGGCTCGGCAAGTCGCTGGCTCGTCTTGAGTACGATATCGTTGCGATAGTTGACAATGGTATTGAAGCAATCGAGACGGCATCAACCGTGCTCCCGGACCTGATTCTGATGGACGTTACACTGAAGGGGGACATTGATGGCATTGCTGCCGCCAACCGGATTTGTACGGAAGTCGATATACCGATCATCTTTCTTACTGCGCATGGGGATGATGATACTTTTTCCCGGAGCAAAACCGCAAACGCTTTTGCCTTTCTTGAAAAACCGGTCAACCTTAATCATCTTAAGCACTGTGTCGAGATGGCCATTTACAAACAGACACAAGAACATATCCATAACCAGATGCAGAAGGAACTTCATGAGAGCGAGTTGAAAACGCTTGCACTGTTAAAGGCTATTCCGGATCTTATTTTTCGATGCCGCAACGATGGCACCATCCTTTACTGCCAAAAGCCGAACTCAACTGATTTTTCATTTATTCCCGACGACCTGATTGGAAAAAAAATTACTGATGTGCTGACACCCGGAGCAGAAACTGCTAATTACAACGATATCACTCAAGGGCTTCAGTCTGACGATATGCAACTCTGCTTTAACTTTTCGGTACAAAGTGTGCCCCGTTATCTTGAGCTCCGTTCTGTTCGGAGTGGAGAAGATGAAGTCCTGATTATCGTGCGGGACATCACTGAACAGCATTTGGCGGATGAAAAAATCCTACGCTATATGAGCGAACTTAAAACTTCGCAAGACCTGATTCTTCAGCAGTCTCATGAGATCATTGCTGCACACAATCAAGCTGAAACGGCGAATCAGGCAAAAAGTGATTTTCTGGCAACCATGAGCCATGAAATTCGCACCCCTATGAACGGTGTCATCGGAATGTCTGATCTACTCTTGAAAACCGGATTGTCAGAACAACAGCTTCTGTTTGCCAATGGTATACTTAATTCTGCAACTACTCTGCTTGATATTATTAACGATATCCTTGATTTCTCCAAAGTGGAGTCTGGAAAAGTTGAAATTAAACCAGCTCCATTTGATTTACGCTCCGTATGTGAAAATGTGGGTGATCTCCTTGCTCCGAGAACTGTTGGTAAGCAGGTCGAGCTTATAATCTGTTACTCCCCTGAGATACCGACCCACTTGATCGGTGATGCGGGGCGTATCAGGCAGGTGTTGGTAAATCTTACCGGCAACGCGATTAAATTTACCGATCATGGCCAAATAACTATTGATGTGGAATGTCTTGGCACCAGCGGTAAGGAGGCTTCTCTCAAGATCAAAGTCTCGGATACCGGCATCGGCATTCCGGAGGAGGGGCTCCCGCTACTCTTCCAAAAATTTTATCAGGTGGATTCATCTCTGCACCGACCGCTTGGTGGTACCGGCCTTGGGCTTGCAATCAGCAAAAGCCTGGTAGAAATGATGGGGGGGGAGATTGGCGTTACTAGCAGCGTGGGCAAAGGTTCTACGTTCTGGTTTACCCTGACGTTGCCGCTTGATATGTCATACCGGGCAGAAACAGTATCACATTCCGAGCTCAGCGGCATTCGCGTTCTGGTTGTAGATGACGTCCGGCAGAATCGTTTGATCCTTGCCAGATATCTTACCTCCCTGGGATTGCGCTGCAGCCTGGTTGCGTCGGGAGAGAAAGCACTTAAAATGCTGAAAAGCGCACAGAGTAACGGTGATCCCTACGGGATTGCGCTCATTGACAAGAATATGCCGGATATGGATGGTGTCGAGCTTGGCGAAAACATAAAAGCAGATGAACATATCAGCAAGACCCAGCTTATACTCCTCTCGCCGCTTTCACATGACACCGGAAAAGTGCCTGATTTCCCGGATACTATTTTTTCTGCATTATTGTCTAAACCGATTCATCAACATCGGGTTATAGGTGCTGTTACCGTTGTTTCTCTCTGTATGCAGCAGAAAAATTATGGCACGTATGCCGAAAGCGATGCAAACGTGGGTGTAGATCCGAAAGAGACGTCCTCTCGGGAAGATTTTGGGCAGGTGCGTGTTCTTGTCGCGGAGGATAATCCTTCCAGTCAGGTTGTCGCGGCCACCATGCTGCAGTTTATCGGCTGCAAGGCCGATGTGGTCTCATCCGGAAGGGCCGCCGTTGCAATGGTCCTTCAGCATACCTACGATATTGTATTAATGGACTGCAATATGCCGGATATGAATGGTTTTGAAGCAACCGATGAAATACGGCGGTTGGAAGGGAATAAGAAGCACACTATTATTATTGCTCTCACTGCGAATGCCATCAAAGGGTTCCGGGAAAAATGCCTTGCAGCCGGGATGGATGATTATCTGAGTAAACCGATACGCTCCAGCACGTTGCAGGGGATTGTAGCACGCTGGGCAGTTCCGGTTCGGCATTTTACTTCTCAGAATCCAGAGCCTCTTTGTGAGATGGACGGTCATGAAGCGTCTGCCGGGGCTGTTTTTGATGCGGCACGATTACATAAGCTGTTGCGTATGTTCAAAAAAACGGGGAAAGACTTCGTACCGACAGTGGTGAAACCGTACCTCGAAAATGTCGAGAAAAACATACCGGCATTGTATGCAGCAGTTGAGGAGAAAAACTTTTCAGGAGTGTACAAAACAGCTCATTACCTGCTGGGGGGAAGCAGAAACCTGGGCTTGCAAAAACTTTCCGAAATCTGCACCGGTATTCAGGATAATGCCACTCGTGATAATCACGCCAACGTCCGAGAGCTTGTAATTGCTCTGGAGCGGGAACTGCCGTTGGTGAAGGCGTATGTTAACGATATGGGAGATAGTTGTATGGACGATACCAACTAGCACCTCCGCTCTGACATCTGCCGTGCGTATTTTATGTCGATGCCACAACAAGCGGTAGGCTAAAGACGACCGCATTGCAGGATGAAACAATTAACTGCATCGGCATCTTTTTGAAAACTCCTCTGATCTCCTCAACCAATTTACCAAGCAACTGTGTTGGAGCAGATTCTTTGTTAACGATAAGAGTGCGGTTGTAGGCGTGCTCAAAACCGGCGATATGATGTGTACGCAATGCACCTTCTTTTACCAGTTTGGCTACAACAGATCTGGATATGAAAGCAAGTCCATACCCTTCGAGCACCGAACTGATAATAAGGTGAAGGTCGTCATAATAAATGACTCTGTTAAACAACGAAAAATCTTTACCCAGTTTGTTTATATTGTGTTCAAGCAGCTTACTGGAACAGCACCCCTCTTTTCTGGTATAAAGATCAAAACTGGTCAATTGCTCAATTGATAATTCCTCATCCGCAATCTCCAATTTTGGTGAACTGACGAATACAACTTCATCTCCCGGCAGTTCAAAAGTTTCAAGCTCAGCAAAATCATAATCCGTATTATGTTCTATCACACCCACCTGATACAAACCCTTCAGCATTCCGTCCACGACCTTGTCCGGCATTTCAAAAAAGAACTTTAATTCCAGCATGTCCGGCTTGAGAAGCATGAAGCCTTTCATTATTTCAGGCAGATAAGTGATGCCAAAGGAAGGTGTACAGCAAAATGTTATTCCGGACTTTTGGGAAAGGTTGCCAAGTTCGTTGAACAGGTCATTTTCAAGCTTTAATATTTTTTCAGCTTTTTCGATCACAACCCGTCCCGCATCGGTTGCAACCAGTACCGGTCCAGTGCGGTCTATAAGTGAATAACCATATTGATCTTCCAGAAATTTGATTCTGCGTGATACCGCAGACTGGGTAATAAAAAGATTTTCGGCTGCTTTGGAAAAGCTTCCGGTTGTAACTGACTCTACAAGTGTTCGTAAATACACGGTTTTCATTGCATTTCTCCGTAATACCTTGTTTTATTGACAAACCCGCATAGCTTCATGATTAAATTTCGTTTTCATAATATCAAATGACCATACTAAGATGCAGCCGAAATCTGGACTTGACCAGATTTTATCGAGCATGAGCAACCTGCCACATCATAAATACAGGAATCATACGCCAATGAATAATTTAAAAATAAGCATGTTGGCCATGTTTATTCTGTCATGCAGTTCTCAAAGTTGGGCTGATTCGGTTGTCATTACTTTTACCGATGGAAAAACTCAATCAATAATACTTGACGGCACTGTCAATACGATTGCAGCGGTGAAGTATTTGTCTTCAAGCGATCACACTTCGGGAACGTCGCCTGCAACTGTGCCACAGGCACGCACTTCGACCTTGTCGTCGCCACATGAAACAAGAGAAATCCAGCAACGACAGATTACGGAAAAACCGAAGGTCAAATTCAAATGGGCAGATCCAGTTATCGGGCAATGAAGTTTTTACCCTTTCGTAAAATGGAAGGGGCTTCAGCAAAACGGTACCAAGGAAGTTAACCCTGCAAACTGGAGCAAAAAATTAATGATTACCCTGTTTTTATACAAGATGTTTTCATCAATGCAGAAGGAGGCTACTCTGCCACAAAAGCCCCAGTTTTACAATACCGACGGTTTAATTGCCGCCGGTATTTTAATGCCTTTTTTCGCGTTCGCACAATCTGGCTACATTACTCGAAGGGAGGTGAAGAGCAGGTAGAGATGTAGAATTGAAACGCCTTTGGTACCGGTTGTATTCTCACACTTTTTTAGGAGGAGGAATTATGTCGGAAAAGATGATGAAGAAGAGCAAAGGACTGATTGTAGCCCTGCTTGGGACAGTACTGATTGCCGCGCTTACCATGTGGGGGTGCGGGACGGATGGGTACAGTGATCCGGCTGCTAGCGCAAACATAACCACCACTAAAACTGCTGATGCCTTGATTGATGCCGCAACGCTTAAAGGGTGGATGGATGAAGGTAAGGTAAATGCCTCATTCAGCAGCTATGACAGGGTTGTTGTTTTGACCGTAAGTCCTGCAGCTGATTCAACTGCAACAACAACAAGTAACACAATTGATAATAATGGCACCCCTGCTGATACATCTGACGACAAATTTGTAACTACAACAACAGCCAAAACAACGTATGGATATACCAGTCATATACCGGGCGCACAACTCTGGAATAGCGGTACAGAACTTGGGTATACCCGTCGAGAAGCAGTTGCAGACATGACTACCATGGTTCCTGATGGTGCTTCTATGGATAAGCTGATTCAGCGCTTTGGCATTAATAAATATACAACAATTGTTTTGACCGTCAGTAGTGGCCAAAACAATTTATATGCTGCTCGTGCATACTTTACACTACGATATTGGGGCTTTCCAAAAAATCGCATTAAAATACTGGATGGTGGTGATGATGCCTGGAAAGACGGGACGTATTCTCTGACTTCCGTAGTCCCGAATATTACTCCTTCAACATACAGTGTCTGCAACAATTATACGGGTAACTTTGCATCCCTTGGAATGCGCTACTCGATCGGCGAAATGATCGCGTTGGTTGATAAAGTCAATGCTGGCACTGAAAGCACGACAGATGCTGCAGGTATTGCCATTCTGGACGCACGTGGTGCCAATCCAAATGGGTCCTATGATTATGACACTGCACATATTACCGGTGCTATCAAGGATAACTATGCTGATTATACCATTCCTGCCACGACAACATTAAAAATAGGAACCACAACGACTGTAACAAAATTAGTATCAACCAATGCTTCGACGACAGCAACAGTTGATGTAACTGGTCCTAAAACTCGTACCTACAAGACTGATCTTGCCGGCTATCTGTCAGCTCTTGGCGTCACCGCAACAAAGAAAATGAACTATGTCTATTGTGTGTCCGGTTACCGTGCATCAGTGCCGTTCTTCGTGTTGGACGGGATTCTGGGGTGGCCAGTTACAATGTATGATGGCTCATGGGGACAGTGGTCCGGCTACAAATCAGGGAACTTACCCGACGTGAATGGGACCCCTTCCATCTGGAGAACTGATATTGATTCACGTAGTTTTGGTACATTTAGTGGCTCTCTGCCACTATCCGACAATCTCTATCTGAGTTTCACATCAGTTCTAGATCCAGAAGCCAACCAGATTTTTAAAGCTGATAAAATCTATTTTTCCACTCCACCAGTAAGCACGACCACCAGTGGCGGGGCTTCCGGCAGTGGTAGCGGTTGCTAGCATTGACAACCCGTTTTCAATATTTTAAGTAATCACACTAACTAGTGAAGGAGAAAGATATATGTCTAGAATCGGGAAAATAAGTGCTTCAGCTGCCCTGTTGTTGGGCTTGGCCGGCACAGCCTTTGCCGGACCGCAGATGACCTTCGGCCCGAATGACGAGGGGACGCTGCAACTTGATTACAAGGGGCAGTTCCAGATGACGGTGCGTGACACCGGATCGGGAGACAATAACGACGATACCACCACCAATTTCAACTTCCGCCGCAACCGGCTTGCCCTGATGGGAGCGTATGGGGATATGCTGAGCCTCTACGTCCAGACGGAATTCACCGAGGACCCGAACGTCACCACCCTCGGCGTCGCCAGTACCAATGCGGGAACGGAATTCCAGCTCCTCGACGCAGTGATGCGCTTCAAGCTGAACGACAGCTTCCATGTAAACGTCGGCAAGTTCAAATACAACCTCTCCCGTGAGAACCTGGAAGCGTGCGAAATGCCGCTGACGCTCGACCGGTCGCTCTTCATCAATACCGCCTACACCAAGACCAGGGATATGGGAGTGGCGGTGTGGGGCAACCTGTTCAATGACATGTTCCAGTATCGTGCTGATGTTATGGAAGGGCGCAAGGCCGTGTCGGGCGATACCGCTCCCAGTTCCAACTTCCGTTATTCCATTCGCGGCCATGTAACGCTGCTCGATCCTGAGAACGAATATGGCTACAAAGGAACGTATCTGGGCAAGAAAAAGGTCTTGACCATTGGCGGTGCCTATCAATACGAACCGGAGATCGCCTATGGTGATACGGTCGCCAAAACAGATAAAAAAGACTACAAAGCCTGGACAGTTGACGGCTTCTTCGAGTATCCGTTTGAAGGGGTCGGTACGGTCACTGCATCTGCCGCCTATGAGGATGTGAATCTGGACGATGCCTACAAAGGAGCCAACCCTGATGCAGGAACTATCGGCATTAACGGGCAGAAAAACGGCTGGTACGTGAAAGGTGGCTACATGCTTCCCATGCTGCCGCTGCAATTCTTCGGCCGTTATGAGAAGTGGCGCTTTGCCTCACTGAACAACGTCTTTGACCAAAAAGTTGACTGGTATGGTGGCGGTGCCAACTATTACTTCCGCGACCAGAATCTGAAGCTGACCGCCGAAGTATCCCACACTGATTTTGGCACCGAAGGCATCGTTAATGGCGTGAATAGCAAAGATTTCACTACCTTTATTACCCAGTTGCAGTTGATTTTCTAATGTACAAACAGTAAATAGGTAGCAGACCGGCCTGACAGGTTTCCATATCTGCCAGGCCGGTTTTTTATTTATAGATACTTGAAAAGGACGTGCTATATTTGACTAATTTCAAGAAGCTAAAGGTCTCCTCTGGAAATGCTGATTCGTTCCGCCGGTCACGGCACAATTCATATCATACTTCTGCTTTTGTCTTGCCTACCTGCGTTCCTCTCCGGGTGTCAGCAGGGAATAAAGCACTCTTCCTGTGTTCGTTGTCATAAGGGTATAGAACACGTCTCAGAATCCCATGGTGACTGTGTTACCTGCCATGGCGGCAAACCGCTGGAAGAGCGGAAAGAAAAAGCGCATCAGGGTATGTTCGGTGTCGGTAATCCGCAATTTATCGGCCGCTGGGAGAATGGTTGTGCCCCCTGCCACGCGTATCAGTTTGGGCGGATGAAGAGTAACCTTATGTACACGGCTGCGGGAATGATCCGCAATACTCAGCTGACGTGGGAAGGGGAAGATGGCACCAGGTACACTACCCATGGCGAAAAACAGTTTGACGCCTCCGGCACGCCGTATTTACCTCAACCGGTAAGCAATCTCGATAACCTCTCCGGAGAGCTGTACCGTAAATTTTGTGCCCGTTGTCATATTGGAGCGGAGACGGTTGGTGTCTATGGCGCCAGCCACGCTTCCGGCTGTGCTGCGTGTCATTTTCCCTGGAATGATGAAGGGGTCTACAAGGGGAACGATAAAACCATGACGGGGAAGGTCGGTCATTCTGCCACCCATGCCATAACCGCTACTCCGGATATAAATGTCTGTTCTCGCTGTCACAATCGCAGCGGCCGGATCGCATTCTCGTATCAAGGCCTGTACGATGGCAACAACGGCCTTGTCCCGACCATGAGAGGAGAGGGCGGGCCGGTAATGGCAAGCGGCGCTCGCAACCTCACCCACATTACCCCCGATGTTCACTTCGCTGCGGGTATGGAGTGTATAGATTGCCACACATCACGTGATGTGATGGGGGATGGCTATGCATACCGGAATATGTACCTGCAAACGGAAATCTCCTGCGAAGATTGCCACGGCGGAGCAAAGGAGGTCCCCCGCTATCGCGAGATCACCCGCGAAAACGAGGAGGCGGTGCGGGAATCAAAAAAATACGGGGTACCCGTGACTTCGGGCATGAAAATGATTCAGACATCCAAAGGGCGGAACTACTCCAATGTCTTTTATCGTGACAATACGATTTGGGTGGTCGGCAAAAAAAACGGCACATTACATAAAAGCAAGGTAATCACGGGTACACCGGAACATACCGTTGCCGGACACGAACGGCTTGAATGCTATAGTTGTCACTCCCGTGCCGTGCCGCAATGCTATGGCTGCCATACCACCTATGATAGGCAGCAGAGCGGCCATGATTTCATCAAAGGGATTGATACCCCTGGCGCGTTCAGTGAAACAGAGGATTACCGGATGCTTTACCCGTTTCCTCTGGCGCTTAATCAGCGTGGCCGTATCTCTCCCGTTACTCCTGGTTGTCAGACATTTGTCACCGTGATAGAGGGGGATGGCAGACAGTCTAAAACTGAGTATGTATCAAAATTTAAAGGCAAACAACAGCTTCGCTTTGCACCGTTTTACTCACACAACAGCAGCAAAAAAGCTGTCGGCTGTGTCGAATGTCATGGCAATCCGGCTTTTCTCGGCTTTGGCCAGCATGTGATCGAGGGGAACAGTATCAAAGGGACGTTAATCTGTGAACGTTCGGACAGTAAGCCGTTGGATGGTTTTCTGACCTTGGATAAAGGGAAGGTTAACGCCTATTCTGCAATCACTCGAGAAAATGCCCGGCCGCTGAGTGGGGCTGAAGTGAAAAAAACACTGGCAGTCAATCTCTGTCTTCCGTGTCATGATAAACCGAAAGATGCAATCTATCGGAAAAGACTTGATTATCGTGCGCTGGATGATGCACTTCATCGTCGACTTCTGTCCGGTAAATAATAAGCGGCGGTTGTAATCTGCAAGAATGGCGATACACTTGGACGAAGAGTTGCTTTCTTTCGGTTATTGAGGAGAAATCATGACCGTCTCACCACCAACCACTGCCACTGTTGCTTGCAAGTACCGAACTCCCCTCCTCCTGGCAATTATTATTGCCGGCGTGGCGGGCAACTATTTTAATTTTCCGATTTTCCTCAACATCTATTTTCTGTTCGGCAGCATCTTCGCCCTGCTGGCCCTGCAACTCTTCGGACTTGGGCGTGGCATACTTGCGGCCGCCATTATCTCCAGCTATACGTATATTCTCTGGAATCATCCCTACTCTATCGTTATTCTGACCGCCGAAGTGGCGGTGGTCGGCGTGCTGATGGGGCACCGTAGAATCGGGCTGGTATTTGCAGATATCCTCTACTGGCTTATTGTCGGCATGCCGCTCGGTTACCTGTTTTACCACGTCATCATGCATGCTCCCCCAACTAATGCGTACATTGTCATGATCAAAGAGGCGGTAAACGGCATTGCTAATGCCCTGGTTGCCCGTCTGCTCTACACCATATATGTGCACAGGTCGCGCACGGCACTTATCTCGTACCGCGAAATTGTCAGTAACCTGTTGGCTTTTTTTGTATTGTTCCCAGCACTGATTATGCTTGCCGTTGACAGCAGAACCGACTTTAACGAAACCGACCGGCATGTTCGTACTACCCTGCTTCAGGATAGCCAGAGTGTGGACCAACTTTTGGAAATATGGTTGAAAAACAGGGAATCTGCCATTGTAAATCTGGCACAGATGGCGTCTTCCAAAACTCCGGAGCAGATGCGACCTTTTCTCGAACAGGCAAAGAAGGCAGACGTCAATTTTTATTATATCGGGCTTCGGGACAGAGACGCGACAACCACCGCCATTTTCCCTCTGATAGACGAGTTGGGGCAAAGCGGTATAGGTAAAAACTATGCAGATCGCTCCTATGTCCAAACGCTCAAGCGGACGCTCAAACCGATGCTTTCTGAAGTAGTCATGAGCAGGGTCGGCATCCCCGTTCCGAGAGTCCTGATGCTTGCTCCGATTGTTACGAGTGGACACTATGGCGGTTTTGCTGTCGGCGCCATGAACATGGAGCAGATTCAGGCGTTCCTCAACAAAGAAACGGATCACGATGCCACTCATTACACGCTTTTGGATAGAAACGGCATCGTTATTATGACTAATTGTCCGGATCAAAAGGTAATGGCGCCGTTTGTCCGTGGCAAAGGGACACTTAGTCCTCTTGAAAAAGGGATCAGTCAATGGGTCCCGGATGTCCCTTCCAATACTCTTTTATCGGGGCGCTGGCAGAAATCGTTCTATGTTGCGCAAACTACTATCGGCAACTTCTCAGGATGGCGGTTGATTCTGGAACAGCCGGTGGCACCCTATCAGAATGCGCTCTCCGAACGCTATACAAACAAGCTGAGCCTGTTGTTTCTGCTTCTGCTCCTGTCGCTGGCGCTGGCTGAATTATTGAGCCGTAATATCGTTTCTACATTAAGACAGCTTCGCACTTTAACATTTGAATTGCCGGGCAGGTTGGCGACAGATGGTGACGGGATTGAGTGGCCGGATAGCGGCGTCACAGAGGCAAATCACCTGATTAACAATTTCAGGCAAATGGCGAATTCCCTGGTGAGTCAGTTCTATGAAATCCGGCAGATCAATGAATCTCTGGAGCAGCGGGTGGAAGCCCGAACGGCAGAATTGCTGGAACGCGAAGAAGCATACCGTACTGTCGCAGATTATACGTATGACTGGGAATACTGGCTGGCTCCCGACGGCAGCTTGCGCTATATCTCCCCTTCTTGCGAGCGCCATACCGGATATAACAGGGAAGAGTTTCAGAAAGACCCCGTGCTCATGGAGAGGATTACACATCCAGATGACCGGATTCAATTTGCCAGTCACCTGTCTGTAGATCCGGATGCAGCAGTGAAAACGAATCAACACCATATGGACTTTCGGATTCTTACCCGCAGCGGCGAAGAGCGCTGGTTCTCGCATGTATGCCAGCCGGTCTATGACAACGCCGGTAAATATCTGGGACAACGCGCCACCAACAGGGATATTACCGAGCGCAAGCAAGCGGAAGTGTCACTGAAAAAATCCGAGGCACTCTATCACTCTCTGGTAGAAACATCGCAGGATCTGATCTGGCAATGTGATAATGAAGGAAGGTTCACCTACCTTAACCTGGCTTGGGAACAGGTACTTGGCTATGAACTAAATGAAATGCTCGGTAGAAAATTCAGCGATTTTCAAACACCTGACAGTGCTGAACGTTCTCGCATTGAGTTCAGGCGAATATTGGAAGGAAATTCAGTCACCGGCTTTGAAACCGTGCATACAGGAAAGTCTGGCAACGAACTAGACCTTGTATTTAATGCTCTTTTTATGAGCGATGAAAACGGGAATATAATCGGTGCGAGCGGTACCGCATATGATATCTCAGGGCGCAAACAGATGGAAATGGAGCTACGTCAGGCCAAAGCTGCTGCCGAGGCGGCCACTATTGCCAAGAGCCGTTTTCTGGCCACCATGAGCCACGAGATCCGTACTCCGATGAACGGCGTTATCGGCATGATTGAACTGTTGCAGCATACCAGGTTGACTCATGAACAGTATGGATTTGCAGAAAGCGCTAAAAAATCCGGCATCGAACTGGTGCATCTGCTTAATGACATCCTCGACTTGTCAAAAATAGAAGCGGACAAGATTGAACTGGAAACATTCGACTTTGACCTGCAGACGGTGGTTACAGATGTCATTAACCTCATGTCTCTTCAAGCCCTCGAAAAAGGGATAAAACTTACTTCCTCAATAGATGCCAACGTGCCAGTGAATTTGAAAGGCGATCCTGGACGACTGCGCCAGATCATCACCAATCTTGTTGGCAACGCAATTAAATTCACCCCCAAAGGCTCCGTAACGCTTCAGACCCGGAAAGACAGTGAAACCGAACACTCCATCACCCTCCGTTTTCTGATACGCGACAGCGGTATTGGCATCGCGGCCGACAAACTGGAACGGATCTTCGATCCCTTCATTCAGGCCGACAGTTCCACCACGCGCACCTATGGCGGTACCGGACTTGGTCTGACAATCTGCAAACAGTTGGCGGCATTGATGGGGGGAAGCATCGGTGCGGAAAGTACGGAAGGGCGTGGTTCAACTTTCTGGTTTACCGCAAAAATGGAAAAGCTGAAGACGGATGTCCCTCAGCTCAATTTACTCCCGTCCTCACCAGGAAGTAACAAGGATGATTTAGCTATTGACATTCAAGGGCACACCACTGTCAATCAGCCTGTTGCTATGGGGGGTGAAACTGGCATAATCCGTATCCTGTTGACTGATGATGATCCGACAGCCCGGAAAATTGTACCACAGCTACTGAAGAGCTACGGTTATCTGGTAGATGTGGCCGGTGACGGCAAAGAAGCATTACAGGCACTTGAGACACATGATTATGCACTGGTGCTGATGGATTGCATGATGCCGGAAATGAATGGTTTTGAAGTCACGGCGGTTATTCGTGATCCGGCCTCAGCCGTACGTCGGCACAATCTTCCGGTTATCGCGCTTACCGGCAATGCCATGAAGCGGGACCGTGACCGATGCATCGCTGCCGGAATGAACGATCATCTTCCTAAGCCTTTGATGTTACCTGATTTATTGACTGCCCTGGAGAAGTGGCTGAAACGATAAAAAAAGTTATTTCGGATGCGAAAAGGAGGCTTTGAGTATAATATTTTTTCTACCGATAATTTCAATCTCTCCCGCCTGGCTCAGTCGAGTCAACAGTCTACTCACCGTTTCTCTGGCAAGTGAAGCAAAGTCTGCTATTTCTTTATGAGTAAGCTTGAAGGGAATGATGATGCCTCTTACGTCCTTGATCCCGTAAACAGTGCTGATGTGGGCCAGCACCGCCCGTACTCTGGTCTCTGCGTCGGGCAAACCGAGCACCCGCAACATTGTCCAAGAATCCCTCAGGCGCTCGCAAAGCATGGAGATGATATGCTTTAATACATTGGGATCTTTCATAAAATACTGTTCAAAATCCACTTTTGATATTAACCCCACTGTAGCATCCTCCATCGCTACAACAGTGGCTGGTTGAGATTTTCCGTCCAAAAGGGTCATCTCCCCAAAAAAGTCTCCCCTCTTGCGGATGACCAGAATCTGTTCCTTCCCGTCTGGGGTTATCCGCACAACTTTTATTTTACCGGTAAAAATTACATACATGAAGTTCTTGGAATCATCTTCCATCAGAATGATGGAATTTTTTTTAAAATGTTTCTCCGTAATAATCTGAGTAAGTCTGGATTTCTCTTCTGGGAGCAGACACGAAAATATTGGAATGTGATCAAGCGTTTTGAGATGGTTATGGCTGCCTGTTGTTCTCATGGCATACCCCTGTTTTTATGTGTAGTACGTTAGTGCGATAATGCTTCTTTATCAGACCGAAGTGTAACATGGGTGAAATAATTGTTTCTGGTCGGTTTTTCCATCAATGATATCCGCCGTTTTGTCCTCATCTTTTTTTGGGTGGAATCGTTTACATCCATTGAATCCGAGAAAAATCGAAACGTGTTCCTTCCACTTTTCTTGGCAACATACATGGCCATATCAGCTTTTTTTAACAGTGACTCGATCGTGGCCCCGTGGAGAGGATACACAGCAACTCCTATGCTCGTTGTTACATAGGTTTGCTGGCCAAGGATATCAAATGGTTTCCGGAATATTTCCTGGACCTTTTCTGCGAATGTAATGATGTCTTGAATAGTATCAGCATCATTAATAATAATTACAAATTCATCACCCCCCAGTCGGCCTACCGTGTCATATTGACGCATGCATTTTTGCAACCCTAGTGCCACTTTTTTAAGAAGTATGTCTCCGGATAAATGCCCCATGGAATCATTGATGTTTTTGAAATTATCCAGATCAAGAATCATAATCGCGATCAGTGTGTTATGGCGTTCTTCAAAAGCAAAAGCCTGTTTTAAACGGTCAAAAAGCAGCACGCGATTAGGCAGACCAGTCAGATGGTCGTGGGTGGCTTTATACCGCAACTGCCTTTCAATTCTCTCCCGTAAGGTGATTTCCTGATTGAGCCCCTTGTTTATTGAATGAAGTTCTTCATTCAACAGGCGTATTTCCTTTGCTGCATGTTTGAGTTCAGAGATATCATTCATTGAAATAATGTAGGTGGTGGTACCGGTGATTTTTTTGACATTTGTATAAACTATCTTTGTGTTTCCATTGTTGTCCACTATTGTTAGTTCGAACTGCTGCCGGGTTGCGGATGTGTCATCATCAGCAACCCGGAGCCGTTCATCCAGCTTTGAACGCTCGCTGTCACCAAAAAAATCAGTCCAGCTTTTCACGTTTTCAACCGATTCCTTGGAACACCCTACCATATTCTTGAATTGTTCATTCACCATGATAATTGTTGAATTTTCATTGATAAGCATCATGGCGTTATCACTCATCTCAAATATCGTGCGATACCGATTTTCACTTTCTTTCAGCTGTTTATCCGTGTTGTGCTTGAACAAGGCAATTTCGATGGCATTCTGCAGCTGATAAATATCGAATGGTTTGATCAGATATGCATACGGTTCGGTCTCCTTGGCGCGCTCAAATACAGTATCATCAGAATTTGCGGTCATATAAATAGCGGGGATGTCAAACTGGTTATGTACCTCTTGTACTGCACAAATTCCATCGATTTTGCCACCGAGCGTAATGTCTACCAGAATAAGATCCGGTCGATTTTTCGTGACATTTTCAATGACTTTTTCCCCGGTCATAACCACACCTGTGATCTGATATCCCATGCGGAGCAACGACTGATTTAAATGGTGTGCTGCAATGGTATCATCTTCTGCCACTAGTATTTTTGTATGGGGTATCATGCATCACCTCTCGTTTAAGTCGCAGTTGATGACCCGGTCGTGCCCATGCCGCGAAAACGGTAAAAAAACGGCGAGGTTTTCACCTCACCGTTAATCGCCAAGGCGGATGAGCAAAAATTATGCTGCTACTCTGCGCCGTTTGCCCCAGAAGGCTAAACCACTCAGGCCCGAACCCAGGAGCAGAAGTGTTGCCGGTTCCGGCACCGGTGCGGTGTTACCATTGGACTGATCAACTGGTGAGGCAATGGATGCATATTCAAGGGTGAGCATGGTCGTCCCCAGGCTCAGCGGGCCATCAGCGTAAATGGTAACATTCAAAGGCTGTCTATTCAGCAAGTAACTGGCAAAAAAATCACTGATATTCAATCGTGTGGTTTGTAAATCTCTGTCTAAACTTGCTGTAAGAGCGCCGGCATCGATTCCATTGAGTTTTACTAAATCTTTACTGCCATCGTGGGCAATGGCTGAAATATTTAGCCAGGCGGTAAATCCTGTGCCAAGGTCAGAGGGCAGGTTGAAATTCATGGATGCCGTATCACCGGAATTCAGTTCAGTTAGTCCCGGGTGACTAAAGGCCCCAGCAGTGCCTGCAGATCCAAGAGCCATTAATCCTAAACATACTGCTATTAAGATCAGCTTTTTCATGATGTATCTCCTTTTTAGTTTGTAAGACCGCTTTTGTTGGCTTTTTATTATTAAATTTTATATGTGCATAGCATTGATAACAATTTAATTGAAATTCATTACATTTGTTCACCACCTTTCATTGTGGTTTGGTTCTTTCTCTACAGAGAAGTGAGATTCTGCTGCGCTTGAATCATGGAGGTACCAAATATGTGTGTCCCTGAATTCAAAGTGTAATCATAAAATGTCTGATCGAATGTTTGATAAGGGATAAGCATCGAGCGTGCCAAGTTGTAAATGGCTTGAATTTATACATTAATTAGTTGAAAAGAGTTTTTTACTTCATGATAAATGTAAAATAGTCCGACATATCAGCAGGCTGTTCTTTACAATTGAAGATATTTGAACGGTAGTGGGCAGCGCTCTTGCCCAATTAACATCGGTCATATTTTTTACCATCGAATTCCACCCCCTTAAAATCCACCCTCCCGGCCATGTCATGCCCTGAATTGCCACATAATCTAACATGCCAATCGTCGGTCATATAGTACATAACATATCGAATTAACTAAATATATTGGCATGTAACGACATGGCACGCTCTGTGTTAATTACCTGAGTACATATAATGGCGATCATGAATGTGCCACGTGGTTTATACGATTGTTCCGGAGGCTCTGCTGTGTACAAAAAAATAGTAATCCTGATGACTTTGTTTATCTTCAATTCCGGTTGTACGGGTAAAACCAGTGATGAATTGTATGCGGATGGAGTCAAATCGCTTCGTGAAGGGAATTCAAACGGTGCAATTGTGCTTTTCAGAAATGCCCTGGAAAAAAACCAGAACAATGTGGACGCCCGGTACCAGTTAGCTAAAGCATATGTATCGGAAATGAAATACGAACTGGCTGAAAGAGAATTACAGAAAGTAAAACGGTTGAATCCAGCTCAACCCGGTATCCAACTGGAACTGGCGAAACTTTACAACGGTCAGAGGAAACCGGACCTGGCTATCAGTCAGGCAAAGGATTATCTGGCGTCAAAACCCGACTCGGCAGATGCCATGGAGTCTATCGGCATCTCGTACGGTATAAAAAATATGCCAGAGGCTGCTGAAACATTTTTTCTTCGTGCCCTGCAGAAAGATCCCGGGAAACTTTCTACTACGCTGGAACTCGCAGCGCTGCGTCTGATGCAGGGAAAGGCAGAACAGGCCAGAGTTTTGCTGGAAGGCGTCATCAGGAATCATCCTCGGAACCCAAAGGCACATTACCTCCTGGCTGACGCTGAAATCGCACTCGGCAGGAAGGAGCATGCCCTCGAACTTTACAAAAAGCTGGGTGAGATGAATGCTGCTGATCCGGTTGCCGCTTACAGGGCGGGACTTCTGCATTTCGAGATGGGACATTTCGTCATCGCTGAAACAATCGCAGGGGAACTTATTAAAAAATTTCCTGCACATGCAGAAGGATATCGTTTGAAAGGGATAGTGTCCTATCGCAAAAAAAATCTCACCGAGGCCATAGCCGCTTTACAAAATGCCAACAAACTTCAACCGACGGTGGCCGGGTATTATTATCTGGGCCTTAGTCTGTACGGCACAGGGGATTTGGAAAGTGCCCTGAACCAATTCAGGCAGATTATCGATCAATCCCCATCTTGCAATCAGGCACGGCTTCTTACCGGAATGATCCTTCTTCAGCAGAAGCGTGTTGATGATGCGATATCAGAACTGACTAAATTCCTTGATGCAGATGGTAATAATTCACTGGGGCATGACTTGCTTGGCAATGCCTATATGGCAAAGGGCCGGTATGAAGAAGGAATGAAAGAGCTCGACATAGCGACAAAAATTGAACCCAGACTTATCGACGCATATTTAAAGAAGGGGATGGTTCACCTCAGCCAGGGAAAGACCGCCGATGTTGAAGTTGATCTTAAGACGGCGATTCGTATTGCGCCTGAAATACTCAACACCAGGTTAATCCTGGCTTCCTTCTATGAACACCAAAATGATAGTGCCAAGGCGTTCTCCACCCTTAACGCGGGTTTGGTCAACAAAAAAAGCGATGCTGTTCTTTATTATGGTATGGCCAGGATCATGTTTGCGGATAAGAAGCCCAACGAAGCACTACGTTACCTGGCGAAAGCAAAAGAATGCGATCCCGGTGCCAATACACCGTATTTCATTCTTGCCGGGTATTATGCCAGTATTGGCGATGCCGGAAAAGCGATGAACGAATATTCGGAGGTTTTGAAGAAGGAACCGGGCAATGTGAATGCGATGCTACAAACGGCAGCACTTCTTGATTCGTCTAAAAGGAAGAGCGAATCACGTGCCTGGTACCTTAAGGCCAAGAAAACTCGTAATATTTTAGCCTATGTTGCGTTGGCGCGCTATTACGAAAAAAATGGTGATATGGAAAAAACTTTGTCAGTCCTTGTTGAAGCGAATCAGTTTAATCCTCGCTCCCCCGATATTCTAGACGAAAAAGTTCGATTATTCCTCAAAAGCAGAAAATATAACGAGGCCCTTAAGGCATGCGACGATATGGATGCGATCTCACCAGAGCGTGCTTGCCCAAAAAGAGTCGCTACGTATATTGCTATGAATAAATTTCCCGAAGCCATAAAAGAGGCAGAACGAGCCATAAGCCTCAAACCTGACTCTTCATACGGATACATGTTACTTGCAAACATATACCAGGAACAAAAAAATCCCGAACTTGCCATCGAAACTTTGAAAAAAGGGATGCTTCATGACGGGAACAACCCAAAGACAACGCTTGCACTGGCAGTACTGTACGGCAAAACCGGTAATCACTCCCTGTCTCTAAAAACCTGCGACGGTGTTTTACGAAAATATCCTGATTATGCCCCAGCATACTTTATACAAGGAACACTTCTGGAAGCACATGGTAATAAAAGGGAGGCTATCAAAAAATATCGCATGGCGCTGGCACACTCTGGCAACTATGCAGCAGCTCTTAATAATCTTGCATACCTGTATCTTGACGGGAATGGGACGAAAGAAGAAGCCCTCCGGCTGGCGGAAAGAGCAATTGCCCTGGAGCCGGGAGATCCCGGTTACATGGATACAATCGGGTATGCACTCCTGAAAAACAACCGATATCAGGAAGCCCGTCAGTATATGGAAAAGGCTTTGGCGCTCCTTCCCGTTGATCCGACAATTAATTACCACCTTGCGCTTCTTTATCAGGCTTCAGGAAAGAAAAAGGAGGCTGTTGAACGGCTTCAGATAGCTCTTCGTGCTGAAAACTTTGTGGAAAACCGGCAGGCAAGGAAACTTCTGGCGCAACTTAATTGATGTTGATCCGACCCAGTGTGATTCAAGGAGCATCGAAATGGAACAGAACAAGAGGCTTGTTTTACTGGTTGTCTGCGACATCATAGCAGCCATCCTGGCCATGCTGACAGCCATTTCAATCAAAAGTATGAAAATTCCGGGCGCAGAAGAAATGCAGGCGGTTGGAGTCATAAGGATAGCTGTTTTTACCGTAATCGTTGTTTTTCTGTCATTTCTGGGCGAGATCTACAAAAACCATCATGAGCTGGTTATCAGAGATATAGCTGTCAAGATCGGGGCTTCCCTCGGCGTGTCGTGTTTTCTTTTTTCCTTTATCTCGTATTCAAACAATCCGGACGAATACGACAACGGAATCCTGGCGTCCGCAATTATAGTCTTCGGTTTACTTCAGTTTACGTGCCACTCGGTATACAGGCTCTATGTTAAATATCAGGGATTTGCGAGTCGTGTCGTGATCCTTGGCGTCGGGGCCACCGCCGGGAATATGGGGGCGCTCATCCCGGAATCAGACGAAAATTATCTGCTCTCTGGTTACATCAGATGCTCTGATGAATTATCCGAGGTCCCACCCGACTGGATTCTCGAAAACAGTGGTGGGCTCTTTGAAACAGTCAGGAGAGAGAAGGCGGACAAAATAGTGGTTTCGTTGTCTGAGCGGAGGGGCGTGTTTCCACTTGGCGATGTTATGGCCTGCAAGCTTAATGGAGTCGATGTTGTGGACGCTCCTTCGTTCTATGAGCAGGTTACCGGTAAGCTGTTTTTGGAAGGCATAAACCCCAGTTGGTTTATCTTTTCTAATGGTTTCAAAGTTAGTCGAATACGCAAGGTTTTCAAGAGGGGCGTGGATGTGTTCTGTGCAATCGCCGGTATAATCCTGACGGTACCGTTTCTGCCTCTGGTCGCTCTGGCAATAAAATTCGACTCACCAGGACCGGTTTTCTATCGGCAGAAACGGGTTGGGGAAAGAGAAAAACCGTTTTTTCTCTATAAGATAAGGACCATGAGATCAGATGCGGAAAACGGCACCGGAGCGGTGTGGGCTCAGAAAAACGATTCGCGAGTTACCCGATTAGGCGCGTTTTTTCGCAAGTGCCGCATTGATGAGCTGCCGCAGTTTTTCAATATACTCCGGGGTGATATGAGCATGGTTGGTCCTCGGCCGGAACGCCCGGAATTTGTCGACAAGCTGAAGGAGATTGTCCCTTACTATTCTGAACGCCACTTTGTCAAGCCGGGAGTAACCGGCTGGGCACAGGTCCGCTACCCGTATGGAGCCTCTGTTGATGATGCCATGGAGAAGCTTCGTTTTGACCTTTATTATATCAAGAACCTTTCTCTGACATTTGACTTCATGATCATCCTGGAAACGATTCAAGTGGTTCTTTTCAGAAAAGGAGCGAGATGATTTCGCACCGAAATTCAACAATTCACCGATAGAGGATCGGATTACGAAGGAGATCAAAATGAAAAAATGGCTGATGATGACATGTATAGGATTAATTCTGTTCCCCTCATTGTCTCAGGCTGGTGATTATGTCATCGGGGAGGGAGATGTTCTTGATGTGTTTGTCTGGGGGGTCAAGGAGCTGAATGTGTCAGTCAAGGTGAGACCGGACGGTAAAATTACCATTCCCGGGATAGGTGACGTAAAAGCATCCGGCTTAACACCGCCGGTACTGCAAAAGTCGCTTGATGAGAAGATCAAGGGGTTGGTCAAGAGCCCCAACGTTACGGTGACGGTCAGAGAGATCACCAACAGCAAGGTGTATATCTTTGGTGGTGGGGTCAAAGCAGCGGCGTACGACCTTAATCGCAGCACAACACTCTTGCAGTTGTTGTGTAACCTGGGCGATGTCACAAATGCCGATCTCAAAAGAGCATACGTTCTTAGAAAAGGGAAAATGATCAAGGCAGGTTTTTACAAGCTCTTTATTAACGGCGATACCAGCGAGGATATTGCCATCGAATCAAACGACTCAATCTATATTCCGCTCCTTACAGATAAAAGTATCTATGTTCTTGGAGCGGTGAATACCCCGAAATTTATTGAATACCGGGATGGAATGACGGTCATGCAAGCAATCCTCGAGGCCGGGGGATTCAGTAAGTTTGCCAAGCAGAATGATACGACTATCCTGCGTAATGAAGGTGGTAAAGAGGTGATTATACCGGTCAGGGCAAAGGATATTTTGAATGATGGCGACCTGAGTCAGAATTCCAAGTTAAAGCCGAACGATTACATCGTGGTCAAGGAAGGCATGTTTTAAAAGATGCGGCGAATTCTAAAACACAAGCACAAATATGAGTCGCGGGGTGACACATGAATAATTCAGAGGATTTTGACTACAAAAAATATCTGCAGTTGATCAGTAAAAGGAAATATCTGTTTGTAATACTTGCCCTTGTAATCATGATCGGGGTTGTCATTACCAGTTATCTTCTTCCAAAACGCTATGAGGCCAGAAGTACGGTCTTTATCGAAAAGAGCGTCATCAGCGACCTGGTCAAGGGGATTGCGATAACACCTTCATTTGAGGACAAGCTGAGGGTGTTAGCCTACGCAATGAAAAGCCGGGCATTATTGCTCAAAGTGTTTAATGATCTCGACCTGAACGTCAACAAACAAAACAGTGGTCAGCTGGAAAAAATGATTGCGGAGTTTCAGAAAAACACCGACATCAAACTGAAAGACAATGAAGGGTTGTTTACCATAACGTTCACCAGCGAGAATCCCCGTCTTGCCCGAGACTATGTGAACGCGCTGGTTCGCCGCTATATCGAGGAGAATATTGCGTCAAAACGGGAAGAGTCATACGGCGCAACCAATTTTCTTGGGGAACAGATTACAACCATCAAGTCAAAGCTTGATGAGGCAGAAGCCAAGGCAAATAGTTACAAAAGAGACAATGGAGGTGTGCTTGCTCAAAATGAAGGAGCTCTGCTTGCCGAAATCGGTTTTGCACAGCAGAAGCTTGATGAGATAGCTCTTAAACGTCGCCAGCTTGAAAGCATGCAGAGCCTCGCAAAAAAGAACGATCCGTTTAAGGCAAAGCTGGCAATGCTGGAGAAAAAACGCCAGGAACTGAGCCTTGTCTATACGGATAATCATCCAGAAATTGTTGAGCTAAATAACTCTATTTCAGACATCAAACAGCAGCTTAAATCGGGTAGTTCGAGAGCCAATCTTGGTGATACTCTCTCACCGGAAATGGTTAATATTTCAATGGAGCTGAATTCTCTGCGTGACAATGAAAATATCCAACGGCGCTTTATCGCGTCGAAACAGTCCCTGCTTAGAAGTATCCCTGCTGTCAAGACTGGACTTGACGAACTGGAACGGGAGAAAAACAGTCAGAAAAATCTTTATGAGCAACTGATGGCCAGATATGGACAGTCAGAAGTGTCAAAACAGGTGGAGGTGCAGGACAAGGCTACTACCTTCAGAATTGTAGATCCTGCAGTAATTCCGACTCAACCTTACAGTCCGCAGCGTGTGAAAATAATCTTCTTGGGCATTGTTGGTGCTCTGGTGGTCAGCTTTGCATTTCTGGTGCTGCTTGATCATCTTGACCAGTCTGTACGAAATATCGAGTCTCTTAAATCGTTAGGTATTCAGATTTTGGCGGTCGTCCCCACAATCGAAAATCCGATCGAATTAGAGGCGGTACGAAAGAGAGATTACTGGTTCTACGGCATTGCAGGAACGTGCTTCTTGCTGATTCTGGCAACTGTTCCCCTTGAGTTGATGCGGTCTCTCTCTATTGATGTTTTCAGTTATGCCGGCATCAAAACGCAGTTGATGAATCTGACCCTCAAATAGATTGGATACTGAGCATATTTCACGGTCTGAAAGGAAATGTTATGAGCAGGATAGAAGAAGCTCTGGAAAAAGCTGCAAAACTGCGGGTCGAATCGATCTCTGAGGTTTCAGCAAAAAAAACTGATCTCAAGATCCATGTGCCACCACCACTGACATCACCGATCATCACTATGACAAATCGGCTGCTTGTGACCGTAAATGACCCGAATACCCAGGCAGCGGAAGAATACCGCAAACTGAAATCGGTCATCGTTAAAATGACCAAAGAGGGGGCTTTTCTGAATATGCTGATGTTGACCAGTTCCATCGGAGGCGAAGGTAAAAGCCTCACTTCCCTGAATCTCGCCCTGAGTATGGCCCAGGAATTTGATCACACAGTTCTGCTGGTAGATGCTGATATCAGAAAACCGACAATTCACAGCTATCTGGGGATAGAAAATTCGGCAGGTCTTACCGATTGCCTTTTGGACGATGTCGATGTCAAGGATGCACTTATACGCACCGGAATCGGCAAACTATCATTTCTTCCTGCCGGCCGCAGTGTGCCAAATCCCGCGGAAGTCTTTACCTCGCAACGGATGCGGGATTTTTTCCTCGAGATAAAGAACCGCTACCACGACCGTTACGTAATCATCGACACCCCGCCTGTGCTGCCGTTTGCCGAGACGCGCTCATTGAGCACCATTGTTGACGGCATCGTGCTGGTAGCAAAGGAAGGTCTTGTCACGTTGCACAATATCGAGGAAACGATGGAATACATCAAAGGAACTCCGCTGCTTGGCATTGTTTATAATGAAGCGGAAACCGAATTTCACAGTGATCGCTACCACTATTGCCGTGAAGGATATGCGTAAATTGTGCAGGAGTGAGTTCTGATCCCATATCTACCATGAGGGGATAATTCATGTACGAGGCATTTTTTAATTTAAAACAAAAACCATTCGATCTACTGCCGGATCCCGAGTTCCTGTTCATGAGCAGTTCGCACAAAAAAGTACTTTCCTATCTGGACTACGGCATCCGGGAACGGGTTGGCTTTATTCTCCTCACTGGTGAGGTAGGTTCCGGTAAAACGACGATCATCCGGAATCTTATTAAAAAAAATCTTACCGATGTTGTCCTCTCGAAAATATTTAATACGCGAGTTGATTCAGAACAGTTGATTGCAATGATCAATGACGATTTCGGCTTGCCTGTCCTGAACAAAGACAAGATCACGCTACTGAGGGATTTGAATACCTTCCTGATTGACCAGTTCGTGAAGGGGAATAAACCGGTTCTGATAATCGATGAGGCTCAGAACCTGAACCATGATCTGCTTGAAGAGATCAGGATGCTGTCCAACCTTGAAACCGACAATGCAAAACTTCTTCAGATTATCCTTGTAGGACAGCCTGAACTGCGAACAACACTGGCATCGATAACACTGGTACAACTGCGTCAGCGAATCAGCATCAACTGCCATATCCAACCACTAAATAGATTGGAAATTGAACTGTATATCCTGCATCGTCTGGAAAAGGCTGGTGACCGCGAAGCTGTCAGCTTTTCCCCGGAAACCATCGATATCATATTTACGTATAGCAGGGGAATTCCCCGGCTGATCAATATTATCTGTGATTTCATCTTGTTGGCCGCGTTTGCCGAGGAGACCAGGACGATTGATGCCGCTCTGGTGCAGGATATCATCGGTGACCTGGATTTCGAATATCATTACTGGGGAAGTGAGTCATCGGATGGACACGTTATGAAAGTAAAAGATAGCGAAGCGCAATTCTCGTCTGGCCGTTCCGAACCGGTGATTTCTGAACTGATTAAGGGTATCAGCGAACGACTTGAAAATATGGAAAGAGAATCTGAGTCAACCAATCAGAAGATGTTTCAAGAAATGACGGGAAAAATTACTGAACTGGAAAAGTCACTGAAGTCACATCAGGAAAAAACCGGCACACTTATTCAAAAAATATTTAAAAGTAATCAAATCACGGAAGAAAAACAAAGCGAATTATCAACCGAAGAAACATCGCAATCCTTAATGGGAAATATGTTCGGCCGCATGTTCAGGCTTTGATTCTTAATGTATGTTGTAAACGCACTTGTCCTGCGTAACCAGAGTTAATGTGAGGGATTCCATGCCAAAGCTACTAAGAGGAGCAATTTTTTTCAGTATTTTTTCTGTAGCAACTGTAGCAACTGTTGCACAGGGAGCTGAATTTGAGCTGCACCCTTCCTTAGCTGTCAGCGAGGAGTTTACTGATAATGTTTTCGAGACTACCACCAACCGTATTTCTGATTACATCACACGGGCTCTTCCGGGGATTGCCATGAGTTACAAAGCGCCGGTACTGGCTGCGGATCTCAATTATGTATTTGACTACCGACACTATGCCAATGGAAACCATAAGGATGAGATAACGCATGCACTTAGTGCGAAAGGGCACCTGACCGCTGTTGAAAATTTCATATATCTTGACGTGAGCGATGAATATCAACGGGTTTCGCTGGATGCAACCCGGGATGTGACAAGCGAAAGTCTGTTTCTTAACCAGTCGGACCGCAATATAGTTACCGTTGCGCCGTATGTTACGTTACGCCCAACTGAAAGGATCAAGGTTAAGGCCGGCTACCAATTTACCGACACCCGTTATTTCGGCTCAACCGGTATCGCCGCCTACCAATTCATTGACACCGGCTTTATCGGTTCATCCGATAACGGTATCAACAAAACTGATCACGTTGCCACGTTGGATGTGGCGTATGAATTGTCCAAAAAATTCAGTTTGACCGCCGATTATACCTTCACCAGGGAGACATCTGATATCGATAATATCAGCCAACACCAGGCGCTTGGTGGCTTCCGCTACGAGTATACGGACAAATCGTTTGTCTTTGCCCAGGCAGGAAATACCTGGACCAGTTATGATAGTGGCCAGCGCCTTAGTAACGTTGCCTGGAATGCGGGGATCACCCATGTATTCAATACGCTTACCGGCACGGTGATTACCGGTGTGAAATACGATGAAGATCCGCTGCGCAACATTATGAAGGAAAGCTTTGTCAGCGGCACCCTCGAGAAGCGCCTAAACAGAGGTTTCGTAAGTTTTTCCCCGATGTATTCCGAGTACGTTGTGACCAAAACAGATTCCCAGCTGACAAAGAAATATGGTGCAACGGTACGCGGACTATACGAGGTAACCCAGAAATTGAATGGTAACCTTGCCGTTACGGCGGAAAAGTACGAGCAGCCGATACTGGGGAGTTACACCAGGCGCTTGGAGGTTAATTCAGGACTCAGCTACCTCCTTGCCGAGCAATTGACCGCCTCGCTCTCATATATTTACGTGGAGTACTATTCGCCAGGCATTGTGTATGACAACCGGCATGTCAACCGCGCGATGGTTGAAATAAAGAAAATATTCTGAGGTGCTGGATGATTAATGCCCTGACCATAGATGTTGAAGACTATTTCCAAGTGACAGCTTTTGAACAGCAGGTCAAGCCATGGGAATGGGATACATATCCGCTCCGGGTTGAGGGCAATACCCTGCGCATCCTTGACATGCTGGACGAATTTGCATTGCGGGCAACGTTTTTCGTGCTGGGTTGGATTGCAGAGCGGCTTCCCGCCCTCGTAAAAGAGATCCGCCGCCGGGGGCATGAAATTGCCTGCCACGGCTATGGGCATCAACTCATATATCGTCTTTCCCCGCAAGAATTCCGGGAGGATGTATCAAAGGCAAAAAAAATCCTGGAAAACATCTGTGGGGAACCGGTGAAAGGGTATCGGGCCCCGAGCTATTCAATCACGACAAAGTCGCTCTGGGCGTTGGATGTTCTTGTGGAAGAAGGGTTCTCTTATGACTCAAGTATCTTTCCGATTACTCACGATATCTATGGCATTCCGGGAGGGAAACGATTTCCCCATGAAATATCAACGCATGCCGGCAAGATACAGGAATTTCCGATATCTACGTTCTCTCTCAACGTAGGAGCCTGGAAGCCTCACATACCGATAGCAGGTGGCGGATACCTCAGGTTTTTTCCTGCAGCATTGGTGGCACAGGCAATCCAATCGATCAATGCCAGGGAAAAGCAGCCGGTAATTGTCTATTTTCATCCATGGGAAATTGACCCCCAGCAGCCGCGCATTCGGGCGGGATTTAAGTCGCGTTTCAGACATTATCTCAATCTGCAGCGGATGGAGCTGAAAATACGATTTCTTCTGAGTAATCTCAGGTTTTCTACGGTGCCGGATATCCTGAAGGTGAATATTCATAACTATTGCAACGAGCATATATAAAGATTCGTCGTTACGTCCAGCCAAGGAACCGTTAAATAATTTTACGTCGGGGTGGCCAGTATGGAGTTAGCAGCAGAGAACATATTAAGAAAGCCTCCGTTTATCATTCAACCGAGCAAAGGCCTCTTTCAGCTTGATCTGGTTGCCCTCTGGCACTATCGGGAATTGCTGTATTTCCTGGTGTGGAGGGATATCCTTATTCGCTACAAGCAGACGGCCATCGGCGTCTGTTGGGCGGTGCTGCAGCCCCTGATCACCATGCTTATCTTTACTCTGGTTTTCAGTCACTTTGCCAAAATCCCTTCAGATGGGAAGCCCTATCCTCTCTTTGCCTTTGCCGCGCTGCTGCCCTGGAATTGTTTTTCCCAAGCGCTCCAGCGCAGTGGCAGCAGCCTGGTGGGCAGCGCCAATCTTATAACCAAAATTTATTTTCCCCGCTTGCTGATCCCGCTGGCAGCATCGGTATCGCCTGCAGTGGACCTGTTTTTCTCATTCATTATCCTGATGGCCATGATGCTCTGGTATGGGGTCATGCCGTCCTGGGGGCTGCTGGCGCTGCCGCTTTTTGTCGCCTTGTCCATGCTGTCGGCCCTGGCAGTGGGACTCTGGCTGACGACACTCAATGTCAAGTACCGTGATATTGGCCACATCATACCTTTTCTGATCCAGATCTGGATGTACGCTTCTCCTGTCGCCTATCCCGTCAGCATAGTGCCGGAGAAGTGGCGTCTGCTCTACAGTCTGAACCCGATGGTCGGAGTGATTGAAGGTTTCAGGTGGGCGATTCTTGGCGCCGACCGACCGGACTGGATGGTATTGATAGTCAGTTCGACAGTAGTCGTAGTTTTACTTCTGAGCGGCCTGGTGTATTTCAAGCGGATGGAACAGACCTTCGCAGACATTATCTGAACGTATGGTACGTCAGGTCGTTATACAAAAAGTCATAACGCAGGAGTGAATTCATGAGTAATTGTGCCATCAGTGTGGAGAATATATCCAAACAGTACCTGATCTCCTCTGGCAAACAACGCCACGACACTTTCCGCGATCTGCTGGCGGACAGCCTGCGTTCAGTCTTTCGCCGCAACGGGAGCGGTTCGTCGGGGTCGACGTCTTTCTGGGCACTGCAGGATGTTTCGTTCAAAATCGACCAGGGTCAGATTGTCGGCATTATCGGACACAACGGAGCCGGGAAAAGTACCTTGATGAAAATTCTGTCACGGATCACGCAACCGACTCTCGGCAGGGCGGAGATTGACGGCAGAGTAGGCTCCCTGCTGGAGGTCGGAACCGGTTTTCATCCGGAGTTATCCGGAAGGGAAAACATCTTTCTGAACGGTGCCATCATCGGCATGACCAAAGCCGAGATCCACCGGCATTTTGACGCCATTGTCGATTTCGCCGAGGTTGAAAAATTCATCGATATGCCGGTTAAACGCTACTCCAGCGGTATGTATGTGCGCCTGGCCTTTGCTGTGGCAGCTTATCTTGAACCAGAGATTCTACTGGTGGATGAAGTTCTGTCAGTGGGTGATGCCGCTTTTCAGAAGAAGTGCCTGGGTAAGATAGAGGATGCCGCGAAGGGAGGGCGGACGGTAGTTTTTATCAGCCACAATATGACTGCCGTAAATAGCCTCTGCGAGCGGGTTATATGGGTTGACAGCGGGAAAGTTGTTGAAGACGGACCGGCGGCAGAGACGGTGAAAAAGTATCTGGCAAAATCTGTAATGAGCATGGATTTGTGTGAAGAGGTTTGGGATGATGCCTGTGAAGCCCCGGGTAATGACATGGTGCGGCTTCACAGGGTGCGAGTTCGTCGCCAGGATGGCATCCTGTCTGATCCGCTGACGATGCAGACGCCTTTTCTTGCGGAAGTTGAATGCTGGAATCTGGCAGCTGGTGCGCATTTGCATATAACCCTGCACCTGTATACCGCGGAAGGGATAGTTGTGCTTTCTACCGCCAGCCTGGTTGGTGATCGTTCCATGCCGGCTGGCCTGTTTCGTTGCGTATGCACTTTCCCCGGCAACTTGTTGAATAGTGGTTCACATCGGTTCGTTGTGCTGGTGGTGAAGAATACAAACTCCGTGATCTATAGACATGAAAGCCGAGTATCATTTGACATAATTGACGTGAGAGAAAGGCCCGGTGCCTATTATGGCAAGGAGCCTGGCGTTGTGCAGCCGGTGTTGAAATGGACAACGGAATATCTTGGTAACGTCCCGTAGGGATGGCTCGGTTCCGCTGCGATCGCAGCCGTTTGATAGCCGTACAGTCGGTTTTGTGCGAAATGGGGAGGTTGGAAATGGGAAAGGTGATTGTTTTTGGAAACAGTTTGTTTGCTGAACTTGTGCACTTCTATCTAACTCATGATTCTCATCATACAGTAACAGCATTTACTGTCGATTCCACATATATACATGAGGATAAACTCTTTGGGTTGCCGGTTGTGCCTTTTGAAAATGTCGAATCAATTTTCCCCCCTGCTGGGCACCACATGATAATTTCGGCCGGTTTTCAGAAGGTTAACAGATTACGGGAGGAAAGGTACTCTCAAGCGAAAAAAAAGGGGTATCAGCTGATAAATTATATTAGCTCCAAGGCGACAACCTTTCCTGGACTCGTGACCGGTGATAACTGTCTTATCCTCGAAAATAGTGTTGTTGCACCTTTTGTAGAAATTGGAAACAACGTGACGGTCGCCTCCGGTGCAATAATTGGACATCATTCAGTCCTGATGGATCACTCGTTCGTTGCACCTGGCGCCATCTTGCTGGGCGGCGTTACCCTGGAACCGTTCGGTTTTGTCGGGGCGCACGCAACAATTAAAGAGAGGGTTACGGTAGCACGGGAATGCATTGTTGGCACTGGTGTGTCAGTCACTAAAAATACCAGGGAAAAAGGTGTTTACGTCGGAAGGCCTCCCGAGCTGCTGCCAAAATCCAGTGACGAGTTGGGCACATGGCTGTCATGGTCTTTAGACCCTCATAAACAGGGATGGGGGGCAAAGGAAGTAGTATCGCAGCAAGCAGTGGGAGTCGATTTACGGCCTTAGGGAGATTGCGATGACGGCCCAGATAAGGGATATGACTAAAGCGGATACAGGACGGGTAGGGGAAATCCTGTATGAATCGTTCAATTCGGTTGCCTCAAAATATGGTTATGCTCAGAAAATGAAACGGGCAGAAGCCGGGGAATCCTGGGCGTGGGCCTTGCTCCACCATGGTTCTAATGAACTACTGATTGCCGAGGTGGACAAACGTATCGCCGGGATCTGCTGTCTTAACCCGCGGGGCAATCTCGGAGGTGTCGGCCCGGTAGCCGTTGATCCATCGTTCCAGGGACATGGGGTTGGAGTCCAGATGATGCGCGCCCTGCTAAAGAGGGCTGAAAATCTGCAGAGCCTGAGGCTTGTCCAGGAGGCTTTCAATCCCGCATCCTTCTATTTTTATTACACATTCGATTTTCTGCCGGTGGAAAATATGCTGGATCTGCTTCTCGATAAAGACGTGGAGCAGCGCACGGATCTCTGCGCTAATGTAAGCGAGATGACAGCGCAGGATCTTGAAGCGGTTAATGGGTATGACACGCCCAGAAGCAAATCGGATCGCCGTGCGGATCTAGCTTATTATGTCAAGTGGGGCAAAGTTTTTGTCTATCGGGGTAAATCAGAAATCCGTGGATATCTTGTAAGTCTCCCAGGTGCAGAAACGGTGCAACTGGGTCCATTACTTACGGAGGGAGAGCAGGAAGCGCGATGTCTGTTCCAGCATGCGATCGCTGTTTACAAAAACAGACGCTGTCAAACACGTATCATGGCTAGGAATAATGTGCTTGTTAAATCCCTTATAGAGTTGGGTTTCAAAATCTATTGTCTTGATACGCTCATGGTGCGAGGACCGTGGCGTCCAGGTAATTATTTAGAAGCATTGGGAATATTTCCGGAAGGGGTTTAATTATTGTCTTTTTAAGATGTTGATGAGAAGCGGTTATTGCAGGCATGTCAACAGTGTGCAGGTTGTCGGGAAAATATCTGAAAAGGAGGTGCTCTGATGAGTATCCTGGATAGCATTGAAAAAGTACTACTTACTGAAATTGCCGCAGGTATGGGTAAAAAGACATTGGCTCCTGACGAAGATCTGCTTGAACAGGGGATTGTCGATTCGCTTGGGCTCATGAAGTTGATTGCTTTCATGGAGGATACCTTCAACATAAAAATCATGGACGAGGAAATTGTTCCGGAGAATTTCCAAAGCCTTAACAGCATGGCCATGCTTGTTGAAAAGCAGATGCAGGCTGTCTGATTTGTGTTGGCATCAGGAATGAAAGGATAAAGGGCCATGGATTTCTCGTTAACAGAAGATCAGCTGAACTTTAAAAAATCAACCATGGAATTCGCCGAAAAAGTTCTTAATAAGGGGGCTAAAGAGCGCGAAAAGAATAGCGAATTCAACCAATATGGCTGGGAAAAATGTGCCGATTTCGGGATACAGAGACTTCCCATACCGGAAGAGTACGGTGGTCTCGGCATGGACATCATAACCTGCGTAGCCACGATGGAAGGGCTTGGTTATGGCTGCAGGGACAGCGGTCTTCTGTTTTCGATCAACTCACATATCTGGACATGCGAGTCGCCGATTTTGAAATTCGGCTCCGCTTATCAGAAAGACAGATATTTGCCGGGACTTTGCAACGGTTCACTCAAGGGCGGTCATGCCATGACCGAGCCGGATTCCGGATCAGATGCATTCAGCATCAAGTGCAAAGCAGAAAAGAAAGGTGATCGATATATTCTTAACGGGACGAAGATGTTTATCACCAACGCGCCGATAGCCGATCTCCTCCTGGTGTTTGCGGTCACGGATGCCAAAAAGGGTTTTGCGGGGATCTCGGTCTTTATCGTAGAAAAAAGTTTTCCAGGATTTTCTGTAGGGAAACCACTGAATATGATGGGATTGAAAACCTGCCCGCTCGGAGAGGTTATACTCCAGGATTGCGAAGTCCCGGAAGAGAACCGGCTTGGGAAAGAGGGTGCCGGTGCCGCCATCTTCAATTCAGAGATGGAATGGGAAAGGAGCTGCCTGTTTGCCACCCATGTCGGGGCTATGGGAAAGGATCTTGAAGATTGTATCCGCTACGTAAATGACAGACAACAGTTCGATCGGCCCATCGGTAAAAACCAGGCAATATCACATAAAATCGCTGACATGCAGGTCCGATTGGAATTGTCGAGGCTCGTCCTATACAAGGTTGCATGGTTGAAAGCACAGGGCAAGCGGGCGCCGATTGAGTCTGCGATCGCAAAATTATTTGTCAGTGAAAGTTATGTGGAAAATTGCATGGAGGCCCTGCAGATACACGGCGCCTATGGTTATTCAACAGAGATGGATTTTGAAAGAAACCTGCGGGACTCCATAGCCGGGAAGATATATTCGGGCACATCCGAAATCCAGAAAAACATAATATCAACACTGCTCGGGCTTTGAGCCGTTGCGCGGCTGCGAAGTGGATCTTTATGTTAAAAAGCGGATTGAATAAACGTGCAGCGAGCACTTCTGAATACCCTTAATCAAGGGCCTTACCCGCCATAAAAGGAGGCTGTTTTATGTCACAAGAAAAATCGGAATCAGACCGGATGGTAAAGAAGATGCAGATTGAAGTGCTCTCTCTGGCTGAGGGGTTTTTTCAGTCCAACATACTGTTTGCCCTGTTAAAGCTGAAGGTCTTTGAGCTTATTGATGGCGGCAACAAGACTCTGCATGAGCTTGCCGAACAGTTGGATGCCCAGCCGGGTACGCTTTCAAGATTGTTAAACGCCGGAGTCGTGCTGAAACTGCTCGAGTCCAAAGATGGAATTAAGTACAGCATCGCTCCGATGTGCAGGGCCGTATTATCACCCTCCGCCGGTGAACAGTACCTGGGGGACTGGATTCGCAGCCTGGATTATTTTTGTGAGCCACTGTCAAAACTCGATAAAGCTGTCCTGAATTCCGCACCAACGACTGATCCGGCTACACATCTCGGCGGGGACAAGGAAAGTACCCGGAGTTTTGCCCTGTCGATGCATAACTATGCGTCATTGCGGGGAAAGCAGCTGGCAGACTTCCTTGATACGGAGGAATGCGAATCGCTGCTGGATCTTGGCTGTGGTCCGGGGACGTATGCTTTTCATCTGGGCAAGCGTAACCCAAGCCTGAAACTTTATCTTGCCGATCACCCTGAGGTACTGGAAACCGCAATGGAAATAGGGGAAAAATACTCCCTGACGAACGACGTTCATTACCTGCCTCTGGATGCCTTGAAGGATACTATTCCCGGTACATATGACATGATACTTGTTTCCAACATGCTGCATGGACTTGGGGAAAAAACAAGTCGCAATCTTTTAAAATCTTTGTACAACTCCATCAATCAAGGCGGGTCGCTGGTCGTCCAAGCTCAATATTTGCGGGACGACCGGCTGGGTGGCCGCTGGCCAATCTTCCTGGATCTCATTCAGCTTTGCGTTACACATGAGGGGAGGAACCATTCCCAGGCGGAAACGAGGCTTTGGCTCGAAGAGGCGGGCTTCAGAGACATTGAATTCTGTCCCATGACTCTTCTTAATACCAATAGCTATCTGCGCGGATATAAGGCCTGAAGTTGGCATCCGCAGAAGCTGCGTAACCTGACAAATAACGAAGCAGAAGTTCATACAAACAGTGGCGATCCCCGCCATTTTTATTGGCTAACGGTAATGTGCACGGGTTTCTTTGGTGAACGGGGGTATGAGATGAAAAAGAATATTGATGATCTGGCTATTTTTGGTGGATCTCCCGCTTTTCATGAAAAGCTCCATGTCGGACGTCCCAACCTTGGCGACAGAAAACGCTTGCTTGAACGCCTGAATGACATGCTGGACAGGAAATGGCTGAGCAATAACGGGCCGTATGTGCAGGAGTTTGAACAGAGAGTTTCCGACATGGTCGGGGTAAAGCATTGTATTGCCATGTGTAACGGTACTGTTGCCCTGGAGATTGCCATACGTTCCCTTGAATTAAAGGGTGAGGTGATTGTTCCCTCTTTCACCTTTGTTGCTACTGCGCATGCGTTGCAATGGCAGGAAATAACGCCGGTCTTTTGCGACGTTGATCCCAAAACACACACGCTTGATCCCGCATGCATAGAAAAGATGATCACGCCCCGGACATCCGGAATCATCGGTGTGCACCTGTGGGGCCGCCCATGCAATATCGAAGCATTGGAAGAAATAGCGGCTGCTCACAAATTGAAGCTGCTGTTTGATGCGGCCCATGGTTTCGGCTGTTCACACAAAAACAGGATGATCGGCAGCTTCGGGAGCGCGGAGGTCTTCAGCTTCCATCCCACCAAATTCTTCAACACGTGTGAGGGGGGGGCGATCGTTACTGATGATGATAGCCTGGCCGAGAAAATCCACTTGATGAAAAATTTCGGGTTCTCGGGATATGACAACGTCATATATGTCGGAACAAACGGAAAGATGAATGAGTTCTCTGCGCTTATGGGATTAACAAACCTTGAAAGCCTGGATACTTTTATCGGGGTGAATCGCGAGAATTACAACTCTTACTCATACGGGTTGAGAGACCTGCCGGGCGTCAAGCTGATTGACTACGATCACCGGGAAAAATGCAATTATCAATATATCCTTCTTGAAATTGATGAAGCCGTTACACATGTGAGCAGAGATCAGTTGGTTGACATTTTGCGCGAAGAAAATATCCTGGCCCGGCGCTATTTCTATCCCGGCTGTCATAAAATGGAACCGTATCGTTCCTATTTTCCTCAGGCGGGGCTGGTGCTGCCGGTAACCGAGACACTGGTGAAGCGTGTGATCTCTCTGCCGAATGGCACTGCCGTCGGTCCGAACGAGATAGGAAAAATCTGTCAGATCATTCGGGAAACCATCGAATATGGTCCGGAAATTAAAGAGAGATTATCTGACCACGTCGCGCTTGCTCAGGTGGTCAAGTATTTCGACCGTGCGACGGAATCTGAAACGCCCGATTGGGCAGAAAAAATGCTGCCCTTGTAAATTATTTACGCGCTTGTAGCGGCTCTCTTGCCACTTAATCGAGCGGTTATGCCGAACGGCTGAATGTACGTGCAGTCTACGAAAAACATCATTAAACATTGATGTTGCGGGGTTGGTTTCGTTCTTGCTGTTAAAACTTGACAGGGTTGATACGTGGTCTGTGAAGTGAGGGGGCAGAGTCATGAAGAGCCGTCTATCGTTGACTAACTGGGCTGTTAGTTGCATCGTGATAACAATAGTGTGTTTCGTCAGCATAGCAACTCCATACAGCGCGGTTGCTCTGGAACTCCCCAAACCTCTGGTTGCCATACACATATCCGAGCTCACCCAGGCACTTGAAACAACACCTGGTATCCCGCCAAGACCTACAGGGCCAGGATATTCAGGCTTTCAGTGGTTTTATACCTCATGGCATTATTTCGTTGCGTATGAATCTCTTGAAGATTCCCTTCGTTCGGATGGCACCCCCTTCGTCGAAATCAGTGATAGTGATATCGCAAGTGGAAAGCTGCTTAATGCTGATGGTTCGCCGCAATACCCGATTCTGATCAGTCTGGCCTCTGAAGCGATTGCCGACAATGAGATCGCTCCGCTCCGTAATTATGTCACTGCGGGAGGGGTCCTGTTCGTCGGTTCCTCCGCATTTACCCGTTATCCGGGCGGCACCAACCGCACTGATTTTGCTCTTGCATCTGAAATGGGATTGCATATGACTAATGCAACATTGAACGAAACCAATAACTGGAACTGGTATGTAAACAATCACTTCACCAAGAGCGTTGACCATCGCCTGACCAGCCATATCCCCGGCGGTACACTCGCTTGGGGCAGTCCATTGACTTCAGAAGAGATCCCATGGGGTGTCTCACCTACCCACGTAATTCATAGCAGCCATTATGCATGGCAGGTTGTTGCCAGCGGTGCTACGGTCATTGCATATGGTGACGCAGCTCCGCTGCTGACAGTCAATAACTACGGGCAAGGACAAATAATCTATCATGGTGCGCTGCAACCTCTCATCGGCCATGGAATCGTTGACCCGAGCATGTATTCGTATCTGATTTATCGCAAGGCCATTGAATGGGCTTTTGAATCTTTCAAACTTCCAATTGTCAAGGTGAGTCCATGGCGTTATCAGTACGATGCAGCGTTACTTATTCGTCATGATTTCGAGAGTTCGATTGATCTGATAAAAACCATTTACTCATCGGCTCAGTATGAACATTCTCTCGGGGCCGCGGGAGATTATTATTTTACTACCGGCACGCTTCGCGCTTACACGGGGAGTGACAAAACGGCCATAATCTCCAGTCTACGGGACGCTGTGTCTAACTACGGGGCCACAATTGGATCGCACAACGGAGGTCTTAAGAACCCGGGAAATCCTTTGTTGCTGCAAACCGATTTCGATTACTGGCACTGGGGGCCGGACGAGGCGCTTGACCAAAGTCCGCCGGGTTATACGAGCGGCAAGGCCTATGCTGTCGATTCAATTTCAACGTCTTTCCTGGATATTCAAGGGTGGCTGTCAGGTCTTGACAATGGCCGAGACGGCTGTGGCGCCACCGGCAACTGCCCAAGGAACTGGGTTTCACCATATTTCAATTCCACTCGTGAAGGTTCCAACGATATCCTGGAACAATTAGGCGTAATCACAATGGGCGAGCAAAAAGTCGGCCCCTTTCCTCATTTTACTCTCTCAACCAAGGTGCCCGGAAAACATTTTCCCCACATTTCGATACCGACAAGCGACTGGTATGTGGGCACTACAACCCCACGTGCACTTGATATGGGGCATACGTATAATTCAATAATGTCTGCGGTTGATTTCTATTATAATTCCGGCATGCTGCTCAATTTCTATGGGCATGCACCTTCAAATAACAATGGACTGGAAGAAGAGTACGTTACATATAGCTTGTCGAAGCCCAGATTGTGGCTCGCTAATGCCGTGGGAATTCGCGACTGGTGGCTTGCGCGTTCAAAAGTGAATATTTTGCCAGGATTCACAACTTCCGGTGGTACTTCTGTCCTGACCGCATCAGTAACCGGAGCAATGGATGCCGATAACGCCATTGAGGTTGTTCTTCCCAAAATCCAGGATCAACCTGTTACGAATCTGAGTGTGTTTCTTAACGGTATGTTAGCCAGTTTGTCAGATTATCGAGCAACCAATTATGGAGTAAAAATCTGGACCGGTCCTTCCGTATCAAACGTCAAGGTGCAGTATTCTCTGCAAACCACCAACCTTTCGCCTGTAGCCGTGAATGATACATATAATACCGGTTCCAATACTACATTGAACCAGGCGGCTCCCGGTGTGCTGGCTAACGACACCGATCCGGAAGGGGCGACTCTGACGGCTCAGCTGGTGAGCGGTCCGTCTCATGGCACCCTTACGCTTACGACCAACGGTTCATTCACCTATGTCCCGGTTGCGGATTACGTGGGGAACGACAGCTTTACCTACATGGCAAATGACGGAGCGACAAACAGTAATGTAGCGACTGCGACTATTACGGTTACGTCGACCGGAAACACCCTTTTTTCGGATAACTTTACCCGGCCTGTGGGCACCACTAACCCGTTATTTCCCTGGGTTGCATCGATGGGGACTTGGACGGTAGCCGGCGGAGTGATGCAGGGAACCGGCAGCAGTTCGCACTATTCCTACGCCTATACAACCGGTTCGAGTCAATGGACGGACTATACGCTGCAGGGGCGCATCCAGATTCCGGCGGGTTCGTTCGGGGGCGGCATTGGCGGGCGCCTTGACCCGGCTAGCGGCGCCCACTATGGCGCGTGGGTCTACCCGTCAGGATCGCCGGGAGGATCGAATGTGCTGAAACTGTGGAAGTTCCGCACCTGGACTGACATTGGTGCCGGCGTGCCGATGCAGCAGATCAGCCTGCCTGAAGTCGGCACAGGGTGGCACACCCTCCAGATGAACTTAATAGGAAGTCGCATCCTCGTCTACTATGACGGGACTCTCAGGATGGACGTAACGGATACCAACTATGATTCCAGGGCTCCTTATTTGAGTGGAGGTATCAGTGCGGATTGGTGGACGGGATCGCTGCCCTATACCATAACAGTCGACGATATATCAGTGACTACCTCCACTCTACAAGTGGCACCGGTACCTGTCACCAGCAGCCTGAGCCCTGCTACTGCTACATCCGGAGGGGCTTCCTTCACGCTTACCGTTAGCGGCAGCGGCTTCGTCACCGGATCTGTAGTGCAATGGAACGGAGCTGCCCGTACAACGACTTATGTATCTCCGACCCAGCTAACGGCATCAATAACCGCCACTGACATAGCAACTGCAGGGACAGCTTCGGTAACGGTCTTCAATCCCGCCCCTGGCGGTGGCACCTCCAACGCCCAGACCTTTACGATCAGCACTCCCGGTAATCCAGTTCCTGCTACCTCTGGCCTCAGCCCGGCATCCGCGACCGCGGGAGGGGTGGCCTTCACGCTTACCGTTAGCGGCAGCGGCTTCGTCACCGGATCTGTAGTGCAATGGAACGGAGCTGCCCGTATAACGACTTATGTATCTCCGACCCAGCTAACGGCATCAATAACCGCCACTGACATAGCAACTGCAGGGACAGCTTCGGTAACGGTCTTCAATCCCGCTCCTGGCGGTGGCACCTCCAACGCCCAGACTTTTACGATCAATATCATTAATATCAGCCTTTTTTCGGATAACTTTACCCGGCCTGTGGGCACCACTAACCCGTTATTTCCCTGGGTTGCATCGATGGGGACTTGGACGGTAGCCGGCGGAGTGATGCAG
>JAJXWO010000048.1:5534-14804 GCA_021781535.1 Deltaproteobacteria bacterium | reverse complement strand
CATCCGATGTCTGCTCCTGATCACTCTTGTTCTTGCCGCCTATTACGGATAATCCCAGCAATACCCACAAGGGAGAGGATACCGACAGACCCTTGTCATGGAGATATGTCTGATTGGCTCCATTACGATAGCAGGTAATCTGATGCCAGAATGCCAGCAAAGCTGCCGTCAATGTCTGTTGTTGCACAACATCCTGGATATCTCCTCGACCTTCCATTTTAACATGCCAGAAATCTTTACCATAAAGATCGGCATGAAAACGGTCATAGGCATAATCGAACACCACTGATTTGGCATAACGGTCAAAGGCATGTTCCAACTCTGCCACCTGCCCAAATGTGGCTGAAAACTCAATCAACAAACCCCGGTGCTTTTCCTGTGGGGAATCGATACCGGCCAGATCATCTTGCAGGCGTTTCCAGGTACTCTCCTCTGATTTCTGTCCTTTATGCCCTTCATCGACAAAAACCAGATTGCGACCATCCTTGAAAAAGGCTGTGGGTATTGAAACCCCTTCGCCCAGTTTTTTGTCGGTAAGTTTATTGATATCCAGAACGACCACCGTATCCGACGGCAGATGCGGAATAGCCGACATATCACCGTCATACGGGTAGGCGAAAACTTCCCAGTTATCAAGATCCCTCAATTTTTCAGCATGCTGCCGGGTTAGTGCTTCGCTTGGGGTGACAATGATGATCCGATCCCAAACGTGGTGCTTCTCCAGTAATGCCAGGCAAGCATGGAGTACGTGGGTTTTCCCTGCTGCCGTTGCCATCCAGAACGCCGCATATTGCATGTCTGCTTCGGTAAAGGGGGGCAATTTCTCTATCTTGGATGGATGCTCGGAGAGGTACAGATTCAGCCGTTCAATAAAGCCGGCTTGATCGGTTTGCTTGGCGTTCAGCCAGGCAGCGAACAGGAGCAGTGCCATGTATTGAGCATAACGGGGAGTCAGTCGTGCTTTGATACAGGCGTCACGTACCAGTAAATCCAACGGTGTCAGCAGTCCGGAGTCCTCGTTGCAGAGTGACGTTATGGCATCCAGATATTTCCCTTCGTATAACGCCCGTTCGCACCCCAGCTCTTTCTCCACATTCAGTAGAGCCTTCAAGCAGTTTTGAAGTGGTATCTTCAGCTCAACAGCCAGAGCGTCACGCAGCACCAGCGCAGACTTCAGGCGGGAATGACCGGACAGTTTCGGCTTACTCATTTAGACACACCTTCCAACCGCGCACGTGCCAAAATCACCGCTTCGTGCAGCTTGCGCTCCATTTCGGCTTTGGGCAGTGCTTCCGTCCAGTAACTGGCGATATGAATGCCGCTTTTGCCAGGTTCCATCAACTCAACATGTTCATGTGTTTTGCCGGTACAGAGAATTATTCCCAATGGCCTGTCTTCTTCCGGCTGACATTCGTAACGTTTCAGCCAGCCCAGATAAAGTTCCATCTGTCCTTTATCACCGGCATCAAAGTCACCGGATTTAAGTTCGACAGCCACCAGTCTGCGGAGTTTCCGGTGATAGAAGAGCAGATCAAGATAATAATCCTTATGGTCAATCTGCATCCGTTTCTGGCGGGCAACAAAGCAAAAACCCACACCCAGCTCAAGAATGAACGCCTCCATTTCGCGCAGTATGGCCGCTTCCAGATCCCTTTCAGCGTATGTGTCTTTGAGTCCAAGGAAGTCAAGAAAGTAGGGATCGCGGAACACAAGGTCAGGTGTCAGTTTGTCTGATTCGCGAAGCTCTTTTAACTCGATTTCAATGAGCTTCTCCGGTTTGCGGGAAAGTGCTGTGCGTTCAAAGAGCATCGACTGGATTTTCTTGTCCAGGGTGCGCGTATCCCACTTTTCCAGGCGGCAGATTTCAGCGTAAAAGTTGCGTTTAATGGGGTCTTCAATGACAATGAGTTGGCGGAAGTGAGTCCAGCCCAATTGTCGCCGCAGTGCGGCGACAATTGATTCATCAGGAAATACCTCGGAAAATTGAACCATTCTTTGCAGATTTTTCACGCCAAATCCACGTCCGAACTCAATGCTCAATTTAGCAGACAGTGTTTGCAAAATCTCAGCCCCATACTCCGCCCGTTTTTCTTTCAAAACGTCGCGCCGGATACGATCACCAATCTGCCAATACAGCGTGGTAAGACCGGCATTAACGGTTTGAGCCACCTGCTGGCGGGCAGAGACAATCAGATCCCGTAATTCGGTCAACAGCGGCTGTCCGAGAAATATATCGGACGGTATTGACGCCACCATGGTCTTATTAACCTTATCCGATGGTCTGTTCTTTACCTTGGTCGCCATTTACGGCCTCCCAAACTGACCAACAAAAACCGACTCAATCGCCTCGAATCGCTCACACCCCTCAAACGTCAGTGAGGCCGGATCATTGGTCAATACCCTGTCGGCAGGATGCCGAGACAGTTTCGCCCCTGCCCAGGCAGCAGAGCCAGCGGCGCTGCAATCCCTAAAGAAAACTGCCACGGAGCGCTTACGGCGATCATGCCCGGTTATCACCACCCCTTGAGGTTCACGATAGAGGCGCTCCACATCAAGGCCGAGCAGATATATCAGGCTTTCAACCAGGTCAACCGGTTGTGGTTTAGCTTCGCCACCACCGGTGGAACGTTTCAGCTTGTAGCCAAACGGCGTGGTGAACAGGTCAACAGAACTGAAAATGTGGCGGGTTGCACGGTCAAGCCGATAGCGCAGGGTAAAGGCTGGGTCATCGAAGGGAAGTTCCGTTTGCGGTCCAATGTCGGTATCCAGATTTTCGAGGGTGTCTTCGTACTGTTCAAATTTTTGAAATCTTAGGAAAACTCCGAGACCATTGATTACGTTTGCGCATCCGTCTTTACCTGATTGCCTGGTGCCAGTTCCACGTTTACCCCAATCTAAAGAAGCAGAAATTTTCTTTATTCTCCCAAGTGAAACCGTTTCGATGTAATCAGCAGATTCGACAAGAATTGTCTTTCGGATTTCACCATCCAAAATTTGTGCATCTAGTGCCCCGTGAAATGTCGTCCCAGAACCACCAAAAAAATCTAAAATCCAATCTCCGGTATGAGATGACTGGTGAATAAACGAAGAAATTAGCCTTGAGGGCTTTGCGTTAGGAAAAGCACCTTTATTCTTAATTCTGCCAAACAATTGGCTTATTTGCTTCTCGCCTCTAGAAAACTCATTCATCACCGAAGGTGCTGGTTGCGATAATGTTTCATGAAGAAATGTTTTTTGAAGAACACCAACCGTCTCATCCTTACCCCAAACTATCAGCTCATCTGCAAGTTTCTCTTCAAATGAACCAGTGAATCCCACCAATGGTTTCTCTGGCCAACGCCAACCACCCGTTGGTGGCTGACACGGACGTTTCGTGGTTTGATGAATTGGTATATAAAAACGAAAGTTTGGATGATTAGGATCTGATACCTCAGCTTTTTTACTCCCAGCAGAAACACCTGGCATAGAAACATCCGTTGGATACCAAATCCATATTTTTGCATTTTGTTGTGCTGCATAATTCTCATCTACAAATCGGCCAGAACTATCGCGATATTCGGCTCTTTTATAGTTTTTAATCCCTTTATATGGAGATCGAGCCTCAATCTCTTCATTCCATTCAAGTCCATTTTCAACTACTTCCTCACGAAACTTAGTGTCAAGCAATGTAAATACATCGCCAAGGCTTTTTTCGATCTCAATGATAGAGGGGAAGCTTTCATTTATTTTATCAATTGCAGCTAATAGTTCTTTTGCTCCAGGCTTATTGATTCTGAAAAGTGATGTTTCAGCCTTTGCTGCTGATAGATCACGAGTATAAACTTCTACATATTCATGGTTTGTTGAATACGTTGGAGACTGGTTTTTAGTAAATGATTGAGCCCAAATCAACTCTTCTACAAAATTAGAAGAGCTAAAAGCACTATCAAGTGCCATTCGTAACCTTAATTGCTCATTAACATCGATACTTGCAAACATGACTCCAGTTGCTTTTAATAAATGCGAAGCAACCTGTAATCGACTTGCGATCATAGCCATCCATGATGCATGTTGGTATGCATCTTTGTATGGAAACCCATCGGTTCCTGTGTTATATGGTGGGTCAATGTAACAGCATTTTACACGATCTCGATATTTTACTTGAATTGTATTTAGTGCCTGCCAGTTGTCCGAATGAATTATTACACCATCTAAAACTTCATCCAAGCTAGAAACAGCTGTAACATTCTCAAGTAAATCCCATCTAAAATCATCATCAAAATTCACCGTATCCACCGGCAACGGTAGATACCAGATACGCGTCGCTGTCAGCAAATCCCCCGGAATTTCCACACGACACGCAGCAGCATCGACAAAATCACCAAGCCCCAAGCTACGCCATTCTTCTCGCTGTTGCTCAACGATAGTGTCAATCCTTGCCTCCAGCCACTCCCTGCCGGCAAGTTTATCTATTCGATCCAGGGTAATGACATAGCGGGTTTCAAAAACCAGCTTCTTCTTTTCCCAGAGACCCTTTTGGAAGTCTTCCAAGGCCGCCAGAAAATCAATTATCTGCCCGCCAACCTCGCGCACGATACGTGCTACCTTGACGATTCGTTTCGGCAAATCTCCACCGGCCAAAAGCTGGTCGGCATCGAGTAAATCAGTCTTGATGAAAATATTCAGGTCTTCGGAGAGAGCATCTTTCAGATGCTTATGGATGAAAAAATCGGACTGATTGCGGGCAATGAAATGACCAAGCCATCTCTTTATCTCAGCACTGTCGCCACCACACGCTTTTTGTACAGCAGCAACGATTACCTCTTTTTGCTTATCCGTTTGGCCGTTCTTGAGGTACTTGAGACAAACCTGAAAATACCCGTCTTCTTCCTTAGTTACCTTATCCAGCTCATAATGTGCCTTGTCGCTCGGCTTCAATTCTGCCCGTGTTTTTTGCAGACTTTCCGGATCAACAGTGAATACGATCCGTTGTCCTTTTGAGAGCTTGACCGGGAAGTCGGTAAAGATATCTCCCGACTTGATGTAGTACATATCCTCGGTAGCCCAGTGGAATTCCGTATCTTCCCCGCTAGAGCGAATGTAGCGGCTGCCGTCGCGACCATAACGACGCTCAACAATGAAGTCGCCATCCTGGTAATGACGGGCAAAGAACTGATAAAGCCGGTTCAATACCTCGGTACGGTCACCGATTGCAGTTGAAGCAGAAGCCATCTGCTCTTTTCTGCTGCGGTATTCAGCGACCATTTGCGCCGTTGCAGGAATCTTTTCAAGTGTAGCCAGTTGTACTTCACGTTCTTCAGGGCTCATTCCGGGTTTGAGATTTAAATCTTTTTCCAGCTGTACTAATCGGTACTTGTCATCAGCGGTTGTTTCAGCGTCTGCATCAGCAAATGATGTTTCAAGTATCTCAGTGAGGCGCCCTCCCTTAAGGCACTTCTGCTCATTCTCGGTAACGATCTCGCCAAGGAACTCCCGCACTTCCCGGTTATGGCGCTTGATGACGCGATAGATACCGAAATCAAGGCTCTCGGCCTCGTCAAGCTGGAACAGTTCGGTCATCAGCTCGACGAATCGGGTTTCAGCATGTTGCTTTATGGACATGGTATTTCCTTTGTGGAGGAATTGTTTTAACGGAAATGCGTTTCTATTAGGGCAGCACTTCTCACCAGAAGAAGGCAAGTGACGACTCACTTCAAAAACATACTTCTACTCATTTCATCAGCAGATACCGCCGCAACCAATCCAACGCCGTCCAGGCAGTGAGGATTCGAATCTCCTCGCGACTGCCGCTGAACAGGAAACGCTTGGTCCAGCAGCCGTCCGGAGCGGCCAGGGAGATAAACACCGTGCCGACCGGCTTGCCCTCGACTCCGCCATCCGGCCCGGCAATGCCGGTCACCGCCAGCCCCAGATCGCTGCCGGCAACCTGGCGGATACCCTTGGCCATGGCCGAAGCCACATCGCTGCTGACCGCGCCCTTTTCCTCAAGCAGCGCAACAGGTACACCCAGCTGGCGGATCTTAGCTTCATTACTGTACGTCACGGCGCCTTCCAGAAAATAGCGGGAACTTCCGGGAATCGATGTGATCCGCTGGGCAATCATACCGCCGGTGCATGATTCCGCCAGTGCCAGCGTACGGCCAGATCCCTGGAGAAGTTCTGCCACAACATCGTCAATGCCGTCCTCACCGGTTGCATAGATATACCCCTGGAGCCGCTCACGCACCGCCTGTGCGGCCGGCTGGAGCAGTGCCTCGACCGCATCCTCACTATCCGCTTCGGCCCGCAAGGTGATGCGCATCCACGGGAACGTAACGCAGATCCCCAGGCGCAGCCCGAGCTCGGGCCGGGCAATTCCGGTCAGCAGTTCATCCACCTCGGCCTCGCACGGGCCAAAGACATTTAAGAGCAACGACCGGATCACCCGCTTGGGCGTGATCCGGTCGGCCAGGAAGGTAATAACGGAGGAACGCAACATCAGGCGCATCTCGGATGGCACCCCCGGCAGAAAAAACATGAAGCAGCCGTTATTCATCAGGTGGAAACCGCAGGCCGTTCCGGTCGGATTGGGAATCAGAGTGGTTTTTGTGGGGATCATGGCCTGCTTGTCGTTCAACGGGCAGACGAGCAGCGAAGCGAGCCGGGCCGACATATCGCGGACATGCGCCCTGGCATGATCGTTCAGTACCAGCCGCCGGCCGGTCGCCCGCGCCGCAGCACGGGCGGTCAGGTCATCGGCCGTTGGGCCGAGACCGCCGGTTACGATAATGGCATCGCTGTTTCTGGCGAGTTCCAGCAATGCTTCGATGATGTCCGGCTCACTGTCACCGACCGTCATATGCCGCTGCACCCGCATACCATGTTCGACGAGCATCGTAGCGATTGTGCCGGCATTGGTGTCGGTGGTCTCGCCGCAGATCAGTTCATCACCCACGCTCAAGGTTGATATTCTCATGGTCCTTCCTTGCGCAACAGTTGCTGCATAATATACCGGCAGGGGGCACCCTGTTCACGGGCAATTCGGCGGCAATCCTCGTATTCGGGTTTCTCTCCGTAGCGGCTGACCTTGAAACGCACCGGGCCGAACGGCGTGTCGCGTTCTTCAATCCGCCGGGGTTGCAGTATGCGCCGCTGGCGGGTGTACCTCACCCCCAGGGTGCCGGTTTCGGCCATCACCAGTTCAGACAGGCGACTCAGCTCCTCAGGTTCACAGAGGAAGGACAGTACAACGCCGGGACGCCCTTTTTTCATCTGCACCGGAGCAAGCCACACATCCAGTGCCCCGCTCTCCAGCAGCAGTTCCTGAACATAGCCGATCACCTCCGGCGCGACATCATCGAGGTTACACGAGACCTCCCGGACCTCTTCTGCCCCCTCGACGGTATTCGTGCCGAGAAAGGCCCGCAGGATATTGGGGCAATCGTTGAAATCCTTGCCTCCAGCGCCGCTGCCAATCCGTGTCAGGGACATGGCCGGACACGAGCCAGAGCGCGTCACAAGGGCTGAGAGAATGGCCGCTCCAGTGGGCGTTACCCGTTCACCCTCAGGGCAGTCGCCATGTACCACCAGTCCTTTCAAAAGCTCGGCCGTGGCGGGAGCCGGCACCGGCAACCGGCCGTGAGCGGATTCGACAAATCCCCCCCCCAGCGGCAGCGGCGCTGCGTAGACCGCCTCAACGTCAAGGTAATCCAGGCAGATGGCCGTCCCAACGATATCTATGATTGAATCAACTGCCCCGACCTCATGAAAATGCACATCATCAATGGCAACGCCGTGCACCTGTGCCTCGGCTTCGGCCAGACGGCGAAATATGCGTCGCGCCCTTCCCTTCACCGGATCGGCAAGGGCACTGCCGGCGATCATGGTATCAATGCCGGCGTAGTGCCGGTGGGTATGGAGGTCACACACCTCCACTTCGAACGTGAGCGCCGGCACATGCTGACGCTCGGTGGGGTGGGTGGAGAGTGCATAGGACTCCGGCGGAAGAGCCATTTTGGCCAATTCCGTCCGCAGATGCTCCAGCGGGACACCCAGGTCCAGCAGGGCCGCCACGGTCATGTCGCCGGAAATACCGGCCTGGCAGTCGAAGTAAAGAAGTGTCATTGTGTTAAGCCCTCGTTGCAGGAATTGCCATCTCTGATCTACGTTCTCCCCGCCATAAATCCTGCCAGCAGCTGACTCAAACCGGAGGCGATTGAGTTCATTGCCACCGGTTCCGGCAAAGGAATCTTTTGGCAACTCTTGCCGGTAGCCTCGTCAACAGCCACCAACCCGGTAAGTGGACTTGTCCAAGTGACCTCGCCACTGGTAATTCTGGATGTTCTTACGACCACGCCCGGCTGTGGTGCAAGCGCCTGCCCCAGTTCCATGAGGAACCGCGCTATGCTTACAAACGCCCAATCCGTTGATGCGGAAATCCGGGCAGGAGCAGAAATTATCCCCCGCCTGGTCGCCGCGGATGGCGATACGGTAGGTTCTGTTTGACACGGGGTTTGTCAGGGTAAATTCGGAGAACACCGGATGGGACCCGCGATTTTCCAGGATAAATTCCTGGCTTGTGCCATACTCCACCCGCAGTTGGCGCTGCCACTCTTCCAGCGTCATATCCTCCGGCTTGTGGGTCCGGCTGAGCTTGGCCGGCCTTGATGTTTTTATTGTTTTAGCGGATTCAGCGAAGCGGCTGCCGGTGTTTTTATTAGGGGTTTTAACGGTTTTCATGGGTTCTCCGGGAATAGGTTTTACTGTCGCTCAACGGGGTCGCTGCTGAGCCGCGAGCTTCCGCGAGACGGCTTTAGTAGCATGTTGGCCGCTTTTCTTATTTGTTGGCTTTATCTCTTTCTAAATGTATCCGATCCAAGTTCTGCCGCTTACACAAGAATGCTTTATGTAACGCATCCATTTCTTTAGTTGTGCAGACACGAACGGCATGAGAGCGTAGTTTTTCAGATATTTCGAAGACTGTCTGTAACAGCTCGCACGGATACATTTGGCACAGACCGCAGTTTTCAACTCCTTTCCCATAAGCACATGCACGGACTTCCGAATAAGCACAATCGTTTTCCGGCCTACACCCATAACAGGCCATGCCTTGAGGTAGATAGGCCGAATAACGCAAGCCAAGACGAACCCACAATTCTTTTACTCTCTCCAATTCCTTGGCATCTCCGCTTTGAGTGGCAAGATTCCTCGGACAAAAAGAACAATTATCACCGCAAATTCCTATAATATTCATTCATCGTTTCTCTTGCCACCATGTTATTTGCCATTTCA
>JAJXWO010000048.1:0-5524 GCA_021781535.1 Deltaproteobacteria bacterium | reverse complement strand
CATCTTTGGCGCCATCACGACGAATCGCAACGGCAACAATAACTACAACAATATCGTTATCTCTAATCTGATAAATGATGCGGTAACGTTGTCCAACAGCCCTTATACTGCGAAATCCTGCCAACTCACCCAGCAGTGCCTTGCCCTGCTTTTCCGGGTCTTCAGTCAAACGATCAATCACCGCTCCGATTTTCTCTCGAATGCGTCGGTCGGAAATGTCCGACAAAAGCTTCAATGCTGTTGGTGTGAGCAGAATTTGCCACTTCACAGTCCAAGCCCTTGTTTAGCATCCTGCCAGGAGGTGAGGTTGCCGGAATCCATCTCTGATATGCTCTGACGTAATTGGACCATCAGTTCTCTGTCCCCCATAACTTCCAGCGTCTCCGAAACCGCTTCATACAATTCCCACGGCAATACAGCCAACACCGGCTTGCCACGGCGAGTAATTTCCAGAACATCAAGCTGTCCGTTGTGGAAAAGAGTTTCCGGGAGGGACGTAAGCTGTTTTCGCGCTTCCATAATTGACAATGTGTGTGGCATGACAACCTCCTTATCCGTACCTCTAAAGGTACGTTTAAGCGTTAACATAGTCAAGAGCTGATTGTTTTAATCGGCTTGACTACAACTGTTCATCTCCCCAAATGGAAATAATTGATTCTCACCAAGATCACTCAAGCGTGTCGCATAAGCGCCGACGCATCATGCTATAGCGGCACACCTTCAACCCGGGAACTTCCATGAAATTCCGGTCCACGGCCAGCACAGAGCAGCCATTACCCATGGCAAGCGCCGCCATGATGAGATCGGATAGTGGTACCGTGTAGCAGCTCCCGATTCTTAGTTGCCTTCAATTCCGCATCTTCTTCCCGCTGCCAGTCGTAATCAATGGAAATCGTGCCGCGCAGGGACAGTAAATCCTCCATCTTTTTACTCCTCACATACTCTTCCATCATGGCAACTCACCTGCCTTCACATTCGGTTGATTAAATTCGCTGCACAGGCGGCTCCAAAACCGTTATCGATATTGACGACCGTCACCCCGGCAGCGCACGAATTGAGCATCCCCAGCAGTGCCGCAATACCGCCGAAGGACGCGCCATAGCCGATCGAGGTCGGCACGGCGATGACCGGTTTGTCCACCAGCCCGCCCACTACCGAGGGCAGCGCCCCCTCCATGCCGGCCACCACGATAATCACGGCAGCGGCCGCCAACTGTTCCCGCCGGGCCAGCAGACGATGAATACCGGCCACCCCCACATCATAGACATGGCGGGTCGCGTTACCAAGAAAACGAGCCGTCACCAATGCTTCGGCCGCCACCGGGATATCGGAGGTGCCGGCCGATATCACCAGGATCTCTCCCTTGCCTTTCTGCTGCACCGGCTTCTGTTCCAGGGTCAGACAGCGCGCATCGTCATGATAGCCGGCTGCCGGAAACACGGCCAGGATGTCACGCGCCTTGTCCGCTGCCAGCCGCGTCACCAGGACATTACTGCCGGTACCTGCCAGGGCGGACATGATGCGCACAATCTGTTCAACACTCTTGCCCTCACCGAAGATCACCTCCGGCATACCCTGGCGCAGCTCACGATGGTGATCCACCTGGGCACAGCCAATGTCCTGATAGGGGAGCTGCCGCAGATATTCCACTGCTTCGTCAACCGAGGTTGCACCATCCTTGACGGCATCCAGCAGTTTTTTGAGATAATCCGGGCTCATGGGGTGAGTTCCTTGCCGTATGAAATGTGCAGCCGGTTTTTTTATACACCACGCCTGTCTGCCATGCCACACCAAATTTTGACGTGTCAGGATGTAACGGGATCAAACTTTAGTTCACCGGTTTACATCGCCGGCAAACTCTGCTACAAATTTACATAATACTGCATTGAGAGAGGGATACACATGGGTAAAACAACTGCTGAAAAGATTTTTGAGGCGCATCTGGTTAATGAGCCTTTCCCCGGCACAAAGGTTCTCCGGCTCGACGTTGTACTGTGCCATGAGATCACTACCCCCATCGCCATTGACGACCTGATTCGACGCGACAAGGACCGGGTATTTGATCCGGCCAAGATCAAAGCGGTCATTGATCACGTCACGCCCAGCAAGGACAGCAAAACCGCTACCCAGGCCAAGATTCTGCGTGACTGGGCACGTCGTCACAACATCAAGGACTTCTTCGACATCGGCGCCAATGGCGTCTGCCATGCCCTATTCCCGGAGAAGGGCTTCATCCGCCCCGGCTATACGGTTATTATGGGCGATTCCCACACCTGCACTCATGGCGCCTTCGGGGCCTTTGCCGCCGGCATCGGCACCACCGACCTGGAAGTGGGCATCCTGAAAGGGGTCTGCGCCTTCCGCCAGCCGAAAACCATCAGGTTCAACGTCAACGGCCAGCTCCCCAAAGGGGTCTACGCCAAGGATGTCATCCTGCACATCATCGGCCGGATCGGCGTGAACGGTGCTACCGACCGGGTGATGGAATTCCACGGCTCCACCATCGCAGCCATGACCATGGAATCGCGCATGACGCTCTGCAACATGGCCATCGAGGCTGGCGGCACATCCGGCATCTGCATGCCCGACGCCACCACCGTCGAATATCTCTGGCCCTTCATCAGCGGTGAATTCGCCAGCAAGGAAGCCGCACTGGCGGACTATTCAAAATGGGCCGCCGACGCCGATGCAGCCTACGATCAGGTCATCGAAATTGATGTTTCCACTCTGCAGCCGGTCGTGACCTTCGGCTACAAGCCGGATCAGACCAAATTCGTAAGCGATATGCCCGAATCACCGGTAGATCAGGTGTACCTCGGCTCCTGCACCAACGGACGCATCGAGGATCTGCGCATCGCCGCCGGAATTTTGAAGGGAAGAAAGATTGCCCCGACGGTGCGCGGCATCCTCTCCCCCGCCACCCCCATGGTCCAGCAGCAAGCCATGCATGAAGGATTGATCGATATCTTCATGGAGGCTGGCTTCTGTGTTACCAACCCGACCTGCGGCGCCTGTCTCGGTATGAGCAACGGAGTATTAGCCGAAGGTGAGGTCTGCGCCTCCACCACCAACCGTAACTTCATGGGCAGAATGGGCAAGGGTGGCATGGTACACCTGATGTCACCGGCCACCGCCGCCGCCAGCGCCATAGAGGGCAAGATCGCAGATCCGCGGAAATACCTGTAAGCAATTCGATAGACAAAAGGAGCCACACATATGAAAACCTTCGGAGGCCCGGTCCTCTTTCTCGACCGTTCAGACATCAACACCGACGAGATTATCCCGGCCAAGTACCTGACCGAGATCACCAAGGAAGACCTGAAACCATATATCCTGGAAGATCTGAAACTGCCCGGCTTCGATCCCAAGGGACCAAAAACAAAAAACGCCCGGGTAGTCTTATCCCGCGCCAACTTCGGTTGCGGCTCGTCCCGCGAACACGCCCCCTGGGTATTCGAGGTTAACGGCATCACCGCCGTGATCGCCGAATCCTTTGCCCGCATCTTCCGCCAGAACATGTTCAACTGCGGCATGGCGGCCATAGAACTGCCCAAGGCCGACCTGGACCTGATCTTCTCCCATGCCGGGGATGCCGATGCCACCATGAGCATTGATATCGAAAACGGAACGCTGACCATGAGCGGCGGCGGCAAACAGAAAACCTTCGGCTTCGAGATTTCGCCCTTCGATAAAGCCCTGGTGACCGCCGGTGGCTGGGTCGATTACGCCGACCAGAACTATTAGTGCTGATCCCGCTTGCGCGGATTGTGCTCACCACCTGCAAAAAGAGGCAGAAAACGTGTGTTTTCTGCCTCTTTCTCCATTTCATCTCCCCTTAAACAGGATGCATCCAAGGGATTACAGGTGGCCTCTTTGCACCAGGATGGACGTCGGGGCTATTATGGGAAGCCTCAGAAGCGCCTGCTCAACCCCAGATGCAAGGCAACATCCGGTGCGGTCGCCACAGCAACGTCCTCAGAGACACCAATGTCGAGCAGACAATCACCCGGCAGCTTCAAGGCGCCGCCTATTACAAGCATCAGAGAGTCCGTGGAGAGTTCCGTCAACGAGCTGTTGCGGTAGAAAGCCGTATGTCCATTCAGTTGCAACTTGAATGAAATCCATTCCGCCGGTCCCCAGCCAAGGCCAAGCGTACCGAAACCGGCCAGGTTGTTCTGCTGGTCTGGCAACACATCACCCTTGGTCATAACCATGCCACCTGCAGAACCAAAGACCCCCAAACTGCCCCATTCAGTGAAATTATTCATACTTCCGCAGAGATACAGGGCCAGGTCCGTACTGCCGCTGCCACGCAGGGAACGGCTCGCTCCGCTAGGCAGCTTGAGCGATGTCCGTAGCGCCACATTATCGTGAAAGTTTGCATCACTCGCCTCGTAGAGTTTCATGCCGCTGTTCAGGGCAATATCACCGATTCCTGAATCGGCATGGCTCATATCGAGTTTTTGTATGCCATCCTTGGAATAGCTGTAGTTCAGGCGATTCTTGGGGGCGGAGTCTCGACCCCCCTGGGGCAGGTTGAAGGCGTTGTGCCAGTCAACAATGAACCCGTCCAAAAAACCGCCACCATACATCACATACGGGATAACGATGCCGGCCTCGAAACGGTCACCGATGCCATAGCGAGCGGACAGGGTCCAGCGATAAGATTCACCGTCGAGGATAATCCGTTCGTTTTGCGTTTGACGGGTGGTGTACTCACTGGCGACATCCTGGGTGAGGCTGAACCCGCTGCGACCGGCCGGCAGCACGGTAGCGGACGACTCGGCCGGAAGTCCGAATATCTGCACGAGCGGCCGCTGATTGATCGTGCGGAAAGGGGTGATCTCCATGTCTGCGGCCAGGCACGCGCTGGGATGGTACAAAAGCGCGGAGAGTAATAGGCTTACACAAACCGTGGCAAACCGGGTACGGGGGCCAAAGAGCATTTGTTCCTCCAGATACCGCATAAGGTCCTTACGCACTGATCGTATTCCGTACGTCCGTCTCGCCGGACGTGACCGTTCCTGTACGATAATTATCTATCAGCTTGGTGAGCGTCTTCACGCTATCCATAATTCTCATGCTGTCGGCCGCATTCGCGGCGATCAGGTCATCCACTTTCTGGACCGCATCGACAGCATGAGCAACCACGGTAATATGACAAGCGGCATCATCCTTTAGTTCTCGGGTGCGTTCATTATCTTCCATGACACTCATCAAATAGAGCCGGTTTCCCTTGGCCTGTTCCTGGGCTGATGAATTGATGCGATGCGCCAGTTCGCGCATGTGTTCAAGGTTTTTGAGGATCTGACTGGTACCCACCTGCTGATGTTCGGTGGCAAGGGTTATCTGACGAACGCGCTCCAGGTTATGCTCGGCTTCATCAGCAATACGCTGGATACCAACCGACTGTTCCGTGGTTTCGTCAGCGATACGCGCTACCACCCGCGAGGCCTCTGCGGCACTCGTATCTATGGTGGCAAGCGCATCGTTGGCCCGGGAAGAGATCTTGACCCCCTCCTTG
>JAJXWO010000022.1 GCA_021781535.1 Deltaproteobacteria bacterium | reverse complement strand
TCGCTGTCCAGGGTAATGATAAAGCGCACATCCAGCAGGTGAAGCGGGTCGCCCACGTATACCATGCGTGGTGCGCTTTCGGGTCGCGTACCGTCGATCAGGCTGTTCAGCTCCTCCAGTTTGCCCCGTTTGCGCTCCCAACCGATGAATTTCTGTTCTGATTCGCTCCAGCTCCGCTCTCGGTGGAACAGGAAAAAACGTTCGCCGCCATGGCGCAGGTTGAGTGCGTCAATGCATGCGCAGGCTGTCTCGAGCAGTTGGCTGTCATTATCACGCGAGGGTGTGTCTGAGTCGGTATAGTCCGAGAACAGGCTGAAGAGCAGATTCGTTTCCATGTTGGCCAGGTAGCGGATCTCCAGTTTCTCCACCTCGTCGCGGATCGTCTCTGTGTTGGTCAGCATCATCGGCACGACTACCAACGTGCGGAAGGCGTCGGGAATCCCCGTACTCTTGAAATTCATCTTGGGTAGCGGCCGGGGTGGCAAAAATCGCATGATCAGATAATTGAATACCTCGATCGCCAGCTGGCTGACCGGAATCAACAGAAGGAGGAGTAAAAACATTCCGATTGGTCGGACGGCGACGATCAGGGCTAAAAACAAAGCAGATAAACCGCCGATGCCGAGTGTATAGACGGCAGCGTGGTGGTAATTGACCCATTCCAGGGTGCGGTAACGGAGCGTTTCACGACATGCGAGCAGCCGCACCAGCTCAGCTCTTCCCTCACCGACCAGCCACGTGCCGACGTGGCTGCGCAGTTCACCGTCTGTTGCTTCACGCCCTGCCTGCATTGCCAGTTTGATGACGCGCTCCGCGATCTGTTGTTCTGTCTGGGCAGCAGCGCTGGCGAGCTCTTCAATGGCCCGACGACAGCGGTCACGAGTGGCGAAATCCATTTGTGGATAGATCCCGGACGGATCGAAACGCAACAGCTGCTCCACCCGGCTGAGCTGTTCGAATATCTCCCGCCAGTCCAGCAGGGCAAGCTGACGCAGGCTGGTAAAGGCATTGCCGCATGATAACTGTTCCCTGGACTGCCGGTTCTGCTCACGCAGGATGAGGTCGTGCAGAACCGTTTTGAGAGTGCGCTCAAGCCAGTTTTTGACCGGAACCAATGCAGCTGCCTCGTCATAGAGCAGACCTACCAGCTGCGTAGCAAAATAAGGGGAGGGTGACGGTTCTGTTGCAGCAAGTTCCGCCAGGATTGCAAAAAGTTGGTTGGAATCACGGCGATTGGCGGAGATCAACCGGTTTGCCCAAAAATCGGCCAACTGGCGCTCGCGCAGATTTGTCAGGGCGGTGACGGCCAGATTCTGGATGCTCTCGATAAGCGCCATGCGCAGCATCTGGGGAATCGCCCAGAGCTCTCCGGTCGTCAGCGTGCGCACGGATTGGTAGGAGTCGATAAACGCCAGAATATTCTCACGGTCAAGGCGCAGTTCCGTATGGGAAACAAGATTCTTGGCCAGACTGTAGATGCAGGGGAGCCCTCGGTAGGGATCAGTCGCCAGGGCAGGCAACTGCTGATAAAAACGCCGGGGGAGATTTAACAGGACATCGCGGCTGTTCCCCTCCAGGATGTAATCGTTATCCAGGATCCAATCGGCGGCTGGCGTGGCATTCTGTTCCAGTTGGCTCGCTGCAGTCAGATCCTCGCATACCTGACGAGCCCATAGACGGGACTGTTTGAGCCGCTTGAGCAGTTCGGTGCTGCGCTGCGGCCTCGGGTCCACCTGTTGCTCTCTGGCATGGCGCTGGGCATGCTCCTGAAGCTGTAACAGGGAAAGTTTTACCTCGGGGCCTCGGGCCTCTACCCGCCGCTCGCGCTTGGGATGCATGATGAACAGTGCCGGAGGGGTATCACTGCTTTCGCGTAGCATCGTCACCGGACGTTGTAACGCTTCGACCGGCGCCTGGAGAATAACCACGGATTCTCCGGACACGAGCCAGCGGGCGTGATCCTGCATTGTCCCTGATTTTATGCCATACCTGGAACGTCGTAACAGGAGCAGTCCTGCAAGAGCCCCGATTGAGGCTCCTGCCAGGCTCGATGCCAAGGGAGTGGAAAAGTCTAAACCCGGAAACAGCTCTGTCCACTGCAGGAACAGGGCTGCCAATCCGGCACCCCCCCCGAACAGACAGGCAGCCAAGGTAATTACGAGAGCACGGCGCCAGAGGAATGGATCTGTCGTACGGACGTCTCCGTCCATATCTTTGTGCACGAGAGCGGCGCGGCGAAAACCTAGCTGCGCCAGTTTATGGAGGGCATTGCGAGCTTCCTGTCTATTCGCAAAGTAACCAATAAGAGTGCCAACGCCCATGGTACATTCCTTTTACGTATCTGAATTGAATACAGTTGAAGGTAGTCTTGAGTGCCTGATCTCGATAGTTCTTCACTAAGTATAAATGGTTTGAGTGAATTGTATAGATTGGGTAGGGATGTTTAGTTTTTACGCAGGGGAATGAACAGTCAGTATGTACCGGAATTGCGGAGCGTCTGCTGTAGTGGCAGCTGCACGGTAAAAGCGGCGCCCTGCCCGGGTTTGCTATCGACTCTGATGTCTCCGCCATGATCTTTTACGATCCCGTAGGAGACTGCCAGCCCCAAGCCGGTTCCTCTCGGTTTGGTGGTGAAAAACGGTGTGAACAGCTTTTCCTGAACATCTGCAGATATGCCGGGCCCGCTGTCACCTATCGTTACTGAGCAATACCCAGCCTCTTGCTCAATCACGATTGACACCGTCATGGTCCCTCCAGCTTCCATTGCCTGCAGACCGTTTACGATCAGATTCGTGAATACCTGTCGCAGTTGATCTTCGTCTCCTTCAATATCACCTGCTGCATTCTGATATGTGCGTTCGATGTGGTATGTGTCCAGCGGGATCTGATGACCGATCTGGTTCAGGATGTCATCAAGAAAAGCTTCAATATTAAACAGGCGGATGATCATTTTCTTTGTTCCGGCAAAGGTCAGCAGATTGGAGACAATCCGCTCCACACGGCCGACCTGTAAAATGATGGTTTCCACTTCCGATTGATCCGAGTCGTTCAGGCACGATGACATTTCCAGCAGTTCGGCATTGCCACGGATTATCGCCAGCGGATTGTTTATCTCGTGGGCCACGCCCGACGCCAGTATGCCGATGCCCACCAGCCGTTCTGCGCGGGCCAGCTCCTGCTGGGCCACAAGCAGCCACTGGTTTTTTTCATCCAGTTGTGCGGTCCGTTCTGCAACCTTTTCTTCCAGCGTTCGATTAAGCAGCAGAATTTCCTGTTCGCGCTCAATCAGGTGATGTTTCATGATGTTGAATTCTTCCGCCATGACTGAGATTTCATCATGCCCGCCCACAACGATATCCGGAATATGTTCGCCAAGTGCAAGTAAGCGGGCGCCCTCTTCCACCGCTTTGATCGGGCGGGCCAGGCTTGAGCCGAGCCACGCCGAAAGGGATACGCCGATTACCGTCACGAACAGGAGAATTCCCGAGAAAATAATGTTTATGCGGGAGCGTAAATCAAAAAAAGATATTTCAGGTATCCCCAAGTGGAGCGCCAAGGCGCCAATTACCCAGAAGAGGACAACGGCAGTTACCAGCGGCGTCAATGTAGCCAGCGTCAACTTTAGGCGGATCGAATACCGAAGGTATGGTCTCACACGGTTTCCTTTTCTTTCATGTGATATTCGGCAATTTTGCGGTCCAGGGTTTTGCGTGAAATTCCCAGAATCTCTGCAGTGTTGCTTTTGTGAAAGCCGGTTTCTTTCAGAACTGATGTGATGTGCCTGCGCTCGATCTCATCCAGAGCAACGAGCGGAGCACTGTTTTTAGGAGATGCTGAAGGATCTCGCTGTGTGCCCAGTGGCAGCAGTCCGGTGGTGATCGTGGTACCGCGGGCAAGAATGACTGCGCGCTCCATGACATTTTCCAGTTCGCGCACATTACCCGGCCAATCGTACTGCAGGAGCGTCTGCAAAGCATCGTCATCAATGTCGAGCACACTCTTTTTCATCCGCCTGGTAGAAGCCTTCAGAAAGTGGCGGGCCAGTGGTTCGATATCATCGCGTCGATCGCGCAATGGTGGCAGGTTGATGGAGATAACGTTCAGCCGGTAGTACAGATCCTCCCGGAAGCGCCCCTCTTTGACCTCATTCATCAAGTCTTTGTTCGTAGCGGCTACGAAGCGGACATCCACCTTGCGCGTGCGGGTCGAGCCCAGAATAATAAAATCCTTTTCCTGGGTAACCCGCAGGAGCTTGGCTTGCACTGCCGGGCTGACGTCACCGATCTCATCCAGGAACAGCGTACCGCCGTCGGCTTCCTCAAGGATCCCTTTCTGGTTCATGATCGCGCCGGTGAAGGCACCTCGTACATGGCCGAATAGCTGGCTTTCCAGCAGGGTATCGGACAGCACGGCACAGTTAAGGGATATAAACGGCTTGTCCCGTCGCTGGCTGTTACGGTGCAGGGCGCTGGCGATCAATTCCTTGCCGGTACCGGACTCGCCCATGATCAGGATGTTGGCATCACTTTCGGCAACCTGCAGAGTCAGATCATAGACATCACGGAACGTTTGGCTGCGGAAAATGATAGCATCTGCGCTGCCATTGCCGCGTTGCATTTCTTCGCGCAGCAGTTGGTTCTCTCTGGCCAGGCGGCGATGGTCCAGCAGCCGTTCAAGCATTCCGAGCAATTTTTCCTTGGGAAACGGTTTGGTAATATAATCGTACGCGCCCTGCTTAATGGCGTTGATTGCATCGTCAATCGTACCGTGAGCGGTCATGATAACAACCGGTATATCCGGCCAGCTTTTACAGAGTTGCTGAAGCATCTGCAAACCATCAAGGTCCGGCATGCGCACATCTTGCAAGATCACATCGCACGGCATCACCCCCCCGTTTTCAAGCCGAACCAGCAGCTCTGCGCCACGGGAAAATGTCTCTACCCGGTAGCCGCTGGCCTGCAGCAATTTATCGAGATAGCGGAGTATTTCCGGTTCATCATCACATATGAAAATGGAGGGCATGTGTGATCATTCCTTTAGCGTGTGGTTTTAATTGGTTTTGCAACCGTAACCTGACCTGCGGAGCTTCATTGGTCCGGAACGATAAAGCCGTAATTGTTAGACAAAATGATACATACACAGACAAAAAGAAGCAACAATTGTTTCTCCCTGGTTATTACCTCACAAGGTAAAATAGTGCAATACGCTGTAATTGTTTATCTTTATTTAGAGGCCATTCCGACCCTACGTTTGGCATGTCTGTTGCCGTATACGACAAGTTTGTCTATGCGTCACATTTCTAATCAGGAAGCGGAGGAAAGTATGGGTAAAGAGGATCTGTTCCCAAGCGTAACTCGCCGGGACTTTATCAAAACATGCATAACTGTCTCGGCCATGTTGGGGTTGCCGATCAGTATGGTTAGTACGGTTGCTGCTGCGGCACGGAAGAGCGATAACCGGCCGGCGGTTATCTGGCTCCATTTCCAGGAGTGTACCGGTTGTTCGGAATCGCTGCTCCGCTCATCGCACCCTGCTGTGGCACATTTGATCCTCGACCTGATTTCGCTTGATTATCATGAAACGCTGATGGCCGGCTCCGGCCATCAGGCTGAAAAATCTCTTCATGATTCGATGCTGGCTAACAAGGGGAAGTATATTCTGGTGGTGGAAGGTGGCATCCCCACCAAAGACAACGGTATCTACTGCAAAGTGGGAGGAAAAACCGCCCTGGAATCATTGAGAAAGGTTGCTGATAGCGCTGCAGCGATTATCGCTATCGGTACTTGTGCCAGCTATGGTGGTATCCAGTCGGTCGGGCCGAATCCGACCGGTGCAGTAGGCGTACGTGATATCATAAAAGATAAACCGATTGTTAACATCCCTGGCTGTCCACCCAACCCGTATAATTTCCTGTCGACAGTGCTGCATTATATAACGTTCAACAAGCTGCCGGAGCTGGATCAGTTGGGGCGTCCAAAATTTGCTTACGGCAGAAAAATTCATGAGCATTGCGAGCGCCGGGCTCATTTTGATGCCGGCCGTTTTGCCAAGGCTTATGGAGATAAAACCCACTCCGAAGGCTATTGTCTCTATAAGCTTGGCTGCAAAGGGCCCGCAACCTACGCCAACTGTTCGGTTGTCCGTTTCAATGATGGCATCGCCTGGCCGGTGGGCATCGGCCACCCCTGTATCGGCTGCACCGAACCGGATCTGCTCTTTAAAACCGCAATTGCCGACAAGGTTCAGATCCATGAACCGACGCCGTTTGACAGTTATGCTCCGGTTGATCTCAAGAACAGGGGTAAAGGTCCTGATCCGCTGACTACTGGAGTCATCGGCCTGGCAGCAGGAGCCGCAATCGGAGCGGGTGTGATGATGGCGAAAAAACTCCCGGATGGGCCTGAAAAGGGGGATGATAATGGGAAAACCGAGTAGACGTCAGTTTCTCAAATTAATCGGGGCAACCGGCGCAGCCCTTGTGGTCGGCCGCGGTAGTGCTTCGGCAACTGAGGAGCACCAGGTCAACAACGATACTCTCGGGATGCTCTATGACGCCACCAAATGTGTCGGTTGCAAGGCCTGCATGTCGGCCTGCAAGCGGGTAAACAGTGATTACGGCAGCCTCTCGTATGAACAGGCTCCGTTCGACAGTGATGGCCTGTGGGATGCACCTGAAGACCTGTCCGGGAGCACCCGCACGTTGATCAAGCTCTTCAAGGAGTCCGACAGGGAGTGGTCCTACGTCAAGTATTCATGCATGCACTGCCAGAAACCGTCTTGTGTGTCGGTTTGTCCGGTCAGTGCCATGACCCGCGACAAAATGACCGGTATTGTTGATTACAACAAGAATACCTGTATCGGCTGTCGTTACTGTCAGGTGGCGTGTGCCTTCAATATTCCCAAGTTCCAGTGGGAAAAAGCCATTCCCCAGATCGTCAAGTGTGATCTGTGCAAAAACACCAACATGGTGAATAAGGGGATTACCGCCTGTGCCGAGACCTGCCCGGTCGGGGCGATAACGTTCGGCAAGCGCAAGGATCTGCTGGATGAAGCCAAAAAACGCTTACGTGAGAATCCCGGCAGATATGTCAATCACATTTACGGTGAGAAGGAGTTGGGCGGCACCAATCATCTCTACCTGTCGGCCATGCCGTTCAAAAAACTCGGTCTGCCGGTTCTGAAACACGAGGCGCCGGCTGAATTTTCTGAGAAGATCCAGCACACCATCTATAAGGGGTTTATCGCGCCGGTGGCGCTGTACAGCACCCTCTGCTTCATTGCCGTCAAGAATATGAAAAAAGGGCGCGCGAGCGAAGATGAGGAGCAGGCGCTAAAAAGCTCGGAACGGAAAAAAGCAGGAACGGAACACGGGGAGGACACCGAATGAGTCATGATGAGTTTCAAACCTACCGGGCTAAAATTTTGACCCCCTCTTTTGTGGTATTGCTGGTGCTGACCCTGATCGGTTTCGCCCTGATTGCGGTACGTTTCATCAAGGGCATCGGAGCGGTCTCCAACATGAATGACGGCTACCCGTGGGGCATCTGGATCACCTATGATGTGGCCACCGGAACGGCCATCGCTTGTGGCGGTTATGCCATGGCCATTCTGATCTACATCCGCAACCGGATGCACTATCATCCCATGATCCGTTCCGCCATACTCACCAGCATGTTCGGCTATGGACTGGCCGGTTTCTCGGTTATGGTTGACGTCGGTCGCCCGTGGAATGCCTATAACTTCTTCATCCCTTCCAAGTGGCAGGCCAACTCGGCGATGTTCGAGGTAGCGGTGTGCGTCATGGCATATACAACCGTGCTGCTGCTGGAGTTCCTTCCGACTGTCCTGACAGCGTTGGAAAAAACACAGTGGAAAACTCTTCAACTGTTGCTTGATATGCTGTATTCCCGCATGGGGATGGAGCGCCCGGAACGGATCGGCGACCGCCTGGACAAGGTCAAGGATCTGGCTGCCTGGCTGAAGCCTCGTCTGGACAAGGTTCTTATCTTCATCATAGTGCTCGGTATCACCCTGCCGACCATGCACCAGTCATCACTCGGTTCACTGCTGCTGATTGCCTCCACCAAACTGCATCCGCTCTGGTACACCGGCTTTCTGCCGCTTTTGTTCCTGATTAACTGCATGTTTATCGGTTACTCCATTGCCATCCTGGAATCGGTTATTTCCTGCTATGCCTTTAAACGCCCCTTTGAAACCAGAGAGCTGTCAGGCATTGCCCGCATCATTCCCTGGCTGACGGTTATCTGGCTCTCGGTCGTTATCGGCGATCTTGCCTGGCGCGGACAGTTGGGCGCGGCGGTCTCTTTTGACTTCTACTCGCGCTTTTTCCTGCTGGAGTTCTGTCTCGTGGCGGGTGGCTCATTACTGATGTTCAGCGGGAAAAAACGCGAATCAATCCGCTGGCTGTTTGTCTCGGCTGCGCTGATTGTGCTGGGTGGTGCCCTGTACCGCTTTAATGTCTACCTGATCGGATTCAATCCTGGGAAGGGATGGCATTACTTTCCGGCATTGGCCGAATTGCTGATCACTGTCGGTATCGTGGCCTTTGAAATTCTCGGGTATCAGGTGATCGTTAAAATTCTGCCGGTCCTGCCGAAGCTGCATACACGGCAGCAGCTCGATGCGGGGCACGTAACCGCTGATAAGGCATGATATTGATGGTGTCAATTTTTTCAGAATAAAGACAAAACACTTAACTTTACTGGAGGTTATATAATGGCTCGAATCACCCTTGACCCGGTTACCCGAATCGAAGGTCACCTGAGAATTGATGTGGAAGTTAATGGCGGTGCTGTTACCAATGCCTGGTCATCGGCCCAGATGTGGCGCGGCATTGAAACAATTCTGCAGGGGCGTCCGCCCGAGGATGCCTGGATCTATGCCCAGCGTTTCTGTGGTGTCTGTACAACGGTGCACGCCATCTCGTCGATCCGTTCGGTGGAACACGCCCTTAACGTCGAGGTGCCGCTCAACGCCCAGTATATCCGTAATATGATCATGGCCCAGCATTCGGTGCAGGATCATATCGTTCATTTCTATCATCTGTCGGCGCTGGACTGGGTTGATGTGGTCTCGGCCTTGAAGGCCGACCCGAAAAAAACCGCCCAGCTGGCCCAAAGCATTTCGGATTGGCCCGGCAACAGCGAAACCGAGTTCCGGGCGGTCCAGTCCAAGCTGAAGGCGTTTGTAGAAACTGGCCGTCTCGGCATTTTTTCTTCCGGTTACTGGGGGCATCCGGCCATGAAACTGCCGCCTGAAGCTAATCTGATGGCGGTAGCCCATTATCTGAAGGCGCTGGATTATCAGCGCAGGGCGGCCCAGGTCGGTGCAATACTCGGTGGCAAAAACCCGCACATTCAGAATCTCTGTGTTGGCGGTGTCGCCACCGCCATCAATATGGACAACCTGGCAACCATCAATATGGAAAAGATTGCTGCGTTGCGCACTCTGATGGAAGAGACCCGTGATTTTGTCCAGAAGGTCTATTACCCGGACATGCTGGCCATTGCCTCGGCTTACAAGGAGTGGTTCAAATACGGCAAAGGCGTCGTTAATTATCTGGCCGTGCCGGAAATGCCGGAAGATACCAAGAACACCACGTTCGCCCTGCCGGGAGCAATCATCAACAATGGCGACATACAGAACGCCCGTATCATTACCAATCATCAAGATCCCGGCCTGATCAACAGCATTACGGAAAATGTGGCGCATGCCTGGTATGAAGGAAGCGGCAGTCATCACCCGTGGGAAGGCGAAACCAAGCCAGATTACACCGATTTTCAGGACAACGGGAAATACTCCTGGTGCAAGGCGCCGCGCCTGGACGGTAAGCCGGTGCAGGTTGGCCCTCCAGCCCAACTTTTTGCCGCCTATGCTGGCGGCAACCACAAGGTCAAAAAGCTGGTGGATGATACCTGCAGGAAGATCGGTGTCGGAGTCAGTGATCTTCATTCAACCATGGGGCGGCTTGGTGCCCGTGCCATCCGTGCTCATTTGATGGCCGATTATTCGCTTGAGTACCTTGATAAGCTGGTGGAAAATATTGCCAAAGGTGACCAGGAATATGCGAATCATACCGAAATTCCCACGGGGGAGTATCATGGTGTCGGCTTTCACGAAGCACCGCGCGGCACTCTTTCACACTGGATGGTGATCAAGGACAGAAAAATTAAAAACTACCAGGCGGTGGTTCCATCCACGTGGAATGCCTCCCCACGTGATGAAAAGGGTGCCATGGGTCCGTATGAAGCGTCATTGGTTGGCAATCCGGTGGCGGATAGTGAAAAGCCGTTGGAAGTGCTGCGCACGATCCATTCTTTTGACCCCTGCATCGCCTGCGCGGTGCATACCATTGACCCGGAAGGGAAAGAGATAACGAAAGTGAAGGTGATGTAATTGAAAACACTTGTGTTTGGTGCTGGCAACCTGCTCCTCACCGATGAGGGGTTCGGTGTTCATTTCATAACGTACTTGCAAAAGCACTATCGTTTTCCGGAAGACGTGGAGTTGTATGACGGCGGCACGCTTGGCATAATGGTTACCCACATGCTGGAAGCTGCCGATCATGTTTATCTGGTGGACGTGATCGATGCCAAAGGGGAACCGGGAGATATCTACCGCTACGAAAAGGAAGATTTCATGCTGGGCAGGCTGCCGATCAAGATGTCACCACATCAGATCGGCATTCAGGAAGTGCTTGCCCTGTCGGAGCTTCGTGATCGCTGCCCGGAAAAGATTTCACTGTTTGGCGTTATCCCGCAATCGTATGATGCGGGAGTAGAATTATCTCCGCTGCTGGCGGAAAAACTGACCGGTCTGGCTGAACTGGTGGTGGGGGAGCTGCGGGCAGCAGGGTATGAAATACTGCCTGCGGTGTGATAATCGATGCCTGATAGATTCTGAATGTAAGAAGGCCGGATCTCAGTGGGTCCGGCCTTCTTACATTCTTAAGAATCAGTATCCTTCCGGATCAACTCAATAATCTTTGCGTATAAATCTTCGCCATCTTTACCGCTTACCTTTTTTTTATCAACGACCGCCATCGGTTGTTCACGACAGCTGCTGCACTGTTTGACACAATCTTTTATTTTGATGTTCAGAGCGGGAAACTCTTCTTCAAGCTTCCGGACAACCTTGCCTTTGCCCTTGTTATGTTCGCAGAAGCGAATTTTGAGAGGCATCGGCTACACCGCCAGTGGGGAACCGATCGGGGCAACAAAGACGCGTTGGGCCATTTCGCCGTCGATCATCAGAATGCCGTGTCCGTTGTCGCCGACCAGTTTCAGTTTGGCAATCAGATCGCGATCGTTATTTTCCTCTTCGATCTGCTCGGTTACAAACCATTGCAAGAAGATCTGGGTGGCATGGTCCTTTTCCTGAACGGCCTGTTCGCTGAGATTGTTGATACAGGAGGTGATCAGATTTTCGTGTGCCAGTGTTTTCTGCATCATATCGAGCAGTGAACTGTATTTATTCGGTACGGCCTTGGCAGCGGGCATTGAAATAACCACACCCTGATCGGTCAGGTAGGTGTAGAATTTCATGAAGTGAATCATCTCTTCACGGTACTGCACAAAGAACCAGTTGGCAGCTCCCTTCAGTCCAAGCTCGTTGGCGCTTGACGACATGCAGAGGTAGAGGTTGGCGGAAAAAAGCTCAAGGTTCATGTGGGTGTTAAGCGAGTCTGACATTTTCTTGCTGATCATATCCGTAATCCTCCGATTGTTTATTGACAACTATACCGCAAAACGAGGCTTTTTCAATCCGGTGTGCAAAGTTATGGCATCGGTTTACGGCGAGCCAGAATTACAACGGCACAGGTACCTGCAATAAACATCGGCAGACTGAGCAATTGGCCCATGGAGAATAATCCGAAGAAGAAGCCCAGTTGGGCATCGGGTTGACGGAAAAATTCAACAATGAAGCGGAAAAGACCGTATCCGGCAACAAATGTCCACGTGGGGATTCCGGTTGCGGAATATCTGCGTGACACAAACCGAACGATTAAAAACAGGACCAGCCCTTCAAGAAATGCTTCGTAGAGCTGGGACGGGTGCCGGGGAAGGCCGTCGCTGTTGGGGAAAATGATTCCCCACGGCATGTCAGTCGGTCTGCCGTATAATTCCCCGTTGATGAAATTGCCGATTCGCCCCAATCCCAATCCTACCGGTGCACAAAGCGCTGCCAAGTCAAACAGTGCCATAATTGGAACCTTCTTGCGGCGCGCGTAGAGATAAAAGGCCAGCGTAACTCCCAAAAAACCACCATGGAAAGACATCCCTCCTTCCCAGACAGCAAAGAGCTTGAGAGGATTAGCCAGATAAAACCCGAGGTTGTAAAACAGGATGTAGCCGATGCGCCCTCCGAGAACAACACCCATGGCGCCGTAAAAAACCAGATCGGCAACATCGTCGCTCGTCAGGGGGAGCTGCTTGCGCTTGACTTCGGAACGGATGATGAAATAGGTGGCAATAAAGGAGAGGACGTACATCAGCCCGTACCAGCGGAACTGGAGCGGGCCGATGCTCAGGAATACCGGGTCAATGTGAGGAAAGTGCATAATAGAATACGGACCTGTGCCGCTATACGCCGCAGCCGCAGTTGCGGGTGCAGGCGCCGCTCCTCATTTTGAGGGCTTTTATAAAGGATGCTTCGGTTGCCGTCTTGAGTTCATCGACAACGGGGGCGGGAACAGGCGAGTCAAGCGACAGAATGACCATTGCTTCACCTTTTTTCTCACTGCGCCCAAGGTTCATGGAGGCAATGTTGATGTCATGCTGCCCCATGATGGTGCCGATTCTGCCGATCATGCCGGGACGGTCTTCGTAATTCAGCAGCAGCATATGTTCGTCAGGGGTGAAGTCCATGGTATAGTTGCGCAAGCGGACGATGCGCGGTTGCCCGTCAAAGAGCGTGCCGGCAACCAGGCGCCGTTTCCCCTGCCCTTCGAGGGTAAGAGTGATGACATTGGAGAAGGCGTCGGTCTGGGTTGATTTGGTTTCATCAACAATAATACCCATCTGTTCTGCAATCAGGCTGGCGTTGACCATGTTGACATCCTGGTCGAGTTTACGGTTCAGCAACGCCGAAAGCCCGCATACGGCAAGCGGTGAGCAGTCATAGTGAGCAATGGCTCCGCTGAACCCGAAGGTGACTTTTTCCAGATTGGTGTCAACCAGTTGTACGCCGAAATCACAGATGACGCTCATAAGATTGAGGAACGGCCGCATCTGGTCCATCAGGGCCATGTCGAAACGGGGGATATTGAGGGCGTTTTCGAGCGGCTTGTCATCTAAATAATTGATGATTTCTTTTGATACATCAATGGCAACGTTGACCTGCGCCTCAAAAGTGTTGGCGCCCAGGTGTGGAGTGACGACTAGGCGATCATGGGCAATAAGTGCTTTAAGAGTGTCGGTATCAGGTGGCTCCTTGCTCCAGACATCACAGGCGCCCCCGGTCACCTTCCCGGAATTCAGGTTGTCAAGCCAGGCCTTCTCATCGATAATGCCGCCACGGGCTACATCCAGAATAATAACGCCGGTTTTCATCAGGCCGAATTCGCGCGCCCCGATCATTCCACGGGTTTCATCGGTCATCGGAGTATGCACGGTGATGATGTCGCAGTTCTTGTAGATCTCGTCGTGCGAAACCAGTTTGACACCCAGATCATTGGCCCGTTTGACGGCGATGTAGGGATCGCAGGCCAGCACCTCACATTCAAAGGCCTTCAGACGGGTTGCCACCCGGCCGCCGACCTTGCCGAGACCGATCACTCCAGCTACTTTGCCTTTCAGTTCAATACCGGTAAAGGGGCCGCGTTTCCATTCGCCTGCTTTAAGGCTGTTATTGGCTTTTGTAATATTGCGGCAGAAGGATAAAAGCAGTGCCATGGTATGTTCGGCAGCACTGTTGGTGTTGCCGAAGGGGGCGTTAACGACAATGACCCCCTTGGAGCTGGCGTAATCGACATCGACGTTGTCAATGCCGACACCGGCGCGGGCAACCATCTTGAGGCGGGTAGCAGCATCGAGCAGCGCCTTGTCAACGGTTGTGCCGCTGCGGGTAATAATGACGTCGTAGTCGCCAATGAGTGCCAGTAACTCTTCTTTTTTAAGTCCCAGTCTGACGTCCAGCTGAATGCGTGGTTCCTGTGTCAACAGTGCCAATCCGTCCGGCGAGACTTCATCGGTAACAATAATCTTCATTACACATCTCCAGTTTCCGTGAAATTTATCCCGGTACAATAATCCCGACGTAAAAAAAATGCAAGCGTGGCCGCCGTAATTAATGGTATACATCCTTGCTATGAAACCATTCAATATTGTTCTCATCGAACCTGAAATCCCTCCCAACACCGGAAATATTGCCCGTTTGTGTGCTGCTACCGGCTCGGTGCTCCATCTGGTCGGAAAACTCGGATTTTCCCTTGATGACCGCTATCTCAAGCGGGCCGGTCTCGACTACTGGGAATTTGTTTCTCTGAAGTTGTGGCCTGATCTCGAAACGCTGCAGGGCACCGTATCAGAGGGGCGTTTCTTTTATCTCAGCACCAAGGTCAAGCGGAGCTATCTGGAAGCAGGTTTTCAGCCGGGAGATTACATCGTCTTCGGCAAAGAGACCAAGGGGCTGCCGGAAGAACTTTTAAATGCCAATCCGGAAACAACATTCACCATTCCGATGCCGTCGGGAAAAGTACGCAGTCTCAACCTTTCAACTTCAGCCGGAATCGTGCTGTATGAAGCGCTGCGGCAGAGCGGGGGATTGGATGATTGAGTGTGCTGCTGCGAAGTGCTACCATCCATATCTGACGAGTCAGGTTGCGGGCATTGGTGGAGTGATTAAAGAATATCCCGAGGACTTTCAGGTCGAAGAGATCCCCTCCTATCTCCCCTGCGGATTCGGTGAACATTGCTATTTGACCATCGAAAAACAGGGCATTACTACGCTGGAGGCAATCAGCCGTATTGCCAAAAAGCTGAAAGTATCAGAGCGGGAGATCGGCTATGCCGGCATGAAGGATGCTGTTGGCGTTACCCGCCAGACGATTTCTGTTCAGTGGCTCGCTCCCGAGAAAGCTCTTTCCCTGGAACTGGATGGAGTTAAAGTCGTATCAGCACTGCGACATTCCAATAAGCTCAAATTGGGACATCTCAAAGGGAACCGTTTTTGTGTTGTCATCCGGGGTGTTTCCGGTGCGATCTCTGAACTGGTTCCGGCAATTCTGGCTATACTAAGCACGCGCGGCGTTCCGAACTATTTCGGCTATCAGCGCTATGGCGCGCAGGGGAATTCACATCTGATCGGCGCAGCCATGCTGCGAAGGGATTGGCGTGAATGTGTGAACCAATTGATCGGTGATCCGAGTGCGGTGCGGGATGAGGAGTGGTCCGCCGCTATTTGTGCCTATCAGCAGGGTGATCTGGGCGAAGCGCTCCGGTTTTTCCCTCGTCACTGCCGCAGTGAGCGTGACGTACTACAGCGGTTGGCAGCCCGTCCGGGAGAGTATGAGAAAGCGTTTTCGGTGGTTCATCCCCGTCTGAAAAAACTGTATCTTTCTGCTGCTCAATCTTTTCTGTTCGACCAGACTGTGGCACGGCGGATTGAAGGCATTGACGAAGTGATGGCCGGTGACCTGGCCTGTAAACATGTCAATGGCGCCTGCTTTCTGGTTGAGGATGCCGCAGCGGAGCAGGAGAGGGCTGCGGCATTTGAAATATCGGCCAGTGGGCCGATGTTCGGCTGCAAGATGAAGCGTCCGGAAGGGCCAGCGTGGGAACTTGAATACGAAATTCTGGAGCGGGCCGGGGTGGATTTGCCTGCTTTTGATATGCCGGGAGGTCTGCGGATGGAAGGTGAGCGGAGGCCGTTGCGGGTGCCCGCCGGAGATCTCTCCTGGTGCAGCGCGGGAGATACGGTGTCGGTGGAGTTTACTCTTCCGAAGGGGGCATATGCGACCTCACTGCTCCGAGAGATTACCAAGGCGTTCTGAATGTAGCAATAGGAGATAAACGCCACGTTCTTACAACTGGTTTTTGGCATAAAAAAAACCGGCAGAGCGCCGGTTTTCCTGTTTTATCTCACTGAGTTGTCCGACTATTTCCTGACAAAATCCGCTTTTGCAAATGAATACTGGAAATGCATGTGGTCGGTGTAGGTGCCGTTCAGTATGCCGACGACATCCTCCGTGAAAACCAGCTCCTCATCAGTCGGGATAACGAATACTTTAACCGGTGAATCGTCGGTGGTAATCAGGGTTTCCCGTTTGCGGGTCATGGCGCCATTGTTGCGCTCGTGGTCCAGGATGATGCCGATATGTTCGAGCCCTTCAATGGCTTTCTCGCGGATAGCCGCGCCCATTTCTCCAACCCCGGCAGTGAATACGACTGCGTCAAGTTTGCCGATCACAGCCATGAAAGCCCCGATGTATTTTTTCAGGCGGTAGGATTCGATATCCAGCGATAGTTGACAGCGTTTGTCTCCCGCATTGGCGTGTTCAATGACATCACGACGGTCAGTGAAGCGGCCGGTAATACCCATGACGCCACTTTTTTTGTTCAGAATGCTGTCAATCTCCTTGGCGGAAAGATTGTTCTTCTGCATCATGAAAGCGGGAATTGCCGGATCAATATCGCCGCAGCGGGTACCCATGACTGCACCTTCAAGCGGGGTAAGCCCCATGGTCGTATCGACTGATATGCCATTTTTAATAGCACAATGTGAAACTCCGTTGCCGATGTGCATCGTGATAATGTTGAGGTCTTTAGGGTCTTTACCGAGCAGGACCGCTGCGCGCTTTGATACGTACAGATGTGATGTGCCATGGAAACCGTAGCGCCGGACCTGGTGCTGCTCATACCATTCATAGGGGAGTGGGTAAATATAGGCGTGCTCCGGCATCGTCTGATGAAAGGCGGTGTCAAAAATGGCGACATGCGGAATAGTTGGCATCAGGGCCTGAGCTGCTTCGATTCCTTCAATATTCGGCGGGTTGTGGAGAGGCGCTAAATGCTGCACCTCTTTTACGGCATTCAGCACGTTCTCGTCGATAAGGACGGAACAGGTGAACTTTTCGCCGCCATGCACAACCCGATGGCCGACTGCAGATATTTCATCGACGCTTTTAAGAACACCATGGACCGGATCTGTAACTGTCTTGATGAGCAGATCGATTGCTTCCTGATGATTTGCGCATTCCTGTTCGTGATGATAATTCTCGCGGCCGGGAATTTCATGCATAATGAACGAGCCGCCAATGATGACGCGTTCCACCATTCCTTTGGCAACAACCTCCATTTTATGCCAATCAAAAAGCTGATATTTTACCGATGAGCTTCCGCAGTTTAATGCCATGATAATCATGTATGCCCCTTTTTGAATAAATGCTGATTTGATTATAATATCAGTAAAAATCAACACCGAAACTAAAATAACTAGCTGTAATAAAACTGTTTTTGATATATACACGGAACGCGAATTGAATTCAACAAAATATGTGCAGCCGGATTTACCGAAATGGCAATTTCTTTGCTGGACTTTTAAAAATCTGTATGGTACATCACAATTCTGCTTCCCGTCAGGTGAGCTAATCTAACAAGGAGGTGAAATTGTGGCCCATACTATTACTGATGATTGCACAAATTGTGCAGCATGTGAGGACTCCTGTCCTGTTAACGCTATCAGCGAGCAGGGTTCAAAGCGTGTTATCGATGCCGATACCTGCATCGACTGCGGAGCATGCGTGGATACTTGCCCCGTAAGCGCTATTCATGCCTAATTGACATTGATTACAATGCAACAGGAAAGCCTGTGGTAACACGGGCTTTTTTGTTGCATTTATTTTAATATTATAGCGTTTATTTCCTGAAAAGCCACATGATGAATGATAAAACGGCTGAGAGCAGCAGGCAGGTTGCGAGAGGAAAGTAAAAGCCGAAATTACCGCGTTTGAAGGTAAAGTCTCCCGGCAGTCTGCCGAACCAAGCGGGGAGTTTTGGCGCAAAAGAGATGGCCAGGCCGGCAGCAACCAAAAAAAGCCCCAGTATGATAAGCGGTTTTCCGAAATTATGCATGGATGCACCTGTTTATGCGGTTTTTCCCGGCCCTTGGTGTAAATAGCGTTCCTTCTCGCTATATATACAGCCGCAGTATTGCTGGCGATAGAGTCCATGTTCCTTTGAAAGCCGGATTCCTTCCTGCCACCCGGAGCGAAAGTCCTGATAGTAAAACTCCACCCCGAATTCATTCCCGATCTGTTCTCCTAATGTCTTAATTTCTTCATGCTTTTGATATCTGCTGTAGAGCAGCGATGCGGTAAATGCCTCAAAACCGCCCGCAACAGCCGCTTGTGCTGCTGCTCGAAGACGCGACGAATAGCAATAGCTGCAGCGCTTGTCAGGGGCAGCAGCAACGTGAGCAAGAAAATCTTCCAGATCGTAGTCGTCACGAATTATCAAGGGCAGCGCTTCCTGCTCAGCCATCTGGATTGCGGCATCCCGCCTTTTAGCATACTCCTGGTAGGGATGAATGTTGTGGTTATAGAAAAAACCGGTCACCTCGTGACCGGCATCCCGCAGTTGCTGTAACGGAAAGAGAGCACAAGGCCCGCAACAGGTGTGCAGAAGAATTTTCATCACAGGTTCTCCAGCAGATGTCCCATCTTTTCGCGTTTGGTCTCGAGATAATCCCGGTTGGTATCGTTTGGCTCGGTTTCTATTGAAACCCGCTCCACAATATCAATGCCATATCCTTGCAAGCCAATCAGTTTTTTCGGATTATTGGTGAGTAGACGAATTTTGGTAATGCCAAGAGCCAGCAGAATTTGAGCACCAATCCCGTATTCGCGCAGATCTGCCTTGAATCCGAGTTCCAGATTGGCTTCTACCGTGTCGCGCCCGTGATCCTGCAGCTCATACGCCCTCAGCTTGTTGATCAGGCCGATACCTCGCCCCTCCTGCCGCATGTACAGTATGACACCACTTCCCTCGGCTGCTATCTGCGCCATGGCATGGTGTAGCTGATCGCCGCAGTCGCAACGCAGGCTCCCCAGCACATCTCCGGTCAGGCATTCAGAATGTACCCGGACCAGTATCGGCTGATCTTTTTTTAGTTCTCCTTTTACGAGGGCAATATGTTCAAGTTTGTCAATATCGTTTTCAAACCCGATTGCCCGCCATTCGCCTCCAAAAACAGAAGGAAGCCGTGCCTCGGCAACGGTGCGCACCAGTCGTTCGTTCTTGAGTCGGTAGGCCACCAGATCGGCAATTGTGCAGATTTTTATGTTGTGCTCTTTTGCAAAGACTTTCAGTTCGGGCATGCGAGCCATGGTGCCGTCGTCATTCATTATTTCACAGATAACCCCGGCCGGTTTCATGCCCGCCAGACGGGCCAGGTCAACGGACCCTTCGGTCTGGCCAAGACGCACGAGTACGCCGCCTTTACGGGCTCTGAGCGGGAAAACATGACCGGGACTGACCAGGTCGTTCGCACTGGCGCCGTTTGCAACGGCGGTCACAATTGTGTGGGCCCGGTCAGCGGCTGAAATACCGGTTGTCACGCCATGTTTGGCCTCAATCGAAACGGTGAATGCTGTTTCAAAGGGAGACGTGTTATCGCGCACCATCGGCCGCAGTCCCAGCTCATCGCATTTCTCGGCCGTCAATGTAAGGCAGATCAGGCCGCGGCCATGTTTTGCCATGAAATTGATGTTCTCCGGTGTGGCCGCCTCGGCTGCCAGAGTCAGGTCACCTTCGTTCTCTCGATCCTCATCATCAACCAGTATAACCATTTTTCCCTGGCGAATGTCTTCGATTGCTTCTTCAATAGTTGCTACGGACATAGTGCACCTTTCCTCGTTATATAAACCCATTTTCTGCAAGTGTCTTCATGCTTAATCCGCCTCCGGACTTCCAGGGTGACGTCAGGCGTTCCACATACTTTCCGATGATATCGGTTTCTATATTAACGTTGTCACCGGTCCTGAGCTGTCCGAGTGTCGTATTGGCATATGTATGCGGGATAATGTTCACTGCAAAGCCATTCTGAGACACCGCATTAACTGTCAGGCTGATCCCGTCAATTGTTACGGAACCCTTCTCCACCAGATATCGGGCATGTTCAGGCGGCAGAGTGAACTGCAGCTGGTGATTGCCCGCACTACTTTCGGAACGGATCAGTTGCCCTACACAGTCGACGTGCCCACTGACGATATGTCCCCCCAGGCGGTCACCGAGTCTGAGGGCGCGCTCCAGATTGACACAGCTGCCGCTGCCCAGTTTCCCGATCAATGTGCGGGACATGCTTTCAGGTGAAACGTCGAAGGTTAGAGTGTGGACGTTCCTGCCGGTTACGGTCAGGCAGGCTCCATTGACAGCAACCGAATCCCCGATGGCAATATCCGCTGTTGGCAGGGTTGTTTCCACGGTCAGAACACCAGCTTCACCGCGACGGTGAAAGGAGGCCACCCGGCCAGTATCTTCAATCAGTCCAGTAAACATTTGTTCTCCGGCCGTGCGGTGACCATAATGTCAGTGCCAACGCGCCGCATGCTGAGATCGCGAAAAGGTATGGAATGATTCATATCGGTTATACCGGTGAACGCAAAAGGTGAAAATCCGTCACTTCCGAGCACCTTGGGTGCATAAAAGAATACACATTCATCAATCAGCCCGTGTTTGAGGGCTTCACCGGCCAGATGGCTTCCCCCTTCAATAAGGAGAGAATGAATACCGAGATCCCCCAGTTTATTCAAGAGATCGTGCAGATCAACTTTGCCCTCATCCGCACTGCAGACCAAAATGCGGGCACCGCTTTTCAGATACCGGGCATGAACTTTCGGGTTTGTCTCTGTGGTGGCAATCACGGTCCCTGAAGCCATTTGGCTACTTAATACTGCAACGCTCTCCGGTGTACGCAGACGACTGTCGACGATTATCCTGAGCGGGTCGCGACCTTTGACATGCCGGACGGTCAGCTGCGGGTTGTCCGCAATAATAGTGTCAACACCGACCATGATCGCATTACTGCGGGCACGCATGCGGTGCACGACTTTGCGCGACTCCTCGCAGCTGATCCAGCGCGACTCGCCGGTGGCGCTGGCTATCTTGCCATCCAGAGTCATGGCGCATTTATAGGTTACGTACGGGTGCCCGGTTGTTATGAATTTGAGGAAGGGGCGATTGATAGCACGGCACTCACCCTCCCGTACACCACAGAGCGTTTCTATGCCGGCCTGCTGCAGAGCCCGTAATCCACCACCATTGACCTGAGGATTCGGATCGCTCATGCCGACCACAACCCGTTTGACTCCCGCCCGGATCAGCGCTGCGCTGCAGGGAGGTGTCTTGCCGGTGTGGCTGCAGGGTTCCAGTGTTACGTAGACATCTGCCCCGAGTGCCAGGTTGCCGGCCATTTCCAAAGCGTGAATTTCGGCATGATGTCCGCCGGCCCGTTTGTGCCATCCTTCTCCGACAATGATTCCATTTTTGACGATTATGCATCCGACTGCCGGATTCGGGTATGTTTTGCCGACCCCCTTTTTTGCCAGTGTCAAGGCACGTTTCATATATGTGGTGTCGGTAGTGTTCATTTTTTGAGCAGTTCCTGCAGTTCCTGCATAAACTCGCTGATATCTCTGAACGAGCGATAAACCGAAGCGAAACGGACATAGGCAACTTCATCCATGTCGTGCAGTTCTTTCATGATCCATTCGCCGATGGTTGTGGTTGAAATTTCCCTCTCGGTTGATTCCTGCAGCCGCGTCTCCAGGCGATCAACCAACTGTTCGATGTCAGTCTTGGAGATCGGCCGTTTTTCACAGGCCTTGAGAATGCCATTGATGATCTTCAAGCGATCAAATGGTTCACGGCGACCGTCCTTTTTGCAGACCTGTGGAAGCATCTCCTCAATCCGCTCGAAGGTAGTAAACCGTTTGTTGCACTGTTCGCACTCGCGGCGACGCCGTATAGCGGAACCACCCTTGTCGGGACGTGAATCGACAACCTTGCTGTCCAGATTATTGCAGAAGGGGCATTTCACGCTGTCAGCTCCGAGTTTTCCAGGGTAAAGTGCTTGATTGAGATACCGGTTTCAGCGAGCATTTCGCGAGCCAGATCATCCGCATATCCCTCGGCGTAGATGATCGTAGAGATTCCGGCGTTGATCAACATTTTTGTGCAGATAATACAGGGCATGGTAGTACAGTAGAGCGTCGAACCGTCGATATTGACACCGTGTCGTGCGGCCTGAATGATAGCGTTCTGCTCGGCATGCAGCCCGCGGCAGAGCTCATGACGCTCGCCGGAGGGGACGTTAAGGCGCTCCCGCAGGCAGCCGACCGCGTCGCAATGGCTTATGCCGGACGGAACACCATTGTAGCCGGTAGCGAGAATGTTGCGATCTTTAACCAGGATGGCACCAACCTGACGCCTCATACAGGTTGAACGGGTTGCTACCAAGCGGGTGATGTCGATGAAATACTGATCCCAGGATGGGCGTTGCATAGTGGGGTCTTCCTTCCTTCTGTCAATCTGCGAGTTAAAGTACCTTACTCTGCCTGTAAGGTCAATATTGTTGCCGCGGTATCAATTTAATTCTTTCACGCAGCAATCAATGTGTACTATTATCCTGACAGGCCATTGCTTGAGGCCGGAAATGCTGGGACATCTATTTACAAATACATGAAAAACGAGAGGAGTGGCACCTGTGCCGATGCAGCAACCGAAACAGCGCATTCTGCTTGTCGATGACGAGGAGGGGATCTGCTTTACACTGGGCACCCTGTTGAAAAAAGAGGGGTATCTGGTTGATGCTGCTTCCGGTCTTGCTGCAGCCAGGAGTTATCTGCAGACAACTCATTATGATTTGGCTTTTATCGATATTATGCTTGCCGGAGAGAGTGGCCTTGATCTGCTGCGCGAGATAAAAGATACAGCACACGCTACGCAGGTGGTTATGTTTACCGGTTGTCCGCAGGTTGAGTCGGCTGCCGAGGCGGTACGGTTGGGGGCGTTTGACTATATTACCAAGCCGGTGCGCTACGAAACACTGATTGCGGTGACACGTCATGCTTTGGGTACGAAGGCGCTCAATGATGAGCGGGAACGGTATCGTGCCAATATGGATGCAATTCTTCGGACTGTCACCGACAGTATTGTCATGATAGACCGGGATGGGCGTCTGGCACAGTTTAATGCAACGGCAGAACGGATCTGTGGATACCGTCATGATCTGATTGGAATAGATGCCGTAGATATTCAGCTTGGATGTGGTGGCAAATGCCGGGTTGCACTGCTGGATTCTCTTAACAGCAATGCTCCCCTGGCACTCCGGCGCATTGAGTGCCATGCCCTTTCCGGGAAGACACGCATCGTCAGCTTGACGGCAACTCCGGTGGCAGAATCGGATGGCACACTTAACGGAGCAGTGGCAGTTATCCGTGATGAGACCGAGCTGGTGGAGCTGGAGCGTTCCCTCCGCAATCGAGGGAGGTTTCACGGCATTATTGGCGCTTCTGCTCCGATGCAGCGAGTCTACAGACTTATTGAGTCTCTTGCAGACATTCCCACCACAGTCCTGATCAACGGAGAGAGCGGCACCGGCAAGGAGCTGGTTGCGGCGGCGCTTCATGGCAGTGGTGTGCGCTCGCGGGGACCGTTTGTAAAGGTCAACTGTTCGGCGCTCTCGGAACATCTTCTGGAAAGTGAGCTGTTCGGCCATGTTCGTGGTGCTTTTACCGGCGCCGTAGCAGATAAAGTCGGGCGTTTTCAGAAGGCGCATGGCGGCACGCTCTTTTTGGATGAAATTGGGGATATCTCACCCGCAATCCAGATGCGTTTGCTGCGTGTGCTGCAGGAAAGCGAATTTGAACGGGTGGGGGAGTCCTCCACAATTAAGGTAGACGTGCGTATCGTCGCCGCCACCAACCAAAGTCTGGCAGATATGGTCAGCCGGGGCACCTTTCGTCAGGACCTGTATTACCGTCTCAATGTTATTCGTCTCGACCTGCCGCCATTGCGGGAACGGCTTGATGACCTCGAACTGCTGGTTACCCACTTTATTGCCCACTTTAACAGCAAGCTATCCAAAACTGTCACTGGGGTTTCGGACGATGTCATGTCCCTCTTTCGCACTTACCGTTGGCCCGGTAATGTTCGCGAGCTGGAACATGCCATCGAACATGCCTGCATCCTTTGTAAAACTACAATAATTACCGTTAGCGATCTGCCGCAAGATCAGCTGGGAAGCATGTCGCAACCTATCGCTTCCAAGAATAATCATTTTCATTTATTACCTTCAACTCCTGCCGCAAAACTGTCCCTTGCAGAGGCGTTGTCGGCATCTGGCGGCAATAAGGCCCGCGCTGCCCGGTTGCTCGGCATCAGCCGCATGACACTCTACCGCCAGCTGGGAACGGCAAATCCCCCCTAGCCCCCCTTTACAAAGTGGGGGATTTTAAAGCCTCCCCCTTTGCAAAGGGGGATTTGCTTTTGAATGTACACATTAGACTCGTTAGCGAGGAGAAACCCATGACAGATCAGCACGAGCCGGTACCGTCTACTGCGCCCACCCCTGGCGGCAATGAAATTAAAAAGCTTGGTTACACCCTGTATCTCCGAATACCGGACAATTACCTGGAGTGCCGGTGCAGTTATGTTCCGCGCGAGCAGGGCTCCATGATAACCCGCGACGAATTGGCCGGCTTCCTGAAACAGTACAATGTCCGGGAGGGAATTGATCAATTGGTCTTCGATGATTTTGTTCTCAAGGCTGCCGCCGGTCGTCAGCAAATCGACGTACTGCTGGCTTCCGGAACAGCTCCGGTTGCCGGAGTCGATGCATACATTTCGTTATCTGTGCAGCCTTCTGCAGCAGTCCGCAGTGGCGATGAAGCCGTGACAAACATTGATATGCATATTGTTCAAGCTTTCATAAATGTATCTACCGGTGATGAAATTGGCCATATTATTCCGGCTGAACCCGGCATTCCGGGCCGAAACATCATGGGGATGCCGATTCCTGCGCAACCCGGCAAGCCGTTACATACGACGTTTGGTAAAAATATTCGTATTGAGGAGAACGGGGCTACTCTGATAGCTGCTGCAACCGGTCGCCTCTGTCAATCTTCCGGAGAAATTTCCGTTGAAGAAGAATATGTTGTCAAGGGAGATGTCAACTTCAGGATCGGTTCTATCAATTTTAAAGGCGTCGTCGAAGTGCGGGGCGATGTGCTGGATAATTTCGACATTACAGCGTCAAAGGTTTTAACGGTCACCGGAAATATCGGGGCCTGCAGTATTGTCAGTGATGGTGATATTACCTTCTGCGGTATGGATGGTCAGGAGAAGGGGCGCATTGCGTGTGGTGGAACGCTGCGGGCTCATTTTATTCATGACGCGGTGATTGAGTGCGCGGGTGATGTTATTGTTGACGTTGAGATCCATAACTGTACCATCAGGACGCTCGGGCGGATTGTCGTTGACAAAGGGGCTATTTCTGGCGGTTCATGTATTGCGCGTGGCGGTATAGAAGCCAAAAAGCTTGGCTCAGCGGCGGCTGTGCATACAAAATTGCACGCCGGAGTAGATTACCACGACGTTGAAGAACTGGAAAGGTTGTTTGCGGAACTGGCTGAAACGCAAAGCAAAGCCAAGCTGTCTCAGTCACTGTCTGAAATTGCAGATTTGCGGAGTATTACTGCCCAATTGAGTGACCGTATCATGGCTATCCGGAATAAAACTGACCCAACTTCCAATGCCAAGATCAATGCAAAAACGGTAATGTATGAAAACGTACAGCTGATCGTTGGCGGCGCCACTGAAGAGCTAAGTGATGAAAAAGATGGAGCCCACTCTGTTGTTGAAAACAGCATCGACGGGGGACTTCGTTTTCTGCCAATGACCAGCCTGGATATCAAAGCCACAGATATAGAGCTGGCGTTTGCCCGGGAACAGAAACTGGCATCCTGATAAACTTTTACACTACGTGCGACGTCTCCTGATGTACAAAACCTCATTGACATGAATCCTGTCGTTATTGGGGTGTAACATGTGACACAATTGAGTGTAACATGTTACATATTTGCGCAACATGTTACATATTTGCGCAACATGTTACACTCCCGTATCCCACCTCGCGCAGTCCCCTCCACTGGCGTTACCGAGTCAATCCCCGCTGTAATTCACATTTGAACTTTTTTTCATCTATTGGCACAGTTGATGTAAACACATTGATGATTATTTATATATTCACCTGAATGGAGGATGAAATACGTTGGCTGAAGAGTCGCAAACAACTCGGTATCTTACCTTTATGCCGGCTGCGGAGGTGTTTGCTGTTGATGTCTCCAGAGTGAGGGAGATGCTGAAAATAACGAGTATTGCCACGGTGCCTCAGGTGCCATGATTTCAAGGAGGAAAAGCATGAACTGGCTTAACAGCATGAATCTAAGTAAACGCCTGATGTTCGGATTTGGGTTGGTGACGATACTCTTGTTGATTTTGACCGGAATCGGAATCAGGGGGTTATCAGCGCTCGACAATAACTTGGAACGGATTGTCACGGTCAACTTGACCAGGATTAATCACCTCAGTGACATGCAGATGAGTATCACCAATATTGGGGTTAATGTAAGGAATATAATTATCAACAACTCTCCAGAAAAAAAACAGGAATACCAGCAGCGGATTGTCAAATCCCGTGATGATTATTCCAAAAGTTTTAAAGCAATTGAGGAGCTAACCAACAAGAATGACACCAAAGCATGGGAACTCATCAATAAACTAAAAGACGGTATTACTACCTCCCGTACACTCAGCAACAGGGTGATTGAGCTTGCTCTGGCCAATAAGGACGCTGAGGCAGGCCAGTTGTTGAGCAAGGAGTCTGCGCCGGCAGAGCGGGCAATGCTTCAGCTTATTCACGATCTGAATGAGCATAACGTGGAACGCAACAATATTCGCCACGAAGAAGCTGCTGCAACGTATCAAAATTCCAAAAACATGATGTTGGGTCTGGGGGCGTTTGCGGTGGTACTGGCTGTTTTTACTGCAATCTTTCTTACCCGCACGGTGCTCCGCCAGTTGGGCGCTGACCCGAAAGAGGTTGGAAATGTCGCGAATCTTGTTGCAGTTGGCGATTTGAGTCGAGAAATTACACTTGCAGCCGGTGATACGACCAGCGTTATGGCCGCCATGAAGAAGATGGTTGATACGATCAAGGCACTCGTCGCTGATACCGATCTATTGGCCAAGGCCGCCATGGAAGGCCGGTTGGATATCCGCGCTGATGCTTCCAAACATCAAGGTGACTTCCACACGATCGTGGCGGGGGTCAACAGCACCATCGGTCGTTTGGTTGGATTGCTTGACGTCATGCCGGCACCAGCAATGATCATTGACCGCGATTTCGGTGTTCTCTACATAAACAAGCTGGGTGCTGAGGTTGGCGGCAGGACTCAGCAGCAGGTTGCCGGCACCAAATGCTATGATCACTTCCGTACTTCAGACTGCAAGACCGACAAGTGTGCCTGCCAACGTGCCATGACCACCGGACAACTCTCAAACAGCGCCACCGACGCCCACCCCGGTTCCCTCAATCTTGATATCGACTACACTGGTGTTCCGATCAAGGATGACAACGGCGCCATCATCGCCGCCTTTGAGGTCGTTTCGGACCAGACCGCCGTCAAGAAGGCTGCTCGTATCGCCGACAAACAGGCTCAATTCCAGAGTGATGAAGTTGGCAAATTGCTCGTCAATCTCGAGAATCTGTCGATTGGCGACCTGAACGCCAACATGGTAGTTGCTGCAAGCGATGAAGATACCCAGGCGATTTCCAAAAATTTCGAACTGATCAATAGCTCACTCAGACAGAACATCGTTGCCCTGAAAGGGATTACCGACGCTGCCAAGCAGGTTGCCCAGGGAAATCTAATGGTGGAACTCAAAAAACGAAGTGATAATGATGACTTGATGGAATCCCTTGCCACCATGGTAACCAAACTCAAGGAAGTCGTCATGGAAGTCCAGACCGCCGCCGACAACGTCGCCGCCGGTGGCCAGGAGATGTCCGCCACCGCCCAGCAGATGTCGCAGGGTGCTACCGAACAGGCCGCATCTGCCGAGGAAGTCTCGTCAAGCATGGAAGAGATGGCCTCCAGCATTCGTCAGAACACCGACAATGCCATGCAGACAGAGAAGATCGCCATGAAATCAGCGACTGACGCCAAAGAAGGTGGTAAAGCGGTCAATGAAACCGTCTCGGCCATGAAACAGATTGCCACCAAGATATCCATCATCGAAGAAATTGCCCGTCAGACCAATCTGCTGGCTTTAAATGCCGCTATCGAAGCCGCCCGCGCGGGTGAACATGGCAAAGGCTTTGCGGTTGTCGCATCAGAAGTACGAAAGCTTGCCGAGCGGAGTCAATCCGCCGCCGGTGAAATAAGTCAGCTTTCCACCAGCAGCGTCGCCATAGCCGAGCAGGCTGGTGACATGCTTAACCGTATGTTACCTGATATTCAGAAAACGGCCGAACTGGTGCAGGAAATCAGCGCTTCCAGCAAAGAACAGGATACGGGTGCCGAACAGATCAACAAGGCCATCCAGCAGCTTGATCAAGTCATCCAGCAGAATGCCAGCGCTGCCGAAGAAATGGCCTCTACCACTGAAGAACTTTCAAGCCAGGCCGAACAACTGAAAGCGACCATAGCATTTTTTACACTTGATACCGGTCAGCGCCGGGCTCTGCCAGCGCCGACTCGTGCCGTTACAAAACAGATTGCCTCAAACCGCACTCCTACAGCTCGTGTGACGACGCACAAAACAGGAAAAGCAGGCGCGAGTGTCAATAAAGCCGGTGGTATCAATATTGAACTCGGGCACGGTGGCGCTGACGACTTGGACGAAGCCTTTGAAAAGTATTGAAATTAAATACGTTTATATAACGTCCCCTTCCCATGCCGGAAGGGGACGTTAATCTGAGTAATCTGTGATATTGCCATGAAAAAACCACATACTAAACATACCGTTCCAGCTACCCCCGTGTCACCGGCACCGGAAACAATTGACGTACTGGCGTGCAGGATGGCGGATGATTTTAATAATATTCTGACGACGCTTCTCGGAGCCTGTTCGCTGATCGACATGGATGATCCTGCTAATGGTGAACTTGTGCGTTACGTCGCACTGATCCGTGCTTCAGCCGAGCACGCGGCGGCTTTGTCAGACAGACTGGCAAGCGCCTTCACGCAGGATCAGAAGAATATTTGTACCGTGAATCCCCAGCACGTTTCCTGCTCTGCAGATACATCGGTTAGTGACAAGAAGTCCAGGGATGGTATAGTGTCCAGCAAAAATCTTCCCGGAGGCACACCATTATGAAATCAGTCGTTATCTTGTTGTCAGTTTTGTTTCTTTGTTTTTCTGCCGCGACATCTGAAGCAGCTTCCCCCGTACTTCCCAAGGGGTACACTGCGTGGAAGAAAAGCGAGCGCAAGGTTGTTACCGACAAAAGTTCGCTTTTTTATGGCATTCATTACATCTATGCCGACAAAAAAGCGCAGAGAGGGTATTTGGCGGGGAACAAATTTGCCGAAGGGAGTCGCATTGTTGTTGAATCTTTTACAATCAAGGGCAATCCGGCTGTTGACGGTCCTAAAAACATGATTGTGCTGATGCAGAAGGACAAGCGCCAGAAGGCAACCGGCGGCTGGCTTTTTGCCGGCTTTGGTGTTGATGGCAAGCCGAGCGGCCTTGATCCGGTCACCATCTGTTTTGGCTGCCACCAGAAGGATGCTGCCCAACGGGATTTTGTTATTTCGACAAAAAAGGATTTTAAATAATCCTGACGGTACGGGATGGAACTATGTCCGAATTCATGCAAACGACACCCCATATTCTGATAGTGGATGACGAACCTGGAATCTGCACGATGCTGATGCTCTGCTTTCAGAAGCACGGTTTTCGCGTCACCTGTGCCGGTGATGCCGCTGAAGCCTCACAGCTACTGGCGTTGGAGCAGTTTGATGCCATTATCAGCGATGTAATGATGCCGGGCGAGGATGGGATTACCTTTTTGGGGCGGATTCACGAATCCTGGCCGGATCTTCCGGTCGTTCTGATGACCGGCCATGCGCAAATACAGATGGCCGTCAATGCCATAAAAAATGGTGTTTTTGACTTCGTCTGCAAACCCTTCAATGTTGATCATATGCATAAAATCGTTGAGCGGGCGGTAAATTACTCAAAACTGCAGCGGTTGGAAAAAAACTATCGTGCCGAACTTGAAGAAACGGTGACCCGGCGCACTGCCGAACTGAAGGAATCCCTGGCCGAGCTCGATTATGCCAGAACAGCTTTGCAGCAAGCAGCTACCGACAAAAGCACATTCATGTCGACGGTCTCCCACGAAATGCGCACGCCAATGAATTGTGTGGTTGGATCACTTGAGCTGCTGGCTGAAGAGGAGCTGGGCGGCGCGGCTGCAGAATATCTGACGATGGCACGCCAGTCGGCGGACAACATGGTGACGCTGATCGATCAATTGCTGTCGTTTAATACCCACGCTGTGCCGGGTGGCGAAGCGCTTTGCCACGATCTTATCAACCTGCACTCTCTTCTGCACGCAATCATTGAGGACCATCGCCCCCTCTTTAATCGCAAAGGGCTTACCCTTTCGCTGCAGATAGCCGATGATCTGCCGCGCCATATCTGGACCAATTGGGAAAAACTCTGCCGCTTGTTTGAAATCCTGCTCGGTAATGCACTCAAGTTTACCGACCATGGCGCTGTGTCACTGACGGTCTCCCGTATATGTTCTGACGATGAAGGTGAATCGCTTTTGTGTACACTTACGGACAGCGGCATCGGGATTCCGGATGGCATGCTGGAGAAAATATTTGAACCGTTTGTGCAGGGGGATGGCTCGTTTACCCGCCGCCATGAAGGGGTAGGGCTTGGACTCGCTATTGCCCGCCAGAATGCCCTGCTGTTGAACGGCCATCTGTGGGCCGAGCATGTGCCTGCCGGTGGCAGCCGTTTTAACGTCACCTTTAAAATCAATACGCCACACATAGAAGGAGAACTCCTGTGAAATGTTTGATTGCCGAGGATCATCTGTTATCCCGCCGTATTCTAAAGGAGCTTCTTCCTCCTCAGTTTGACTGCGACATTGCCGTGAACGGCCAGGAAGCAATTGACTCATTTCAGCTGGCACATGAGTCAAAGCGTCCCTACGACGTGATTTTTATGGATATCATGATGCCGGTTGTCGACGGACTGGAAGCGTTGCAGTGTATCCGCACACTGGAGCGGAAAATGGAAATCCCGCATGCTCTTGCGGTAAAAGTTGTCATGACTACCGCACTGGACGACCCGCACACAGTTATCAGGTCTTTTAACGAGTGCGAGGCAGACTCCTTTATTATCAAACCAGTCAGCAGGTCTAAGCTGACAACCGAGTTGCGCAAACTGAATCTGTTACAATAGGCGGTATACTTTATGACGTTTAAAACCAATTCACAGAGTGAACATGATAATCAGCTAGCAAGCTGGCGAGACATTATTGTTCCTGAAATTGAGATACTGAAACGGATGGCCGGTACAACAGAAGACGAGTTTCTGCAGATCGGCTCCCGGCTGCAATCATTCTATCAACGCTCGGCGGAGATAGCCGGCATGGCCAACCAGTTGGTGTCTGTGGTTTCCGGTGAGAATGTTGTTTCGCTGACATCACGGCTGCAGCAGATGATGGATGATATGAAAAAATATCTGGCCAACGCCCGGGTTCGCAGCAGTGAAAGCTGCACTACCCTGGATCAGGTTCAGACCCTCCTGGACAAGCTTTCCGAACCGATGCAAGGTTTCCAGAAGATGAACAAAACTCTTCGCATGCTGAGCATCTCCACCAAGATTGAAAGCTCTCGTCTGGGCGAGCTTGGCAGCGGCTTTGTCAACCTTGCCATGGATGTCGAAAAACTTTCCCATCAGGTCAATGAAAAATCGGCTGCAATTCTGGCACATCGCCAATTGTTGGCAACCCTGATATCCGATAATCTTGCTGTTGTCCATGCGACGGAAACCAAACAGGACGTCACGGTGTCGGCAACGCTGAAAGATACCTCTGCCAACCTTACGGAACTTGTTGCGGTCAATGCGCGCTGCACAGAATTCGGTGCAACTGTTTCAACCATATCGGCCGAGGTTACGGACAGCATCAGTGAAGTTGTCTCTTCCATGCAGATGCATGACATGACCCGCCAAAAACTTGAGCACGTCGTGGAAGCACTGGAACGTCTGGCAGGCGAGCTGGCTGATTCAAAGGTGTCGGGGGCGGATAGCAACAGTATCCGTAAAACGGTCGTCGAAGCCGGCGATGTCTGCGAACTTCAGGAGGCCCAACTTCGTTTTGCTTCGAATGAACTATACACCGCCGTTGGCACCATCGTAGACAATTTGCGCGAGGTCGCCCGAAAACAGTCCGTGATCGCACAGGAAACAATAACTGTCACCGGTGCGGCCGACGCAAACGGTTCTTCGTTTGTGGATGTCATGAGCCAGGGGATGGCCGCGGTAACCGCCGTGCTGACATCCTGTGCCACCGCCGACCGGAATATGTCCGTGACCATGAAAAAGGTGGCACAAACGATTAATGAAATAGCCTCCTTTGTTACCGACATCGAGGCGATCGGTTCCGAAATCGATCTGATCGCCCTCAATTCCCAGGTCAAGGCGGCACTGACCGGTCCGGACGGGGCTGCCCTGGGGGTGCTGGCCGAAGCGATCAAGCGGCTCTCGGACGAGGCAATCCGGCAGACTGATGCGGTTGCCGAGACCCTGACCGGCATACACGCCGTAACGGCGCATCTGCTGGTCGATGCGGAAAACGAAGAGGATCAGCTTGGCACCGGTATACTTTTGATGCAGGACGAGCTGAAGCTGATCCTGGGCACTATGGGCGAAATGAATACGGAGATGCGTGCGGTTCTGTCCGGTCTGAATGAACGGGTATTCGCCCTGACCCAGGATGTCGAGGAGACCACGGCCGGCGTTGATGTTCATGAACGCACACAGGCGATGGCTGATGGCGTCCTTGCCTCTCTCGAACGTATTGTCGTCCGGTCACGTCAGATTGAACCGGCCAGCAGCGAGTTCAAGGAGAACCTGCGGCACATGGAAGAGCATTACACCATGGAGAGTGAACGGCACATTCACGAAGCGCTTGCCCGTAAGCGTAGTGGTCAGAGCGCCGTTGCCGTCCAGACTGTTGAGAAGAACAGTGCGGATGATTCGGAATTCGGGGATAATGTAGATTTGTTTTAACAGGAGATAACGCATGCCACTCAACAGTTCAGTCCGTGAAAACGGCGAAATTATTGTCACCAGCGGAGAATTCCTGACGATTGAAACTGCCGCCGAGTTTTCGCGCATCGTTTGCGAAGCGCTGGAAGCGTCAAAAAATGTAGCGATTGAGTTTGACCCCGCCGTTGAAATCGACATCACCGGGGTGCAGGTCCTTTGTGCGGCTTGCAAGAGCGCCGCGCAGGGCGGCAACGAATTTTCATATCGCGGTCCGCAGCCCCGGGCTCTTGCAGAAATAATCATCAGCAGCGGCGCAGAGCGCAACGCGGTTTGCAAGCATAACAACAATTCAACGTGCGTATGGTTTGGAGGAGGTAACTAATGGCAAAAGTAATTATGACGGCCGATGATTCGGCCAGTGTGCGACAGATGGTGGCATTTACCCTCAAGCAGAACGGCTTCGAAGTGGTTGAGGCGGTTGATGGACGGGATGCCCTTAATAAACTGAACACGCAAAAAGTAGATATGCTGCTGACTGACCTGAATATGCCCAACATGGATGGTATCGGCCTTATTAAAGGTGTTCGTGCCGGAACCCTCAATAAATTCATTCCGATTGTCATGCTGACTACCGAGTCAAATGACACACGGAAAGGCGAGGGCAAAGCCGCAGGCGCCACCGGCTGGATCGTCAAACCATTTAAGCCGGAGCAGTTGATTGCAGTGATCAAGAAAGTGCTGGGCTAGAAGTGATTTTGAATTTTGAATTCTTGATTTTGAATTTAATCCAAAATTTAAAATACAAAATGCGAAATTAGACTTTAGAGGTGTCACCTATGATGGAAGAAGCAATTGCAACCTATCGAGACGAAGCCGGTGAACTGCTGGCCGAACTGGAAACATCGCTGCTCGATCTTGAAGAAACGCCGGATGATGATGATCTGATCAATCGCGTTTTCCGGGCCATGCACACCATCAAAGGTTCAGGTGCCATGTTCGGTTTTGACGAAATTGCCTCCTTTACTCATGAGGTTGAAACTGTTTTCGACATGGTGCGTAACGGCAAGATGACTGTCACCAAGCGTCTGCTTGACTTGACGCTCAAATCGCGTGATCACATTTCATATCTGCTTGGTTGCCCGCTTGGTGAAGCGGTTGACCGTAGCGCGGGAGATGAAATTATCGCCGGCCTGCGCCAGCTGGTGCCGCAAGCGGATATTCCGCAAAAAGGCTCTGATGAGGTGGCGGCACTACATCTTCCGCCGGTATCCGAGGATGAACTGGCGAACGAAAGTACCTGGCGGATCCGTTTTCGTCCTGCTTCCAACATCCTCATGTGCGGGACCAATCCGATCTCACTGATCAATGAACTGCGCGACCTCGGCACCGCCCACGTCGTGGCGCAGTTCGACGAGATTCCTCCTATCGACGCTCTGGTGCCGGAAAATTGCTACATCTACTGGGACATCATCCTGACGACAACCCGTGGTGAGGATGCTATCAAGGATGTCTTCATCTTTGTCGAGGACGATTGCGATATCAAGATCGAGTTGATCGATAAAAGTGGTTTGATAGACAAAGAACAGGGGTACAAAAAGCTGGGAGACATCCTGGTCGAGCGCGGCGATCTGTCTCCGGTCGAAATGAAAAAAGTTCTGCTGCTGCAGAAGCGCTTCGGCGAACTGCTGGTGGAGCAGGGGATCGTCTCGCCGGAAAAGGTGCAGTCGGCCCTCGTTGAACAGCAGCATGTCAAAAGCGTCCGCAAGGAACGGAGCGAAGCTCCGCCACAGGAAGCTGCCGCCAGTATCCGTGTCCCGGCCGAACGGCTTGATCAGTTGATTAATCTGGTCGGCGAGATGGTCACGGTACAGGCGCACCTTTCCCAGGTTTCCCAGGCTGGAGGGGATCCAACCTTTATCGCCATATCAGAAGAAGTAGAGCGCCTTACCAACGAACTGCGCGACACCGCCCTCAATATCCGCATGCTGCCGATCGGCAGCACCTTCAGTAAATTCAAACGCCTCGTACGCGATCTCTCCAGTGAACTTGGCAAAGAGATCGAGATGGAGACGTTCGGCGCTGAAACTGAACTGGATAAGACCGTCATCGAAAAACTGAACGACCCGCTGGTGCACATTATCCGCAACAGCATCGACCATGGCATCGAAATGCCGGAAGCACGGCGTGTGGCAGGTAAAACATCACACGGCACCGTCTATCTGGGGGCCGAACATTCCGGCGATTCGGTCCTGGTCACCATTCGCGATGACGGTGCGGGGCTTGACCGTGACCGCATCCGCGCCAAAGCAATTGAAAGAGGCCTGCTTTCGGCGACAACCGAAGTGCCCGACAGGGAAATCTATGCCCAGATCTTTGCCCCCGGTTTTTCGACCGCCGAAAAAGTAACCAGCGTATCCGGACGCGGGGTTGGTATGGATGTTGTCAAGAGAGGCATCGACGGTTTGCGAGGCTCGATCGGAGTTGACAGTGTTCGTGGCACCGGCACAACCATCACCCTCAAAATCCCGCTGACCCTGGCGATCATAGACAGCCTGCTGGTCAAAATTGGTACAGACCATTTTGTGCTGCCGCTGGCGTCGGTTGAAGAGTGCGTTGAGCTGACCCGTGAAGATATCAAAAATGCCCATGGCCGCAATCTGGCCAACGTGCGCGGTGCCATCATTCCGTATATCCCGCTGCGTGAGCATTTCAGAATCACCGACCAACGCCCTGGAATCGAGCAGATTGTCATTGCCGATATTCACGGTACCAAGGTCGGCTTCGTGGTTGATCACGTGGTGGGGGAACATCAGACCGTCATCAAGTCCCTCGGCAAGATGTACCGCGATGTCAAGGGTGTCTCCGGGGCCACAATCCTTGGTGATGGAACCGTAGCACTGATTCTGGATATGGGAGTTTTGCTGCAGACGATTGAACAGTCGGAACAGGCAGGAATATAGCAGGTTAAATGAAATTATATTTAATTAAAGGGGGATTCACATGCAATGGTTTAACAACATGAAGATTGGAAAACGGTTGGGGGTGGGGTTTGGCTTTGTATTGGTACTGATGATGGCACTGATCTGGATTGCCATTTCCGATATGCAGAAAATCCAGGACAAACTGGAACGGATCGTCACGATCAATAACGTTCGCATCGAGATGTCCAACGACATGTACAAGGCCACATCCGAGGTGTCGATTGATCTGCGTAATATCCTGCTTGAAAGTAATGCCGATAAGAAACGTGACATGGTCAAACGCATTGGTGACAATCGTACCAGCTACAATGATGCTTTCAAGAAAATAGAGGAGATGACCTCCAAAGATGACGCCAAGTCGAACGAAATCTTTGCCAAAATCAAGGAAACCCAGGAGATTGCCCGCGGCTTTAACAACAAAGTGACTGAAATGGCCTTGGCAGGTAATTCGGCAGACGCAATCACTCTAATGAACAGCCAAGCCCGGCCGGCGGTACGCAAGTGGCTCAATCTCGTCGACGAGCTGACAGCCCACAATCAGGAACTCAACAAGCAACGCCACGAACAGGCAGTTACGGCATACGAATCGGCCCGGACGATGATGCTGATCATCGGCAGCGTGGCACTCCTGCTGGCAATCATTATTGCATTCTTTCTGACCAGAGGAATTGTAACTCCTCTTTCCACAGCTGTTTCCGTTGCCAACTCGTTGGCTGCCGGAGATTTGACGGTTATGGTAACCGTCACAAGTACCGATGAAACCGGGCAGTTGATGGAGGCGCTTCGCAACATGGTGGAAAAGCTCAGGCAGGTTGTCGGCGAAGTCATGAGCGCCACTACCAACGTAGCTTCCGGCAGTCAGGAGCTTTCCTCCACTGCGCAGCAGATGTCCCAGGGTGCTACCGAACAGGCAGCCAGCGCCGAAGAGATCTCTTCCAGTATGGAGGAAATGGCTTCCAGTATCCGCCAGAACACCGATAACGCTATGCAGACCGAGAAAATTTCCATCAAAAGTTCGGTTGATGCCAAAGAAGGGGGCAAGGCGGTTATCGAAACCGTGGCCGCCATGAAAGAGATCGCTACCAAGATCTCGATTATCGAAGAGATCGCCCGCCAGACCAACCTGTTGGCGCTGAATGCCGCTATTGAAGCAGCTCGGGCTGGTGAACACGGCAAAGGCTTTGCGGTGGTGGCTTCCGAAGTTCGCAAGCTTGCTGAACGGAGCCAGTCCGCTGCCGGCGAGATTTCCGGTCTTTCGACCCGTAGTGTGGCGATTGCCGAACAAGCCGGAGAGATGCTGACCAGAATGGTTCCGGACATCCAGCGCACCGCCGAACTGGTCCAGGAAATCACCGCTTCCAGTAAGGAACAGGATGCCGGTGCAGAACAGATCAATAAAGCTATCCAGCAGCTCGATCAGGTCATCCAGCAGAACGCATCTGCCTCTGAAGAGATGGCCTCCACTTCGGAGGAACTCTCCAGTCAGGCTGAACAACTGAGCGATGCGGTTGCGTTCTTCAAAATCGATGGTGGCGGGCAGACCCGTGTTCCGCGTCAACAGGCTGCCAAACAGAGCAAAAAGGTACAGATTGCGCACATCGGCAGCAAGAAAAAAGCCGTAGCGGCCACGCGTACATCCAGCGGCGGCATTAACCTGGAGCTGGGCCAGGCCGGTCCGGACCATCTGGACGATGAGTTTGAGAAATTCTAAAGGCAGGGGACACAGGTTAAGGGGCCGTCAAAAACTTCAGTTCTTATTACAGATTCATACAAGGAGCTTCCATGAGCGTAACGGGCATAACCGAAACGGTTCAGTATCTGACATTCAAATTAGCGGACGAGGTCTTTGCCCTTGATGTTGCCAAGGTGCGAGAAATCCTCGAAATAACCAATATAACGAAAGTTCCGCAGACCCCGGATTTCATGCGCGGTGTCATCAATCTGCGTGGGAGCGTGGTGCCGGTCATCGATATGCGTCTTAAATTCGGCATGAGCGCGACTGAGCAGACCGTCAACACCTGCATTATCGTGGTGGAAATCACTATGGATGGCGATACCACCGTGCTGGGTGCCTTGGCTGATTCAGTGCAGGAGGTGGTTGAGATGGAGCCGGAGAGTATCGAACCGGCACCACATATCGGCACCAAACTGAACACTGACTTTATTAAAGGCATGGGTAAAGTCGACAGCCGTTTTGTGATGATACTGGATATTGACAAAGTATTTTCATCTGACGAGCTGACCGATCTGGGGCAGGAATAGGAATGTTGACGTTTTTAGCTTGAATCTCATTATGACTGAAAGGATGACGAGGTGACAAATACCGGCGATAGTATGAAACCCCGTCTGCCAGCAACCCTGTCTGATCGGGAATTTCAACGATTCAGCGAACTTATTTACGAACATGCCGGTATAAAAATGCCGCCCGCAAAGAAAACCATGCTTGAAGCGCGCCTGCAGAAGCGGCTGAAGGCCAACTCGATTGCTTCATTTGAAGAATACAGCGACTATGTTTTCAGCAATAAGGGAGGAACAACAGAACTCATTCATCTGATTGATGTTGTGACCACGAACAAGACCGATTTTTTCCGCGAACCGGGCCATTTTGACTTTTTGGTCAAGACGGCATTGCCCGCTATACTCCAAACACGAGGAGATGTTTTGCGTGATCCGGTACGGATCTGGAGCGCCGGGTGCTCAACCGGAGAAGAACCATACACCTTGGCGATGGTCCTTTCTGAGTTTGCTGTTGGCCGCCCCGATTTCCGGGCTGCTATTACCGCCTCTGATATTTGTACCCAGGTATTGCAGACGGCCAAAACTGCAATCTATCCGGAAGAAAGAACTGACCCGATTCCGTTGAACCTGAAAAAAAAGTACCTGTTGCGCAGTCGCGAGAAATCAAAATCCCTGGTGCGTATTTCCCCAAAATTACGCTCACTGGTTACTTTTCGTCGCATCAACTTCATGGATGACAGCTTCGGGATTGCTGAAAAGATGGACATCATCTTTTGCCGCAACGTGGTTATTTATTTTGACAAACAAACCCAGCAGACCCTTATGAGAAAATTCCATCAGCAATTAAAGCCGGGGGGATTCCTGTTTATCGGGCATTCAGAAACACTGACCGGTCTCGATGTCGATTTCAAGCCGGTTGCATCGACGGTGTACAGGAAAAAATAGATGGCAGAGGAACAGCAGTTCACTGTCGCCCCCAACATGAAAAATCTGATCGCTTCACATATTCATAGCATCTATCTCAAGCCGGGGGAGGTGCTGGCAACCCGTTCGCCGATGCTGGTTTCAACAGTTCTCGGTTCGTGCGTGGCGGTGACCATGTTTTCACCTTCACGTGGTTTCGGCGCGATTTGCCACGCCATGTTGCCGGCTAATTCCGACCGGGAAGAGGACCTTCGCTATGTTGATACCGCTGTGAAGCATCTGTATGCCAAAGCCATGGAACAGGGTGCTGGAGCGGATCTTGTGGTCAAGCTGTTCGGCGGGGCGCACGTTCTGGGAATCAAGGACAACAAATTGGCAAAGCTCACTATCGGTGAGCAGAACGTAGCACAGGCTGAGGCTGTCCTAGGCTCGCTGGGGCTTGTCGCTTCTGCCCGTCATACCGGTGGCTATCGGGGGCGCAAGCTTTTCTTTTGTACACGAAGCGGTGATATTTTTCTCCGCGCCATACGTACTGGTAAACATGCTCTTATCAAGGATACTGCCCGTTGAAAAAAATAAAAGTTCTAATAATTGATGATTCTGCCCTGGTACGCCAGACATTGTGCGACATCCTTAATTCCGATCCTGCAATCGAAGTGATCGGTAGCGCTGCCGATCCTATCCTGGCAGCAGAACGGATGAGAACGGTTATTCCCGATGTGATTACGCTGGATGTCGAGATGCCGCGCATGGACGGTCTGACTTTTCTGCAGAAACTGATGAGCCAGCATCCCATCCCGGTGGTGATGTGCTCCAGTTTGGCCGAAAGTGGCAGCGAGACGGCGTTAAAGGCGCTGGAATACGGTGCAGTGGATATCATCACCAAGCCGAAAATGGGCACGAAACAGTTTATTGAAGAGTCTAAAACACGTATCTGCGAAGCGGTCAAAGGTGCTGCTGCTGCCCGACTTGGACCTCTGAGGGCGATGCGTACCATGAAAGAGGTTTCTCCCAAATACACCGCCGATGTCATCATGGAAAAGCCCAATTCGAAGGCGATGATCCTGACCACTGAGAAGGTGGTTGTTGTGGGGGCATCAACCGGTGGCACCGAGGCGCTCAGAGTGTTTCTGGAAATGCTGCCGGAAGATACCCCAGGTATCGTCATTGTCCAGCATATGCCGGAGAATTTTACCGCAGCATTTGCCAAGCGACTTAACTCTATTTGCCGTGTGACGGTCAAGGAAGCCCAGGACAATGATACGGTCGTGCGCGGCCGGGCGTTGATCGCTCCAGGCAATCATCATGTTTTGCTCAAACGAAGTGGTGCCCGCTACTATGTCGAGATCAAGGATGGCCCGCTGGTCTCGCGTCACCGCCCGTCAGTGGATGTGCTGTTTCGTTCCGCTGCCCGCTATGCCGGCAAAAATGCCGTCGGAGTGATCATGACCGGAATGGGTGACGATGGTGCTCACGGCATGAAGGAAATGTTCGACGCCGGGGCGGTCACGATCGCCCAGGACGAAGCGTCCTGTGTTGTCTACGGCATGCCGCATGAGGCGGTCAAGATGGGTGGTGTCAATAAGGTCATGTCGCTGCTAAATATTGCGCCTGAAGTACTGCGTCTCTGCAGTTGATGAATCAAAAGACGGGGGAACCATGGAAATATCCGACGATGAGCTGATTGAAGAGCTATCGAAACGTTTTGCTCAAAGCCGTAAGGCTTTTTCCGATTTAAGCGTGATGAACCGTAAATTGATTGATATGAATGAACGGCTTGAGGCTTCTGAGTCGCTTAAAAGCAACTTCCTGTCGAATATTCGTAATGAAATTAATAACCCGCTCAATGTGATCATGGGGCTCGCAGACCAGTTGGCAGTGGTCGGAACCGGGAATGAAGAAATTACCTCCCTTTCTTCATTGATTGGTGCAGAAGCAAATACTCTTAATTTTCAGCTCCGTAACATATTCATGGCGGCAGAACTGGAGGCAGGAGAAACCAGCCCCCGTTGTGTAAAGGTTCATATAGCTTCGGCTTTGCGTGATCTGGGTAACTCGTTTTTGCATACTGCAGCAAAGAAGAATGTGTCACTTGACCTTGTTTTTCCTGAACATGCAGATACTCATATTGCTGTTATTGATTTTGAAAAATTTCAGATTATCGTCTCAAATTTACTGGCTAATGCAATTGAATACAGCAGCGATGGTGGAATCGTCGAGGTTTCGTTCTCAGTTGACGGGGTTGGTTGTCTGCGCATTGCTGTTCAGGATCATGGTGTCGGGATTGCTGCAGAAGATCAGCAACGCATATTTGACCGCTTTGTCCAGTTGGAGACCGGAACGACACGCCCGCATTTAGGGCATGGCCTGGGGCTCAGTATATCCAAGGCACTGGTAGATCTGATGCAGGGGAGCATAAATCTTACCAGCTCACCTGGTGAAGGAACGATCTTTACTGTGCTGTTGCCGCCATGCTCAATTTTTGATGATGAAGATTCTTTTTCAGAGGCCGGCAATCTATTCCTCTTTGAGGATATGAGTGAGGCATAGTAAGCGTGTGTGCTGACCAGCCGATCAACAAGCATTTTCTCTTCCCCGGCACTATCTTTGCCGAACCCCTTGAATATCAGATCAGTACTGTTCTTGGATCATGTGTCGCTGTCTGTCTGTGGGATCAGGTGACCTGCAGGGGAGGCATGAATCACATCATACTCCCGCTCTGGAACGGCGAGGGTTTGGCAACGCCAAAGTACGGCAATATTGGCATGGAGAGGTTGCTGGGCAAAGTGCTGTCAATTGGGTGCCGTCGTGAATGTCTGGTCGCCAAGGTGTTCGGCGGAGCCAATGTTTCCGGGACAGGATTGGAACAGTACATGATCGGTGACCGTAATATCACTCTGGCATTTGAAATGCTGGAAGAGTTCAGGATTCCTGTCGTGGCCAATGATGTCGGCGGGCGAGTCGGCAGGAAAATTATCATGAACAGTAAAACCGGGGTTGTCCTTGTCGGTAAGGGAAGAAAGGCAGCATCCTGTGATTAGCCACGCATTCTATTTATAAGGTGTAATTAATGATAAGATTCAACAGCATCAGGAACAAACTTGTTTTTGTCACCAGCCTGTTTATTGTACTGCTACTTGTTGCCATTGCCGCGGGTACCTACGCCTATTTCCGGCACACGACCCAAAAGCTTATTTTTGATCAGCAGTTTTCTATGATTACGAGCATGGCAAAGGGCCTTGATGATCAGATTTTTTCATCTCAGAATGCATTGATAGCTGTCTCTAGGGTCGCTCCAGTTGATGTTATCGATAACCGGCAGGTTACACAGAAGTGGCTGGAGAATCGCACCGGCATCCGCACAATTTTTAATCACGGTCTATTTGTTTTTAACGCTGCCGGAAAACTGATCGCCACGTCACCAATCGAGACCCAGCTTTATGGTGCGTCATACTCCTACCGGGAATATTTCATAAACACGATAAGAAACAATAAACCGCAAATTTCCTTGCCGTTCACATCAACGGTTAACGGGCACCCGATAGTCATGATGACATCTCTTATTCACAATTCTGACGGTTCTATCAAAGGGTTGCTGTGTGGTGCTATTGACATTCAGGAAAAGAAAGGTTTTCTCGGGGCACTGAGAAATGTTCGCCTCGGTTCAAGCGGGTATTTGTATCTGTTTGCCCCGGATCGGACTATTATCCTGCATCCTGAGTGGTCACGCATCATAAAGCGAGACATAACGCCCGGAGCAAACCAGCTATTTGACAAATCACTGAGTGGCTTCGAAGGCTCCGGAGAAACGATTGACTCCGGAGGGTTACATTTTCTGACCTCATTCAAGCATCTTCAAAGTACTGGGTGGATATTGGCCGCTAACTATCCTGTCGCTGAAGCGTACCAACCGATCACCTGTTTCAGGAATTATTATCTGCTGGGGATATTTTTTGTATTATTGGCAGCAATTGCGCTGACCAGAAAGCTTGGCAGCTCAATAGCCGGACCGCTGACAGGTTTTACCAAGCGGATTAACGAGTTGGCGCAGTCCGGTACAGATAAACGGCAACGGCTTGATGAAAATTGCACTGATGAACTGGGCTTGTTGGCCGGTTCTTTCAATACTCTGCTTGATGAGTTGCAGCAGCGTGAACATGAAGTTAAGAAAAGCGAAACCCGTTTCCGACAGATGTTCGAGGATCACAACGCCATAATGATGATGATTGAGCCGGATTCTGGTAGCATTGTGGCTGCCAACCGTTCCGCAGAGACGTTTTACGGGTATTCTGTTGACCAGCTTCGGAATATGACCATCTATGACCTCAATCCGTTTCCTCATGATCTGGTGGCAATAGAGCCTGAATATGCCGCTGCCGGAAGCGTTTTTGTATTTCCTCATCGCCTGTGCGACGGTTCCATCCGAACGGTAGAGGTACACTCGACCCCGGTTGGCGATCCTGACAATGTCCTCCTCTATTCAATTATCCAGGATATCACAGACCGTATGCAAGCTGAGGAGGCACTGCGAGAGAGTGAAGAAAAATTCCGAACGGTGGCTAATCATACCTACGATTGGGAGTACTGGAGGGCTGCCGATGGTAGTCTCATTTATGTTTCGCCCTCTTGCGAGCGGATCACCGGTTATAGCGTAGAGGAGTTCCTGCACGATCCCGGACTGTTGACCAGGATCATACATCCAGACGACCTTGATAAATTCATGCGCCACCTTGATCGCGATGCTGACGGTATGAAGAAGGAGGAATGCCACACGCCGGACTTCCGTATCCATACCCGAAGCGGCGAAGTGCGCTGGATTGCGCACATCTGCCAGGAGGTCTTTGACCGGGCAGGGAAATCCATGGGGCGCCGTGCCTCTAATCGCGACATCACCACGCGGAGGCAAGTTGAAGAAAAACTTGTCTCTTTTTCTGCTCTGATGGAGCAGAAAAACACTGAATTGGGTGCCGCACTTCTGACAGCCGAGGAGGCCACCCGGGCCAAGAGCACCTTCCTTGCCACCATGAGCCACGAGATCCGGACTCCGATGAACGGCGTGATCGGCATGATCGGTCTGCTGCTGGATAGCGATCTGAACGATGACCAGCGTGAGTATGCCGAAATCGTGCGAAAAAGCGGTGAAAATCTTTTGGGGGTGATTAACGAAATTCTGGATTTTTCGAAAATAGAGGCAGGAAAGCTGGATATGGAACTGCTTGACTTTGATGTGAGAACAACGGTGGAAGATACCGTTGAGATGTTGTCTATTCGGGCTGCTGATTCCGGGCTGGAACTGATCTGCCGCATTGATCCAGGTGTGCCGTTGTATCTGAAAGGTGACCCCGGACGGCTCCGTCAAATAATCACAAACCTGGCTGGTAATGCGATCAAATTTACCCGCGAAGGCGAAGTTGTCATCAGCGCAACGCTCGAATCAGACAAAGGTAACGCCGTTGAAATCTTGTTTGAAATACACGATACCGGCATCGGTATACCGGAGGAACAGCGAACCGCCATCTTCAATCCGTTCACGCAGGCTGACGGTTCCACCACCCGCAGATATGGCGGCACCGGTTTGGGACTTGCAATCTGCAAGCAGCTGGTGGAGCTGATGGGTGGAAAAATCGGCGTGAAGAGCGTAGTAGGAAAGGGTTCAACCTTCTGGTTTACGGCACGGTTCGAAACGCAATCCTCCGATATTTCAAAACACGGGGAAGCTTCTGCATACGCCGATATATCGGGGACAAAGATTCTGGTGGTTGATGACAACGCCACTAATCGGATGCTGATGATTACCCTGCTAAACAGCTGGGGCTGTCAATACGAAACAGCCGGCGACGGAGAAACCGCCCTTATGCTTCTGCGCGAAGCCGCAGAACAAAACGATCCCTTCCGCATCGCCCTGCTTGACCAGCAGATGCCGGGTATGGACGGCAGCGAGGTGGGGCGCCGGATCAAGGCTGATCCGTTGGTAGAATCAACCGTGATGGTGATGGTGACATCCCTTGGTCAGCGAGGTGATGCTGCTGTTTTGGAACAGATTGGTTTTGCCGGGTATCTGACAAAACCGGTTCGACAGTCTCAGCTGTACGATTGTATCGCTCTCGTTCTCGGGAGGTCGGCAGGCAGGGTACCTGAAAGCGGTATTGTTACTCGGCACACAGTTGCAGAATCTGCCGTACAGGGAGTCACTATCCTGCTGGCCGAGGACAACGCCATCAATCAGAAAGTGGCGCAGGCGCTGCTGAACAAACTCGGCTACAAGGCCGCTGTGGTGGCGAATGGCAAAGAAGCGGTTCGTGCGCTTGAGCTGATTAACTATGATTTGGTGCTGATGGATTGCCTGATGCCGGAGATGGACGGCTTTGAAGCGACCGCTATAATCCGGAATGTACGCTCGAATGTCCTCAATCATGACGTTCCGGTTATCGCCATGACCGCCAATGCCATGGTAGGAGACCGTGACACATGTATCGAGGCGGGGATGAATGATTACCTGGCAAAGCCTGTGAAGAAGGAAGAGCTGGCTAAAGTTCTTGATCAATGGCTAAAGGCGGGTGATTTGAAAAGTACACCGGGGCACATGAACGGTAAGAACCCTGATGCGCTGCTGTTGTTTGATGAGGCAGAGCTGCTTGATCACTTTGATGGCGATCGTGATTTTGCGCATCGCATATTGGATGACGCGCTGCAGGAGATACCGGCAGACATCGAAACACTTAAAGAACTTAGCGCCGGAGTTGACTCGCAGGCTATCCGCCTTCAGGCCCATACAATGAAAGGCCTGGCAGGTAATGTATGTACACCTGCTTTGCAGGAAGTTTGTTTTAAAATTGAATCAGCGGCAAAAGATGGTGATCTTGAATCCGCTCGGGAATTGATTACGGAATTGGAGCGGACGGCTTTGGAAACGATGGAGATAATCATGGCGTCAGTCGGAGAAGTAGTGACATAAATCCCTGTTGTTTTTTTGTATGTGTCATATGTTAAAGGATTCATAATGTTGACTGATAGCACCACAGCACCACTCATACTGGTCGTTGAAGGCAACGACAAACACGCCGAGCTTATTCAACGCTCTTTTGAAAAGGCAGCGGAAGAGTATCATCTGGAGATTGTTGGTACCATACGCGCTGCCAAGATGGTTTCTGAACGCACTTCTCCCCGCCTCGTTATGACTGACTATCGATTGCCTGATGGAGACGGCAGTGAATTGGTCGCCGTGGCCGGAGGGGCGTGGCCGGTAATTTTGATGTCATCGTACGGCAATGAAAAAGTCGCCGTTGAGGTCATGAAGATCGGTGCGCAGGATTATATCGTGAAGTCTCCGGAAGTTTTTGATGACCTGCACCGTATTGTAAAATATGCCTTAATGACATGGGAACTGATAGTTGCTCGCAGGCAAACTGATGAAGCGGTTTATCGCGCCAAAAAAGATTGGGAAAAAACATTCGATGCGGTTCCTGAGCTTATTTCAATTATCGACCTCGACTACACCATAACACGTGCCAACAAAGCCATGGCTGCCCGTTGCGGCTTAACACCGCAAGAACTTGTTGGTCGGAAGTGCCACGAAGTCATATGCGGTATTTCTGATTCACGCAGCAGTTGTCCACATTTTATAATGACACAGAAGGGTATGGAACATAGAGACGAATTTGAACGAGAGCTCCTTAACGGTGTGTTTGATGTAACGGTATCTCCGCTCTTCGATGATGATGGAGCAATAACCGGCTGTGTTCATGTTATGCGTGATATTACCAAGCGAAAGCAAGCTGAGGAAGAACGCCAGAATTTGGAAAGGCAACTTCAGCATACGCAAAAGTTGGAGAGCCTCGGGGTTTTGTCTGGAGGCATTGCCCATGATTTCAACAATATTCTAACTATTATTCTGGGACATTGCTACATTCTGAAAGAAAACATTGACACGGAGGTTGATCGTAACGTCCATCTCCAGTTAATTGAATCTTCCGCTAACCGTGCTGCTGACCTTTGCCGTCAGATGCTGACCTATGCCGGGAAAAGTACGCTGCTCCAGACTGAGTTCAGTATGTGGTTGCTGGTGGATGAAATTGTAAAAATGCTTACCTCCGCCATCAAAAAAAATGTGACCATCATACTTGACATGAAACGCGACATCCCGATGATTGCCGGTGACAGTAGTCAGATCCAGCAAGTAGTTATGAACCTGATCATTAATGCAAGTGAAGCAATTGGTGAGATGGCTGGAACCATCACTGTGGGGCTGAAAAAGAGATTTATTCAATCGGTGCAACCTGAAATCGATTATTTCGGTAGTAAAATCCTCCCCGGTAGCTATGCCTGCCTGGAGGTTTCAGATACGGGTTGCGGCATGAGTGATGAGACCACACGCCGACTCTTTGAGCCGTTTTATACTACCAAATTTACTGGCCGCGGACTCGGCATGTCCGCCATACTGGGCATCCTGAAAGCGCATAACGGTACGCTGCAAGTGGCTAGCACGCAGGGTGTTGGTACAACATTCAAGGTATATATTCCTATAACAGGTGCTTATGAGCAGGTTGAAACCTCACCACCGACCAAGGTGGCTGCGCCAGTACTACCCAATGCCACTGTTTTGCTGGTTGAGGATGAGGATACACTACGAAATATTGGGACGACCCTGTTGGGAACGCTTGGTTTTTCTGTCATAGACGCCGCCAATGGATATGAGGCGCTTGAACAGTACAAGACATATGGCAACGAGATCGATCTGGTTATTCTTGACCTGATCATGCCTGTTATGGGCGGCATTGAAGCATACCATGAATTGCGCAAGCTCAATAAGTCGGTGCCGATTATACTCTGCAGCGGGTACGGTGCAGAGTCGGTAGAAGTTGTTACAGCGATGGATAACAAAGCAGGTTTTTTACACAAACCATATAACGTAATAGAACTGCGCAAGGTGTTACGCGAGAAGCTGGAAGGAAAACAGCAGCATACTGAATGAATATAAATTGGACGCTTCAGGCACTCTCAAAAACCTGTTCGCACCTTGACACCCCTCTGTTTTTGCGGTAACTTGTCACGTCCTACCGTAGGACACACGACGTTTTCGTCATAATTCCCGTTAAATTAAAAGGTTGCTCTGATATGAAAATTACAGCGGTTATTCCGGCTCGTTATGCATCGACTCGCTTTCCCGGCAAGGCTTTGGCAGATATTGACGGACGTCCGATGATCCAGCATGTCTATGAACGTGCGTCCCGGTCACAGTTGATTTCCCGGGTAATTGTTGCCACTGATGATTCTCGTATTGCTGATGCGGTCAGCATGATTGGTGGGGAAGCAATCATGACCTCTACCAGCCATGAAACGGGCACCGACCGGTTGGCAGAGGTTGCTGCAATTTTGGATTCCGATATCATCGTCAATGTCCAGGGTGATGAACCGCTTCTTGACCCGGCCATGATTGACCAAGCCGTGCAGCCCTTCCTTGAAGAGGCCGACCTTCAAATGGGAACGGTAAAAACCCGCATTAAGTGTCTGCATGATTTCCTTTCTCCCAATGTTGTCAAAGTGGTGACTGATAACTGTGGCAATGCTCTCTATTTTTCTCGTTCACCACTCCCATTTTTTCGCGATAAATGGAAAGACTTGAAGGATGAATCATTTTGTTGTGGCAAACTGCTCTGCTATAAGCACGTTGGTCTGTATGTCTATCGCCGGGAGTTTCTGCTGAAATTTGCCGCTATGCCGGCGACGTTTCTGGAAATATCCGAAAAACTTGAACAACTGCGTGCCATCGAAAATGGCATTAAAATACGGGTTGTTGAGACCGAATTTGAGTCAATTGGTGTGGATACACCAGAAGATTTGCTGAAGGCTCAAGAGCAATATCGTAAACTATCGAAATAATACAATTAAATATCGACCGATATTCAGGAGCAGAAACCATGAAAACCAAGTTTGTTTTTATCACCGGAGGCGTTGTTTCATCAATCGGCAAGGGGTTGGCCGCCGCCTCCCTCGGAGCATTGCTGGAAGCGCGCGGTTTGCGGGTGACGATGCAAAAACTCGACCCTTATATCAATGTTGATCCCGGTACGATGTCACCCTTCCAGCATGGTGAAGTCTTTGTTACCGATGACGGTGCCGAAACCGATCTTGACCTGGGGCATTATGAGCGTTTTACGAATGCCGTTCTTTCCAGAAAGAGCAATTTTACGACTGGACAGGTTTATTTTTCGGTCATCACCAAGGAACGCCGTGGCGATTACCTGGGTGGTACAGTCCAGGTAATTCCGCACATCACCGACGAGATCAAGCTCAAGATTATTGAGAATGCCAAGGGAGCGGATGTGGCAATTGTCGAGGTCGGCGGGACGGTTGGCGATATTGAATCGCTGCCGTTTCTGGAGGCAATCCGTCAATTCCGTTTTGACCGTGGCCAGGGAAACGCGCTCTATATCCACGTTACCCTCGTGCCATACATCCGAACCGCAGGGGAGTTGAAAACCAAGCCGACCCAGCATTCGGTCATGGAGTTGCGTAAGATCGGTATTCAGCCGGATATTCTTCTCTGCCGCTGCGAGCGCGATCTGCCGGAAGATATGAAGAAGAAGATTGCACTGTTCTGTAATGTGAGTGAAAAGGACGTTATTCCGGTTGTGGACTCAGAACACATTTATGCAGTTCCTCAGGCGCTTAACAAGGAGCATCTGGATGATCAGATTGTTGAAAAACTGAATATCTGGACCAAGGCGCCCGATTTGACCAAATGGCAGGATGTGGTGGAAAAACTGCGTCATCCCAGTAATGGGGATGTGCGTATTGCTATTGTCGGCAAGTACGTCGATTTGACGGAGTCCTACAAATCCCTTGCGGAAGCACTGACACATGGCGGGATTGGCAACGATTGCCGCGTTACCCTCAAATATATTGATGCCGAAAAAATTGAACGTGATGGAGTTGAAGGCCATTTTGAAGATGTTGACGGCATTCTTGTCCCCGGTGGTTTTGGTGAGCGTGGCACGGAAGGGAAAGTCTTGGCAATAAAATACGCCCGTACGAAGAAAATCCCCTTCTTCGGGATCTGTCTTGGAATGCAGATGGCTGTTATTGAGTTTGCCCGCAATGTTTGTGGCATTAAGGAAGCCTGTTCAAGCGAATTCCGCACGGAAGGTGGCGAGGCGCTGATCCATCTGATGGAGGAACAGAAGTCAGTCAGCAAAAAAGGTGGCACCATGCGTCTGGGGGCGTTTCCCTGTTCAATCACCAAAGGAACTCTGGCACATAGCGCCTATAATCAGGCCGAAATCTCGGAACGCCACCGTCACCGGTATGAGTTCAATAACGCATACCGCGATCTGCTGACAAAAAAAGGTCTTATCCTTTCGGGGGTATATAAGGAGAAAGACTTGGTAGAAGTTATTGAAATAGCCGATCATCCCTGGTTCCTTGCGTGCCAGTTCCATCCGGAATTCAAATCGAAACCGCTGGTTCCACATCCGCTTTTTAAAGCATTTGTCGGCGCCTCATTGGCGCAGAGAAATAAGGAGTAAATGATGACACGTGAATTAGTTATATCCGGGAACGTGATAATTGGTAACAATCGTCCACTGGTTTTGATCGCCGGTCCCTGCGTAATTGAAAATGAAATTGCAACTATGCGACACGCCGAACGTCTGATGGCGATTTGTAATGGGCTTTCTATTCCCCTCATCTTCAAGGCTTCTTATGACAAGGCCAATCGAACTTCGATTAATGCGTATCGTGGTCCGGGGCTGAAAGAGGGCCTTGCCATACTGCGCAAAGTCAAAGAAGCGCTGGGTGTCCCAGTGATCTCGGATATTCACTCTATCGAGCAGATTGCCCCGGCTGCCGAGGTCTTGGACGTTCTTCAGATACCCGCCTTCCTCTGTCGTCAGACCGATCTGCTGATAGCGGCTGCAAAAAGCGGTCGGGTAATTAACGTAAAAAAAGGGCAGTTTCTGGCCCCCTGGGATATGAAAAATGTTGCCGGGAAAATTGCCGCCAGCGGCAACGAGAACATTATCCTTACCGAACGGGGCGCTTCTTTCGGCTATAATAACCTGGTGGTGGATATGCGCAGTTTTCCTGTCATGCGTGCCACCGGGTATCCGGTTGTGTTTGACGCGACTCACAGCGTGCAACTCCCCGGAGGTCAAGGGGATAGTTCCGGCGGCCAGCGCGAATTTGTGGAATATTTATCACGGGCGGCTGTTGCTACCGGGATTGATGGAATTTTTATGGAAGTGCATGAAGATCCTGACAAGGCACTCTGTGATGGTCCTAATTCGATTCCCCTGAGTGAGCTTCCCGGACTTCTTAAAACTCTGAAAACGCTTGATTCTGTTGTGAAGCAAAGGCCGGTGGCATGAACGTTATAGATGAAGCACGCCGGGTAATCCGGGTAGAGGCGCTGGCGCTTTCTGCAATGGCTGAACGCATTGATAATTCTTTCGAGCGAGCGATTGACTTGATTTTGATGAGTACAGGAAGGGTGATTGTCAGCGGGATGGGCAAATCAGGTCTGGTTGGACAGAAAATAGCCTCCACCATGGCTTCTACCGGAACCCCCGCATTTTTTCTGCATCCGGCAGAAGGGATTCACGGTGATCTGGGAATGATTATGACCGGAGATGTCGTGATTGCTATTTCAAACAGTGGCGAAACTGAAGAAATCCTCAGAATACTTCCTTCAATTAAACGTCTGGGAGCGCACCTGGTGGCTCTGAGCGGTAATCCGGCATCGAATCTGGCCCGCTCAAGCGATGTCTTTCTCGATGTCTCAGTGGCGGAGGAAGCCTGCCCGCTTGGACTGGCACCTACCGCTTCGACAACGGCTACGCTGGCCATGGGTGACGCACTGGCTGTCGCTCTACTGGTTAAGCGCGGTTTTAAAGCGGAAGATTTTGCCATCTTCCATCCCGGTGGGTCACTCGGGAAAAAACTGATTTTGAGGGTTGAAGACCTGATGCATTCCGGCGAAGCAATTCCGCTGGTTTTGGAAGAAACCTTGATGAAAGAGGCCTTATTTGTGATTACCGATAAAGGTCTTGGTGTAACTGGTGTTTGCGATGCAAGTGGTGCTCTGAAAGGTGTTATTACCGATGGAGATCTGCGTCGATCACTTGAGAAGGGTTTTGATATCCTCAATCAGCACGCCTCAAAAATCATGAAGCATGGGCCACTACGCATCAAACGCTCCGAACTTGCCGCCGCTGCGTTGCAGGTCATGGAACAACGTGCCATTACCTCTCTGTTCGTTTTTGAAAATGATCAAAACCCCATCCCGTGCGGCATTATTCACCTTCATGATATCCTCAAGGCGGGTATCGCTTGATGAATGAGAAATTAGCGGATATTCGCCTGTTACTGCTTGATGTTGATGGCGTTATGACTGATGGCGGCATTGTTTACGATGTTAACGGAATTGAAACCAAAGTGTTTAATGTCAAGGATGGGCATGGCATTAAAATGCTGCAACGCCATGGGATTGAAGTCGGCATTATTACCGGTCGTACCTCAGCGGTAGTAGAATTCAGGGCTAAAGAACTTGGAATAGAGCTTCTTTATCAGGGGGCGCTGAAAAAGCTGGAAAGCTATCTTGATGTAAAACGAAGAACCGGGCTTGCCGACAGTCAAATTGCCTATATGGGAGATGACGTTATTGATGTTCCGGTGATGAGACGAGTAATTTTTGCTGCGGCTCCTGCCGATGGGCTGATAGAAGCCCGCACTGCTGCCCACTATGTAACGTCCTGCTATGGCGGACGGGGTGCAGTACGTGAAGTTTGCGATCTGATTCTCAAAGGGCGGGGCCATTGGGGTGAGGTTGCGGCCCGTTATGAATTGTAGATACAATCTTTGTGCCAAAAACATCTACCCTATTACGTTGTGCTGGACAGTGCTCCTCCTCAATGATATAGTTCCTACCTAATTATGGTATCGCCCGTTTATATCAAGCCTTTGCTGGCACTACTTGTGATTGCTGCGATTGCCGGTATCGTGACTGTCGTTTTCCGGAGCGGACCTCATGACTCAGCGCCGGTTCAGTCGGCACATCAACAGCTCCCCCACAATATTGATGTAGCCCTGAAAAAGGCTCGCTTCTCGGAAATTAAAGATGGGCTTGTTGTCTGGGAACTTGTTGCAGAACGGGTTGAGTATGATAAAAGCGGCGATACGGCATATTTATCGGATATCCGGATGGAGTTTCAGCATACTCGGTCGCATGGAATGGTAACAGTAACCGCAGACAGGGGTGAGTATTCCAGTGTGGCAAAAACTGTCCGCCTTAATGGTCATGTCCATCTTGTGACCGAAGATGGTGCCAGTTTTAAAACAGATTCAATTATATATACAGGCGCAAACGCTCAATTCTCTACTGCTGATCCGGTAATATTCCGGCATCAAAGACTACGTCTTACCGCAGTTGGAATGAAGTTGGGTGTCAATAATCAGCTGGCCCGTTTTTCTTCTACGGTTAGTGCTATAATCAGTGGCAGATAGAAATATGTGGACTTTTTGTACACGATCATTTGGTATCAGTTAAGGTTTTAAGCGATGAAATTACAGCTACTCTTCATGATAATGGTCGGCGTGTGGTGTCTTTTTCCGGCATCAGTGGTTACGGCTGCAACACCTGCCTACAAGGATCGTTCAAGTCAGCCGATAACTATTAAATCAAATGAAATGTCCGCGGATAATAAAGGAAAGACGGCGATATTCTCCGGTAAGGTTGTTGCAAAACAGGGCGATATAACCATTTTTTCCGATAAACTTGTCGTAAGTTATGCAGATAAAACTGGAGATGTTGAAAAAGTTGAAGCATTCGGTAATGTCAGGATTGTCCAGCAGAACAGAACCGGTTTTGCTGATCAGGCGGTTTACGACAGCCGTAATGGTCGTATTGTTTTGACCGGAACTCCTCGGGTAGTCCAAGGGAGTGACAGCATCAGCGGGAAAGTAATTACGTATTACCTGGATGATGAGAGGAGTGATGTCTCGAGCGGTGGTGATCCGAAAGCGCGTGTTGAGGCGGTGATTAATCCGCCGGCAAGGAAAAAAGATGCCGGAAGTCATTGAATCTTCAACGCTCTGGACAAAAGCACTCAAGAAAAAATATGGCAGTCGAGAGGTGGTTTGTGGCGTTGATATCTCGATTACCTCTGGTTCGGTTATTGGATTGCTTGGGCCGAACGGTGCCGGAAAAACAACGACCTTTTATATGGTGGTCGGGTTGGCGCAACCGGATGGCGGCCAGGTTTTTCTTGGCGATGAGGAAATCACAGCGCTCCCGATGTACCAACGAGCTCGCCGCGGCATTAGCTACCTTCCTCAGGAAGCTTCTGTTTTTCGTAAATTGTCGGTGGCAGATAACCTGATGGCTATTATTGAAACTGTTGAGCCTGACAAACGCCGAGGTCGAGAGAAAATGGAACAATTGCTGGAGGAATTTTCTATTACACACATTTCTTCCTCCAAGGGGTACGCGCTTTCAGGCGGAGAACGGCGAAGGGTTGAAATAGCCAGGGCACTGATAACTAATCCTTCATTCATTCTTCTGGACGAACCGTTCGCAGGCATAGATCCGATTGCGGTCGCCGATATTCAGGGGTTGATTATTTCTCTCAAAAACAAAAATATTGGGGTATTGATTTCTGATCATAATGTGCGGGAAACCCTGGGGGTTTGTGATTCGGCGTATATTATGAGCAGTGGTGTGGTGTTGGAACACGGTACGCCGGATGAGATTGCCGGGAGTAAAAAAGCTCAGGAGATTTATCTGGGTAAAGACTTCCGCCTCTAATTTACTGGTAGTATATAAAAGCCATGTCTTGCTTTTTAAACAGAAATTATTTGTTAATACACGTTACCTGTTTGAAGGGGTCAAGTAGTAAATAAATTTCCTTACAGGGTATGAGGTCAACGTTTCATGGCAATGGAGATGCGTCAACAACTGAAAATGTCCCAGCAACTGGTGATGACTCCCCAGTTGCAGCAGGCTATCAAGCTGCTTCAGTTGACACGTTTGGAACTCCAGGATCTTGTCGTTCAGGAATTGGAGGAGAACCCGCTCCTTGAAGAATCCACTGAACTGGAAGAAATCCGTGAGCCAGACACACTTGAAGTGGCTGAACAGGAAATTGAACCTGCACAGGATAGTGTGGATTTTCATGAGGTTGAAACCGGTGAGGAAACGCTGCGGGACTGGGACAGCTACCTCGACGGCTACAACTATAGCTCCGGGGAGCAGCAGTACGGAGGTGATGATGAACGCCCTTCCTTTGAAAACCTGCTGACACGTAAAGGTACCCTGATTGATCACCTGCTGTGGCAGCTTCATATGGGGCAGTACTCGGAAATGGATGTTCGTGTGGGTGAAGTGATCATCGGTAATGTTGATGATTATGGTTATTTACGGGCGTCTCTTGAGGAAATTGCTGCGGCAAGTTCTGCTACGGAAGATGATGTTCAGGATGTGCTCGACTGCATCCAGGAATTTGACCCTCCCGGAGTTGCTGCTCGTGATCTGCGTGAATGTCTGCTTATTCAAGCCAGAAGTCTGGGCATGAAGGGGAGTATTGTTGAAAGTATCCTGCAGCAGCATCTTGGTGATCTGGAAAAACGGAACTATAAACAGATAGCCCGTTCTTTGAAAGCTGATTTGAATCAGGTGCTGGCAGCTTCCCGGATTATTTCCGGATTTGACCCGCGCCCCGGCTCCTCGTTCAGCACGGATGACGTACAATATATTTCTCCCGACATTTTCGTTCACAAGGTGGGTGATGATTATGTTGTCATGCTGAATGAAGAAGGGCTACCCAACCTGAAAGTCAGTACCCAGTATTCTGATGTTCGTGGAAATGGTACAATCGACTCCCAGACCGAGCATTATATCAGTGACAAAATGCGTTCCGCTGCCTGGCTGATCAAGAGTATTCAGCAGCGGCAGCGAACCATATATAAGGTCGCAAAAAGCATAATCCGGTTTCAGCGCGAATACTTTGATCATGGTATCGAGTATCTCCGCCCTTTGGTGCTGAGGGATATTGCAGAAGATATCGGCATGCATGAATCAACTATCAGCAGGGTCACTACCAATAAGTATATGCAGACACCGCAGGGACTACTGGAGTTGAAATACTTCTTTAACAGCGGCCTTTCAACCAGCGAAGGAGATTTTGTTGCTTCCGAGAGCGTTAAAAACAAAATCAAGGAGATTATTGAAAAGGAAAATCCGCAAAAACCATTATCCGATCAAAAAATTGCCGAGTTACTGACAGGACAGACGGTAAATATAGCTCGCCGTACCGTAACCAAGTATCGCGAAATGCTTAACTTCGGTTCATCTTCTGAACGTAAACGACATTTTTGACGATCTGCCTGTCTTGGCAGTCGTCTATTTCACAACATAACCACACAGGAGGATTGTATGCAGGTAGCAATGACATTCAGGCACATGGATCAGAGCGATGCCCTCAAGGCATATGCTGAAGAAAAACTTGAGCGGGTAACAAAGTATATTGACGACCCGATTAATGTACAGGTCTACTTTTCTGTAGAAAAGAAAATACGCCACATTGTTGAAATCGTTATTAATTCAAAAGGAATCAGCACAAAAGCCTCCGAGTCGACTAATGACATGTATGCCGCCGTTGATGCAGTCATTGACAAAATTGAACGTCAGCTTGTGCGCTATAAGGAAAAAATTAAAGCTCATAAACCGAATGGCGATGAACATGGCCGTCAACTCTCTAAAAAGATTTTTGAAGCCGAGAGTATTGAATCAAGTACCGGTTCGGTCGTTATCAAAACCACCACTGAAACCGTAAAACCGATGTCTATAGAAGAGGCTGTTATGCAGATGGACCTTCTTCATAAGGATTTTATTGTGTTTACTGATGCTGACAGCAGCGATATCAACGTGCTGTATCGCCGTAAAGATGGAAACTACGGCTTGATTGAGCCACATCGCGCCTAGATCTATTCAAGCTATTATGGAAGGCATTTCTCTCTCGATACAGGACTTGTTGGCCGATAATGAGTACGGTCTCAGCCTGTCACTGCTGGCTGGCAAACAGGGCCTTTCACATCGTGTCACCAGCTCACGAATTCAGAAACCGGGACTGGCTTTGGCCGGTTACTGCGAGCACCTGCATCCAAGTCGGTTGCAGGTGCTCGGTAATACCGAAATTTCTTACATTCAGCAGATTGATAGCCACATAGCAGCAAAGAATCTTGCTGCACTCTGCAATTTTCCAATCTCCTGCTTTATTGTTACCAAAAACTTACTCCCACCGCAGCTACTGCTTGATCTGGCAGATTCACATGATATCCCGGTACTTGCAACTCCTCACCAATCATCAACCTTTATATCACTGATAACTAAATTTCTTGAAGAAAGGTTGTTGCCGACGACTCATCTTCATGGCGTTCTGATGGATGTACTGGGGGTCGGAGTACTTCTTTCCGGCAAAAGCGGCATCGGTAAAAGCGAATGTGCCCTTGATCTGGTGATACGTGGACATCGGCTGGTAGCAGATGATATGGTGTTCATAAAGAAGAAGATGCCGGCTGTACTGGTTGGACAAGCGGAGGAACCGCTTCAATATCTGATGGAGATCCGCGGTCTTGGTATTATCAATATCAAGGATCTTTATGGGGTCTCGGCCATTCGTGATAAGAAAATAGTAGATATGCTGGTGGAATTGGTGGAGTGGGATGAGTCACGCGAATATGATCGACTTGGTGTTGATGACAGTACGGTTACGATTCTTGGTATTGAGATACCGCATATCGTTATACCTGTCAGGCCCGGCCGCAATCTAGGCTCAATTGTTGAGGTTGCTGCTCGAAATAATCTGCTTAAAGGGATGGGATATCACTCGGCCCGTGATTTTCAGGAACGGCTTCTGGCGCGTATTGAAGTCAGGCCGCTCGGGGATGAGGTAGAGTAAAGTATGCGTATTATCATTATCACCGGTATGTCTGGTTCCGGGAAATCTACTGCAGTCAGGGCCCTGGAAGATGAGGGGTACTATTGTATCGATAATTTGCCGGTACGTCTGTTCAAGCCTTTTGTTGATTTGATCGGCAAATCGGGTGAGACGTTCAAGGGTATCGTACTGGTGGCTGATATTCGGGGCCGGGAATTTTTTAAAGGGTATGAAAACGCCTTTCACAAGATTACCGGGGCTGGGCACACTGTCGAGATATTCTTTTTTGATGCTCTGGACGAAATTCTTGTGCGGCGTTTTTCTGAAACGCGTCGCCGCCATCCGGTAGACGATCAGTGCACGGTCACGGAGGGTATTCGTATTGAACGTGACCGGTTGAGTGTTCTGCGCCAGATGGCAACCAGAATAATTGACACCTCGGAGTTTACCGTACATCAGCTTAAAGAATTCACCCTGAGAATTATTCGAGGTGAAGAGAATGAAAATCAGCTTGTCGTCGAAGTCCAGTCATTTGGTTTCAAGTACGGCGTGCCTCTCGAATCAGGTATTGTGATGGATGTTCGGTTTCTTCCGAACCCATTCTTTGTACCGGAATTGAAAGACGGTTCAGGACTTGATGATGCTGTCCGTGATTATGTCCTTGATAATGTAGTTACTGCACAGTTTCTTGATTACTTTTTCCCGCTGCTGGATATGCTGCTGCCCGCTCATCGTCAGGAAGGGAAATCATATTTGACAATTTCAATTGGTTGTACCGGTGGCCGCCATCGATCAGTTGCCATAGCAGAGGCCACCGGACTGCACTTGCAGGAGATGTGGCCTACAGTGCGAATTACCCACAGAGATATTGATAAGGGGCTTAAATGATAGGATTAGTAATTGTGACCCACGCCGGTTTGGCGAGTGCACTCAAATTGTCGGCAGAGATGATTGTCGGATCTATTGAAAACTGCGCAACTGTTGAAGTTGCTCCCGATGAACGAGCTGATGATATCATGGCTCGCGTAGTGTCAGCCGTTGAAGCTGTGCAGCCAGACGGGGCAATTATTATGACCGATCTTTTTGGGGGCACACCATCAAATATGGCGATGTCTTTTTTGAAAGAGGGGTGTATTGAGGTTGTTACCGGGGTAAACCTGCCGATGTTGATTGAGTTCTGCTCTCGTCGCGAACTTATGTCTGTCACCGAACTTGCAACAAACTTGCACAGATCTGGTCGTGAAGGCATTATTGTCGCTGGAGAATTCTTAAAGTGAACCTGAGCCGCTAAGGAAACCTGAAATATGCTCCATAATGAATTTATAATTGTAAATAAACTTGGATTACATGCCCGAGCGTCAGCTCTCTTTGTGAAAACTTCCAGCCATTTCAGTTCTGACGTCAAGTTGTCCCGGGAGGGGATTGAAGTTAACGGTAAAAGTATAATGGGCATTATGATGCTGGCAGCCTCAAAGGGCTCTACTGTTACGTTGACGGTTGACGGTGCAGATGAAACTGAAGCTTTTCAGACCATTGGTGAACTGATTACCAACGGTTTTGGAGAGGAATAGTATGAAGTCTTTCTCTGGAATCGCGGCTTCGCCCGGGATTGCAATGGGGAGGCTACGTATTATTGATCGCCGTAGAACTGTTGTATCCGAGTATCAGATCTCTTCGGAATCAGTAGCTCATGAAACGGCCCGATTGGTTCAGGCAATTGCAGATACCCGCGTCGAACTTGAATCACTCAAATCCCGCCTCGCCGAAACAAGCGGTGAAGACCACCTCTTTTTTATTGAAACCCACTTGATGATACTTGCAGATGAACGTCTGGTAACTGAAACGTCTGAAATTATCAGAACCGGCATGATTAATGCCGAAGGGGCCTTGCGGCGAACTCTGCTTCGATATCGTGAAACCTTTGCTCGTATTGATGATCCATATCTTCGTGAACGTATCAGCGATGTGGAAACAGTGATCGAACGAGTGCTACGCAGCATGACTGGTGAAACTGAGGAGCCATTGCCGCAGCATGAAGGTCAGCTTATAATTGCTGCACATGATATTTCTCCGGCTGACATGCTTCAGATCAACCGTAACAATGTCCTTGCTATCATTACAGAAATTGGTGGTCGAACATCACATACGGCCATACTTGCGCGCGCTCTTGATCTGCCGGCGGTTATGGGTGTTGAGGATATAACAGATCTTCTGCTGGATGGTGCAGCTGTTATTGTCGATGGTTTATCCGGTATGGTGATTATTGACCCGGATCAGGAAACGTTCCAGTCATCACTCCGCCGTAAGCAGTATTATGAATATATTGAATATGAACTCCTTAAAACCGTGTCATTACCGGCGGTTACCCTTGACGGACACACTGTGTTGTTACAAGGAAACGTCGAGATACCGGAAGAAGGTGTTTCAGTTTTGGGGCACGGGGGGAGCGGCGTCGGTTTATACCGTACGGAGATGCTCTTTATGAACCGCGCTTTTATGCCGGATGAAGAGGAACAGCTGGCGATGTATCGATCGATGCAGCTGGCAATTGCACCGCATTCTTTGACTATTCGGACTCTGGACGCCGGTGGCGATAAACTGCTTGAGGGAATATATCATACTGAGGAGCTCAATCCGGCTCTTGGTATCCGGGCGATCCGCCTGTCATTAAGCATGCCGGATGAATTTAAAAAACAGCTCAGGGCAATTTTGCGGGTCAGTGCTGATGGCCCGGTCAGAATTATGTTCCCGATGATTTCGGGGATGGAGGAAGTGCGTACGGCAAAGGCACTGTTAGAGGAAGCGAAACGGGAACTGATAGCCTCCGATACCCCGTATGACAGCACGATTCAGGTTGGCGTGATGATTGAAATACCGGCAGCAGTCACCGTTGCCGATCTGCTGGCACGCGAAGTTGATTTTTTCAGTGTCGGCACGAACGACCTGATTCAGTATACCTTGGCAATAGATCGCAGTAATGAGCAACTATCGCATATGTACCAACCGCTCCATCCTGCGGTGTTAAGGTCTTTAAGACAGATTGTCCAGGCCGCCCATGAAGCCGGAATTCCTGCTTGCCTCTGCGGTGAGATGGCTGGTGACCCGCTTTATCTCCCGGTGCTGCTTGGGCTTGGCTTTGATGAACTTTCGATGGGTGCAGGGTCAATTCTACGTGTAAAACAGATACTTCGTCGTTGCACACTGGAACGCGCTATCAGAATAGCCGAGGGATGTTTTGCCTTTTCTACCGCAGCAGAAGTAGATATGTATCTCAAGTCTCAAATCACTATGGATGTAGCGGAAAGTATCGACTGATGACACCACTCATGATCTATTCTCTTTTTGCATTCGTTTTCGGCATGGTGGTCGGCTCATTTCTGAATGTCTGCATCTGCCGCATGCCGAAGGATGAATCAATTGTTTCCCCTCCATCACATTGTCCTCTCTGTTCCTATCAAATTCGCTGGTATGACAATATTCCGGTATTGAGCTATCTGTTTTTGCGGGGGAAATGCCGGGGATGTGGTGCCCATATCTCCCTTCAGTACCCGCTGGTTGAACTGCTTAACGGAGTTCTGGCCCTGCTGCTTTTCCTTCGCTTCGGACCGACGCTGGCATTTGCAACCCTGTTCCTGTTCTGTTCTGCTCTGGTGGTGATTACCTTTATCGACATTGAGCACCAGATTATCCCTGACGAAATATCGTTGCCCGGTATAGTAGTAGGGTTTGCCTTGTCGTTTTTTCTGAAAGGTCATGGGTGGCTGAATTCATTGCTTGGCATTCTGCTGGGTGGAGGCAGTCTGCTGCTGGTTGCTTTCCTGTACCAACGGCTGACAGGCAAGGACGGCATGGGCGGCGGTGATATCAAACTGTTGGCAATGATGGGCGCTTTTCTGGGATGGAAAGCCGTGCCGTTTATTATCTTTGCCAGTTCGCTTGTTGGCTCGCTGATTGGTATTACCATAATGGTGCTTCAGAAAAAAGATTCCAAGCTGGCGATCCCGTTTGGACCTTACCTCGCGTTCGGTGCAGTGCTCTATATATTCTACGGGAAATCGCTCATTCGGTGGTACCTCGGCCTGAGCGGATTTTATCAGGGATAGCATGGCCCGCTTCCGCCCCAGCCTGACTGCTTCAATTCTCGCCTTTCTGGGCTTGCTGCTGGTATTGACCTGGCTTCTCTTCAGTGTGCTGGCTTTCAAAACTGCCGCGAACGATCTGTACGCTCAAAAAGGTGAGCATGCTCGCACGCTGCTCAAGGCTTTTGTCAGTTTGCTTCCTGATTCAGTATTTACCTCTCCGGTAGGTTTTTTGCCTTCTGACTCCCCGGCATCACACTATATTGAAAGGCTTTCTGAAGAGTCTGCTTTTGGTCGTCTGACTCTGCTGGATAGAAACGGAAAGCCGGTATTCAGCACTGGCCGGGCAGGGGATGATCTGTATTCTCCGTTCAAGGGATTATCAGAAACTGCAGACGGGAGTTTTAAGA
>JAJXWO010000130.1 GCA_021781535.1 Deltaproteobacteria bacterium | reverse complement strand
GAGAGGACGAGATTGGTGAACTGATCGGCTCGTTCAACGAGCTGATGGCTGAGCTGGATCGGAAAACAGTTCAACGGGTGGAATCGGAGGACCGTTACCGCAACTTCATCGAGATTGCCCAATCGCCAATCGTGACCTTCATGAGCGACGGCAAGATCATAATCTCCAATCAAAAGGCCGAGAAGATGTTCGGCCTGACCAAGCAGGAACTACTCGGGCAAAGCATCTTTGATTTCATGGAACATGGCGAGGAGTTGCAGCGTGCGGTTGCGGAATATTTTTCGGCGGGCAGCAGCAATCTGATCGGTACCACCACCCGTCAGAAGGTCCGGGATGTGTGCGGCAGGCTCTTTGAGGTTGAGATGGTAATCTCCGTATCACAGTCTGATCATAGTCCGATGTTCAGTGCCATACTGCGGGCGGTGAAGGGATGATATCAGCGTCGAAGCACTTTGGAGGGTAAGGAACTACGGGTACGGATGGTTCATATTTAGCTCTTTTTATAAAACATCGAACATGATATCGTTAAACAAAATTATTATCGATAGGAGTTGGTTTATGGGAGCCGTTAAATTATCACCTAAATATCAGGTTGTCATACCTCGTGATGTCCGTGAAAGCCTTCATCTTGTGCCAGGGCAGATGATGCAGGTCATAGCATATGGCAACCGGATTGAATTATTGCCTGCCAAAGATGTCGGCGAGATGCGAGGGTTTCTGAAGGGTATCGACACGACCGTGGAGCGAGAGGCTGATCGTTTATGAACATTGTCGACTCTTCCGGATGGCTTGAGTATTTTGCTGATGGGCCAAATGCCGGCCAGTTCGCTATTCCGCTCGCTAATATGATCGAGTTGCTGGTGCCGTCTATCACGGCAACCAAATTGATTCAGTCAGTCCAGGTAAAGGCGAAAATGGAACATGGATATCAAGGCAATTTTCCGAATTTACCTTTATGACCGGGTTTGCCGCCGTAGGAAAAATAAGATTTGAGGATGGGTCAATCTGGAAAGCTGACAAAGAAGCACTAATCAACGAAATCATGAAACTACATCCAGAACTGAAAACATTACCACTAAACGCACAGATATGAGCCACCGTTTCCACCCTGCAAAAAATAAGTACCTGAAGCCTGCTGAAGAACCTTACTACTTCCCCCCGACAGAACAAAAAGTGGAATTTCTCAATAAATGATGATGTAGCCATGCTGTTCGGCGATATTTCTGACCTCATCCTTATCCGTGATGTGGTAGATCTTCCCCTCCAGGGTGAACAGATACCCTCCCGTTTCAACCGGTTTGGCGCCTTCCAGCAATGCTTCGAATGTAGCTGTCTTTACCATGTCTTCACCTCCTCAAGGTCATCACTGAGCTGTGGCTGCGCGCACCGCGGCGACCAGCCTGTTTACATCCTCTTCGGTGGTCTGCCACGAACTCATGAAACGGGCGCCGCCGGTACCGATGAAGGAATAGAAATGCCAGCCGGCGGCGCGCAGGGCGGCAGCGGCAGCAGCTGACATCTCCGCAAAGACGGCATTGGCCTGGCAGGGGGACATCAGGCGCACTCCCGGAATCCGTTCCAGTTCTCCCGCCAGGACCTGTGCCATCCGATTGGCATGGGCAGCGTTTTTGAGCCAGGTGCCACCCTCCAGCATCCCGATCCAGGGGGCCGAGATGAAGCGCATCTTGGAGGCCAGTTGCCCGGCCTGTTTGCAGCGGTATTCGAACTCATCGGCTAGTTCCCGGTTGAAAAAAACCACCGCTTCGCCGATGGCCATGCCGTTCTTGGCCCCTCCCAGGCAGATGACATCCACACCAGCCTTCCAGGTGATTGTGGCTGGTGACACTCCCAGGGCGGCGACTGCATTGGCGAAACGGGCGCCATCCATCTGCACCCGCAGACCGTAACGGCGGGCGAGTTCCCCGGCGGTTCCGATCTCGTCAGGTGTGTAGACGGTGCCCAGTTCGGTGGACTGGGTCAGGCTGAGGACCCGTGGTTTGGGGTAGTGGATATCGCTGCGGCGAACGATGGCCTGTTCAACGGCTTCAAGATCGAGTTTGCCGGCCGGACCGGGGATGTGCAGAATTTTGGTGCCATTGGAGAAAAACTCCGGGGCGCCGCACTCATCGGTTTCCACATGGGCCAGTTCGTGGCAGATAACGCTGTGATAGGAGCGGCAAAGGGCCGCCAGGGCCAGAGAATTGGCCGCTGTGCCGTTGAAGACGAAAAACACCTGGCAATCGGCTTCGAATGCCTCCCGGATGCTGGCGCAGGCTCGTTCGGTCCAGACATCGTCTCCGTACGATGGGGCAAAGCCGCGGTTGGCTTCGTCCATTGCCTGCCATGCCTCGGGGCAGATGCCGGCATAATTGTCGCTGGCAAACTGGTTGAATACAGGATGTCGTATCTCGTTGGTATCTATAGCCATTCTCTCCCCCGATCACTGCTGTTTGAAGCATGACAGTACCATGCCACCACGCAGTTTACCAGACTTTGATCATCAATTGCACGACAAGTAGTTGAATATCTCGGTGAAAATGACTAGTATACCCTTGGCACGTAAATTGTTGGATAAGGATACCACTATGCGTCAGAGCCGTATGCGGCTTTCACACAAGCTTGTTCTGATTTTGCTCTTTACCGGTCTGCTGGTAGGGCTTACCGTATTGCGAACGCCATCGTCGATCGATATTCCGGCGGCTTCCCCGGCTGACGAAGCGCAGGAAGATCTTTCCCGTGTTGAATACCCGAGCCTGGAAAATATCCGCTGGCATGCCCACTTTATACGACCGAATCAGACCTTGGAATCGTTGTTCGGCGCAGATTGGGTCTGGATTGCCCGTTTTAACCGCATTGACCGTCGCCATGTGTATCCCGGCATGACCATCAAGGTACCTGACCGGATCGAAGATGCCCGCAACTATGTACCGTTGCCTCACAGGTATGAACCGGCCAGACGCTATGATAAATACATCCTGGTGGATGTTACCGAACAGTGGCTGGGCGCCTATGAGCATGGTGTTCTTGTGTTTTCTGCTCCGGCGGCCACCGGCAAGCCCGGCAAGGAAACCCCCACCGGTCTGTTTCGCATCGATGCCCGTGATCAGACACACACCTCATCGTTGTATAAAACCGCGAACGATGAGGAACAGTATCCGATGGATAACGCCTTGCGCTTTTATATCGGTGCGGATAATGTTTCCTACTGGATTCATGCCCGGGATCTACC
>JAJXWO010000021.1 GCA_021781535.1 Deltaproteobacteria bacterium | reverse complement strand
CGATCTGAGCATGAACGGAGTGTCGTATTGTTCCGACAGCTCGAAAGCGAGCCGGGTAAATTCCTTGCATTCCCGCGAATCTGATGGTTCCAGCATCGGAACCTTGGCAAATCGGGCGTAGTTGCGGCTGTCCTGCTCATTCTGTGAAGAGTGCATCTCAGGGTCATCGGCGGCAACCAGCACCAAACCACCCCGCACACCGGTGTATGAAAGGGTGAAGAGCGGGTCAGCAGCAACATTAACGCCGACATGCTTCATGGTGCAGAGTGCCCGCCCACCGCCAAAGGAAGCACCTATTGCAACCTCCAGCGCCACTTTTTCGTTGGGTGCCCAGGAGGAATTGATTTCTTTATATTTCAGCGTATTTTCAAGAATTTCAGTTGAGGGGGTACCGGGATAGGCACAAGCCACGAGACAACCCGCTTCATATGCGCCGCGGGCGATGGCTTCATTGCCGGAGAGAATTTCTTTCATCAGTCTTGTCCTTGTCACAATCCGAGTGTGATGAATAATAGCGGGTGACTATACTGAAAAAGACGTGAAAATGCAATTTCTTTGCAAGATTTAGCCGATAGTCACTTTAATTTGTTCAGATCAAAAAATTTGGCCGACTTCCCTCTCTGCTTGACAAAGTGGCCTCGCGAGGTCAATAATTCGCATTTCTGTATATCCAATTTGAAGGGAAGCTTATCATGCGCATTGAAAGCGATTTCCTCGTTATCGGCAGCGGCATCGCCGGTCTCTCCTATGCCCTCCAGGCAGCCGATCATGGCAGCGTCGCCATTGTCACCAAACGTGATATTTCCGAATCTGCAACCAAGTACGCTCAAGGCGGCATCGCCACCGTGTATTCAGACGACGATTCTTTTGACGCTCATGTTGAGGATACGCTCGTTGCGGGGGCCGGCATCTGCCATGAAGATGTTGTCAGGATGGTGGTTGAAGAAGGACCGCAGACGATTCGCAATCTTATCGATTGGGGAGTCAAGTTCACCACCAGCGGCGAAAGTTATGACCTGACCCGTGAGGGGGGACACAGCGCCCGCCGTATCCTGCACGCCGAAGATATTACCGGACGCGAGATTGAGCGGGCGTTGGTCTATGCGGTCAGACAGCACCCCGCAATCACTATTTATGAAAACCATATTGCCATTGACCTGATCACCTCCGCCAAGATCGAACGGCGCAAACTGGAGCAGAACCGCTGCCTCGGAGCCTACGTCCTGAATATTGCCGACAATTCCGTTGTTACATTCAGCTCAAAGATAACGCTTCTTGCCAGTGGCGGTGCCGGTAAAGTATATCTGTATACCTGCAACCCGGACGTTGCGTCCGGTGACGGCGTTGCCATGGCATACCGTGCCGGTGCCACGATTGCAAACATGGAATTCATGCAGTTCCATCCCACTACCCTGTATCATCCTCAAGCAAAATCATTTCTTATTTCCGAAGCGGTGCGTGGTGAAGGCGCCATCCTGCGCCGCCGTGACGGCACGGCGTTTATGGAGAAATACCATAAACTAAAAGATCTGGCGCCCCGCGATATTGTTGCTCGCGCCATTGATCACGAGATGAAAACAAGCGGTGATGACTGTGCCTTCCTTGACATAACCCACGAACCGGCCGATGTCGTTCGCAATCGTTTCCCGAACATTTACCAGACCTGTATGGAGTTTGGCCTGGACATGACCAAGGAGTGGCTTCCGGTCGTGCCGGCCGCCCATTACCTGTGTGGCGGGGTAGCGGTCAACTTTGATGCCGAAACAGATATCCCCGGCCTGTATGCGATTGGTGAAACCGCATTCACCGGCCTGCACGGCGCCAACCGCCTGGCCAGTAACTCGCTGCTGGAAGCTGCTGTGTACGCAGGCCGCGCCTACCGTCATTCCAGCGAAGCCGTTAAATCGCTTGCAAGTGACAATCGCGAAATTCCGGTTTGGGATTCAGGAACAGCCACCAACAGCGATGAGATGGTGGTCGTTTCCCAGAACTGGGATGAAATCCGGCGCACCATGTGGAACTATGTCGGCATTGTACGTTCCGACAAACGTCTGGCACGCGCCATGAGCCGGATAAACTTGATTCAGCGCGAAATAGAGGAATATTACTGGAATTTTAACGTAACCTCTGACTTGATCGAACTGCGCAACATCGCCACCGTGGCGGAGCTGATAATCACCTGTGCCCAAAAACGCAAGGAATCCCGTGGGCTTCATTATAACCTTGATTACCCTTTCCTTGATGATGTAAACGGGAAAAAAGACAGCTTTGTAAAGAAACAGTTTTAAGGAGCGGTAACCGTGGATATCAATGAAACCCGCATACGTATTGATCTGCTGGATGACGTGCTGTTGCGCATCTTTAACGAGCGTGCCAGACTGGCTCTTGAAATCGGCCATGCCAAGAAGGAGTTGAATCTTGCCGTTTTTGATCCGGCCCGAGAAAAACGTATTTTTAACCGGATGAAAGAGGATAACCCGGGTCCGCTGGATGATGATGCCATTGTCAGGCTGTTTGAGCGCGTCGTCGATGAATCGCGGCGGCTGGAACGCATCATGTCACACAAGGAAGAGCTTTAAAGGAGCACATACATCATGTTGATTATAATGAAGAAACATGCGGAAGAAACAGCTCTGGATTCAATCAAGGAATATCTGATAACCCGTGATTTTGACATCCATCAGTCAACCGGGGCCAACCGCACGATTATTGGAGTCATTGGCGATACAGATACGTTGAATGACCATGAAATTGAAACGATGCCGGGGGTCAGTCAAGTGGTGAGAATCAGGAAAGATGATTAGCGATCGGCCGCAAATCCATTCACCTGAATGAGCCTTGCATTACAGAGTGCGCCTAATCTTCTGGCTATCTATTATCCGAATTACACATACGAAATCAACATCCTCTGCTCCGTATGCGGCATGGTTCAATCCGTACAACCAAATCCTGCCTCGTTTCTGTCTGAAAAGGTTTCTTTTTCGCCATAACTGCGTTAATCTACCGGGTTGCTTGTGAAGCTGGAGGTTTGCCATTTGAAAACAACAGACATACACACATACGCGCTCGGATCGTGCAAAAGCCTGAAAGATATGTGCGAGAAATTAGGTGACCCCGGTTTTTGTTCGGACCTCGGCCTTCGCTATCCATATCTGGGCGGTTCCATGGCCAAAGGGATCAGTTCCGTGGCCATGGTGGAGGAATTGGGCCGGGCCGGCATGCTCGGCTTTTTCGGAGCAGCCGGTCTGCCGTTCAGCACAGTTGAAGCGGCAGTGGATCGCTTGGCTGGCGCCGGTTTCCCGTGTGGATTCAACCTGATCCACTCTCCACAGGAACCGGATCTGGAAAAGGCTTTGGCCGATTTATACATCCGCAAGGGAGTACATCTGGTAGAAGCATCTGCCTTCCTTGCCTTGACTCTCCCCTTGGTACGCTACCGGACTCACGGTATCCATCGTCTCCCCGACGGGACGATTGTTACTCCCAACAGGATTATCGCCAAGGTTTCCCGGGAGGAGCTCGCCGAAAAGTTTTTTTCCCCTCCCCCGGATAAATTTCTGCGGGAACTGGTTGCCGAAGGTGCCATCACAGCAGAGCAGGCAGAGCTTGCAGCCCGTATCCCCCTGGCCCAGGATATTACCGCCGAAGCCGATTCCGGCGGACATACCGACAACCGTCCGGCTCTGGCCCTGTTCCCGACCATACAGTCGGTGGCCGTGCGGATGCAGGCCAACTATGGGTACGCGCTGAAACTACGTGCCGGTCTGGCTGGCGGTATCGCCACCCCTGCTGCCGCCGCGGCAGCATTTGCCATGGGGGCCGCCTATATCATGACCGGATCGGTCAACCAGGCCTGCATTGAATCGGGGACATCGGTCGTGGTGCGGCAGATGCTGGCCGAAACACGCCAGGCTGACGTGAGCATGGCCCCGGCTGCCGACATGTTCGAGATGGGGGTAACCGTGCAGGTTCTGAAGCGCGGCACCATGTTCCCCATGCGAGCCGCCAAACTGTACGAAATCTACCGGGCCTATGCCTGCCTCGATGATATCCCGGCTGCTGAGCGGGATAAATTGGAAAAGACCTTTTTCCAGGCCAGCCTGAACGATATCTGGCAGAATACCCGCAGCTTTTTTCTAGAGCGTGATCCGCGCCAGGTCGAACGTGCCGAACGCGATCCGAAACACCTCATGGCGCTGGTTTTCCGCTGGTATCTGGGGCAGGCGGCCCACTGGGCCAAAGACGGCGAGAGTTCCCGCAAGATCGACTACCAGGTCTGGTGCGGACCTGCCATGGGAGCCTTCAATGAATGGGTTGCCGGCAGCTTTCTGGAAGTCCCGGCAAACCGGACCGTCTCAACTGTTGCCCTCAATATCCTTTTTGGTGCAGCGGCGCTGACCCGCGCCAACATACTCCGCTACCAGGGAATCAATTTCCCGCCGGAAGCTTTACATACAGAACCACTCGAAAACACACAGATCAAGGAGTACCTTTCGTGAAACAGGAAGAATTGAATCGCACTATCCCCACCGGCGGAGTAGCGCTGGCAATCATAGGCATCGGTTGTCATTTCCCCCAGGCTGAAGACAGCACCGCCTACTGGGCAAACATCCGCGAGGGGATAGACGCAATCACCGACATCCCTGCAACGCATTGGCATGTGGCCGACTATTATAATCAGGATCCCGCCGCTCCCGATATGACCTATGGACAACGGGGCGGATTTCTTTCCTCTATCCCGTTCAATCCGATGGAATTCAATATTCCCCCTGCCACCCTGGAGGCTATCGATTCCTCCCAGCTCCTTGGGCTCGTGACGACCGGGCAGGCTCTCAGAGATGCCGGTTACGGGGCAGACCGGGCCTACGATCGTAGCCGTGTGAGCGTTATTCTGGGTGTCACCGGTACTCTTGGTCTGGTTATACCTCTGGGAGCCCGCCTCGGTCATCCCCACTGGCGAGAAGCCCTGAAAGACGCCGGCGTTGACGAGACAACCGCTGCAGATGTTGTACAGCGTATCTCCGATTCCTATGTACCCTGGCAGGAAAATTCCTTTCCGGGACTACTTGGAAATGTAGTCGCCGGCCGTATCAGCAAACAGTACGATCTGGGCGGCACCAACTGTGTAGTCGACGCCGCCTGCGCCAGTTCGTTGAGCGCGCTGCATCTTGCCAGCATGGAGCTGGCCACCGGCAAATCCGACATGGTGGTAACCGGCGGAATAGACACCTTCAACGATATCTTCATGTACATGTGCTTCAGCAAGACCCCGGCGCTTTCAGCCACCGGCAACGCCAAACCGTTTGATGCAACCAGTGACGGCACCATCATCGGCGAAGGTCTCGGGCTGGTAGTCATCAAACGTCTGGCTGACGCTGAGCGTGACAACGATAAAATCTATGCCGTAATCCGTGGAGTTGGCTCATCCAGCGACGGTAAGGGCGAAGCGATCTATACCCCCAGCGCCTCCGGCCAGAAAAAGGCGATCCTGGATGCTTACCAGCGGGCGGGAGTCACCCCGGAAAGTATCGGTCTGGTGGAGGCCCATGGTACCGGCACGAAAGTAGGCGACGCGGTTGAGGTTTCGGCCCTGCGGGAAATCTACGGCACGTCGGACAGACCGTGGTGCGCCCTCGGATCGGTCAAGTCACAGATTGGCCACACCAAGGCAGCCGCCGGAGCGGCCGGCCTGATCAAAGCGGCGCTGGCGCTGCACCACAAGGTCATCCCGCCGACCATCAAGGTGCAGAATCCGCTCAAAGAGGTTTCGGATGGCGGCACCCCCTTCTACCTGGCTGCGGAAAAACGCCCCTGGGTTTCTCCTGACGGCGCTCCACGTCGCGCAGCGGTCAGTGCCTTCGGGTTTGGCGGGTCCAACTTTCATACCGTGCTGGAAGAGTACCGGCCAACCAGCAGCTCAGCAGACTGGGATGGCAACGTCCAGATTCTGCCATTTTCCGGCATCGATGCCACAGTTTTGGAGACGGCACTCTCCGCGGTCAGCGAAGAACAGCCCTGGATCGATCTCCGGACGCAAGCCGCTGCCCTGCGCGCTGTCTATGACGCTGAGGCACCCTGCCGCCTGATCCTTGTGGCGGAACGGGACAAGACCAACCTGAAATCGCTTCGTTCCAATACCTGTGCCATGCTGCGCAAAAACCCCACGACCGCCTGGAACAGCCCGGACGGCGCCTACTATGCCACCGGCCCGGTCGCAGGCAAGCTCGGCATACTCTTCCCCGGGCAAGGAGCCCAGTACACCGGCATGCTGCGTGACCTGGCTTGCTCTTTTCCCGAAATGCTGGCGACGATCACTGCCGCAGAGACCGGCTTCTCTTCCGCGAACGGTGCACAGCTGAATGATCTGATCTATCCGCTTTCCTCCTTCGTGCCGGATAGCGCACAACGTCAGGAAGAGGCCCTGCGTGCCACGGATGTTGCCCAGCCAGCCATTGGTGCCGTCAGCCTGGGGGCCCTGCGGGTGATGGAATCATTTGGCATCACCGCGGAAGCGACCGCCGGACACAGCTATGGCGAACTTACCGCTCTCTGTGCTGCCGGCCGCCTGGACGAGACCTCATTTCATGCCCTTTCCCGACTGCGCGGCAGCCTCATGGCCGGCGGAGACGGCGACAAAGGCAGCATGCTGGCGGTCTCCGCGCCATTGGCGGATGTCGAGCAGATGCTTGAGGAAGAGAAACTTGATCTGGTGATTGCCAATTGCAATGCCCCTACCCAGTACGTTCTTTCCGGCAGAAGTGATGAAACCGCCCGTGCCGTTACGGCCTGCAGCACCCGCAAACTGACCTGCAAACAGCTGCCGGTTGCCGCCGCTTTCCATAGTTCGTTGGTAGCCGATGCCGCACCACCACTCCTGACAGCTCTGGCTGACATACACCTGGCACCAGGGAGCATCCCGGTCTTTTCCAACACGACTGCCACCGAATACCCGACCAGTGAAATTAAGGCCAAGGAGATTCTGGCAGAACAATTGGCACGACCGGTTGAATTCGTTGCTGAAATTGAGGCTATGCACGTAGCCGGTGTCAGAACTTTTGTCGAAGTTGGTCCCGGTTCGCGCCTGAGCGGTCTGGTAAAGTCAATTCTGGGAGAACAAAAATATACGGTCGTAGCGGTCGATGCCTCCAGCGGCAAGCGCTCCGGCATCGCTGATCTGGCCCGCTGCCTGGCCCAACTTGCCGTACTCGGTCATCCTGTGCAGCTTGCCAGGTGGGATGAAGGCTACAGTGCGCCGAAACCGGCCACCTCAAAAAAACCGCTCATGACAATTCCTCTCTGTGGCGCCAACTACGTCAAGCCGAGGACCAAGCGCGCAGCAAGTGCCCCCGTCACGCAACGGGTCGCCGCTCCGGCAGCACCGTCGTCTGCCATCATGTCAGGAGCCGTTGTCACGACGACGAGTACCCCGGCCTCTCGGGACATCCTGGCAGAATCCTTGCGGATCACCCGGGAAGGGATGTCCGTCCTGCAGAAGATGCAGGAGGAAACGGCCCAGCTCCACCGCCGCTTTCTTGAAGGTCAGGAAACGGCAAGCAGAACCATCCAGACCCTGCTGGAGCAGCAACACCGCATCCTTCAAGGCGGCGCACCTCTTACACCACCTCTGCCTGCTCATTCATCAGCGACTTACACAGAGGTTCCGGCAGCGATTGCACCCGTTTCACACCATGCAGTGGTTACGCCATCACCATCCTCATCACCTTCAGCCCCGGCGCCAAACAGAGACCGTATCTCGGATGCCCTGCTGGCGGTTGTCAGCGAGAAGACCGGCTACCCGGTAGAGATGCTGGAATTGGAGATGGGACTGGATTCGGACCTGGGCATCGACTCCATCAAACGGGTCGAAATCCTTTCCGCACTGCAGGAGCGGCTCCCCGGTTCGCCGGTCATCGGCCCTGAGCACCTGGGCTCCCTGCATACCCTGGGCGAGATCGCCTTTTTTCTCGGTGCCGGCATGACAGCTACCGTAGCACCTGCCACCGTACAGACGCCTGCCGCAGACACTGTTGCCGAAACCCTGCTGGCGGTTGTCAGCGAGAAAACCGGCTACCCGGTGGAGATGCTGGAGATGGAGATGGGACTGGATTCTGACCTGGGGATCGATTCCATCAAACGGGTCGAAATCCTTTCTGCACTGCAGGAACGGCTACCCGGTTCGCCGCTTATCGGCCCCGAACACCTGGGCTCCCTGCATACCCTGGGCGAGATCGCCTCTTTTCTCGGCGCCGGCATGACTGCTACCGTAGCACCTGCCACCGTACAGACACCTGCCGCGGATAATGTCGCTGAAACCCTGCTGCTGGTTGTCAGCGAGAAGACCGGCTACCCGGTGGAGATGCTGGAGATGGAGATGGGGCTCGATTCTGACCTGGGCATTGACTCAATCAAACGGGTCGAAATCCTTTCCGCACTGCAGGAGCGGCTCCCCGGTTCGCCGGTCATCGGCCCTGAGCACCTGGGCTCCCTGCATACCCTGGGCGAGATTGCCCACTTTCTGGAGCAGGGCGCCGCTGCTACTCCACCTCAGCCGGCCAGCGCCTCCCCGGCGGCTATTGTCGAACGGGAACCAGAGCACGCGAGCGTACTCAATCGCAGCACCGTCACTCCGGTCCCCCTCGCTGCAGGTGCGGGCACGCTCCAGATAGCCGACAATGGCATCATCTGGGTTACCGATGACGGCTCCGCCTTCTCCGGAGATCTCTGCAATACCTTGAGCAGTGCGGGCCGCGCAGTGCGCCTGATCACTGCTGACGAAGATCTGAACAGACTACTGTTGGACAGGATATCGGGACTGGTCATTGTTGCCCCGGCATCCGGAACAGACGACAGTTTCCTGGAAAACGCGTTTCTACTTCTACAAAAAGCCGCACCGGCACTGCACCGGAGCGCTGAGGAAAACGGGGCGTTTTTCAGTACCGTTTCACGCCTTGACGGCGCCTTTGGCTTTGACACCGGTTCGATCCTCGCCGACCCGGCCTCCGGTGGTCTGGCCGGATTGTCTAAAACTGCGGCACGTGAATGGCCAGATATGACCTGCAAGGCCATCGATCTGGGTTCTTTCTCCGATACCCACGCCGCCGCTCAGGCGGTGGCTAACGAGCTATTCCATATTGGACCGCTTGAAGTCGGCCTCAAGCCGGACGGGCGCGTTACCCTTGCTCAGTGTGATCTCCCCGCAGCCGCACCTGCTGTATCACCGTCCCCCCTGCAACCGGGAGACGTCGTTGTGGTGACCGGAGGCGGGCGTGGTGTTACTGCTGCCACTGCTATCGCACTGGCCAAAGCGTACCGCCCGTTACTGATCCTGCTCGGGCGCAGTCCGGAACCGCTTCCCGAACCGGCCTGGTTGACCACTCTGACGGGTGAAAGCGCCATTAAACGGGCTATTCTTGAGCAGTCGCCAGGTAAGCTTCACCCCAAAGAAATTGAAGAGCGTTACCAGTCTGTCATCGCCGGTCGGGAATTAAAAGAAACCCTCGCCGGTATTGAGGCTGTCGGTGGACGTGCCCTCTACCGCTCTCTGGATATACGCACTACTGAGGCGGTCAACGACCTGCTTCAGGAAATTCGCCGGGAGCACGGCCCCATCCGGGGTATCGTCCACGGGGCGGGTGTTCTGGCCGACCGCTTGATCGGCGACAAGACCCTGGATCAGTTTGCCCAGGTTTACAGCACCAAGGTCGTAGGACTGCGCACACTGCTCGCCGCAACGTGCGGGGATGATCTGCGGTTTATCGCCCTGTTCGGTTCCACCACCGGCCGCTTCGGTCGCAGTGGACAGGTAGATTATGCCGTTGCCAACGAGGTCCTCAATAAACTGGCCCAGGCCGAGTCACGCAAACGTCCTGCATGCCGCACCGTCTGCATTAACTGGGGGCCGTGGGATGGCGGTATGGTCACGCCCGCACTTAAAAAGGTTTTCAGTGGCGAAGGGATCGGCCTGATCAGCCTCGCGGCCGGCGGAGACCTGCTCGCCAGGGAAATCGGCGCCACTGACGCACCGGTAGAGGTTATTGCATTGGCCGACAGTGCGGGATCATCTCTATCGACTACCGCACCATCCCCGGCCAAGCCGCTGGAGGAGGCCTACAGCCTTACCCTGACGGTGGCTGACTACCCCTTCATCCGTTCGCATGTCATTGATGGCAAAGCCGTCCTTCCCATGGCCATGATCGTGGAATGGCTTGCCCATGGCGCCCTGCACGGCAACCCCGGCTTCCGTTTCCACGGCTTCAACAATCTTCGCATCTGCAAAGGGGTCATTTTTGAGCAGACCGCGCCCTGCACCCTGCATGTGCTGGCGGGGCGGGCTGAAAAGAAGGACTCGCTCCATTATGTTCCTGTAGAGCTTACCAGCACGGCCACTACCGGGCGCACCATACTCCATGCAAGCGCCGAAATAGTCCTGGCCACAAAGTTACCGGAAGGTCTCCGCTCGATTATCGACCTGCCTACAACCCCCTATGTCCACAACGACGGCGTGATCTACGACCAGGAACGCCTCTTCCACGGGCCCGACCTGCATGGTATCGAACAGATCAGCGGCTGTTCACCAAAAGGTATTTCTGCCCTGGTGAAAGCCGCTCCTGAGCCGACCAAGTGGGTCAAACAGCCATTGAGAAACAGCTGGATTACCGATCCCCTGGTGCTGGACTGTGCTTTCCAGCTCATGATCCTCTGGAGTTTCGAACGTTTTGGCTCCGGCTCCCTCCCCTCTTTTGCGGGACGCTTCCGCCAGTTCCACGACAGCTTCCCCAATAACGGGGCCCAGATAGTTATCCGTGTCACTGCTGAACGAGAGCACTCCGCCTCGGCCGACATGGAATTCCTCGACCGGACCACGGGCAAGCTGATTGCACGACTGGAGGGGTATGAATGTGTCATCGATCCATCCCTTGAGCGGGCTTTTCGTCGTAATCAGTTATCACAGCCGGGGTGCGTCGTACTGGAAGCCGCCTGATGCCGGTTTCCACTCCCACAGTCGCCATTGTCGGGATCGGCGGTATTTTCCCCGATGCACCGGATCTTGAAAGCTTCTGGACAAACGTCCGTAATGGCCGGAGTGCGACCCGCGAGGTACCGGCGGGGCGCTGGCAGGTACCGGCCGATACGGTTTTTGCTCCCGCTGTCGGGGTACCGGACCGGGTCTATTCACGCCGTGGCTGCTTTATTGATGACATTCCGCCCACCGCATCCCTGAGCGGACTTGCCATTGATCCGGCCCGCCTGGAAGGTCTTGATCCGCTCTTTCACCTGCTGATCCATGCCGGAAAACGCGCCTTTGACGATGGCGTCACCGCTCCGCTCGACCGCTCACGCATTGGCGTGATTATCGGCAATCTGGCGCTGCCGAGCGAAACCTCGACTCAACTGGCTCGCACATGGCTGGGCAAGACCTTTGAGGAAAAGCTGCTTGGTCATACCGCGCCATCCGCCCCCCTTACACCCTTGCCCCTGATAAACGGGATACGTGCGTTAAGGAAGTCATTTTCTGACGAAAAAAATCATACAATCACTTCTAACGCACTAAATCGCTACGTAGCCGGCCTCCCCGCCGGGATTCTGGCTCAGGCGCTCGGACTTGGCGGAGGAAACTGCACCCTCGATGCCGCCTGTGCCTCCTCGCTGTACGCCATCAAACTGGCCGTGGCGGAACTCCTGTCCGGCAGAGCCGACGCCATGTTGACCGGGGGGCTCTCCCGTCCGGACCCCCTCTATACCCAGATGGGTTTTTCCCAGCTGCGCGCCCTCTCTAAGCGCGGTATCAGCGCTCCCTTCGACGCAGCCGGTGACGGTCTCGTTGTGGGAGAAGGAGCCGGACTGTTCCTGCTCAAGCGGACCGCAGACGCCGTAGCCCACGGTGACCGGATCTATGGCGTCATCACCGGCATCGGCCTGGCCAGTGATATTGGCGGCAGCCTGTTGGCTCCCCTGTCAGAAGGACAGCTGCGTGCCATGCGTGCCGCCTACACGCAGGCAGGCTGGAACCCCGGTGATGTTGACCTGATCGAGTGTCATGCCACCGGTACCCCGGTTGGCGATGCCGTGGAAGTAGCCAGCCTGAAGGAACTCTGGGAAGGTACGGAAACGGGCGGAAACAGCTGCGTTATCGGTTCGGTCAAGTCAAACATCGGGCACCTGTTGACCGCTGCCGGCGGAGCGGCCCTGACAAAAGTTCTGCTTGCCATGCAGGCGGAGACACTCCCCCCCACCGCCAATTTCAATAGTCCCCAGCCGGGCATGGGACTGGAGCAGAGCCCGTTCCGCGTCCTGAAGGCATCGGAACCGTGGCACCGCCGCAGCGATGGCACACCACGCAGAGCCGCAATCAGCGCGTTCGGCTTCGGCGGTATCAATGCCCATCTGCTGGTTGAAGAGTGGCTGCCGTCCACCCCCCTTACCCCTCCTCCCCTTCAAGTGGACAGAAGCAGCACCCCCATTGCCGTCGTCGGCATTGATGCCCGTTTCGGTCCCTGGCAGAACCTTCGTGCCTTTCAGGAACGGGTTCTGGGTGGTGACGCTGCGGCTCTTCCCACAACACCCGACAGGTGGTGGGGTGCGCAGGATAGCGACTGGTTTCATCAGCAGGGGCTGGACCGTACACCTTTCAGCGGTTTTTATCTGGATGAGCTGACGATTGCCCCGGACCAATTCCGCATCCCACCCCGCGAGATGGAGGAGATGCTCCCCCAGCAGCTGCTGATGCTCCAGACCGCCGCCGCTGCCATGCATGATGCCGGTCTGGGCCGTGAAGACAACCGCACGACCGGTGTTTTTATCGGCATTGCCCTCGACCTGAACAGTACCAACTTCAGCCTGCGCTGGTCTCTGCCCGAGCAGGCTGCGGAGTGGGCCAGAGAGCTGGGGCGCGAGCTTTCTCCCGAAGAATTGAGCGCGTGGACAGCGCAGCTCTGCAACGCAACCGGACCGGCCTTGAGCGCCAACCGAACCATGGGCGCGCTGGGTAGCGTCGTCGCCAGCAGGATCGCGCGGGAATTCCGCGTCGGCGGTCCGAGCTTCACCCTCTCGAGCGAAGAGAGTTCCGGTGTCCGCTCACTGGAAACAGCAGTCCGTCTGCTCCAGGCCGGTGAACTTGACCGCGCGCTGGTTGGCAGCGTAGATCTTGCGGGTGATCTGCGGGCGGTTCTTGGCCACCACTCACTGCGCCCCTTCTCCCACTCCGGAACCGCTGTCCCCTTTGATCAAGGTGCGGACGGCTCTACGATCGGAGAAGGCGCCACGGCGGTTGTTCTCAAACGGCTGGCAGATGCAGAGCGTGATGGTGATCGTATCTATGCCGTTATCCGCGGCATCGGTTCCAGTGGAGGCAACGTGCAGCCGTGCGACGCCAGCGCCTACGGGCATGCCCTGGAACGCGCCTATGCCGATGCCGGGGTGAGCCCTGGCACGGTTGATTATCTGGAAGCCAACGCCGGCGGCAACTCCAAGGAGGACCGCAGGGAGGCTGCTGCTCTGGCATCGTTCTTCGGCGAAACAGACAGGAAACATCACTCGTGCGCCGTTTCTTCAGTCAAGGCCGACATCGGTCACTGCGGTGCCGCCTCCGGTCTGGCTTCTGTTGTGCGCGCCTGCCTGGCCCTGCATCAGGAGATCATTCCTGCCTGCCGTGGCATCGAACAGCCGTGCCCTGAACTCTCCCTCGCCGGCCCGCTCTTTCTGCCGCGGAGCTCCCGTTACTGGTTGCGCAACCGGGATGACGGACCACGCCGGGCCGGAGTCAGCAGTTGCGGAGTTGATGGTTCCTGCAGTCATGTCGTACTCGAAGGGTGGGACGGGCAGCAGCCGGGAAACTCGCCTGACCTGATCGCCCCGCTCGGTACCGGCATCGAATTCCTCTTTGCTCTGGCCGGCGACCATCCGGACGAACTTAAAGCTGAACTGGATGAACTTGGTCGTAACCTGTCTAAAAACAAAACTATTGACATTAATCGGTTGGCCGGAATCTGGCGGGAACGGTATGAGGCCTCAGCCGGCAAAGCCCTCGCCATGTCTCTAGTTGCCAGGAACACCGGTGAACTTGCAGCACTGATCGAGCAGGGGAAACATACCCTGAGCGTCGGTGGGTTGCCCACCGACTCCGTACCAGCCCTGCGCGACCGGCTTTTCTATACTCCGGAGCCGCTTGGCCGCGATACACGGATCGCCTTCGTATTCCCCGGTTCCGGCAACCATTATCCCGGCATGGGGATGGAGCTCTTCAGCCGCTGGCCCGAAATCCTGCGCGCCCAGAACGCCGATAACCTCCATCTGCGTAACCAGTTTCAACCGGAACTGTTCTGGAACGGCGCCCCTGCCGGCGAGATCGACACCAACCACCGGGCCGTCATCTTCGGCCAGGTTGCCACCGGGTGCGCCGTCAGTGATCTGGTTCGCAGCTTTGGCGTCACACCCTCCGCCGTTATCGGCTACAGTCTGGGTGAATCGGCGGGACTCCTCGCCCTACACGCCTGGCGTGACCGGGACGGCATGTACAGCCGCATGCAGGAATCAACACTCTTTACCCACGACATGGCCGGCGAATGTCGTGCAGCACGACAATGCTGGGGACTGGGTGACGACGAGACGGTAAACTGGAGCCTCGGGGTCGTGGCTGCCCCGGCCGGCAACGTGCTGCAGCTGCTGACCGATATCCCGCGAGCCTATCTTCTGATCATCAACACCCCGGATGAATGTGTGGTTGGCGGAGATGCCGTGGCAGTTCAAAAGCTCGTTTCCCGACTCGGCTGCCGTTTTTTCCCTCTGCAGGGCGTCACGACGGTACATTGCGAAGTTGCGCAGCAGGTAGCAGGTCCGTACCACGACCTGCATCTCTTCCCCACAACACCGCCAGCCGGAATCACCTATTATAGCGGCGTCAAGGGCGGTCCCTTCGAAGTCACCCGTGAAAGCGCCGCCGCTTCCATTCTCGGCCAGGCGCTGCACGGCATCGACTACCCGGCTGTGATCGAGTCAGCCTACCAGGACGGCGTGCGCCTGTTTATCGAGATGGGTCCGGGAGCATCGTGCAGCCGCATGATCGGACGCATCCTTGATGGGCGGCCCCATCTGGCCCGTTCCGCCTGTTATGGCGGGCAGGACCCGGTTTCCATCCTACTGCGATTGTTAGCCAATCTCATCGCAGAGCGGGTACCACTGGACCTGACTCCACTATTCAACACGCTTCCCGCAGAGACACCTGAGGATACGAAAACTGTCAGGGTTCGAGTCACCATCGGCGGTACACCATTCAATCCGCCGCTCCCTCTGGTTTCATTCAAGTCTCATTCCACCCCCATCCCTGATGGAGAAGGGACGAAAACAGGTACGGATTCGCTCTTAAGTGAGTTTGCCCGGGTGCAGCACGAACAGATCCGGGCACATGAGGCCTTCCTCGACTTCAGCGAGGGTATTACCCGATCCATGGCCCAGGCCATAGAGCTGGAAATGACTCTGCGACAGGCGCTGGGGGATGATGCACCACATGACTCCGCTCAAGCTACGGTTGGCGAGCTAAGTCGAACTACCTCGCCCCCTCCCCGTCATACGGCAGTAAGCACGGTTGCCTTCAACCGCGACCTCTGCCTGGAATTCGCCCGTGGTTCGGTTGCCGACATGCTCGGTCCGGATTTTGCCGGGGTGGACAGCTTCCCGACTCGCGTGCGTCTGCCGGACGAGCCGCTCATGCTGGTGGACCGGATTCTATCCGTAGAGGGTGAGCCAAAGTCCATGACCCATGGCCGGGTCATTACCGAACACGATATCCACCCGAACGCCTGGTATCTGGATGGAGGCCGTATTCCCACCTGCATCGCCGTAGAGGCGGGTCAGGCCGATCTGTTTCTTTCCGGCTACCTGGGAATCGACTTCATCACCCGCGGCTGTGCGGTCTACCGCCTGCTGGACGCCGTCGTCACCTTCCATCGCGGACTGCCCGGGCCGGGAGAGATCATTCAGTACGACATCCGCATCGAACGCTTCTTCCGTCAGGGTGATACATGGCTGTTCAATTTTTTCTTTGAAGCCACGGTGGGTGGGCAACCACTGTTGTCCATGCGCGACGGCTGCGCCGGCTTCTTCAGCCAGCAGGAACTGGATGCCGGCAAAGGCATCGTCCGGCCAGCTCTGGATCTGCGTCCCACGATCGGCATCAGGCCGGCAGACTGGCAGGAACTGGTGCCGATGGTTCGTGAAGGCTTCGATGCCGTACAGCTCGATCGCCTGCGAGACGGTGACCTGGCCGCCTGTTTTGGCCCCCTGTTCGCCGGTTTGCCTCTTTCCCGCCCCCTGACTATTCCGGGAGGCAGGATGCGTCTGGTCCACCGCGTCAATGAAATTAATCCAAGCGGAGGTCGCTGCGGCATCGGTATCATCACGGCCGAAGCCGACATCCACCCCGACGACTGGTTTATCACCTGCCATTTTGTTGATGACCGGGTCATGCCGGGCACACTGATGTACGAGTGCTGCATGCATACCCTGCGCATCTACCTGCTGCGGCTGGGGTGGGTGGCAGAAGCGCAGGAGTCGGCCTGGGAGCCGGTGCCGGGTGTGGCCAGCAAACTCTGCTGTCGCGGGCAGGTACTGGAGAGCACCAGTGTCGTCACCTACGAGGTTACGATTCGTGAGATCGGCTACCGCCCGGAGCCGTATGTCATCTGTGATGCCCTCATGTATGCAGACGGCAAGCCGATCGTGGAGATCACCGGAATGTCAGCCAGACTGACCGGCACGACACGGGAGCAGTTACAGGCTCTCTGGTCCGCTTTGCCCCCTCTTCCAATTGGAGAGGACCGGGGTGAGGGGATAAAAGCGGCTATCTACACCAAGGAACAGATTCTAGCCTACAGCAACGGCAACCCTTCCGAAGGGTTTGGTGAGCCATACCGCATCTTTGACAGCGGCCGCAAGATTGCGCGTCTGCCGGGACCGCCGTTCCAGTTTATGGACCGCGTCACCGCACTTCGCGGCAAACCATGGCAGATGACCGCAGGCGCCATGGCCGAGGCCCAGTACGACCTGCCGCCCGATGCCTGGTTTTTTGCCGCCGATCGTCAGGCGCGTATGCCCTTTGCCATCCTATTGGAAGCGGCCCTGCAACCGTGCGGCTGGCTTGCTGCCTATGTCGGTTCCGCCCTGACCAGCCCGAGCGATATCTCCTTCCGCAACCTGGGTGGCACGGCCGTTCAGCACCGGCCGGTGACTCCCGAGAGCGGTGTCCTGACCTGTAGCTCGACCATGAAAAAGGTGGCCACCAGCGGCGGCATGATCATCCAGGAATACGACTTCAGCGTGGCTGACCGGCAGGGTATTCTCTACGAGGGGGACACCATGTTCGGTTTCTTCTCCAAAGAGGCCTTGGCCACCCAGGTCGGTATCCGCGATGCACAGCCATACCAGCCGACCGCTGTAGAGATCGGGCGGGGCCGAACTCTGTCATATCCGGAGACAGCTCCCTTCCCCGAAAAACAGCTGCGCATGGTCGACCGGATCGAACTGTTCGTCTCCGATGGCGGACCGCGCGGACTCGGTTACATCCGGGGCTTCAAGGATGTGGATCCCGAGGAATGGTTCTTCAAGGCGCACTTCTTTGAGGATCCGGTCACGCCCGGTTCACTGGGGCTGGAGTCGTTTATCCAGTTGGTGAAGTACGCGGCCGTGGAACGCTGGGGGTGGCAGGAGGGCGATGTCATCTCTGCCGTCGCACTGCAGCGCAAACACCGCTGGCTGTATCGCGGACAGGTTGTGCCGACCAACAGCCGGGTAACGGTGAGCGCCTGGATCACCGCCGTGGATGAACAGGAGCGAGTCATGACGGCGGATGGGTTCCTTGCCGTGGACGGCAAGCTGATCTATCAGATGAATGATTTTACCGTAAAGATGGAGTCAGAACGATGAAGTACAGTAAAGTTACCATTGAGGCTCTGGGCTATGAACTGGCGCCGGTTGTTGTTACTTCTGCCGAGCTGGAGTCCCGCCTGGAGCCGCTGTACCGTTACCTGCGCATTGTGCCGGGACAGTTGCAGGCCCTGACCGGGATTCGGGAGCGGCGCTGGTGGGAGCCGGGCTATCCACTTTCCCATGGCGCCATTGCTGCCGCCAGAAAAGTGCTGTCAGCTTCCGGTATTTCTCCCGGTGAGATAGGAGCCCTGATTTACACGGGCGTCTGCCGGGAGCAGTTCGAGCCGGCCACAGCCTGCCGCGTTGCCGCCGGACTCGGCATCGGCGGAAAGACCGCCGTATTTGACCTCTCCAACGCCTGCCTTGGAGTTCTCAACGGTATCCTCGATGTCGCCAACCGGATCGAGCTCGGACAGATCAAGGCCGGTCTCGTGGTTTCCTGCGAAAGCGCCCGCGAGATCAATGATATCATGATTGCCCGGATGCTTGAAGAACGGACGATGCAACATTTTGCCGCCTCACTGGCAACCCTGACCGGTGGTTCCGGTGCCGTGGCAATCCTGCTGACAGACGGTTCCTTCTCCGGTTCATCGCGACGTCGCCTGCTTGGCGGCATCACCCAGGCGGCACCGGAACATCACCGGCTCTGTCTCTGGGGCGTCACCCCGGACGGCAAGGGGGGCTATGTTCAGTCCATGTCAACCGATGGGGTCAATGTCATGAACTACGGCGTCGAATTGGGGCGCCACACCTGGGACGCGTTCCTCCCTCAGGTCGGCTGGCGCACGGAAGATGTTGATCAGGTGGTCTGCCACCAAGTCGGCTCCGCCCATCAGAGCGCGATACTCAGAACCCTCGGCATCCCCCCTGAAAAGGACTTCACTACCTTTGAATATCTGGGCAACATGGGCAGCGTTTCCCTGCCGCTGACGGCAGCAATCGCCGATGAACGCGACATCCTCGAAGCGGGCGACAAGGTAGCTTTTCTGGGGATCGGCAGTGGATTAAACTGTCTCATGCTGGGGATGGAATGGTAAATACAGCTCTGCAGAAACAGTACCCCTTCAGCGACAACAAACTGGATCTGGACGGCCTTGGCTATCACTACCTGGATGAAGGCGTCGGCCCGCCGGTCGTGATGGTACACGGCAATCCTTCCTGGTCGTTTTACTACCGCAACCTGGCGCTGGCCCTGCGGGATCGTTACCGCTGCATCGTTCCGGACCACATCGGCTGCGGCCTGTCCGACAAGCCGGGCGATGACCGCTACGACTACACCCTCTCCCGCCGGGTGGATGACCTCGAACGGCTACTGGAACATCTGGGGATCAGGGAAAACATCACTCTGGTTGTCCACGACTGGGGCGGCATGATCGGCATGGCCTATGCCGTGCGCCATCCCGAACGGATCAAACGGCTGGTAATCCTGAATACAGGCGCCTTCCATCTGCCACAGACAAAACCGTTCCCCCTTGGCTTGCGCATCTGCCGTGATACCTTCATCGGCACGCTGCTGGTGCGTGGATTCAACGCCTTCAGCGTGGGCGCTTCCTTTGTAGGGTGCAAGCACAACCCGATGGATACGGAACTACGCGCCCTCTATCAACTCCCCTACGATTCGTGGCAGAACCGCATCGCCACTCTGCGCTTCGTGCAGGATATTCCGCTATCCCCCGGCGACCGCGGCTACGATCTGGTCAGTTCCGTGGCAGACGGAATCGGACAGTTCAGCGCGTTACCGATGCTGATTTGCTGGGGTGAATTAGACTTCGTCTTCGACAAGCATTTTCTGGCCGAATGGCGGCAGCGTTTTCCCGCAGCGGAACTCCATAGCTATCCCGATTGCGGCCACTACATCCTCGAAGACGCCAAGGAAGAGGTCATACCGTTGATATCTGCGTTTCTTGACAATACGGAACAGGTCTGATGAATGTATCCGGCATCGTCAATATTTCCCGTCCGCTGACCGAGATGGCCACGCTGCAACCTGATACAGCCGCCATCATCTTCCCGCAGAAAGGTCGCACCCTGACCTTCTTCGAACTTGACGAAGAAAGTGACCGCATCGCCCATGGATTGGGACGTATCGGCATCGGACGTGGGACAAAGACCGCCCTGCTGGTGCCACCGTCCCCGGAACTGTTCGCCCTGACCTTTGCCCTCTTCAAGGCGGGAGCCGTGCCGGTGTTCATCGATCCGGGCATCGGTGCAAAAAACATGAAGGGGTGTCTGGCCGAAGCTGAACCGGAGGCTTTCATCGGGGTTCCAAAGGCGCATCTGGCCAGGCGGCTGCTCGGATGGGGACGCAACTGCATCCGCACCTCAATTGTCGTCGGTGGCGGATCTATCTGGGGCGGGATACCTCTCGATGAGCTGCGCCGCTCTGCTCAAAGTGCACCGTTTGTCGCTGCGGAAACCCGCCGTGATGATGTGGCCGCCATCCTGTTTACCAGCGGCAGCACCGGCCCTCCCAAGGGAGCAATCTACAGTCATGGCACCTTTGCGGCCCAGATTGATGCTCTGCGGGAGTTGTACGACATCCGCCCCGGCGAGGTCGACCTGCCGACGTTTCCGCTCTTTGCCCTGTTCGCTCCGGCCCTCGGCATGACGGCGCTGATTCCGCAGATGGACTTCACCCGTCCCGGCTCGGTCGACCCCCGCAAGATACTCGGACCGGCAGCCGAATATTCCGCCACAACCATGTTCGGCTCCCCGGCCCTGCTGAATCGGGTCGGGCGGTATGCCGCAACGCATGCGATCAAAATGCCCAATCTCAAGCGGGTGATTTCGGCCGGTGCGCCGGTACCGGCTTCGGTACTGGAACGCTTTGCAACCATGCTCCCCGCAGATGGAGAGATATTTACTCCCTACGGTGCCACCGAGGCGCTGCCGGTCAGCTCCATCGGCAGCCGCGAGGTACTGGCTGAAACCGGGGCCATGACCGGAGAGGGCCACGGTGTCTGTGTCGGCAGAGCGGTACCAAGCATCACCCTGGCCATAATTCCGATCACCGATACCCCCATCGATATATGGAGCGACGATCTTGCGCTCCCCATCTTGGAGGTAGGTGAAATAGCCGTACGCGGGCCACAGGTCAGCAGCTCATATCTCAACCGCCCTGACGCGACCAGGATGGCAAAGATACCCGATCCTGACGGCGGCGTCTGGCACCGCATGGGTGATGTCGGCTATCGGGACAGTACCGGCCGTATCTGGTTCTGCGGTCGCAAGGCCCACCGTGTTGTTACTGCACTCGGCACCCTCTACACCATCCCGGTGGAGGGGGTGTTCAATACGCATCCGAAAGTTTTTCGCACTGCGCTGGTCGGACTCGGGCGACTGGGAAGCCAGCAGCCGGTGCTCTGCGTAGAGCTGGAGGCGAGAGCGGGAAAGATTGAACAGGAGCTGATCCGCACGGAGCTTTTAGAACTGGGCAGCCGGTATCCCCACACCCGGAACATCCACGAGATTCTCTTTCACCCGACTTTCCCGGTTGATATCCGTCACAATGCCAAGATATTTCGGGAGAAGCTGGCCTGCTGGGCAGCGGATAAGCTTTCATGAAAGCACTGGTGACCGGTGGCGGCGGTTTTCTGGGCGGAGTCATCGTGCGCATGTTGCATGAGCGTGGCGATCAGGTGCGCAGTTTTTCGCGCGGCGAGCATCCCGCGCTGGAAACCCTTGGTGTGGAGCAGTTCCGCGGCGACCTGGGAGACCGGAGTGCCGTTATGGAGGCGGTCAAAGGGTGTGACATAGTGTTCCATGTTGCGGCCAAAGCCGGTATATGGGGGAGTTACGGTGACTTTTACCAGGCCAACGTAACCGGGACTGAAAACGTTCTGGAGGCCTGCCGAACTCACGGCATTGCAAAACTGGTCTATACCAGTTCACCCAGCGTCGTCTTTGACGGCAACGATGTGGAGGGTGGCGACGAATCACTCCCCTACCCGCCCCGCTATGAGGCCAACTACCCCAAGACCAAGGCACTGGCCGAGCAGATGGTGCTGGCCGCCGCATCTCCCCTGCTGGCAACCGTTGCGTTACGTCCCCACCTGATCTGGGGACCGGGAGATAATCATCTGGTGCCCCGCATTATAGCCAAAGGGCGCGCCGGAAAACTGCGTCAGATCGGCTCACGCCCCTGTCTGGTGGATTCGGTCTATGTGGACAACGCCGCCCGTGCCCACCTGATGGCGGCCGATCGGCTGATACCGGATACAGGTATTTCCGGCAACGCCTATTTTATCAGCAATGGCCAGCCGCTTCCCCTGTGGGAAATGGTTAACCGGATTCTAGCCGCTGCCGATATCCCTCCCGTTACCGCCAGAATCTCTCCCAAGCTGGCCTCTGCCATCGGCTGCATCTGCGAAGGCGTGTGGGGACTCCTACGCCTGCCAGGAGAGCCGCCCATGACCCGTTTCGTCGCCCATGAACTGTCCAGCGCTCATTGGTTCACCATTGAGGCTGCCCGGCGCGATTTCGGCTACCAGCCGGAAATCTCCATTGATGAAGGGCTGGAACACTTGCGTAACTGGTTCCTAACGGGAAAGTCGTGATTTTATTTCCATGGCCACAGAAGAACGAAGTCCACATCCACTGTGCCATCCCCGGCACCGGGGTAGTACGCCATGCCTCTTCAGACGAGATATCACGGGCCGATCGCCTGCTCGATGCCGACAAAAAAAATTGTTTCCTCGCCTGTCGCGGCCTGCTGCGCGAAATCCTTGGTGGCTACCTGGGGATACCAGCGAAGGAGGTTTTCCTTGCCGTGGGCGAACACGGCAAACCGTATCTTTCCACGACCACCGCCAACAAAGAACGGCTGCACTTTAATCTGTCACATTCAGGTACCATGTTTCTCCTCGCCATAGCCGCAGATCGTGACGTGGGAATTGACCTTGAGCAGCTGAGCAGCGATACTCCATACCCTGATATGGCTCGGCTTGCCTTCTCCCCCCGTGAACAGAAAGAACTGTTCGATCTTCCTCAGCATCAGCAGTTGGCCGCGTTTTACCGTTGCTGGACCCGCAAGGAAGCATATCTGAAGGCCTGCGGGTCGGGGTTTGCCGTTGAAACAAGCAGCTTCGACGTCAGTCTCCTTCCGAAAACGCCTGCTGTGCTGGTCGAGCCGAACAAGCAGCCCAGCTGGCTTCTGGTGGATATTTCCGTCCCAGAAACTTATTATGCCGCTCTGGCAGTACAAGGCTCCACGCCGATTATCCGCTATATCGATTAAGGCATGTCGAATCAGCCGTTGGTAGATTGTGGACAAGCAATTTACTTGACACTACTTATGCAATAGTGTTAAAGAACTAGCTTCAATTTTGTTACTTACTCAAAAGAACTTTTCGGAGGTGCAGTTTGGCTCATCATAAGTCGGCAATCAAGAGGATCAAGCAGAGTGTAAAGAAAACCGCACGTAATCGTCATGTATCATCGACGCTGAAAACATATATCAAGCGTGTTCGCGAAGCTGTCGCAGCCAAAGACAAAGATGCCGCCGTAGCAGCACTTAAAGTGGCCATCCCAGTTATCGATTCTACTGCAACAAAGGGAGTTATTCACAACTCAACAGCTTCCCGTACAGTATCGCGTCTGACAAAACTGGTTAACACACTCGGTTAGAGCACAATTATCAGGTTAGAAAGGGGGCTGCGATTTCGCATGCCCCCTTTTTGCGTTGTATAAATTAATTGGAGATGGCGTTAACAGCTTAACTCCACAAACTCAACAACATCTTGCTCCCCATCACAATCAGCAACAGAGCAAAGATTTTCTTCAGTTTATCAATCGGCAGGCTGTGCGCCAGCCTGGCGCCAAGCGGGGCGGTAACAATGCTGGCGACTGAAATGCCGAGCAGTGCGGGAAGATACACAAAACCGAGGCTGTACGGTGGGAGCTTTGCCGACAGGCCGTTGATCACGTAGCCGAGCGCACCGGCCAGGGCGATAGGAAGGCCAATTGCTGCCGACGTGCCGATGGCGCGGTGAATGGCGACATTGCACCAGATAAGAAACGGCACCGACATGCTGCCTCCGCCGATGCCGGCCAGACTGGAAATTACGCCAATCACCCCACCCGCTCCGAACATCCCCGTACGGCCCGGAAGCTGGCGGTGTGGCTTGGACTTGATGTTGAGCAACATCCGGGTTGCGACGTAAAAGATGAAGATGACGAAAAAAACTTTGAGGAAGTGGGTGGAAAGCTGGGCAGCGATGCATGAGCCACCAAAGGTGCCGACCAGGATGCCGAAACTGATGCGCCGCACAACGGTCCAGTCAACAGCGCCCCGCAGGTGGTGAGCCCGCAGGCTGGAGATCGAGGTAAAAATGATAGTGGCCAGAGAGGTACCGAGGGCAAGGTGGAGGGTGTGAGCGTCCGACAGATGCTGGGAGGTGAAAATGAAGGTAAGCACCGGAACAATAACCAGGCCACCTCCGACCCCAAGCAAACCGGCCAGAATTCCAACGAACGCCCCGAGGGCGATATACATGAACCACACCGTCATTTCTATTCTCCCGGTCAGCTATTGGCGGCCATCACAGGCAGTGGGCGGGACGTGACGGTATCAAGAGATTCCGTAAAGCAAAGAAGAGATCACCGAAGGTAAAAAATCCGGGTTACCAGCCGCCGGTACAGATGCCCATCATCATCCCGTGCAGAAGGGTATACGACTGGCCGCCGCCGGTTTTTGATGCGACATCACAGCGATAAAATTCTTCAAAAATACGTTGTAATTCTCTTCGCGTAAAATTACGGGCCTGCGTAACAATATCACCCAAAAAGAACGCATTTATATTGAGTTCCCTGCCGATATCGGCCTGCTGCATTTTTTTGTCGAGCAGTTCCCTGACGCGCCATAACTTTCTGAAATGACTGGTCAGGGCACCAATTATCATCGGCGCATCTTCGCCATGCAGGAACAGCGCATCAAGACTTTTGATGGAATTGGACAGGTCACGCATGCCGAGAAATTTTGCCAGTTCAAAGGCAGTGTAGGCTTTGCTGCTGCTTGCCATGGTTCGGACATCATCAAGGGCAATACGTGACTTTGAGCCGGCGTAGGCCACCAGCTTTTCGACCTGTGAACTCAATTCCTGCAGGTTATTGCCGATCAGCGCTGCCAACAGTTCGGCGGCAGGAGTCTCAATCGGTTTTCCCTGGGCAACCGCTTCAGTTTGAATGAACCCGGCCAGCTTGTTATCATAAAACCGCTTGTATTCCACCAGCACGCCATGCTTTTTTAACTCCACAAAAAACTTCTTGCGCTGATCGATCTTGGTGCCGGTCAAGAGCAGGCAGGTACCGGGCGATGGGTTCTTGATATACGGCAGCATGGCTTCAAGCGCATCAGCCTTTAACTGTTCGGCCCGCTTCACCAGAACCGCACGATGCTCTGAAAACATCGGCAGGGTCTGGGCAGAATCAATGATATCTATCCCCTTGGATTCATTACCGAAGTACACATTGAAATTAAAATCTTTCAGTGCCGGGTCTATGGCCCGTTCAAGCAGCATCTGAACCGCACGCTCAACCAGAAACTGCTCTTCTCCATACAGAAAACAAACAGTCGGGATCGCGCCTTTCTTTAGTGATAGCTCGAACTCTTGCGCTGTCATGATCAATAGGACTCTTCTAAGGCAGAAATGAATTTCTGTGCAAGTATAGTTGAAACGGCATGGAGAGCCTGCTCTTCGGCATTGCGTTGCAGGGCAAGATCTGTGTTGGCAGGATATTGCTTTACCGCTTGAATCTGACCTTTCCAGAGCGGCGCTGTCTGGCCTTTTTTGGTAATTTCCAGTTCAACATTCAGAGTTAATTTGTATTCACGAGCCTGGTCAATGGCATTATAGGACACGGCATTGCTGGAATATGAAACGATCCGCGCCTTCATGACAAGATCAGCATCCCCTTCGCTGCTTGCAGGACGCAGTCCGCGCAGGGAATAAAGTTCCTCATAAAATCCCCTGCGCAGAACAGTTTGTGCGCTTGGATTGACACTTTCGTTATTGAAAAACGGCACCCATATTTTTTGGCCTGATCCAAGCTGGAGAGACGCAGAGTTCGTCAAATGATACCCGCACCCCGCCACTGTCAACAACAGCGCCACCATCAGACCTCGAACCCAAAACGAAACCGGCATCGTCTACCCCACCACAATATTGACGAGCTTGCCCTGGACGCAAATAACCTTGCGGACAGTCAGCCCCTCGATAAACTGAACAATCTTTTCATCTGCCAATGCCAGCGCTTTCAGTTCTTCTTCGCCGGTACCGGCGGCAACAGTAATCTTGGAACGCAATTTGCCATTAACCTGAATGACCATCAGCAACTCTTCATCGATCACGGCACTCCGGTCATAGTCAGGCCAGGAGCATGCTGTTAATTGAGAGGTATTACCCAGCCGTTGCCACAGTTCTTCCGTGATATGAGGAACAAAAGGAGCCATCAATAAAATCACACTCTGGAGAGCTTCTTTCATAACTGCCGGATACTGCGGCGTCGCAAGCTCCGCTGGCTGGAGAATATTAAGCAGTTCCATGACAGAAGCTATCGCCGTATTGAAATGGAAGCGTTCTTCCAGATCTTCAGTGACTTTGCGGATCGTTTTATGTACGGCTCTGCGCAGGGTGCGCTCTTCGGCAGACAATGAGTCGAGGTCAAGCGGACCGGCGTTTCGTATCACGTCAAGGCGATCATTAACCAGCTTCCAGATACGACCCAGAAAACGGAAAGAACCTTCTACGCCCTGGTCATTCCAGTCCAGGTCTTTTTCCGGCGGCGCGGCAAACAGTGAAAACAGGCGGGCGGTATCGGCCCCGTATTTCGAGATCAGGGCATCCGGGTCAACGACATTCCCTTTTGACTTGCTCATCTTTGCCCCGTCTTTAATCACCATGCCCTGGGTCAGCAGGTTAACAAACGGTTCATCAGCAGAAATATGCCCGAGATCACGCATTACTTTTGTAAAAAAGCGGGCATAAAGCAAATGCAAGACAGCGTGTTCGATGCCCCCGATATACTGATCAACCGACATCCAGTAGTCAACCGAATCACGATCAAGAATGCCCTCAGTAAAGTCAGGACAGCAATAGCGGAGGAAATACCATGATGACTGGACAAACGTATCCATCGTATCTGTTTCGCGGCGGGCAGCTTTTCCACATACCGGGCAGGAACAGTTGACAAAGGACTCCATCTGGGCCAGAGGGCTTCCCCCCTCGCCGCTGAATTCAACATCTTTCGGGAGAACGACCGGCAGGTCCTGTTCCGGCACCGGCACCACGCCGCAACTGTCACAATAGATTACCGGTATTGGATTGCCCCAGTAGCGCTGGCGGGAAATCCCCCAGTCCCTGAGCCGGTAATTGACCGTTGTGGTGCCATGTCCCTGAGCCTGGAGGAAGTCGGCTATCTCCTTCTTTGCGTCATCGCTTTGCATCCCGTCAAACTGCCCGGAATGTGTCATTACTCCCGCCTCAGTATATGCTTCGCACATGCTGACCGGATCGAGCGTCGTTCCGGCTGGCTGGATCACAACTTTCAACGGCAGGTCGTATTTTTTTGCAAACTCAAAATCGCGCTGGTCGTGGGTCGGCACTGCCATGACAGCGCCGGTGCCGTAATCCATCAATACAAAGTTGGCCAGGAAGATCGGCATCCGGGCCCCGGTTAAGGGATTATTGCAGTATGAACCGGTAAAAACCCCTTCTTTTTCAAAATCATCGGCGGTACGTTTTATGCGATCGGTTTTTCTTATTTTATCGATAAAAGCGACGACGGCATCCCTGTGATCAGCTGTGGCAAGTTCAAGGGCCCGGGGGTGTTCAGGTGCCAGCGACATGAACGTCGCACCGAAAACGGTGTCCTGGCGAGTCGTAAAAACCCGGATCGGTCCCGTACCGTTTTCAACCGGGAAATCGATCTCGCACCCGTAACTCTTGCCAATCCAGTTGCGCTGCATGACAAGAACCCGCTCCGGCCAGCCGGGAAGTTTAAAGGTATTTTCAAGAAGCTCCTCGGCATAATCAGTTATGCGAAAGAACCACTGGTCAAGTTCTTTCTGCTGCACCTCGGTATCACACCGCCAGCAGCCACCGTCTTCAACCTGTTCATTGGCAAGTACGGTTTCGCATTTTGGGCACCAGTTGACAAAGGAGGTCTTTTTGTAGGCAAGCCCTTTGGCAAACATTTCCAGAAAAAGTTTTTGTTCCCAGCGGTAATAATCGAGATCGCACGTAGCCAGCTCACGGTCCCAGTCGTATGAGAAGCCCATCTTTTTAATCTGATTCCGCATGTAGGCAATATTTTCGTATGTCCAGGTTGCGGGATGGCTCTTATTTTGTATGGCTGCGTTTTCAGCAGGCATACCAAACGCATCCCAGCCCATAGGGTGCATGACATTAAATCCGCGCATTCTTTTGAACCGGCCGATAACGTCACCGATTGAATAATTACGGACATGCCCCATATGGATGCGGCCGGATGGATAAGGGAACATTTCCAGCAGATAGTATTTCTGCTTGTTCCCGTCGACGGCGGCCTTAAATGTTTTATTGTTTTCCCAGATAGACTGCCATTTCTGCTCTACATCTTTCGGTGTGTACTTCTGCTCCACGGTCGTTTCCTTTCGTATCTTAAAATATATGGTAGTGTTTTACTGAGATGACGACAGGTGCAATCAGGCCTCTGTCATGAAAAACCACCCTGCAGAATAATTTCCGCGGCAACTTTATCTAACGCCACACACCGGTCTACAACGCCGGTAGCGACCGCTTCGCGCGGCATGCCATAGACGATGGCGGTTTCCTCTGATTCTGCTATAACGCGCCCGCCCTGTTCCTTGATAGCGCGCACTCCTTTGCTGCCGTCGTTGCCCATGCCGGTCAGGATCACGGCTACGACCCGCTTGCGATAAATTCCGGCACACGACTGCAGCATGACGTCAACCGAAGGGACATAGCGATCAGCTTCTGAAGGTGCTTCGATACGGGCGGTGACCTGTCCACCGCACACCTCGAAAACCATGTTTTTGCCTCCAGGCGCGATCAGAACTCTGCCGGGCAGGACAAGGTCGCCATCCTCCGCCTCCTTAACATCAAAAAGCGAAGAACGGTTGAGCCGGTCGGCAAAGGCCTTGGTAAAACCGGCAGGCATATGTTGGGAAATAACTATTGCAAAGGGATATTTCTGCTCAAAAGCAGACAGTATCAGTTGCAAGGCAGGCGGGCCGCCGGTGGAAGTACCAATCGCGACAAGATCGATAGCATGATGAATTCCAATGCCCGCTTTTCCTGTCTGCACCGGTTCGGCAGCATGCTGCTCCGAAAGAGTCGCTTCTGAGTTCGGGCGAGCATGGATGACAGGTTTGAGTGCAAGAACCTGAAGAACTTTATTTTGCAGATCTTCTTTTATAGAGAGCAAATCAACCGACGCGCAGCTGGAAGGTTTCGCCACAAAATCAAGGGCGCCGAGTTCGAGTGCTTTAAAAACCTTATCCGCCCCGCTCAGGGCACTGATAACAATTACCGGCAGTGAAAAACGGGTGGTCAGGATACGCAGCAACGTAAATCCATCCATCTTGGGCATTTCAAGATCAAGGGTTACCAGATCAGGTTTCAGGGCAATAACCTTTTGGATACCCTCTTCGCCGTTGGTTGCATACCCCACAACCTCGACAGATTCAATTCCTTCCAGCATCCGGGTTATGCTGCGGCGGCTGAATGCAGAATCATCGACAACAACAATCTTGATCTTTTTCATCGGACGCCTCCTGCTGAAAAAAGATCAGGTTTTTGGTAAATCATATCGTTTTTGAAGTGGCGGAGTGTAAACAACGTCGTGATATTCATGAGAGATTCAGAGTGCCCCAACAGAAGATACCCGCCATCAAACAGCGCTGAGTGAAATGATTCAATGACGCGTTTTTTTGCTGCCTGGTCAAAGTAGATAATTACGTTACGGCAAAAAACAATATCCACCTTGCCGAGCATTGTCAGACGGTGCGTATCAAACAGATTAAGATGACTGATGGTAACCAACTCCCGAATAGAATCATTTACCTTATACCCATCATTTTGTTGATGGAAAAAACGGCGCAGGTCGACTTCACTGGTCGCTCGAAAAGATGATTTACCATATACGGCACGACGTGCGTGTTGCAAAACTTTCTGGCTGATGTCGGTGCCGACAATTTCGATTCTCCACCCGCGCAACTCGGGAATGGTACTTAGCAGCATTGCAATGGTGTACGGTTCTTCTCCGGTTGAACATCCAGCACTCCATATCCGTAGCGAACGATTTCCACGGACCGTTTTACTTTTGATCAGTTCAGGAATTATTTCATCAGTAAACGCTTTGAGCTGGAACGACTCACGAAAAAAATAGGTTTCGTTAGTTGTAAGAACATCCATGATGTCCATGAGTTCCTGATCTTTATTACGGTTATACTTTAAGTAATGATAGTAGTCATAGAAAGAGGAGAGATTCAAATCTGTTAACCGGTGGGAAAGGCGCTTTTCAAGAATATACTTGGATTCCAGGTCAAAATATATCCCGCAATGCCCGTAGATGCAATCCCGTAACAGCATGAATTCATCATCAGACATGGTATGCTCTGGTGCAAAAGAGAACGTCATAGGCACCCTAGTTTGATCTGGCAGAGATAACGCGCTCTAACGATTTGGCAGCTTGTCGGGCTATATCCTGGTCACTGTTTTGAAGAGTATACCGGATAATGTTTTCCGACTCTGAACCCCCGATTTCCTCAAGAATCTTCAAACTGGTAATCATCAACAAACCTTCGGCCTTGGTATACAGATCCGTAATAAGTAACAATGCCCTGGGAGGATCAATCCTGGCGATGGCCTTTAATGCGGCTGACTGCACCCATATATCCTGATCATTCAATAGCTGTATGAGGGCATCAAGTACTGATGTATCACGCAAATTTCCTAGAGCTTCGGCAACGGCAATCCTGACGTCAGGATCCTCGTCAGCAAGCGCGAGCACCAGCATCGAACCGGAAAATTCGATGCGGTTATCCCCGATTGCAGCGGCAGCAGTTTTGCGGACCTGCGGGTCTTCATCTTTTATCAACAGCAACAAACGCTCCCGTTCACCGAGCGATGCCAGCAAACTGGCCGCAGCTTTCCGATGCTGAGGAACTTTTGACGAACAGAACAGCATGACTTGATCAAGAATCAAAGAGCGGCTGATCAAAACTAGTGACTGTAATCCGGCGACCGCCGCCGCATACACCTGAACGTCACTATCGTCAATCAAAGCAATCAGCTCAGGAATCAGTGTGATCAGACCAAGTTTTCCAACCGCCAGAGCAGCAGCATTACGAACCTGCGCAGACGGGTCGTGCAACGCTTCTTGAATAACATCATTGAAACCGGCATAGCCACACTCGGCAATCAGGATACAGAGACCTCTCCGGCCACTCTCATCAAGGCTCGAATAACGCGAAATAAACTCATGCAATGCTTCATGGCCAAAACTCTTCAAGGCCGAAAGAGCACAATTTGCCGTACGCTCATCGGCATACGCCTCGATAAGCAGCGGAATGAAACGAGCATCTCTGGTCATGGTACTGTTCCAGAGCAAGGCTTCAGTCAATTTCACGTCCCGACGGTCATATAATTCCAGCAAACCGGTAATAATATCATTTTCTTTAAGCAGTTGAAGGGATTCGCGGATCTTTGCCTGCGCGGCAACTGAAGATCGCCGGTATATTTTATACAGGGCTTTGACAGCAGCAGCGCGGCAATTCTTATGAGGGCACGAAAAACCATTCAGCAGCAGTTTGAGTGAACTTGCATCGGAAATAGTCCCCAAACAATCAAAAACTGCCTTTCTGAATATATCATGTTCTGCCAGCTTAAACAGTGCTTCCGGGACCGGAACTGGTTTTGCCAAAACACCTAATGCTCCGAGCGCACTGAAACGAAACAGCACCTCGTTTCTTGTCAAAACAGCCTGCATAAGATGCTCTGCGGCATCCGTATCGCCCAACGCGCCCAGTTGTTCTGCAGCGGCGGAAGCAACATTTACTTCGGGATCAGTAAGCGCCTGCAATAACGATGAAGCAAAGACCGGATCACCAATAGCTCCCATGACATCAATCACAAACTTGCGTACATCTGCATCCTGATCCTGTACCATTTTAATCAACAGTGAGGCCGCTGTGGACCCGAGCCGGATAACAGCTTCTGCCGCTGAATTTCTCAAACCGGCATTCTCTTCATTGCGGAGAAGATTCAACAATTGTTCAACGGAACCGAGATCGGGTTGAGAGTGGAGATAACACTCCACCGCCTCTTTTCGTACTCGCCAACTTTCATCGCCCATTGCGGTAAATATAATAGCCCGCGTATCTGAACCCGGAATATCCCTCAGCGAATGCAGGGCAGATCTACGGATTTCATCGTCATCTGATTGAAGTGCACTGCATATATCTTGAAGATCCATAACCTGACAACTCCTGAACCTGAAAAAACAGGATACGTACATTTTCGCAGCTATTTCCGGAAAAGACGCAGAATATACTTTTTTACTTCAGCTTTTGAGGCGACTGAGAAATAACGTCATACAGATGCACCAGCATGGTCAATACTGTTGGCACAAAGGAGTGAATCAATATCCAGAATCATAAAGATGCGATTATTTACCAGACACACACCCAAAAGAAATTCCATTCTCACGCCTGTCTCAAACTGTATTGGTGGCTTGATGTCAACAACCGGAACCGAAATAACTTCCATAACATCATCCACCACCAGAGCCAGCAACTGGTTTTCAAGTGACACAATCAGAAGCTTGCCGGTTGGCGCATCAGCCACAACAGACATTCCGAAACGCTTGCGCATGTTCATGACCGGGACAATTATTCCGCGTAGATTAATAACGCCATCCAGAAGGTCCGAATCGCATGGCAGCGGTGAGAGTTTCTGCGGTACAAGAATCTCTCGAATTCTCATGATATCTACAGCAAACAGCATGTCTTCAAGACTGAAACAGGCCAGCTGGATATGAGTCATCACACCTTCCATACTACTCACCAATTCCCTTTAGTACAAATTGATATCAGCAATATTTTCGAGATTCAGAATGATTATCAGTTGCCCGTCAGAACGTCCAAGACCGCTGACAAAATCACGGTCAATCCCATCCAGCATTGCAGGTGCAGCTTCTACGGTATCCGGCCGTACTTGAACAACCTGGGTCACTTCGTCAACAAGCAGACCGCTGAATGAAGTAGTATGTTTGATAACGATAATCCGCTCTTTGCCGGTTGTTACTTCATGGGCCAAACCCAGCCGAACACGTATATCGATTATTGGTATTATGATACCGCGTAACGAAAGAACTCCCGAAACAAAGGAAGGGGCATGGGGAACCTCGGTCACCTCTCTTGGCTTGATAATTTCTTTTATATCCATGATGTTAATGCCATAGATCTCATCAGAAACTCGAAAGCAGAGAAATTCCAGAGAGGATTCGTCAGCAGCCAGACTGGTTGTATCATCGGTACGGACCGAATCCAGGTCGCACCCTGCGGCAGTTCTTCCGGCGAGAATTGCTTCCAGTGGTGAAAATGCCACGGGAATGCGTTCCGGAGGTATGGCGGTTATGGATGACGTTTCAGCAGATGGTGGGGGTGCAACGAAGCCGGAAGGCAAAAATTCTTGAAAAAGATCCACTTTCGCAGAATCAGGAACAAGAGGGATATCTCCAGCCATGTTCTTCATCTGCTCAGGCACAGGTGATGGAACAGGCGAATAGACGCCGTCAGAATCTTTGGCAGGCTGTAAAAATTTTTTCCTGATTTTTGCGAGATCCATAGTTGTACCGCCTACAACATCATTTCGTCTTTAATTTCGTTGATTATGCCGGAATCAATCAAGGCGGCGTCACATCCATATGCAACCAGAAGAGCATTGGTTGCCATGGAATTAATTTTACGAGGAACACCACCGCTCAGTTCATGAATGCGCTGCACGGCATCCGGTGTAAATAAGCCAGGTGTTCCCCCTGCAGCCTCAAGACGAAAATCGAGGTATTCCATTATTTCATCCAGCGACAATGGTTTCAGGTGATAATGAAGCGAAATCCGTTGCCGCAGAGGTTCAAAGCGGTTGGAAGCAATCATCTGGCGCAATTCCGGCTGTCCCATAATTACGACACCAAGCAGATTACGGTCGTCCAGCTGAAAGTTGGTGAGAAGCCTGATTTCATCAAACACTTCAGCATCAGTAATCATTTGGGCTTCATCAATTATCAGTACCGGGCATATATCGCGTTGGTTCATGGTATATATGGCGGTATGGATCTGATTAATCAGGGTATCTTTCGCATCTGCCGGCTGTTCAATTTCCAGAATCCTAGCTATCGTTCTCAGGAACTCTATCGCATTCAAGCGCGGATTGATAATATAGCAAAAACGGTAGCGGGAACCAAGACGATCCATTAAAGCCCGCGAAAGCGTGGTTTTACCGCAACCGATTTCTCCAGTCAAAACGGCAAGCTCGCGTTCCTCCACGGCAAACTCAAGACGGGCAAGCGCCTCCTCATGGCCGCGGCTCAAAAATAAAAACCTGGGATCGGGAGTTTTACTGAACGGTTTTTCTTTAAAGCCGAAATAGCTTTTATACATGCAGTTCAGCTCCCGGAACGCATCGTTTCATTAATAATTCCGCCAATATCCATAACAAGGATTGTGCGCTGGTCGCCAAGGTCCGCCGCGCCGGAAATTCCACGGAACTGTTTGAATGAATCGCCCAGCGATTTAATTACGATATCTTGCTGGGAAAGCAGATCGTCAACAACAATTCCAAGGCGTTTTTCTGCAACGCCAACAACGACAACATAAAATTCTTTCGGCGGTTCACCGTTCCGGCGGATGTTGAAATACTGATCAAGCCGCAATAGCGGTAACGTTGATTCACGGAGTTGTATGATTTCTTTACGCTCTACCGTCATGATATCCTTGTCAGTCATTAACAGTGACTCAAGAACTGATGTAATCGGCAGAGCATAGGTTTTACCGCTGCAGCTTATAATTAAAGCTTTGATAATAGCCAGCGTAATTGGCAGTGTAATTGTGAAACGGCTCCCCTTCCCCTTCTCTGTTTCAATATCCACCATCCCAAAAATTGCCGAGATGTTGTTTTTGACAACATCCATGCCGACCCCTCGTCCGGAAACCTCACTGACTGTGTCGTTTGTCGAAAAACCGGGGAGAAAAATATAATCCAGGGCCTCACGGTCACTGACAATACTTATGTCGCTGACCAGCCCTTTCTGCACCGCTTTGCTTTTTATCTTCGCAATGTCAATCCCGCCACCATCATCTTCAATTTCAATAACAACATGATTTCCTTTTTGAAACGAGGAAATCCGGATGGTGCCCTTTTCCTTCTTGCCCTGCGAGATGCGCTCTTCCGGGGGCTCGATACCGTGATCGATAGCATTGCGAATAATATGCATCATGGGATCCGAGATGTCTTCCACGATCAATTTATCCAGCTCGGTATCTGCTCCAAAAAACTTGAGTTCAACCAGTTTTCCCTGTTCACGGGATATTTTACGCACGATCCGGGACATTTTTTCGTACAACTGCCCGATCGGGATCATGCGTATCTCCATGACGCCCTTCTGGAGATCGGAAAGTTTGCGCTCAAGCCCTTTTGCCGCCTTGCCCAATTCAACAGCCAGGCGTGAAAAGCCTTCATTGCGCATCCGTGTACTCACACCGGCAATGGTAGAGTTAGCAAGAACAAGCTCACCAACAATATTCATCAGTTCATCAAGTTTACCGATATCAACCCGGACAGTCCGGCTCATGCTTTTTGCACTGAGAGCAGCCTCATCAGGCGGCGCTGGAGACTGAGGAGAATCGGCCGGCGCTTTCAGCTTACCGTCAACTGCGGCGTGAACATCCCCATCGGCTTTGACCACATCAAGAACAACGTGCTCTGCAGGAGCAACAGGCACCGCAGATGCTGTGTTTGAACCAAGCTGGGAGACAGTAACATTATCACGCTCAACAACAGTTTTCAGATCTTCCAGGGAACGGCCGGAACCGAAAAGAATTTCAAAATCTATACTTGTTTCAAGGCTTACACCGGCACTTGGCAGGGTACTTATGACTTCTCCGCACCCCTTCAATATCTCAGTGACTGCCGACAATTCCGTATCAAATATGGCCAGATCAAAGGAAGTGTGGATATTGAAGATTGTTTTCCCTTTAGCCAGATTATCTTTCAGGCGATGTTCTTCATATTCAGTCAGAGCGCCGCGTACATGGGCTGGCAGGCCAAGGGATTCCAGAGGTGACACGCCAGCCTGTTCTTTGGGTGGAGCAAGGCAGGCATTAATTTTAGTAACACACGCTGCAATTTCTTGTGCCATCCCTGAATCTTCACCTGAGACAAGGGCCCGGATAAGAGTACCCAACAGTTCATGAGCATTAAAGAGAACTGACATAAGGTGCTGTGAAAGGTTCAACTTGCCGAGCCTCAACCAATCAAGCAAATTTTCCATATTATGAGCAAGCTCAGCAATTCCACTAAAGCTGAACATCCCGGCCAACCCCTTCAGGGAGTGAGCTCCCCGAAAAATGGAGTTCAGAACTTCAGGATTTAATTCACCCGACTCCACCATATCGGAGAGGTCAGCCAGTTCTGATCCGAGCTGTTCAATAATTTCCTCCGCTTCGGCAAGGAAATCCTGAACGGCTTTCGTATGTGTGGCGTTCTGTTCACTCATTACAAATTCACCTCAAACATCTATCAGGGTGTTTTGTTTAAATACTTGTGTATCAATTGCTGGAGAGCCGCGGGTGAAAAGGGTTTAACCACATATTCGTCAGCACCGAGTTGTTTTCCTTTTTCAATATCTTTTGCACTGCCTTCCGTCGAAATAATAAAAACAGGAATATTTTTGTAATTTGGATTGGTACGAAGATAACTGATCAACTCAAGTCCATTGATATCAGGCATGTTTATATCGGTCAAAATCAGGTCGACATGATCTCGCGGTAAAAGCCGCAGCGCCTCAAAACCGCTCGATGCCTCAATTACCTGATAGTCACCGAGCACTTCAACGATTGCAACCAACATGGCACGCATTGTCGCCGAATCATCGGCAATCAAAATGGTCTTGGTACTCACAGGGCGACCCTCTCATTTAGCTGACGTTCTAACAAAGATTTTTCCATTGAAATTCCCGCCTGCGCCAGGAAAATAGCCAACGGCTCAAAATCACCAATCGGCTTTTTGTCAGGGAGGTTGTCACCATAAAGAAAACCGATGACTCTGGACTGGCTGATCAACGGACTGATAAAAACCTCGGCAGGTGTGCCGCCACCCAATTGCTCGAAAAACCGGGAATCCGCTGGCGTAGGGTTTAGTAAAAACGTACTCGGCTGACCGCTGTGAAGTGATTCATCGAACAGTGAGCCGGCCCCTAGAGTAAAATGAATTGCCCGCACCCGATCATCTCCACTGATAGTACCGCCGCTGATACCAAATTGGCCAAAACCGGAAACAACTTGATTATTGGCAGTAAATATGATCGCCCGGTTCATAAATTCGGAAGCGAAACGAAGTATCAGCAACAGCACGCCACCTTGCAGATCCGGATTATTCAGCTCTTCGAGCATGCCACGCAACAAAGAAAATCCGCCACTCTGCGGTGAGGATTCAACGGCATGCGGCATGTCATCATCTTCTCCCATTTCAATTCGCAGTTCGTCGCCCAGATTGAATCGATCCTGCCACATTTCAGGCGATGAGCTCTCAGAGGAATTTTGAACTACGTGTACAATTTGGGTAAGAAAGCTGTCCATGATGGCAGGAGTGTTGATTTCAACCCGGCGGGGTTTGATGATAAAAGGATACCCCAGTTCACGAATCTTGCACTCTGCCTCTGCGTGGTGGTAGTCAGTCATGATAATCAATTGCAGATTTTTAAAGTTGTTATGCAGAAGTTCCAGAAGTTCGATCCCCCCCAGTACTCCTGATCCGTCCATTTTCGGCATAATCAGGTCAATGAGAACTGCAGGATGCTCTCCACATCTATGCAGGGAATCCACCTTGATAAGGGTATCTTCGCTGCGTGTCATGGCATGAACAACAAGGCCATTATCCGTCAAGCCATCGGCAATGGTCCGTAGTGTCGGACCGTCATCGTCAACAATTACAATCTGCTGCAGAACCGGATGGGTGGATGCTGCAGAGACATGCGGATCTTCGGTCAGATTAAAAGCAAAATCCGGTTGATTTTCTGACGGGTCATCTCCGGCGAAACCCATTTCAGCCGCATGACGCGTTTCATCGAGGATCCTGGTGCCTTCTATAGCCAGAAATTGCGGGTTTAATCCCTGGTCCAGCATAAACTGCAGCGGGTCCATCTTTGTGTCGTCAACTGTCTCAATTGAATTATGAACATCAAATTTGAATGTGCCTTCTGTCCAGGAAAACAGAAAAAATACTACATTTTCAATTTGTTCCCGTACCACTTCTTCAATTATTTCCTGGGAAATACCAAAGTTTTTTACAAGAATGGTTCCCAAACGCTCACAAAACCCGTGCTCGTGTTGCAAAGCAAGGCTCTTGCGCAATACGGCCAGATCAATAACCCCTTTTTGAATCAGCACCTCTCCCAAACTTTGCTGATAGACGCTTGAAGTGGCTCTTACAACCTGACCTTGACGAAAAAAAACCGAGCCATCCCTGCCACTACTGCACAGGGAAAGGACACCGGTTTTTCTACTGAGACTGACAATCTGTAAAATCTCGCCAAGTCCAAGCTCTTCGAGGTTACCTACCAGGCTCATTCGTCACAATCCATTTAAGTACTCATTCCTTTTAATCAGGTCTGCGCAACGTAGGATAAAAGCCGGGAAAATATATAGCAACAGCGGTCTCAAGTAAAGCCTTTAAAGGTTTGAGGGGCGATCAGCTCCACCTTTGCGGGACGTATCTGTTTTATCTCTTCCGCGAAATATCAGCCGTAACGGAACACCGTCAAAACCAAATGCCTCGCGGAATTTATTGATAAGATAGCGTTCATAAGAATAGTGGATATTATCAGGTTGATTGGTAAAAATAACGAAGGTTGGCGGCCTGGTCGCAACCTGGGTGGCAAAATAGAATTTTACCCTGCGCCCATGAGACAAAGGGGCGTGATGGGATTCAATGGCATCGGTGAACACATGGACAAGTTCGGATGTTGTGACGCGGCGGCAGTACTGCTCCATAACTTCATCAACCGTTTCTATAATCTTTCCGGTTCGCTGACCAGTTTTAGCGGAGACAAAGACTATCGGTGCGTACGCCAGATATCTGAATCCATCCCTGATTTTTTCTGTATAGGTTTTGAACGTGGCATTGTCCTTGTCGAGAAGATCCCACTTGTTTACGACAAAGACGCATCCCTTGCCGGCTTCATGTATATACCCGGAAATACGCTCATCCTGTTCAGTCACCCCTTCATCGGCATCGATCACCATCAGCACAATATCAGCTCGTTCTATACTGCGCAGTGCGTCACAGACACTGTATTTTTCAAGTTTTTCGGTAGTTTTACCCTTACGGCGAATACCGGCTGTATCGATCAGAACATACGGTTTTTTGTTGCAGGTAAAGGGAGTATCCACCGAATCGCGTGTCGTACCGGCAGTCGGATTTGCGACAACCCTCTCAAAGCCAAGCAGACGGTTAACCAGCGAGGACTTGCCGACATTAGGCCGCCCCACTACAGCGATACGGGTGATATTCTCTTCCGGATCGGCTATATCCGCCGGTGGAAAAACATCCATAATATTTTCAACAAGGTCGATAACCCCGCGATTATGCTCAGCCGAAATCGTGTACAGCTCTCCGATTCCGAGTGAATAGAACTCTGCAGAATCATTTTCCAGCTTTTCGCCATCAACCTTGTTAACCACGAAAAAAACCGGTTTTTTTACCCGCCGCAGCATCTCGGCAACCTCGATATCCGCAGGGGTCAGGCCGCTTCTGGCATCCATCATGAAAATGATGACATCCGCCTCTTCGATCGCCAGTCGTGATTGTTCCCGCATCTGCTGCAGCAGACGATTTTCGGTTACCGGTTCGAATCCGCCGGTATCGATAAGAATGAACGGCTTGTCAAAGCGGGTAATGTTGGCGTAGTTACGGTCACGCGTAACCCCCGGGGTGTCGTCGACAATAGCGCGACGATGGCCCAGAAGGCGGTTAAAGAGGGTTGATTTGCCCACATTGGGACGGCCGACGATGGCTACTAAAGGTTTCATTCGTATCCCAGTTCTCTCAATTTAGACGGTCGTTCGCTCCAGTTTTCAACAACCTTGACGAACAGCTCCAGATATATCTTGGTGTCAAGCAGGCGTTCGATATCCTGACGTGCCTGAGTTCCGATTTTTTTCAGCATCTCACCCTTGGAGCCGATGATAATCCCCTTCTGGGTGGCCCGCTCGATCATGATGGCCGCCGAGATGGCGATGACGCCGTTCTCCCGCTCGACAAAGCTTTCCACGACAACCGCTGTCGAATACGGCACCTCGTCTCGGGTCAGCCGGAAAACCTTTTCACGAATCATCTCTGCCACGATAAACTTTTCCGGCATATCGGTCAGAATGTCATCCGGGAACATTGCCGCCCCTTCAGGAAGGTAATTGCTGACCACCGAGACCAGGTGATCAACCCCGTCATTGCGACCGGCCGATACCGGAACGATTTCCTTGAACGGAAAGAGCGCTGCCCAGTCGGCGATTTTTTTCAGCACCTGATTCTTGTCAGAGAGCAGGTCGATCTTGTTGATAACCAGCACGACCGGAATCTTCACCTTGCTCAGGATATCCTGAATAAAGGCGGGATCGGCAGCAGTAGTGGCTTCAACGACTAGCATCAGGAGATCGACCCCGCTGATTGCCGAGCGTGCCACATCCACCATGCTTTTGTTCAGCCGGGATCGGCCGCTGTGGATGCCGGGGGTATCGATGAACACGATCTGACCGCCGGGGATATTGTGAATCCCCTGAATCCGGTTGCGGGTAGTCTGGGGCTTGTCCGAGGTAATGACAATTTTCTCGCCGATAATGCAGTTCAGCAGTGTTGACTTGCCAACATTCGGACGACCGATAATCGAGACAAAACCTGATGTAAAATTTTGTTTATTCATGTAGTTGTATACCACTCTTTCATGTTTTACTTCTTATTAGTCCATGCATCCCGCAATGTCACTATCCGATTGAACACAAGCTTGTCGGGGAGTGAATCATTCGGATCCTGGCGGAAATAGCCCATACGTTCGAATTGATAGCGCGTTTCAAGATCCGAACCGGCAAGATCAGCTTCAAGCTTGCAGCCGGACAACGTTTCAACTGAACCGGGATTCAGAAACTGCTTGTAATCGGCCGCTCCCCGGTCAGGATTGGGGTCGCTGAAGAGACGGTCGAACAGTCGCACCTCAGCGGACACGGCGTGGGCCGCGGAAACCCAGTGAATGACCCCTTTAACCTTGCGGCCATCGGCAGTGTGTATTCCCTCGCGCGATGCGGGGTCGTACTCGCCGTGAAGTTCAACAATTTTTCCCTGTTCGTCTTTGACTGTTTCCGTACATGTGACGATATAGCCGTTGCGCAGTTTAACTTCACCGCCAACAGTCAGGCGATAGAAGCCTTTACTTGGCACCTCCATGAAATCATCGGCATCAATCCAGATTTCACGGGTAAAATAAATGGTACGGGTTCCCATCTCCGGTTTTTGAGGATGATTGGCAGCCGGCAACTCTTCGATCAAATCAGCCGGATAATTGTCTATTACCAGCTTGATGGGACGCAGCACCGCCATGGCTCTCGGCGCAGATTCATTCAGATCGGCGCGAACACATTCTTCCAGACAGGAGACATCAATCCACGAATCGCTGCGGCCAACGCCGATCTGATCGCAAAAGGCCCGTACCGCCGCCGGAGTGTAGCCACGCCTCTTGATTCCGGCCAGGGTCGGCATACGCGGGTCATCCCAGCCGCTGACAATGCCGAGCTGCACCAACTCCTGCAGTTTACGCTTGCTCATCACCGTGTACGTCAGATTCAGCCGGGCAAATTCATACTGGCGCGGCCGAGACGGCACCGGCAGATTGTCCAGAAACCATTCGTAGAGCGGCTTGTGGGATTCAAACTCAAGGGTGCAGATAGAGTGCGTAATCCCCTCGATGGCATCGGTCTGCCCATGGGCAAAGTCGTACATAGGATAGATTTTCCAGGCATCCCCGACATGCGGGTGCGGAGCATGGATAATCCGGTACAGGACCGGATCACGCAGACTGATATTCGGCGAGGTCATATCAATTTTGGCACGCAGAACACGCGTCCCGTCCGGGAACTCGCCGGCACGCATGCGACTGAATAGATCCAGATTTTCCTCTACAGAGCGGGAGCGATACGGGCTCTCTTTTCCCGGCTCGGTCAAGGTACCGCGATAGGCACGAATCTCATCTCCACTTAAATCTTCGACATATGCCTTACCCTGTTCGATCAGGTACACTGCCCACTGGTACAGTTGTTCAAAGTTATCCGAAGCGTAATAGAGGTGTTCCCCCCAGTCAAAACCAAGCCAGCGCACACTCTCCTTGATGGACTCGATATACTCCAGTTCTTCCTTGGCCGGATTGGTATCATCAAAACGGAGGTGGCAGCGTCCTCCAAAATCACGTGCCAGACCAAAATTGATACAGATCGACTTGGCGTGACCGATATGAAGATAGCCGTTCGGTTCCGGGGGAAAACGGGTAACAATGCTGCTGTGTTTGCCGCTTTTGAGATCTTCGTCAATGATAGTTTTGAGAAAATTATTTGCTGTTGGCGCAGACTGTTCACTATTCGTCATGGTACCCTCGTGAATACTTGTTTCATAGCTCTCCCAGAAACGAATTCGGGTAGGCTTTGATGATTTTGACATCGACAATTCTGCCGATCAAGGAGCTGTCACCGGGGAAATTGACGATGCGGCCAATCTCCCCCTTGCCGGAAACCTGTCCGGGAAACTTCCCCTCCCCTTCGACCAGGACAGACATCATTTTGCCGATATAGGTCTGGCTAATCTCGCCTGTATGGCGGCGCTGAAGTTCCATCAAGCGGTCAAGCCGCGCCATTTTCACCGCCCGCGGCAGATCGTCACAGAGTTCTGCCGCTTTGGTGCCGGGACGTAATGAATAGACAAATGAAAAGAGGTCGATGTAGCGCACCTGCTCCATCAACGAGAGAGTCTGTTCGAAATCCGCATCAGTTTCGCCCGGAAAACCGACGATGATATCACCGGTAACAACGATGTCAGGGCGGATTGCGCGGAGCCTATGAACTTTATCCAGATAGGAGCCACGGGTATAGCCGCGACCCATCAGCTTCAGAACGGCGTCGCTGCCGGATTGCGCCGGCAGGTGGATCTGACCGCTTAATTTGGGGACATCACCAAAGCAGGCGATCAGCTCATCCGACATATCCTTGGGGTGCGAGGTGGTAAAGCGGATACGATCAATGCCCTCTATTTCGGCAACCTGTCGAATCAGTTCAGCAAACGTCGGTTCACTCTCGGTTTTAAGTCCATAGGAGTTGACATTCTGCCCGAGGAGAATAACTTCCCGAACCCCATCATTTGCAAGCTGCCTTACTTCGCGCAGAATGTCCGCCGAGCGGCGACTGATCTCGCGTCCACGTACAAAGGGGACGATGCAGTACGAACAGAAATTGTCACACCCCTGCATGACCGTTACGAACCGTGAAAGGCGTGATTCCCCTTTGATCGAGGGAAAAAGGTCCAACCGCTGATCATTATCGATAAAACTCGTTTCGGAACGGCGCTCGCCTCGTTCGGCACCGCGCACCATTTCCGGCAGCAGGTGCAGGTTATGGGTGCCGATCACCAGATCCAGATACGGAAGCTTGCGCAAAAGTTCCTCCCCCTCCTGCTGGGCAACGCAGCCACCAACCGCGATAATCTGCTTCTTGCCGTCCCGCTTGTAGATACGCAGGTTGGCGAGCCGCCGGTACACCTTTTCCTCTGCCCCGCCCCGCACACTGCAGGTATTGAGCAGGATCATATCCGAGGCGGCCGGATCGTTCGTCGGCGCATAGCCAAGGTCAGCCAGCATCGTGACGATTCGCTCGGAGTCGTTCACATTCATCTGGCAACCAAAGGTTTCCATGTAGAGGAGTTTATTGAGCATAGTGGATCTAGCTTTATACGCGACAAGTGTCTTTAAAGTCAAATGAATTGGATTATTAAAGCAGAGCTTCGGGTATTACGGTAACTTGACAAATTACTCGTCAAAAACGTATTGTCTGGAAGGAATTTAATTCTGGTACTGGACGGAAACCGCAGATGATTATTGACTGGAACAACATTGACACCGTGCTTCTGGACATGGATGGAACGATCCTTGACCGCCATTTTGACGATCACTTCTGGCTGGAGCATGCGCCAAAACGCTGGGCCGAGCGCAATCATACAACGCTTGAATACGCCAAGGAACATCTGTACGGTCTGTTTCGCAGTCAGGAAAACACTCTCAACTGGACCGATCTTGATTACTGGTCGGATCGACTCAAACTGGATATCCCGGTACTCAAACAGGAAATAGAGCACCTGATCGCCGTTCATCCCTATGTGATCGAATTCCTGCTATTCCTGAAACATACCGGAAAAACGGTGTGGCTGGTCACCAACGCGCATTCGAAAACACTCGATCTGAAGATGAAAAACACCCGCATCGGCCCCTATTTTGACGGCATTCTATCAGCCCATCAGGTGGGACTGCCAAAGGAAGATGAACGATTTTGGGGGAAACTGCAGCACTTCATCAGCTATGATCCGGAACGGACGCTGCTTGGTGAAGACAGTGAAGTCAACCTGTCAACAGCTGAAAGTTTTTCGATTCGGTATCTTGTCTATATCAGCCGCTACAGTTCAAAGATAGAGCCACGGCAGTCGGAGCGTTTCCCGACCATAGACTACTTCAACAGGCTTATCCCGGAAACTGGCAGCAGTATCGTGGCAATTCCTTAAAACAACAGCTGACTTAAAACCGGCAACAAGTGTTCTTCTGCGCACCTGTTACCGGTTTTTTATCAGCACGAGAACGACTCTCTACATTCTTCTCAGTAGTGTCCTCAGTTTCTCAAGTTTCGATGCACCTTCCTCGATCAGACGGATCAGGTCTTTACGCGTATTACCTGCCACATCCCTTCCCTTTTCCAAGAGATCATCAGTCTTTTCACCAATAGCTTCAACCAGGTTCGACACATTGGCAGCCAAGTCATCCACGACCTCATCAGCTCGGTTACCAACTTTTTTTGAATAGCGCAGGATATCTTTTCTCGTCCGGCACCCTGACTGGGGAGCAAACAGCAGGGCCAGACCACTCCCGATAACACCGCCTGCGACAATCAGCAAAGCTGCTGCTGCAATTTTTTTATCTCTGTCTTCCATAGATGGCCTCCTTTATATATGTGGTACTTTTATAGTATCGCATCTTTGTGGAATGGCAAGGTCCCATGTTACTTTATCTTTTTGATTAATAATGTTACAAATAGTATGTATTTATTACAGCTAATATCATGAGGAAGTATATATGAAGAATATTGTGTATGACGTGCTGATAATCGGTGGTGGCCCGGCCGGCCTTTCGACCGCCTATCTGTGCCACAAACGTGGCCTTTCCTACCTGGTACTGGAATCAGGAAAGGCAATTTTCCAGGGAATATCGAATACCTATCCTGAAGGAAAACTGGTGTATGCATCAAAACCGAAAGATGCCCCCGAGCCGTTCATGGTGGATGAATTGCGCCCGCCAGACAAGCCGGTTACAGTAGAAAGTTATCTGCAGTACGTTCAGCATTTTGTCCAGCATGAAAATCTTCTTGTTCAAACGGAAGTGGATTTTGAAGACATCAAGGACGGGCGAGACGGACTGACAGTAGTTACATCCAAAGGTGATTTTAAAGGAAAGAAGGTTGTGCTTTCCTTCGGCAGCAATATCCCGCGGGAACTATCCGTGTATGGTGATGCCAAGATGGTCGCAAAAAACGTCGATGACCCCGGCAAATATGTCGGAATAAAAACGTTGGTGATAGGTGGCGGCAACACTGCAGCTGACGTGATTATCACTATCCTTAAGGCCAAGCGTGAAGCCGGAGACACCCACCCGGTCTACTGGGCACATAAGGCTGAAACGTTTGATATCAACAAAGAGACTGCCCAGCGACTCGGAGAAGAGATCCTCCTGGGCGGAAACATCAGATTATTGCCGGGAGCAACGCCCCGTATCGGTGAAGTAGATGATGAAGGGGTCGACCGCCTGGTCATCAGGATCAACGTATTCGAGCAGGCCGATGGCATCGATCTCTACCATGCGTTAAGCTTCCCGATGCATAATGTCATTGCCTGCATCGGTTCACAGGGTCCGATACCAATTTTCGACAAACTGAATATCCAGAGTATTGCCTGCACCTCCGGCGTCTGCAAGATCGCCAAAGAGGGAGATCGCCTGGTGCTGCTCTCTGCAGAATTCGAATCAACGCGAAAAGGGGTGTATGTTATCGGGGGGGCCATTTCCCCCTCCTATATGAAAATCAGCGAAGGATCGATTGCCGAGGAAAAACATCCAAACCTCATCTACACCGCCATCAATGATGCGTATCACGTGGTCGAGGCAATCCGGGCAAAACTAGCCACGTGAAATAGTCCCAAATAGCTTTAATACCCTCAGTTCACAAAAAACTAAACGCAAAGGGTTATGAGTATCCATGGACGTCTGTTTTTTTATTCTGGTTGCCTTGATTTTAGTGTACCCTGTCATTACATTTATGAAGTCAAAGTCAAGTTGTTCACACAGGAATTGTTTGATTCACAAGGAGTTGCAAATAATGAAACTGAAAGTTTGTAAAGTTTTCACCGTGCTCGCAACGGTCATGTTTCTTTCTGTCACCGTTATGGAATTCAACGCTCACGCTAGGGCAGGAGGAAGCCGTTCATCAGGCAGTTTCGGGTCACGAAGCTACTCACGCCCTTACACCCCTTCATCACCGTACCGGTCACAGCAGGCAGCCCCCTCACCAGGTTATCAACCTCCGGCATCCGGAGGGTTCATGAGAAGTATGGCCGGCGGCATGGCAGGCGGCTTGCTTGGCGGCATGCTGTTCAGGGGTCTTGGCTTTGGTGGTGCGGGTGGCGGCATGGGTGGCGGCGGTATCGGTCTCTTTGAAATTTTATTACTCGCCGGTATCGGTTACCTCATCTATCGCTTCATCAAAAAAAAGAGAGAAGGTAGTTCAACAAGCTCTTTTGAGGCGGCACCATACCGGGGAGGAAATGTAACTCCGATTTCCCAGGGTTACCAGAACAGCTCGCCGGGAGCAGAGGACGTTGAAACCGGCCTGGCTCATATCCGTCAGTTTGACCCTTCCTTTGACGAAAACCGTTATAATGATCTGGTTATGGATAACTTCTTCAAAATTCAGGGAGCGTGGATGAACCGTGATCTGACATCGGTGAATACCATCCTGACTGATGAAATGCGGCGCATTTTCCAGGCGGATATTGATACATTGGTCAGGGATAAACAGATCAACCGGCTCGAAAATATCGCCGTTCGGAACGTGGATATTGTTGAAGCGTGGCAGGAAGCGGGTCAGGATTACATCAATACCCTTATTTATGCAAACCTGCTTGATTATACGACCGATGAAACCGGTTCCGTATTGTCCGGCAGCAAGAGTGACCCGATCAAGTTTGAAGAGTACTGGACCTTTACCCGTCCGGTCGGCAATAACCCCTGGAAACTGACTGCAATTAATCAAAAATAAACCTGTAACATTTTCAACACTGAGACACAGAGGCACTGAGATAATGATTACAGAGACTTAGATAAAGTTTCTGATTCTTATACCTCCCCTTTCGAGTTTATGAAAAAACTCTACGTTTTACTCTGTGTCTCAGTGCATCTGTGTTAAACTGCAGTTATTAAATACACATTTCCACCATCCCATTACAATCCCATCACCATGAAAGCATCATGAAGCCCCTCAATCTTTCATCAATCAACATCTCCGGTCTCAATCTGATCGAAGCAAGTGCCGGCACCGGCAAAACCTGGACAATAGCCGCACTCTATATCCTGTTGCTTCTTGAAAAGGAACTGCGCCCCGAGCGGATACTTGTGGTGACCTATACCAAGGCGGCCACAGCCGAGTTGCGCGAAAGAATCAGGCGCCGGATCGCCACCACTCTTGATCTGTACTCCAGCGGACGTCCTCCGGCCGATGACGATCTTGAGCACCTCCTTATGACATCCCGCCTTCAGAATGAGGAACGTGCCAGACTGCTCCTGACGCGGGCACTCTATTCATTTGATGACGCCGCAATCTTCACCATCCACGGTTTCTGCCAACGGGCGCTGCTGGAGAACACCTTTGAAAGTGGTTCTCTTTTCGGCTGTGAGATGATCAGCGACCAGAGTGCCATCGTCAAACAGGTCTGTGACGACTTCTGGCGGACACGGATACTGTCTCAGCCGGATGATTTCATTGAGTTCCTTGCCTCTGGTGGTTATACACCTGAAAAACTTGTCAAACCACTCAACGGGCATTTCCAAAATCCTGACTTGATCATCATTCCTCAGGTTGATGAGATACCAATTACGCCTCTGCTTGTTGAACGTAACGACCTCTACATTCAGGCCTGTACCATCTGGAGCAGTGATCGCAGCGACATTATCAGACAAATAGAGCAGGCCCGCCTGAATCAGCAAAGTTATAAACCTTCACAGATTGAAGCTGCTGTAACCTCCTTTGACAACTGGGCATCAGGCGAAAATGCTGCTCTTCCGAACAGTAAACTTGATTTTTTTTCGTCACAAAAAATCTCTTCAAAAACAACCAAAACCTCACCATTCACTCCTGACCATTTTTTTTTCACCCTCTGCCAAAAACTGTCTGAGATACAGGATGCCATCGAGAATGCGTTTAAGAATAAGATTATTGCCTGTCAGCATGATTTTAAACGGTGGCTTGAAGTGGAATTAAGCCAGCGCAAGCAACAGTTAAATCAACGCGCATTCGATGACGTGCTGCTAGACCTTCATCTGGCACTTGAAGCTGATTCGGGAGGTGCATTAGCTGAAAAACTGCGGGGTCGCTACCAAGCCGCCATGATCGATGAATTTCAGGATACTGATCCTCTGCAGTGGAACATATTCAAACGAATAAGTGCTCAACAAGATTATCCCCTCTTCCTTATAGGTGACCCGAAGCAGGCTATTTACAGCTTTCGCGGGGCCGATATCTTTGCCTATCTGAATGCCGGCACATGCATCCCCCCTGGGAACATGCATTCCCTCGGCACCAACTTTCGATCGGAAGCCACGTTGGTGAAAGCTGTAACAGCACTGTTTGCTGCCAGTCCTGACCCGTTTTTGTGCCGGGATATACCTTTCCATCCGGTCACCTCAGGCCGCTCTCCAGATGACCAGTTACTGCTTGACGGTGAACCGGACAAGGAACCGCTCAAGATCTGGGTTTATCCCCGCACTGACGGGTCGAAACCTGCGCAGAAACCGGTGGCTACCCACAGTATCGTCCAGGCGGTTGCAGGCGAAGTTGCACGCCTGCTTGAACCGGGGCGGGTTATGATCTCTGCATCGGGACAGGAACACCCGCTGAGACCTGGCGATATTGCCGTACTGGTAAAAACACACGAACAGGCCGAACGTGTGCAGGAAGCGCTTTTGGTTCATAATATCCCGTCAGTACAACAGGGAAGCGCCACTATTTTCGAGACATCTGAAGCGCTTGATCTTTTACGGATATTACGGGGAGCCGCAGAACCACATCGCGAAGCACTGATTCGAGAAGCCCTGTTGACAGCCAGTATGGGAGTAAGCGCCAATCAGATTTCATCTTATATTGATAGTTCGGGAGAACATCCCGAATGGGAGTCCTGGCTGGTCCGATTTCAAACATTGCATACCGCAGCCGCAGCCGGCGGGATTGTCGCGTTCGCAGCGCACCTGTTCGGGAGTTGTGGAGTGCTGAAGCAAGCGCTGGCACGTGTTGGCGGTGAGCGGTGCCTGACAAACCTTCTCCATTGTTGCGAATTACTGCATCAGATAGAGCGGGAAATGGGGAAAAGCCTGACAGGCTTGATTGCCTGGCTTGAACGAAAAATAAGTGCTCCGAGCACTGATGATGCGGCTTTGCTCCGCCTTGAAACAGACGAACAGGCGGTAACTATTTCAACCATTCATGCGAGCAAGGGCCTGCAGTATCCGGTTGTCTTCATACCATTTGCATGGGATGCCCCTTCAGGAAAAGCGGACAGGGCACTTTTCCATGATGACGCCGGGGATCTGGTGCTAGATCTTGCGGGTGAGGAAGAAAATCTGCAGCGTGCAACGGCAGAGCGGAACGCGGAGGCGGTACGACTGCTGTATGTAGCGTTGACCCGGGCAGAATTTCGCTGTTATGCCGCCTGGGGCGCAATCAATGGGGCAGACGCCTCTCCGCTGTTTCAATTATTTCCCACCAGCCCCTCTGCCGGTAGTAACAAAAGTTTTTCAGCGCTAAGCGACCAGGATATTCTTGACAACATTCGACTGCTGTCAAGCGGGAACAATGGTATTTTTGCCGAACTGATGCCTGTGGCGACGCATAAACCCGAGTATCACAAAACGGTAACCGGAAATTCTCCTTTTCACTGTCGTACACTTGCCCGTCCTTTCCGGGATGATTGGCATGTCGCCAGTTTCAGTAGCATGACATCAGAAACCGGACATGTATTTGAACCGCATGATCGCGATACGGTACCGCTTGATCTGGCAACTACCTTGACGGCACCGGAGCAACCAGTGGGAGGCTTGACCGTTTTTGATTTTCCGCGTGGTGCAAAAGCCGGCACCTGTCTCCATGAAATTTTTGAGCGACTCGATTATCCGCACCTTACTAGTGATTCTGTTATTGACACTGTACGCTCTGCACTTTCAAATAACGGCTTTCACGAGCAGTGGCTGCCGGCCATCACAAACATGGTGGCAGCTGTCACTTCTACCGGAATCATCCCGGAATATGAGGATTTCTGTCTTTCCCGATTAAAAAGCGGTGACTGGCAGTCTGAAATGGAATTTTACCTGCCAATCAGGAAACTTGCACCGGAAATTGTACGGTCACTCTTTGATGGAATGCTTGATGAAGAATATTTCGTAGATTATTATGAGGAATTGAACCGGCTTTCATTCCGGCAGAGTCACGGCATGCTGCAAGGTTTTATTGACATGGTTTTTACACACAATGGCCGCTATTACATCATTGACTGGAAGTCAAATCACCTCGGTATGAATACCTGCGACTACAATCAGGATGCGATGCACAAATCAATGTGTCACAGTGCCTATATTCTGCAATACCATCTTTATACGCTGGCGTTGGATAGACTTTTGAAGTCACGGCTACCTGACTACAGGTATGAAAAACATTTTGGAGGGGCGTTATACATTTATATGCGGGGGATTTCGGCTGGGTCAGCGATGAACGGCGTCTACCGCGGCAGGCCACTACCGGAATTTATTAAGCGCGCCGACAAGCTCTTTTTGAATTGATTATTATTTCTTGTTCATTTGCTCTTTATATTTATTGATACTATCTTCAAACGTGCGCTGAATCTCTCCCTTTGGATGTACTTGTGCATAATACCAGAAAAAGTAAACAAATAGTGCGAGCATAACCACTGCGAACAACCTCGGCAGTGCCCGCAGAGCAGTTTTTTTGATGCTGTGCTTATCGGATATATCGAGCAGTTCATCGTTTTCCAGTGCTCCCCGAAACAGATACCTTTCACGCAATTGCCGGATTCTTTTGAGTTGAATGGTAGAGATATAATTTACAATGGCATCCCTGTCCCGTTCATCTATGTACACGAACTGCACCCCGGTATTAAAATATTCACGATCGCTTCCTGCAGCATAATTACGATTGGCAAAGACAACCCGACCGATAACATCTACGACCCGTTGCGTTGAGGGGACCAGGATTTCAAGCAGTGTGTATTCTCCGCTCTCGAATCCCTGGTGCGTAATGATTCGCAGGCCACCGCCGCTAATATTGGCAGCCAGCGGAATCAAGGTATCCCAGGAGTCACGGACTTCCTCACTGGCCATGATCCGATCAGGAATGATTTCATCTTCGGCTGTTTCAATTGAATCATGAGGGGTGACAGAAGGTTTAGAGGCATCAGCCGCCAACGTTTTGGCGGTCCAACGTTGATCATGCTGCTCGATTTCAAGTTGTTCGCGGCGGATACGTCGTTCCGCCCACTGCTTACGGAGCAGATCTATATTCTGTTCGGTGCTGACAAAATATTTAATCGGTAGAAAAGCATCAATGCGGTAAAATTCCCGCAGTTCATCTGAAACAATCTCACCGATCAGCCGTAACAACAATTCCCTGGCATCACCTTCGGAGACGACAATTGCCCTGCAGCAGTAACCGTTTTCATCACTACCGCCACGCAATTCAAGAATTTGTCCATAACGCAGCGATACATCCACCGGCAGCTCATCACGAGAGAGCTGCAGCGTGACAAGATCTTCATCAATGCCATGAATTATTGCCCAGTCAGTAAAAACTTCCGCATTGGGCAGTGGAATACCGACACCAACCTTATTTCCGACCGGAAAATAGCGTGAATACTCATCCAGATCACTCATTGTTCACAACTCCCGGTATCCCAGCGAGGCAGGTCATTTTTTCAGGACATTGTTCAGGGAATTCAGCAACTGATCGATGGCTATTTTGTGTACGCCTGCACCATGCCCCAATGTTTCCAGGTCGGCAATCTGGCATTCATAACACTCAAGGTTATACTGTTTGAAGACTGGCAAAGTCTCGGGGTGCTGTGTGATAATATCGGCAATTATCATTTCTTGTGTAATCATGAGGCACCTCTTGTACTAAAAAATAGAGCACCGTGTGGCTCCCTGATATATTTCCGGCGATTACGATAACCCATATTTCCGCCGTAACGCTGATTTCACTTCCGCCGGCACAAATTTGTCAATAGAGCCATTGAGCGAACAGACCTCCTTGACAATTGACGAGGATAGATAGCCGTACTGCAGGGAGGTCATCATGAACAACGTTTCAATCTCCCGGCCGATACTGCTGTTCATCTGAGCAATCTGAAATTCATATTCAAAGTCAGATATTGCCCTGAGGCCACGGATGATGACATGGGCTCCGCGAGAAGACACATAATCAATCAAAAGTCCGCTGAAAGTGTCAACGGAGACCCGCCCTTCCCCTTTTACGACGTCCTGAATTAACGCAACCCGTTCATCAGTGGTAAACAGGGCATTCTTTTGCGAGTTATTGGCAACTGCGACTATTATCTCGTCAAAAATAGTCAACCCCCGCTTGATTATATCGAGGTGGCCATACGTAATTGGATCAAATGAACCTGGATAAACAGCAATTTTCTTCATTATTCCTCCAGTACAAACAATTCGAGAGCTGTTTCTCCATATACACGCCGGTCAAAACGCTTCAGCCGTCCGTACGCTTCCAATAACGGTTTTCGTACAGAACACTCGGCCACGAGAATGGCGTTTGGCAGTAACAGACCGGACGAGTCAAGCGCTTCAGGCACACGCATATATAAATCTGACTCATACGGTGGATCAAAAAAAACCAGATCATAGCGTTGACCACGTCCGGCAATAACATGCAACGCCTTCACTGCGTCCATAGTCAATATCTCAGATCGGTCCTGACAGCGAACACCGAGGAGGTTTTTTTCCAGTATTGCTTTAACAGATACATTATATTCAATAAAACAACATGATCTGGCCCCACGGCTGAGAGCTTCAATCCCCAAACTGCCGGTTCCTGCACAGATATCAAGCACACGAATATCAGCAAAATCTATTCGGCTTGACAGAATACTGAAAAGAGCTTCCTTAACGCGGTCAGCGGTCGGCCTGGTCGTTATTCCAGGTGGTACAGACAACTTTCTTCCCCGACAGGTTCCTGCGATGACCCGCATAGACAAAAATCCTCTTGCTCAGAAATCAGCGAAAACTAGCGCATATAGTATGATAGGTCAAGCGCGAAGAGTTTACACTAAACGGGAACAGATTCATAATAGTACGCTTTGTAACAGCAGAAGTTTTGTTTTTTGTGGCCATATTATAATTTAATGTTAGTATAACGCACCGTGGCCACTCAATCAAATGACATAGCAACGAACAAAATCGATATCAGCTCGCTTGCGACCCTGGTCATCCAGCTTAATATCGCTCGCCGCAACTGTCGTGCCTATCCGAAAGGACATCCGGTTATTGCGGCAACGTTATCCAAAGCGCTTTCCGTCTATGAAGGGTTGTTGGGCAGACATGAGGAAATTATTCTGGGCATCACTAATGATACCCTGATGCTGGATGGTGTTGTTCTTGAAAAATCAAATGCAGTCTTTCGGGATTTTTCACGTGTCCTTTTTGAACTGGGAATTGGCGCGCTTATATTCCATCGTGGCCTGACTATTGAGGAATTGAACAACTTTACCATGATTTTAGGCCTCAAACGGGAACAGGTCCATCAACATGACGGTATTGAGTCAGTTTGGGACAGGACCGGCATTACAGCCATGTCAATCAGACCGATTCGCTACGACCTTTTCCAGACAACCGACGAAGCTTCTGTCACAGCAGTTCCCGGCATCACATCCAGCGAAGGGTTGTGGGAGCGCTTTACAAGAGAATTAATGCATGGCGATCCTTCCCAACGGACCAGCGACGAATCCGGCCTCGACCCGGTGATTCTTGCCGAAATACTCAATCAACAGGTTGCTGACGGCAGTATTTCTGAGGCGGTGATACACAGTGCCGTTGCAGCCTTACTTACTCCCGTCAACGGTGACGATGCTCCTGAATCTTCTTCGAGTACAGCCTATAATAAATTGTCTGCACTCATCAGCAATCTTACCCCTGAACTGCGGAGACAATTCATTGACAGTGCCTTCGGTGCCACGGGTCTTGATAATAAAATAGTTGCAAAGCGCATTCTTGACGGTTTCTCTGAAAAGGCGATACTTGAAATTCTCGAAGACATCAATAACAACCGCCTCAGCATGTCTCCGGTTATGTTCGGACTTTTGCAACATCTCGGACGAACCACCAGAGCGCCTCAGAGCACTTCAGATACAAACTCCGCAGATGATGATATTTCACAGAAGATGAAAACAATTTTCCGGGAACACTCCTCAGAGGTGTTCGTACCTGATGACTATCAGAAAAACCTTAACCGTATTATTGCTTCCGACCGGAGTTCACCACTTACAATGGAAGGGACAGAGGATTTACTGAAAACACTTGAATCCCGTTCTGTTGAAAACGGCATTAGACAAATACTGACAAACGTGATCCGGGACGGTGGGGGAACGCCCGAAGAGCGCGATTTGCTGCTGCAAAATCTTGGTGATATGTTCGGTTTTTATCTTCAAACAGGTGATTACGACCAATTACATGCAATGATTGACCAGACGAATGACGGTACCTTCCCGGTACAAATTCAATACCGTCTGCGAGATGAATACGGTCGTCGTGAATTTCTGGAAGAGATTCTTGATGGTCTTGCCATTTGGGGTAAACCGCGCTACGGCGATATTCGTTCTCTGATCCTTAAAATTGGCAGCCTGTTTGTTGAGGTGATACTGGACCGCCTGTCGGAAGAGAAAAATATGTCTCAACGCCGATTTTACATGGATTGTCTGATTGAAATGGGTCTGGTGACCCAAGTGCCGATCGTCAACCGGTTGTATGATAACCGGTGGTATTTTTTACGCAACCTGCTGATTATCCTTGCCGCACAGAATGATGCCGCCGTCATTCCGGCGATCCGCCCACTGGTGCGTAGTGACAATCCCCGGTTACGTTCAGAGGCATTGAAAACACTGGTGCATTTCGGCGATCCTCTGGCCGAAATGCAGATTCTGGAAGATCTGGAGTCGCAAGGAACGGAACTGCAGGCGACAGCCATTCAGTTGGCTGAACGATGCACGTCACTGCCCATCGCAACAAAACTGAGCACGATGATTGCACAGGGTGGATATTCTCAGGCTGAATGTGAAAGAAAAAGCGCCATTGTGCGGTCACTTGGGGAAATAGGCCGAGCCGAAGTATTACCGGAGCTGGCAAAAATACTCAGTTCCCGAAGCCTGCTTTATTCACGACACCTGACAAAATTGAAAACAGACATCATTCGTTCTCTTCCGAAATATCCGCCAGAGGTCGCACGTCCCGTGCTTGAGCGTATCGCGGAAAGCTCCGGTGACATTGCCCGCCTCGCGGCCGAAACATTGAAAATCATTCCAGGAAGACACATATGAATAGTGCCAGCCGCACTATACACGATTTCATCCGCGTCCTGTTATCGGCGGCTACCAACGCCGCCTTATACGGCATGGAACATCCTCAAGTAGTGCGGCTTTCAGAACAGGCATTCACCAGCGTCAGCTTACTACTTGAATCCAGGCCAGATATTACATTGCTGGTAGTAGAAAACGAGCTGGTCATTGACGGTAAGCCGCAGGAACTCAGCCTGTTCCTCAACCGTTTTACACAGATACTTAATTCTCGAGGAATCGGTTCCATCAGACTACTGGCCGGTTTATCGAAAGCGGAAATTATTGCACTGATAGGCGGGCTTTCAAGACAGTCGGAAGATGGCACCCAGACGACGCCATCTTCTGACCATATACGACTCGGTAAAGTAGGTCTTCGGGTGCAAGGCTCTCCTGAAGATACAGGCGCCACCGGTTCAAACAAGCGGAAGCTCACGCTGCCCGAGATGCCGCACGAAGAATCTGCCCGCTTCATGGAAATATACGAAACGGTCAAGAAGAAGCATAAACTTCAGATTAACGGCGTATCTGAGATTGTTTCAAGCTTCATCGATGTTTTCCGGCAGGAGGGAAAGCCGCTTCTCGCGATGGCTGCGTTGCGTGATAAGGACGAATACACCTTTACACACTCTACTAACGTATGTGTTCTTAATCTGGCACAGGCGATGGCTCTCGGTATTGAAGGACAGCTGTTAAATGATATCGGCATTGCAGCCATGGTGCATGATATCGGCAAACTGTTTATCCCGGAAGAAATTCTTATGAAACCTGATAAGCTTACTGCTGAAGAGTTCAATATCATGATGCAACACCCGGTCAAGGGCGCTCGCCATCTCCTTGAAACATCAGGTGTCCCAAGGCTGGCGGTCATTGCAGCCTACGAACATCATCTTAAATACAATTTGCGTGGTTATCCGCATGTTTCACCCGATTGGCAACAAAATCTCTGCAGCCACATGACGACGATATCCGACTTTTTTGATGCGCTCAGAACCAAGCGTACCTATCGTGAACCGGTACCGCTGAAAGAAACAGCCGGAATGATGCTTGATATGATGGGAACCGACTTGCACCCTGCCCTGACACGGAATTTTTTACGGATTATTTCGCGCTTGATTAAAAACCCCGATTGAACGTAGCAGGCAACAGATCTACTTCACCAGAGCCTCCTGTTCGCACTCCACCAGCAGCCGGGCGATTTCTTCGTCACCGATATCCGGCAGCACGAACGTTCCCCTCGAATCCTTTTCAACACGGCTGATGCCGGGATAGCGCCTCTCAAGAACCTTTATTTCCATGGCCTGATCTTTGACAGTTGCCAGCAGGCGGCGGTTTTCGGCCTCCAGATTATATTTTTCCACCGCTGACAGCAGGGCAAATCGGAGCTGCATGTCATCCCACGGCTTGGTGAAAAAACGATAAATTTCGCCTTCGTTAACAGCCCGGAGCGCCGCTTCCAGAGTGGCATGACCGGTCAGCAATATGCGGACCGTGTACGGTGAACGGCGCTTTACCTCTGCCAGCAGCTCCGCCCCCTGCATTCCGACCATGCGTTCATCCGAAACAATCGCCTTGACTGTCCTGCCGTCCATGATTTCAAGAGCCTGACGGCCGCTTGACGCCGTCAATATCTCATACGGATCATCAAGCAGTGCGCGGGTCAAAGCTGATAAAACATTGGCCTCATCATCAACAAGCAGGATTGCATCTTTCATAAAACACTCCCTTCATTTTTTGCTTCTCCGCAGAACGGACAGTGATGCCAATCGGCATCCATCGGCATGTGGCAGTGAACGCAGCGATTTTCCCTGACCATACCGCAGTATGGACAAAACATGAATTTTGCCTCGATTGAACGCCCGCATTGCAGACAGGAGCGTTCAAGGGAGATGCTCGGACCGATCACCCGCAATACTTCCTCCAGCGTCGTCCAGCCGAGCCGCACCTTTTCCAGGGCATCTTCGAGCAGGGTGCGCATCCCGCTGGCACGAGCCAGTTCCAGAACCTCCGACTCCTTATAGACGTTACCGATAATCTGCCGGAAGTCCTCATTCATGATAAACACTTCGTAGATACCGATTCTTCCCTGATAACCGCTTTTATTGCAGACATCACACCCGCTGCCGACGGAGACATCACCGGTAAAGAATCCGGCCGGTACCCGCAGAATTTCCAGCAGATCCTTGTCGGGCGGGACCAGTGTTGCGCAGTTCTTGCAGATCTTTCGCACCAGGCGCTGGGCAACGATTCCTTCCAGCGCCGAGGCGATGATATACGGCTTTATGCCCATGTCGATCAGGCGGGTTATGGAGCCAATGGCCGAATTGGTGTGCAGTGTGGAGAGCACCATATGCCCGGTGAGCGACGCTTTAAAGGCAACATCGGCGGTGTCATGGTCACGTATTTCACCCACCAGAATAACATCCGGATCCTGGCGCAATGTCGATCGGAGAACCTGAGCAAATGTCAGGCCGATTTTCTCATGGATCGAGACCTGATTTGCCTCTTCGAGAAAATACTCGACCGGTTCTTCAATAGTCTCAAAATTCCGCGACGAATTCATCATTGAGGAGAGGAGCGAATAAAGCATGGTGGTTTTGCCGCTGCCGGTCGGTCCGGTGGCAATCACGACCCCCTGTGGCTTTTTACTGAGTACAGTGATTTTTTTGAGATCGTCGGGGAGCACGCCGAGATCATCCAGACTTTTGATCGCGGCGCCTTTATCCAGTATACGCATGACAATTTTTTCGCCGTTCAGTGTCGGCAACGAAGACACGCGCATATCCACAATACGCGTCCCGGCCTTGACGGTTATGCGACCATCCTGCGACCTGCGCCGCTCTGAAATATCCATTTTTGAAAGAATTTTGAGTCGGGAAATAACAGCCGGATGCAGGTCGGCCGGTATCTTGATCTTGCTGTGCAGCATCCCGTCAATACGAAAGCGGATTACGGTATACTTGGTTTTGGGCTCAATATGGATATCACTTGCACGATGCCGAATACCCTCTGAAATGATAGAATTAACGATCCGGATGACCGGCGGAACTTTGGAGGAGCCGATAAGTTCTTCGACGCTTGCCTCTTTTTCTTCATCCTCAATAACGATATCTATCTCATCGAGAGGTTCAATATCGAGTGTATCCTCAATTCCGGCTACAGACCCCGTCAGGCCTTCAGCCCGTTCGAGAGCAGCGGTTATCTCTGAGGGAACCGCTATGTACGGCACAACCTTTAATCCGGTCACTCTGGTGATGTTATCGCAGAGCATCAAGTCTGACGGGTCTGCCATGGCCAGAATCAACTGTCCCGCTTCCATGCGAACAGCAATAATGCGATGTCGCCGGCAGATATCCATCGGAATGATGCCGGCCGCAGAAGGATTAATCTCAGTTTCACGCAGATCGATAAAGTCAATGCCCAGATTTTTTTGCAGGGCACGCACCAGTATACTTTCGGTTATGTATCCCAGCCGAACCAAGGTATCACCCAGAAATTCAGCCGGTTCCCGCTGCTTGCGTGCCGAGGTCACCGCATCTTTGGATAGTGCGCCGGTCTTTATCAGAATGTCAGCCAGCATCCCCCTGCTTTCATCAAAAAGACCTGCATATCGGGTAATAGTTGCCTGTTGGTGCTTGGCTACCTCCTTTAGCTGGCGGTTCTCCTGGATCAGAACATATTGTTGTAACGCCAGACTGACGGTTAAACGGAGATCTTCATCATTCCATGGTTTGGTGATGAATTTGTAAACCGCACCGTCCTTGACCGCACCCATGATGGAATTGACGTCGGCATAGCCGGTCAACATAATACGGATCGTCTCCGGCCAGCTCTCCTTGATACGTTTAAGCATGTCAGCGCCGGTCATGCCCGGCATACGATGATCGGATACAATCAACTGCACCGGCCTCGCGTCCATTATCTCCAATGCCCGTGCAGCCGATGTTGCCGTCAGAATCGTATAGTTCTCTTCCATAAAAATACGCTTGAGGGCGGAAAGTACATTTTCTTCATCGTCGACAAAAAGCAACGTAAAATCAGTCCGGGATTTTGTGTCCACCTCTACCGCTTCATCCCTTTTATCAACAGCCGCGTCATTGACCATATCCCGGAACAGGCCTGCATATTTACTCATGACTGTTACTCCCTAGTGGCACAGAAACAGTAAAAACCGTACCACCTTCCGGCGGACAGGTAATAGAAATTTTCCCGCCACACGCCTCTACAGCCTGTTCTGCCAACGACAGTCCCATTCCGGTTCCCTGTCCGACATCCTTGGTGGTAAAGAATGGTTCAAAGATATGGTCACGGATCTCGGGTGGGATTCCGGGACCGTTATCGGCAACCAGAATACGTGCAGTATCACCCTGCTGGACAGTTGTAACGACAATTTTTAACGCCGGGGTCTTCAGTTGCAGGGCATTCTGAATGATCTGCAGAAATGCCTGTGAAAGCAGAGCCGGATTCAGCCTCACCGTTGGCACGCTGCCCAGATTACACTCGATAACCGTACCCGGCCGGACCTCATGACAAAGAACACTCAATGTCTGTTCCAGTTCAAGGTTAATGTCTGTGGGAACCGCCCCGGTTTCACCGACATGCGAGAACCCCTTCATATCCGCCACCAATTTTTGCACCCGCCTTGCGCCGTCAAGCGACTGATTCACCAGACCGTCAAGATCGGTAAAAATATAACCTATTTTCAACTCTCTCCACCGGGTTTCGGCTTGCCTGGCAAGATCGTCAGGGATAGCCGGTTCACAGTTCATACGGTAGAATTCCAGCATTTCTTTGAGTTTTGTGGCATATTTTGTCAACGTGTTCAGATTACTGATGACAAAACCGATCGGATTATTGATTTCATGTGCCATACCGGCAGCCAGACCACCGACGGCAGCAAGTTTTTCTTTCTGAAGCATGATGGCGTATGCCCGCTTCAATTCTTCGGTACGTTCTTGTACCTTTGTTTCCAATGATGCAGCCAGCTCTCGGTATTGCCGTTCCGACCTACTCAGTTTCTCGTTCGTTTCCAGCAGCTCGTCATAGGATTGATTGACAATAGTGGTATGCGCCTCGCTTGTCAGCATCCGCTTCATGGCGCCATTGATCAGAGTCTGAAGAGCCGCATGCAGCATATCGGCAATTCCTTCAAGCCTGGCGCCGGAGTCCGCAGCATAGACCACAACCGAACCAGCCGGTTCACCTTCAACCAGAATTGCCCTCCTGGCGGAAAATGGGCTCTCGCCACCGCAGGCTGCAAGCAGCACCCTGTTGCTGTCGATAATTTCAGCACCGCACGCGCCTGCCCGCACGGCACCATCCAGCACCATCAACGCTTCGGACACTTCGAGGAGCTGAGTCAGATTTTTATCTTCGCCGATGACGAAATCGAGTTTTCTGTCAATACTCATGCACATTCCTTTTGAAGAGGGGCACTATCACCCGGAGATTCTGGACACGCTACTCACAAAATCCGCCCGTTCAACGCCATAGCGTGCCGTCAGCCCCAGTCGGGCATCCAGCGCATCATAAGCCAAAGCAACTATCCGGCGGTACGCTTCCAGCACTCCAACCCCCTGCAGAGACGACGCCATGACCAGCGGCAATCCTGTTGGCCCCCAGGTTGCGTTTACCTCATCTTCAGAGATGATATCCGGCAGGTCGCGTTTATTAAACTGGATCACGAGAGGAAGTTTATCAATATCAAGGCCTACCATCGCCAGGTTGTTTTCCAGGTTGGCGAAACTTTCCGCATTAGTACCCATCTTCCCTTTTTGCGAATCCGCGACAAAAATAATACCGTCTGCGCGCTGCAGCACCGCCTTGCGGGTGGCGTCATGCCGTACCTGCCCCGGGACGGTAAACACCTTCAGCTTGATGCGAAACCCGGAAGGGGCTACATAAAAAAGCGGCAGCAGATCAAAGAAGATCGTGCGATCATCAACGGTGTCCAGCACCATCAAGTCACCGCGCCCTTCATTGCAGAGCTGGTCATGCAGGCAGAGCAGGTTCGTGGTTTTACCGGATAGCGCCGGGCCGTAATACACCAGCTTCACCACCAGTTTTTTCGCCTGTTCGTCAAATTCAATCATACGGGCCGCCTACCTCTCAACCAGAACAAAGACACCATGACTTGGCGGATCAATCCGGTAATAGCGGCTGATCGAGGCGATACGAGCTTCATCAAGCTCTTCACCATGCCCCAATAGCAGAAGGCCGGTACCGCTGACAATGTCGCGGGCAAGACGCATCCCGAGATGGAGGGCTCCCGGCTGGAGTTCACGTTCCACAAGATTTTGCCTGTCATCACGCAACGGATAGGTTTTTGACGCCGTAGTACGAAATATCCCTGTCAGACCCGGGTCAAGACTCTGTCCCGCTTCAAGCTCGATGCGCGCAATTGCTGCAGCAAGTGCATGTTCGGTATGATCGCGGCTCACTATCCGGTCAATTAAATCAGCACAGGCCAGAATCCGTGCTCCCATCGGAATGCTGTCGCCGCCAAGGCGATCCGGAAATCCATTTCCATCCCAGCGTTCATGGTGATGGCGTATTAAAACCCCGGCCGGACGAAGCAGTTCAACCGCATCAAGCGCTGCCTGCCCTCGAACCGGATGAGTCTGATATATGTGCGCCTCTTCGGCAGTCATCATTTCCCGCTCCATGACCAGAATATTTTCGGGTATTCCCAGTTCCCCAATATCGTGGAGCAGTCCGGCAATCCGTATCGTTTCGATGTCACCGGCCGATAACTGCATGACCAGCGCGGCGTTGCAGGCAAGATCACTTACATTTCTGCCATGGCTTCTGAAGCGTTGATCCCGAAGGTTTAAAAGCTCCGAAAATGCGGAAATTATTTCATCAAAAGCATTCTTGACCTGCCTGTTTACTTCATGAAGTTCTTCATTCTTTTTCCGAATCTCGGTTGTCTGACTAAGTACCCGCTGCTTGAGATTGCTGTTCCATTCATCCAGCTCCTGATTCTGCCTCAGCACCAAGGCGTTGAGACGACGGTTTTCGATAATGATCCGGTACCGCTCCAATCCTTCCCGGATCACGC